>NZ_JBAYLY010000004.1:0-122747 GCF_041663825.1 Methanoregula sp.
AACCGGGCCGCCGCTTTTCGTGCGACACCAAGGCGCCTCAGTTTCCGTTCCACCCTCGTGCAGAAATTCTGGAACATGTTTCCCCTTATCCATGGAGAACGGCAGGTTCGTATTTAAATTACTTTGATGGTTCGGGTTAGCTGTATAGGGGTTTCGGGAGGATCCGGCAGTCTTCTTTGCCCGTATTTTTCAGGAGCCTGATAATTTTTCGTGGGGCGCGGGAATTATCCGACAGGATTTTTTGGGGTTTACTGGGAAAGGCGGCAGAACGACCAACCTCCACCTCCCACGGAAAACCTTATCTTTTCGTTGAGAGTAAAGTAGTATACTCATGCCTCAACAGAATTTTGTTGACCGCCATCAGGAACTCCGGTTTCTCAAAGACCGGCATGCAACGGACACTGCGGAGTGCATCGTCCTCTATGGCAGGAGGCGGGTGGGGAAAACTTCCCTGCTCTTAGAGTTCCTGAAGGGAAGACCGGGCATCTATTTCCTTGCATCCGAGGAAGGCGACGCACGGAATATCCGGGAGTTTGCACACCACGCAGCGCTGTTCCTGCATGACCCGGCCTTCGAACAGCCGCAGTACGCGGACTGGAACTCGCTCTTCTCCGCATTCATCCACCACACCGGGTTTGCCAACCGGCAGCCGGGAAAAAAAGTTGTCATCGCCATCGACGAATTTCCCTACCTCATCGCAAGGAACCCGGCAATCCCCTCCGTATTCCAGAAGTGCTGGGACGAGAATCTCTCTGGTGCCCCGGTGATGCTGATCCTCTCGGGATCTTCTGTCAGCACCATGGAGACCGAGGTGCTCGGAACTGCGAGCCCGCTCTATGGCAGGAGGACCGGGCAATGGCAGGTACAACCCCTTCCGTACCCCTGCATCCGGCAGTTTGTCCCGTACTCCCCGGAAGAATGTGCAATGACCTGGTTTGTGCTGGGCGGGATACCGGCATACCTCCGGCAATTTGACCCCAAAAAGCCGTTCTGGGAAAACGTGCAGGCATCCATCCTGTCACGCGGCGCGTACCTTGCAACAGAAGGGGATCTCTTACTCACCTACGAGTTCCGGGAACCGGCAAATTACCGGGTGATATTCCGGGCACTGGCATCAGGGTGCACGACGCTTGGGGACATCTGTAACGAGACCGGGCTTGACAAGGGAATGGTCTCCAAGTACCTCAGTGTGCTCACCCGGCTTCACATCGTCCATGACGAGATCCCGGTAACGGCATCCCCGAAGTTCCGGAAACGGCATTATCTCATTACCGATCCCTACCTCTCGTTTTATTTCCGGTATATCATTCCGAACAGGATCGATCTTGAGGCGGACCGGACCGGGGAAGTCCTGGAGAGGATCCAGGGCACATTTCCCGGATATGCCGGCGGGATGTTCGAACAGCTTACTGCGCATCTTATCCGGACAAAACTGCTCCTTCCCGACCTGCATTTTACCACGCTGGGCAGGTGGTGGTACCAGGAGCAGGAGATCGATCTGGTCGGTCTCGACGATACTGCTGACCGGATCCTGTTCTGCGAGTGCAAATGGCGCGATCTCTCCCATGCGGATGCAAAACGAATTTTATTGGATCTGGAGAAGAAATCCGCAGAAGTCCGGTGGCGCAATGACCGGCGGGAGGAATTGTTTTGTCTTGTAGGTAAGCATATTTTGGGCAAGGAAAAACTACGGGCTGAAGGGTACCGTGTACATGACCTTGCAGATGTGCCGCTGGATACCCCCGGCTCCCGGCCTTCACCATAGCAATGGAGAGCCTGACAGGTACGTTAAATTTTTTCAGATGCACAAGGAATTTCACGACAAGCTTTTGCGCTCCTCATCTGGCCCCCTTCTTTTCACGGAATGCGACCCCAAATCCTGGCATCGCAGTGCCGTGGAAATGTCATATGTCCGATCAAATACTGATTCGCTTGTCGGATCCATCAAAGAGGGTACCCCTGGTCAGAAAATGTTTTGAATTCCATAAATCCATGTAATAGTAAAATTTCATACGAAATTGAAAAATTTTTATACTTGACTGCCCAACCAGTATATGGTGATGGCACCAGAGAGCATCGCCAGAAAATCGCCTCATACCTCTCTCATTCAGAATTGCATGTCCTCAATAAATCTCATCTTTCAATATCCCTGTTTTTTGATCCGTGTGGTTCATAACAAATGATTATTCTCACATCATTTCATACGAAATTAAAAATGTTTATTACTTGCCTCTGCCAAACGGTAACCGGGGTGATGATCCCAGCACAGGCATCCGTGTCCGCCCGGACATCCCTTCTAAAAAACGGATGCCGGCGCTCGTTTCATTGTCATCCCGATCCACCCTATGTAACCAGAATCCATCAGACAGGGGGAGTTGAAACCGAAGATGGTTGAAACAACAAAGAAAAAGAGCATACCGGAAACGAAGCCAAAGAAGACCGAACCAGCAAAGAGCAAGACAGGAACCAGTGCAGCTAAAAAATCCAGGAAGTGATTCCTTCACAATTCCTTCTCCAGTGATTTGGGGCCCGCCGGAATTACGGCCTGCCCCTGATCGCTGAAGCGATGCATCCACGGTCCGGCCGGCGCCGGACTTTTTTTTTAGGATCCCGATCTTTTCCTGCCAGACTGATTGTACGCGGGGATGTGGTCTCCCGAATTACCTATCGTCCATTCGGTTCGTTCTTGTCTCCCCCGCTAATCATATGTCGTGGGAAATACTATTCCGGGAAGATCCGCACATTGGCTTACTCTGTCAGGCTACCGTCCTTTTCTCGTCCGGATCGGACAGCCGGGAAGATCCTCTGCCCCCCGTTTTGAGACCCAGACAAGGAGCGGGATCAGGTGCCCCCGCAGTTCCCGGCCGTCACCGGTCAGCGAGTATTGCGTTGTGGGTGGCGAGGTTGGCAGGATTTTTCTATCCACAAGCCCGATCCGTTCCAGGTTTTTCAAGGTGTCCGAGAGCGACTTCGGGCTGATGTCGTCGAGTTCGTTTTTTAATTCATTGAAGCCTTTCGATCCTTCGTTCCCGAGAATTGCGATGATCAGGAGCGCCCATTTTTTGGCGATGACATCGAGCAGCCCGAAAAGCGGGCAAAAACAGATCTCATTCTCCGGCTCTTGTGGTTTCTTCATGGATACTACCTGTCCCTGCCGTTACGTTCCGGCTTATTACCTATAAAATTGATACTACCTGCAAACAGGATACTCTTTAGTCCGGCCTCTTCCCGCTGGAGTGAAAATACCATGGACGATCACGATCACGCACACAAAAAACCGCTGAAACTTGCCATTGCACTTACGGCAATAATCTTTGTTGCCGAGCCGCACGGGTCCTGGAGAGATCGTAGCCGAAGAACCCGAACCGCGACCATGCATCCTTGTGGATAATCATCGAGAAGTACCACGCGTTGAACCCTGCGTTTGAGTTGCCTGTGCCGATAGAGGTTGTCAGCCCGGCTGCTGCGGCCATGACCGCTGCACGCTACGAGCCACCGAAGTGGTCCTCCATTAATGTCGGGTACTTCTCGTACTGCTCCATGCTGTAGAGCGGGACTTCGGTTGCGAGATCATTAACATTCTCCTGCATGGGTTTGATCACCTTGTCCGGGCCCGGTTCGCGGTAATTGAACCCGTACTTGTCCTTGAGGTAGTCCATGCCATAATAGATGGAATCATCAAGGATCGGGAGGATAAGTTCCCTGCCGGGGATCCGGTCGTTCCCAAGTTTTCCGTTCTTTAACGCATCTTCAATTTCAGCAAGGTTCACGTTGATCCTTCTTTTCGTTAAATCGATTATCGTGTGTGCTGCTGGGTTTAAGAGCGGGCTTATCTGATGGAGCAGGACATCGCTCTTCAACAATTTTCCGTCATCGGAATAGAGATCGATCATCTCGGTATAATGTGCCATTATCATCGTTGTTTGCGTTGTTTAGTGGGGGATACTGTCAGTGCAGGATCGGCTGTTGGGGTGGCCGCCATGCATCCAGTTATACTACGATTGAATAGAATTTTCATATTTTGTAAAAACTATAAGACTTGAAGTATTAATATTACCAACTTTACAGTTAGAAAGCGACTATGAAAGAGGATAGCGACCACATCTGTTTTTGCTGCCTGCAGGGGCTCATGCCGACAATCTCCAAAAAATGGGCCATCTGCATCATCCTCTCACTTGGCCGCAACCAGATGATGCGGTTTTGCGAGATCATGGGCAACTGCGGGCATATGCAGCCACCGGTTTTTACTGACCGTGATGTCCAGCCGATCTTCAGACCCTATCCCACATGTCCCAACATGACGTTGTCCTTGAGACAACGGAGATTAAGATCGGGACGGTCCTGAAAACAGATTCCTGCTTTTTACCGGAATATCCCACAAGTAATCTATTTCATAAAAAAATTCGCAATACTTAATACGAACTATCTTAGATTACATACTTTAATGGATGAAGATATTGAAATACTCTATAACCGGGAATGGCACCATCGCTGGTTGGTTCTCGGGGCACTCTTGCTCGCTCTCCTTGCAGCCGGGTTCTATGCCCTCAATGCCGGTTCGATCCATCTATCCGTCATGGAAGTGATCGATGCCCTCATCAAACCGAATGCGCTGGACACCCAGACGCGGATGATCGTGTTGGACCTCCGGATGCCCCGAATCCTCCTTGCTGTGCTGACCGGCGCAAGTCTTGCTGTTGCGGGAACCGTGATGCAGGCCCTGATGCGCAACCCACTCGTCAGCCCGTTCACGCTCGGGATGTCATCCGCAGCCTCGTTCGGTGCAGCATGTGCAATTGTCATGAGTTCCCTACCCCTCCTCTCCCTCGCGTTCATGGAGTACCAAGACGCATTTATCGTCCTCTCGGCCTTCACGTTCGGTATCGGATCGGTCTTCCTGATCTATGCCATATCGCTGCGGCGGGGATCGACCAGCGCCACGCTGATCCTTGCAGGTGTAGTCCTCGGGTACATCTTCCAGGCCGGGCTCATGGTCCTCCAGTACACCACTGACAACGAGAAGCTCCGGCAGATCACACTCTGGCTCATGGGAGGGATGTGGGGCGCCAACTGGTCGGCCGTGATCCTTGTCACCCCGATTGTCATCATCTGCTGTGCCTACCTCCTGTACAAGGCATGGGACCTAAACGCTCTTCTTGCCGGGGACGAGGTTGCCCAGAATGCCGGTGTGGAGATCAGGAAAGTCCGGCTCCTCGGCCTCTTCTTCTGCACGCTTGCATCGTCCGCCTGTCTCGCCTTCACCGGCATTATTGGCTTCATCGGCCTCATCGGGCCGCATATCGGGAGGCTTCTCATCGGGCAGGACAACCGGTACCTCATCCCCTGTTCCGCGCTTTTAGGCGCCCTGATCCTGATGGTCTCGGATACCATCGGCCGGACCATCATCGAACCGGTGGAGATCCCGGTCGGTGTCATCATGTACCTTCTCGGGGGCGTATTCTTCATGTACCTGATCTTAAGCAAGGACAACCGGATATTCACGTGAGGCGATGACATGAGACTTGAAATTTCTGACCTGGCCGTTTCGTATGATACAACGCCCATCCTCAAATCCGTCAGCATTTCTGCCGGGAAGGGGGAGGTTGTCGGCGTCATTGGCCCAAACGGGTGCGGCAAAAGCACCCTCATCAAGACCATTGCCGGCATCAATGTGCCATCGGCAGGATCGATACAGCTGGACAACCTGGATCTCTTCACGCTGCCCAAGATCGACATGGCAAAACGGGTGGGCTATGTCCCGCAGGACTTCCGGCAGATGGCCTCGATCACGGTGTTGGATGCCGTTGCGATCGGCAGGAGACCGCACGTATCCTGGGCATTGAGTAAGAAAGATTTCGCTATTATGAACGAAGCGATGAAGAGCATGGCGATTCTTCCCCTTGCGGGAAAACGACTCGATCAGTTATCCGGGGGTGAACGGCAGAAAGTGTTCATCGCCCGGGCCCTTGCCCAGCAGCCGACCCTGTACCTCTTCGATGAACCGACCAGTGCGCTGGACATCCGCCACCAGATTGCCGTATTCCGGCTCATCCGGGATCTGGCGCATACGGAAGGGGCGACGGTACTCGTGGTGGTCCACGACCTGAACTTCGCCCAGTATTATGCGGACCGCATCGTCATGATGCAGAAGGGCGCCATCGTTAAGCAGGGAACCCCCGCCGAGGTCATGACCCGGGAAGCCATCCGCTCAGTCTACGGTGTGGATATGTGCAGTATTGCAACCGGTACCGGCACGTACCTCCTCCCGGAATGGGAAGGGGGAGAGGCAGTAGAGACCATGACAGGGTGATATGCTGATGATAACAAACCTAAAATTTGCCAATAAGAAGGGAAAAGTCACCGTAGTGACACACGGAAAAAAAAGTGCAGGCAGGACCCGACAGCATCTTTCTACGATACTCATTCTTGCGGGTATTCTCGCAGCCCTTATCGTTATCGTCGGATGTACGAACTCAGCCACCCCGTCTACGGCCGCAACACCACGTGCTGCAATCACCATCACTGACAGCCTCGGGAATACGGTGCAGCTCGATGGTCCTGCCTCCCGGATCGTCAGCCTCAACAGCGATGCCACCGAGATGCTCATCGCACTGGGAGCGGGGAACTCGATCGTGGGGGTCACCGACACAACGCTCAAGAACAGCCAGCTCGCGCCGCTCATCCCGAATGCAGTCAGTGTCGGGACCTGGGATGCACCCAGTGTAGAGCGGATCCTGGGCCTCAAACCAAACGCGATCGTCTCGTACAGCGGGTACCGGCTGAAAAATGCCGACCAGTTCGAACGTTCGAAGATCACGGTTATCTACATTGATTGCAACCGGCTTACAACGCTGCGGAGCGATGCCCGGTCGCTGGGGCAGATGACCGGCCAGGAGAGCAATGCCAGCCGGTACATCCGGTTCTTCGATGCATGGTACGCGTATACTACGGAAAAGACCGCTGGTACGGTGCTGACACCGGTATATGTTGAAGGGTATTCCGATTACATGGCGCAGGGAGTAAACAGCAGCATCGGCGACATGGTCCTTGTTGCACGCGGAAGCAATATCGCTGCCACGGAGTCCAAGAGTTATGTCAAGGTAACACCGGAGTGGCTGATCAAGGAGAACCCTTCGGTTATCATCAAGGTGGCGCCTGATCCGATACCTGAAGGCAGAACCCTGGACAGTTACCGACAGCAGGTGGCAGACCGGCCCGCGCTTGCGGATGTCAGTGCGGTCGCGAATGGGGACGTGTATGCCATCAGCGGCAAGGTAGTTGTCGGACCCCGTGCACCGGCAGGGCTCCCGCTGGTTGCTGCAATCCTGCACCCGGAGTTGTTCTCCGGCACCGATCCGCTTACTGCATTGGATGAATACAGCAGGGACTTTGTGCCGGGCGCAAACAGCACGGCAGCAGTCAGCCCGGGGATCTGAATCGAGAGGTATGGATGAACCCGATTTGTCGTATGTGGTTGGCGGCCATGATTGTAGCATTCCTGCTGTGCGCCGGTTGTCTGGCACCATCGCGGGTTCCGGGGACTGACACAACAACCAGTGTCACCACCCCGGTCACACCTGCACTGGTTTCTGATACCGTGGGGTCTGACGACAGGAACTCATCGGACACTGCAGAACAGATCAAAAACGATATCAAAGCATCCTATCTGTCCCAGAAGAAGTATATACCGACAAAAGACATCAACAAGCATTTTCTGACCATCGCCTTCTCGGAATATAACGGCGTTATCATGAGGAGGGAATATCGGCATTCGATCACCATTTCCCTGTTCGGTGCGTATTCTGCTGAAGATAAAAAAGAAGTAGAGGAGTTCATCACAAAGTTCAACCGTATCTCGAAGACCCAGAAATTATACCCGTTCCTTAAAAATGATGGAAATGATGCAGACCTCTGGATCAATATCTTTCCCAACCGGCAACTGCACGATCTCCAGAAAGATCAGATAGGAAATGACCAGATGTATTATACAGAATATGACTCGCTCTTTTCAGATACTATCATCTATAGTGTAAATGGAACGGAGCAGATATTCGTGAATGCGGATCTGCCGCCTGAAAAACGCCGCCATTATCTGATACGGGCATTGACATACTGGCTGGGGATAACCGGAGAAGCACTCGATGAGGACAGTTTCTTCCATCCCGCAAACACTGACAAACCGGATCTCGCGGAACAGGACTGGAAGGCCATAATGATCCTGTATGGGCCGGTCGTGAAGTACAACATGACCATGTCCGATGTGAAGAACCGCCTTTATCTTGGGTCATCATAGAACAGCACAATTGTAGGGGGTAGTTTCTGGTGGTGCAATCCCCTGTGATCGGGGGCAGGGGAAAAGATCTACGGGAGGCTCTTGTGCCACTGCTGAAGTGGACACAAACAAACACAACCGGCACATCCCGGCATATGGGAAAGCTGCCGAGTTTCACACGCCGGATCCCTGAAGGGTATCTCCTTTGGGGATCCCGTGTGTTGCGAGGATGTACCCAGATCCTTGTCTCATAAACAGTTCACGCAGCCGTTTTGGCATTTACTGTATCGGGCCGGCCGGTTTTTCAGATACCGAAATTTTCCGTAAAAAATAGCAACATTTTTAAAATTCATAATATTAAGTGGTACATTATTCACTTATCTGGATGCCCTGACGATACTATGATCAGTACTCTCCTTGTCGATGATGAACACGCACTGCTGGATATCAGCAGAGCATTTCTGCAAAAAACCGGCGAAATTTCTGTCGAGACCGCAGATTCTGCCGCTGCTGCCCTGGACAAATTCAAAACCGGGACCTACGACGTCATTGTCTCCGACTATGACATGCCGGGAATGGACGGGCTCGCACTTTTGAAAAAATTGCGGGCAGATGGCGAAAAAATACCGTTTATCCTTTTTACCGGGAAAGGCCGGGAGGAGATTGTGATTGCGGCGCTCAACAACGGGGTCACATTCTACCTCCAGAAGGGTACCGATACGGTGGCTCAGTACGCAGAGCTCACTCACAAGATCCGGATTGCCGACCGGCAGTACCGGGCCGAACAGTCCGCGCAGGAGTCCCACCAGCAGATTGAGAATATCCTCAACTTTTTGCCCGACCCGACCATTGTCATCGATCTCCAGGGAAAACTGATCGTATGGAACCGGGCCGCCGAGGAGATGACCGGCATTCGTGCAGATGCAATCCTGGAAAAAGGGGATTATGCCTACGCGGTTCCGTTTTACGGAAAGCCGCGCCCCCTTCTCGCAAACCTGATTCTTTCCCCGAATGAGCGGCTCATGAGCACCTGCTACCATATGCGGGAGATATCTCCCCGGCTCCTTATCGGGGAATGCGAGGTGGATGTGCCCGGGGGAAAACACCTGGTACTCTGGGTGAAGGCAACACCTCTTTTAAGTGCGGATGGCTGCGTGACCGGTGCGATTGAGACCTTCCGCGACATCACGGAACGGGTGCAGCGCATCATGGAACACCGGGCGAATCGGGAGATACTCGGCC
Source organism: Methanoregula sp. (assembly GCF_041663825.1). Lineage (GTDB taxonomy): Archaea > Halobacteriota > Methanomicrobia > Methanomicrobiales > Methanospirillaceae > Methanoregula. The sequence goes on from NZ_JBAYLY010000004.1 coordinate 9,515, forward strand.
GCAAAAATGAGGAGATCCTCTCACGGAACGAACAACTGGCGGTAACCGAGGAGGAGCTTCGCCATACTGTTGATGAACTCCAGCAGAGCCACCGGCTGATCCAGGAAAGCGAGAGAAAATACCGGGCACTCGTCGAGGTACTGCCCGATGCGCTTCTCATCCATGAGAACGGGAAGATTGTCTATGGCAATCCTGCTGTGTGCACTTTGATTGGTGTGAGCTCGCCGCAGCTCCTCAAGACACCCCTTGACACCCTTATCGGCAACGGAACCGGTGAGGCAATCCTTGCCAGATCCAAAGAAGTACTAACCGGGAAAACCCTGCCCGATCCTCAGGCTTACACGATTAAAAAACCCGATGGACAGACGACCTGGGTGGAAGCGTTTTTTTCTCCTGTTGGTGTTGAGGGCCGGGTGCTTGTGCAGATCCTTTTCCATGATGTCACGCAGAGGAAAATTTATGAGGAGCAGATCGTTCGGCAGCACGACGATGTGGAACGGTACACGCATGCATTGACCCGGGCAAACAAGGACCTCAACCTGATGTATTCCGTCACCCGGCACGATATCCTCAACAATCTCACGGCGCTGATGGGATTTATGGAACTGGCTGATGCAAAAATTAACGACCCCCTCATTCTGGATTACCTCAAAAAACAGAAACGTGCAGCCCAGGCAATCTACCAGAGTATCCTCTTTACCCGGGACTACCAGGATCTCGGTATCCACGATCCCGAGTGGCAGAATCTGCAGGAGCTTGTTACCTGTGTGACGGCGCAGGTCAATGCCCCCCGCATCAAATTTACGATTTTAGTGGACAGTCTGGAGATCTTTGCGGATCCGCTTCTTGAGAAGGTTTTCTACAACTTCATCGACAATTCCCTGCGGCATGGTGGGGACGTGAGCGCAGTAACTGTATCTTTTCAGAAAAATGACCGGGGATTACTTTTGATCTATAACGATAACGGGGTGGGTGTCCCTGATGATGAGAAATCTCATATATTCGAACGGGGCTTTGGGAAAAATACCGGGCTCGGCCTGTACCTTGTGCAGGAGATCCTCGCGCTGACTGATATCACGATCCGGGAAACGGGCGAGCCCGGTCATGGCGCGCAGTTCGAGATGCAGGTACCCCTTCCCTCATTCCGGTTTACCTGCGGGCAAGCCCTGGGACGCAAAGACAACGACCTTCCGAATCTTACGTCGCCGTGAGGGCCATCGGTTACCGGAAACAGATGCCCCGTTCCATTTATGGATCCCTTCATGCGCAGATGCCTGGAAAATGAGCACCGGCCAACAATCTGACGGGCACGTTTTATACGAACCCCCGTAACTGGCAAAATTGCCCTGCAGCCTGCGTTGCCCCTGTACTTGGTTCTGCCCCGTATTCTTCCTGCATGGGGACAGGGGCGCATCGGACCCCAAAGATCTGCCGCTCTGATGCACACGTTCCTTAACACTTATTATAAAAATTTAAAAACTACATATTTTTTGCTACAAAAATAAAAATACTTATTAACAGGGCCGCCCCATGTTCCCTGTGGAGATGTCACCTTAACCAAAAAAGGAGAACTCCTCACCCTTCGACAAGGTATCGCTGCGGGCTTATTGCTGTTTGTCCGCCAAGAAACCGGGATCATTGGGGAATGATCCCGGAAAACAGCAGTCAGGTAACGAAAATGAAACAGACATTGTATGATGGCAGCCGTAAGACAACCGTCAATACGCGGTATGACGAGTGTCTCTATCTTGCGAGCGCGGCCGGTCTCTGACGCTTCCGATGCAAAGGTAACCGGAAAAGATCTCTACATGCACAGTGCAATCGATCCGGACAAGAGGATCACGTACTATCTTCATCTCTGGTCTACCAGCAGGACCGTCAAAGATAAAATTATCCCGCTGTCGCCCTCGATGGCAGACCGGTTCTTAAGAGTCAGGGGTCTTAACTGCAACCTCTTCCCGCAAAACGATCCCGTGGCCCGGCTCTACGCGTGGGGATACGGGATCGCAGAAGAATTCTGATCGCCAATTTATGCACATCCCTAGTATCTCTCTTTTTCAAGAGGTATATCCCAAAACAAGGGGATAATGTGAGATCTGTCGATCCGTTTTTTTGTACGAATTCCGGAATATTATTGCGTGCCGCAATTACAAGATCGTAGCGAGGCTTGTTTCCAGGAGGCAGAACCCGGTAATGGCAATGTGCTCGTCGTCAATACTTATATTAAGAACTCTTTGGGATTTTAAAATTCTTAACAAATAGGAATTTCTCACACTTTAATTGTATCATTAAAAAAAAATTATCGAATCAGATAACAAATCGCAACATATTTTATCTATTGAGTGTTACTATTGGATATAATTGTAATAACTTTGTAGTGGTGAGTTCATGCATATTCCTGATGCATTTATACCAATCTGGCAGGGCGGGATCTATTGGATTATCGCCCTGATATTTGTAATACTGGCAGTTCGTTGGGCAAAGAACGAGATGAGCGAAGAGAAACTTCCTCTTGTGGCAGTTCTGGCGGCCGGGATCTTCGCCCTCCAGTCCTTCAACCTGCCCGTCTCCATGGGCACAAGCGGGCACCTCGTCGGCGGGGCGCTTGCCGCGATTGTCCTCGGCTCGCCGTTTGCCGCGGTTTTCATCCTGACAATGGTACTGATCGTGCAGGCAGTCCTGTTCGGTGACGGCGGGATCACAACAATGGGTGCAAACATCATCAACATGGGTGTTATTGGCGGGTTTGTCGGGTACTACTCGTTCAAAGGACTCATGAAGACGACAAAAAGCATGCCGGTCTCCGGTTTTGTCGCAGCATGGCTTGCCTGCCTGATCCCGGCGTGCGCGTGCGCAGTAGAGATGTTCTTAGCCGGGACATTCCCGCTGAAGGAAGGGCTCATTGCGATGGGGCTTTACCATGCGGCGATCGGTGTGATCGAAGGTATCGTCACTGTGGCAGCAATCTACTTGATCACCAGTGTACGGCCGGATCTGGTCGATACCGGGGTTAAACCAATTAAAGGAGGGGTTCAAACAGCATGATCGATAACAAGACGTTCCTTATTGGGGGGATTATTGTCGCACTCCTTATCGGGGTGGTCGCAGTCTTCCTTGCGTCCGGTGACCCGGATGGCCTTGAGAGCACGGCCCTGATCATACAGGGTGAGAAAACTCTTACCGGGGGAACCCCGGAAGGTGCCGAGATCCATGAAGACCTGACCGGGAAATTCTCATACTCAGCTCCGATGCCCGACTATGGGCTGGGTGAGTCGATGGGATCGGCTGGCGGCATCATCGCCATTGTTATTGGTACCCTGCTCGCCTTTGGCGTCGTACTCGGTATTGCATACGCGATCAAGCTGGCAGGAAAACCAACCAAATAAAAAACCAACACACCTTTATTTCTTTTCATCATATTTCGTACACTCATGCACCTTATCGAAACCCGCGATCTCTGTTATGTCTATCCTGGTGACGTCACGGCACTGGATCGTGTCAATTTCATTGCCCCAAGAAACGCCCGCATTGCGGTGATCGGGTCGAATGGTGCCGGGAAGAGCACACTTTTCAAGCACTTTAACGGTATCTTCCAGCCGTCTTCCGGTTCGGTCCTGATCCGGGGAGAACCGATCACGAAAAAGAACCGGAATGAAATCCGGAAATTTGTGGGTCTCGTGTTCCAGAACCCCGACGACCAGATCTTTTCCCCCACGGTCGAGCAGGACATCGCATTTGGCCCGACCAACCTGGGCCTTGACGAGGAGACAATCAGCCACCGGGTCCACGAGGCACTTCGCGTAGTCGGCATCGAGCACCTTGCCGGCCGGGTGCCACATCACCTGAGCGGCGGAGAGAAGAAACGGGTGGCCATCGCCGGGGTGATCGCGATGGAACCGGAGGTACTCGTACTCGATGAGCCTACGGCCGGTCTTGACCCCCGGGGGGTTGCAGATTTAAATTATTTTATCAATTCCCTGTCATCGAAATACGGCATGACCGTGATCTTCTCCACCCACGATGTTGCGCTGGTACCGGAGGTGGCCGATTTCATCTATGTCATGGACAAGGGCAGGATCGTTGCGTCAGGAACAGTCGATGAGATCTTCCTGCAGCCGGATATGCTCAAGTCCGTCCGTCTCGATGTTCCGGTACTGCCCCGGCTGATCCGGTCGCTCCAGGCAAACGGGGTAGAGATCTCGATGGCATACACGTATGCAGACGCGGAACAGGCACTGCTCCGTGCATTTGGCAAACGATTATGATCGAGGAACTCTTTCAGGTCGAACGAGATGCGTATAAGGACAGCGTTATCCACCGGATCGATGCACGGGTAAAGATCGCGATATGTTTTGCCGCAATTATCGCCCTTGTTGCGGTTCCCTATTCGACAATGATTTATACGGTGGGGGCACTTTTTTTTCTCTTCTTTTTTATCCTCTGGTGTTGCACCCGGCTGTCATTTGTCGTGTATCTACGGCGTGTCTGTGCCATCGTCCCACTCTGGGGGATTATCATCTTTTTCCAGATCTTCTTAAAAAACAAGTATTACACCGAGTATGATGTTCTGTACTCCCTGCCGCTCGGGATAAACATCTACGCGCAATCGGTGGAGTTTGCATTCATCCTGCTTGTAAAGTTTGTCGTGTGCATCTCGTTTATCATCCTGCTCTCCTCGACGACCAAGATGCACGAAATGCTGGAAGGGGCTGCACGGATGGGTCTCCCGGCGGAATTTGCCCTCGCGCTGGGCATGATGATCCGCTACCTGTTCGTTTTCGGGTACATGTATCGCAAAATGAACGAAACCTTAAAAACGAAATGTTTCGATGCATTCGACCGTCACCTCCCCTATAGGTACCGCCTCCGCCAGATCGGCTTCCTGATCGGCACCATGTTCATCCGCTCCTACGAGCAGGGCGAACGAGTGTACACGAGTATGCTCTGCCGGGGATACGGCAAAGACAGTTTCCTGTTCGTGAAGAAGAAACCGCTCGGTAGATGGGATGCGGCATTTCTCTGCATCTCGCTGGCCTTTGTTATTGTAATCCCTGTAACGGTCTGGCTGACCGCCATCCGTTTATTCTAGGGGATATCTTTTTTGTACCGGATTCTGGCAATCTCCCGTAGACCACAGGCTTACACAGAATGCAGATGATCTCATTAACGGAAGGAGTATTACCCGGGAGATCCCTGACATGACCGGAATCGCGAATTCAAAAAAACCCAGTAATTCTCTAAATTTTCCTTTACAAACTCCTTTACAAACATCAGAATTTTTTGATAGTACTTACCGAAGCGATTCCCGGTCCATTGGGGGTACCCCCCTCCACCAGCTCATGATGGCACCCCCCGCTCCCAAAAACGGGAGGTACCCCCACCCCCCGACCAATTTTTCAAAAGCATGATACCCCCACCCCCTGTCCGGGCATAAGTGGGGGACTACCCCTCATTCCTGCATTTCCAAAGCCTGTGTTTCGCGTGGAGTTATCGTCTGAAGGTATCTTTTGCCGGCCGATGGCCTGGGGGGTAGGGGCCTCTTTTCTTGCTAAGGGGGTACCCCCCGCTCCCAAAAATGAGAGGTACCCCCACCCCCCCGACCGATTTTTTAAAAGCATGATACCCCTACCCCCTCTTGTGGCCCGGAGGTGGGGGGGTGCCACTTTTGTACAAATGAGGAGGTACCGTTTTCTCTAAAAAACCGCAGGAATGCGACGGGTACCGTTTTGTAAAAGTACGGTTACAATTTTTTTCGAACCATAGAGTTTTTGTGTCGAAGAACCAATAGTTATTGTGCTAATTATAAGGAATTTTTTTAATGATTTTTTAAAGGAGGTTTCCTTTGACTGATTCCTACGATGCATCCCACATCACGATACTTGAAGGGCTCACACCGGTACGCGAGCGCCCTGCAATGTATATCGGGAGCACCAATACCCGGGGGCTCCACCACCTTGTGTACGAAGTTGTGGACAATTCCATAGATGAGGCACTTGCCGGATTCTGTACCTTGATCTCGGTTATTATCAATGGCGATGGGTCGCTGTCGGTTGAGGATAATGGCCGGGGTATCCCGGTCGATACGATGGAAAAGAACCACAAGAGCGCTCTCGAAGTGGTGCTTACGGTCCTCCATGCTGGTGGTAAATTTGACAAGGCCACCTACCAGGTCTCGGGCGGTCTCCACGGGGTTGGTGTCTCGGTGGTAAACGCCCTTTCATCCAACCTTACTGCCCGGGTCTACCGGAACGGCAACATTTACGAGATGCATTTTTCCAAGGGAATTCCCCTTGGCCCTATCTCGCAGCGGGAAGAGACGCTCAACGAGGCACTCATCCGGTACCAGCAGTGGTACGGAGCACCGGCGGTATTTACCCGGAGTTCCCTCCATGAAACCGTCCAGCAGAGCCTGTCCGGACCCGCAGAACCGGTATTACCTGTAACCTCCGTTGAACCGGCAGTACCTGAAGAACCAGCCAATACTGAAGCAGAGGACCGTGCACGGTTCTTTGCGGAGTTCGGCCAAAAACTCACAGGTACAAAGATTACCTTCAGGCCCGATGAAACCATCTTTGAGACGGTCATATTCGATTACGACGTTCTTGCCACCCGGCTCCGCGAACTGGCTTTCTTAAACGCCGGTCTCACGATACAGATCGCGGATGAACGTACCGGCACCCGGGCCTCCTATTGCACGGGCGGGCTCTCGGAGTTCGTAAAATACCTAAATGAAGGAACCGAGTGTCTCCACCCAGTTCCCATCGATATCACCCAGAAAGACCCCGAAAACAAGGTCGAGGTCGAGATTGCCCTCCAGTACACGACAGGATACGACGAGAAAACGTATTCCTATGTCAACAGTGTCAACACACGTGAGGGCGGCACCCACCTGGAAGGGTTCCGGAGCGCGATCACCCGGGCCATCAACACGGTGGCAAAGCGCAATAACTTAATAAAAGAGAATTCGACGATCCAGCTTCGTGGCGAGGATGTCCGCGAGGGCCTGACCTCAGTGATCTCTGTCAAGATGGCCAATCCCCAGTTCGAGGGCCAGACCAAGATGCGCCTTGGGAACAGCAATATCCGGGGCATCGTGGATTCTCTTGTCTATGCGGCGCTCAGCCAGTATTTTGATGAGAACCCCAAGGTACTTGCCATCATTATCGAGAAATCCCTCTCGGCAGCAAAAGCACGCGAGGCAGCACGGAACGCGAGGGAACTCGCACGGCGCAAGAGCACGCTTGAGAGTTCCGGTCTTCCCGGGAAACTTGCTGACTGTTCGGAACGCGACCCGGCAAAGAGCGAGATCTATATCGTGGAAGGTGACTCGGCAGGAGGCAGCGCAAAGCAGGGCCGGGACAGGAAGTTCCAGGCAATTCTCCCGCTCAGGGGTAAGATCCTCAACGTCGAAAAGGCCGGGGAACACCAGATCCTAAAGAATGCAGAAATCCAGACGCTGCTCTCCGCCATCGGAACCGGCGTCGGCGACAAGTTCGATGTCGAGCGGGCACGGTACCATCACATTGTGATCATGACCGATGCCGATGTCGATGGTGCACATATCCGGACACTGCTCCTGACATTTTTCTACCGGTACATGGTCAAAATCATCGAGGCCGGGTATGTGTATATCGCCCAGCCGCCCCTGTTCCGTATCGCCCGGGGTAAAGAGGAAAAATACGCGTTTACCGAAGAGGACATGAAGAAACTCTCCGCAGAGATGGGCGAGAAGGGCGTCTCCGTCCAGCGGTACAAGGGTCTGGGTGAAATGAACGCCCAGCAGCTCTGGGACACGACCATGAGCCCCGAGCACCGGATCTTCCGGCAGGTCAACATCGAAGACGCGATGGAAGCAAACGAGATCTTCAAGACACTGATGGGAAAGGACGTGGACATACGAAAAGAGTTCATCATGCGCCACGCAAAGGAGGTGACCAACCTTGACATCTGAAAAAGATTTGCCCCCGGCATCCGGCCCGCTCACCCACCGGGTCGAGCCGATCAGCATCGAAAAGGAGATGAAAGTCGCGTATATCAATTACGCGATGAGCGTTATTATCGGGCGGGCAATCCCCGATGTCAGGGACGGCCTCAAGCCGGTCCACCGCAGGTCACTCTTTGCGATGTGGGAGATGGGTAACACCAGCGACAAGCCCACGAAAAAGAGCGCGAGGGTCGTCGGTGAAGTGATGGGTAAGTTCCACCCGCACGGCGACTCATCCATCTACGACACGATTGTCAAGATGGCCCAGCCCTTCTCCTACCGGTACATGCCCGTGCTGGGGCAGGGAAACTTCGGGTCAATCGACGGGGACTCTGCGGCTGCAAGCAGGTACACCGAAGTCAAGCTTACCCCCTTTGCCGAGGAGATGTTAAAGGACCTCGAGAAGGAGACGGTCGATTTCATTCCCAACTACGATGAATCCCTCAAGGAACCGACCGTGCTCCCCGCAAAAATTCCGGAGCTCCTGGTGAATGGCACGGACGGTATCGCGGTTGGGATGGCGACAAAGATGCCGCCCCACAACCTCCGCGAGGTCAGTGCAGCGGTCATAAAATACCTTGAAAACCCGGAGGTTCCCGTCGACGAACTCATGAAAGTTCTGCCGGGCCCGGATTTCCCGACCGGCGGCATCATGATGGGCACCGACGGCGTGAAGAATGCCTACATGACCGGTCAGGGCCGGGTCGTCGTCCGTGGAGTAGCGACGATCGAGGACTCCGACAGCGGCAACCGGGGCGACCGGATCATCGTCACCGAGCTCCCGTACCAGGTAAACAAGGCCCAGTGGATCGAGGGCATTGCAAACATGGTAAAAGAGAAACGGATCGATGGCATCTCCGATCTTCGCGATGAGTCAGACAAGGAGGGTATCCGGGTCGTCTTCGAGCTCCGTAAGGGTACGATGGCGCCGGTTATCTTAAACAACCTCTACCGGCACACGGCGCTCGAATCCAGTTTCTGGGTGATCAACCTTGCGATTGTCGATGGCCAGCCCAAGGTGCTCACCCTCCACGGCCTCCTTTCCTCCTTTGTCCAGCACCGGATCGAAGTGATCCGGCGCCGTTCAGAGTTTGACCTTAAAAAGGCGCAGGAGAGAGTCCATATCCTCGAAGGGCTGCTCCTTGCACTCGGACGGATCGACGAAATTATCGCCGCGATCCGCTCGTCCGACACGGTGGATAATGCCCGGCTCACGCTCATCTCCCGGTTCGGCCTTGACGAGGTGCAGGCAAATGCGATCCTCCAGATGCAGCTGCGCCGTCTCGCGGCTCTTGAGCAGCAGAAAATTACCGATGAAAAGACCGGGCTTGTTGCAGAGATCACCCGGCTCACAACCCTCATCTCAAGCGAAGCCACGATAAAAGACGAGATCCGGCGGGAGACTACCGAAATTGCCGAGAAATTCGGCGATAAGAGGAGGACACAGATCGCAAGCGCGACCGGCGACCTCACCACAGAAGACCTGATCGAGGACAAGACGGTGCTTGTCTCGATCACCACCGCCAACTATATCAAGCGTATGGACCTCGACACTTACCGCCAGCAGCGCCGGGGCGGCCGGGGTATCACCGGCATGACCACAAAAGAGGAGGACTTTGTCGATTCCGTCTTTGCAGCCGGCATGAAGGATTACCTGCTCTGCTTCACGAACCTCGGCAGGGTCTACTGGCTCAAGGTCTACGAAATACCCGAGAGCTCCCGGGTGGCAAAGGGCAAACCGATTGTAAACCTCCTGAACTTAAAAGAAGAGGTCGTGACGACCGTTGTTCCGATCCGCGAGTTCCGCGAGGACCGGTTCCTCCTGTTTGCGACGAAACTGGGACAAGTTATCAAGATCCCCCAAACCGAGTTTTCCTTTCCCCGGTCGATCGGCACGAATGCCATTAAACTCCATGAGAATGACCAGTTGATAGAGGTGATCTCGACGAATGGGACGAACGAACTCGTACTTACCACCCGATTCGGCCGGAGCCTACGGTTCCACGAGGAAACGGTGCGGACGGTCAGAAGGGGCGCATTTGGTGTGAGAGGCATGAAACTGCGAGGAGGGGATACCATCGTTGCGGTCACCCTGCTTGAAAAAGATCACCTGCTTACCATATCCGACGTCGGGTTCGGGAAGCGGACTGAGTTTGACGAGTTCCGTGGGCACGGAAGGGGCACGATGGGAGTCCGGAATATCTCTCTCGAACGCGATGCCGTCGTTATTATGTCCTGCGCGGTCTCGGACTCAGATGAGATAGTCGTGATGACGGCTGCGGGTGTTGTCATGCGGACCCGGGTGAGCGAGATACGGAGCGTCGGGCGTGGCACGAAAGGTGTCCGGATCATGCGTCTCGACGAGAAAGACAAAGTAATTGGTGTCGCTATCATTCCAGAATCTAATGTTGCAGACGTCGTTGAACCTGACACCCCGGCTGCGCCATAACTTTTGAATACATTTTTTTGTGCTGTTCTGTGATTTTAAAAAATATGGCTTTTCCTTATTTGCACGTATGTCAGTTTCTCCAGAGCGCGCTATTATGTTCCATGGCTCAAAGACGGACTTGAAAAATATTCTGATATTTTTTTTAAAATCCAAAAAATCTGGTGATATTTTTAGTATTTGTACCAGCGGCCTTTGCTGTCAAACTCCCCGGTCATCTGCTGGACAGGTGCTGTTGGGCTCCCGCTCCCGATTAAGCTCCTATAGAATGTGGCCTTGAATGCAAGCAGGAGCGGCACGAGAAATACGACCCCAAAAAAGATGACGGCGGCAGTAACCCACATGCCATCAGGCCCGATCATGGTTACCAGTTGATCCGGGGTAAAGGTAGCAAACTGGGTCTCGTTAAAATGAGTGAGCGGCTCGAGTTTGTTAAAGAGAAGGCCCTCCCAGACAAGGGCAAACACGAAGAAGTCGATGAACAAAAGCGCGCAGCAGGTAACATAAAATCCCAGCACTTTCCATGTGTTGCGGGAAACCATGACAATACTCTGACGGAGGGCGGAAAAAACCCGAAGATCCTCGTAGACTGCCGCTGTATCGCAGAAGAATGCCATGAACAACGTGGGAACCATGAAAAATATGGCACACAGTCCCGCAGCCTCATAATCAGTTGAACCCCCGGTAAAAAGGATCGTTCCGAGCATGATCACCACAAAGACGAGCATGAGCACAAAGAAAATGACAAGCCAGGGGAGCAGCACCCGGAAATAGTAACGTACCCCTTCGCGCACCATCGTGCCGGCACCGGTCTCGTTTTTCTTTAAGAGTCCAAACGTGCCGGCAACAAAGAGTCCCATCACGAGGCCGGAGATAATGACAAGCCGGCTGGTAAAGAACGTGCCGGAGAGGTTTAACATAATCCAGAGCACCGCGCCAAGCAGACCTGCGACGATCCCGGAAACCCAGAGAGCCGGGGTGTGTCCAACGACGCGGACAGCCTCCTGCAATTCCTTAAGGACCATGGTCATCTGACCCGGGGCATGGCCACGATTTCCCGCACCTGGAGATCAAAGAAACTTGCCGTGTAGGCCGGGCGGATCACACAGACCGTATCCGCGCCGCTTGCCGTCCCGCCGACCGCGATAATCTCCTCATCGATCCTGACCGCACCCTGGTCGGCGGCAATCAACACGCACTCGACGGCAACCTTGAGGCCGACCGCGATCACGCGCCGCAGCGCTTCTGCTATCGCTTCGGTCCGGGACGCGCCGCCGACCTTCGGGGATTTTGAAAGGGCGCGTTCGAGGCCGGAGAGGGCATGGGTACCGGTCACGATCTTCACACCTTCCTTACGGAGTTCCTGTGCGGTCTTTTCCGAGAACTCCCATTCGCCGGCTTTAGTAAAACCCATCACGTGGGTCACGACGACAAGGGAGAGTCCTGTTCCCTTCATCGCGTCAAAGAAGACCCGCGCGGTCTCTCCTGAACTGCTTGCGACAACGATGGTCTTAAGTTTGAGTTCCTTTGCCCGTTCTATGGCAAAGCGTGCGGCATCAGTGGTGTTTACCGGGCCCGGTTTATCGAAATAATAGCAGGTTTTTGCGATAAAGGTCATAAGTACCTTTTAATAAGCAGCCATGAAAAACTTTGTCAGATTCTATACTAAAACAACTTCAGATTATTCTGGCGGATCCGGCAGAGCCATCCGTTGATATTAAAAATTCTTGACAGATGAGGAAATACAAATGATCACCCTCGCGCTTGCAGGAAAACCAAACTGCGGAAAGTCGACCTTTTTCAAGGCGGCAACTATGGCGAACGCAGAGATCGCCAACTACCCATTTACGACCATCAATCCCAACTTCGGCGTCGCATACGTGCGGACGACCTGTCCCTGCCACGGCCTTGACCTCAACTGCGGCCACTGCGTGGATGGGGTCCGGTTCGTTGCCGTCAACCTCATCGATGTCGCAGGACTGGTTCCCGATGCGCACAAGGGCAAGGGACTGGGCAACCAGTTCCTTGACAACCTCCGTCAGGCCGATGCGATCCTCCACGTGGTCGATGCAAGCGGCGGGACCGACAGCGAAGGAAACCCGGTGGGTGTCGGGAATCATGACCCGGCAGAAGACGTGAAGTTCCTTGGCTTTGAGATGACGATGTGGGTCTATGGGATCCTTGACAAGCACTGGTCCCGTCTCTCCCGCCAGGCATCGGTCAAGACGTTCTCCATCCACCAGGGTATTGCCGAGGTCTTCACCGGCCTTGGGATCACTCCCGACGAAGTGCGTGAACTGGAACTGCAGCTCAAACTCGATCTCGTCCACGCACAGATGGAAGAACTCGTGCCGTTCTGTGCCGAGATTGTAAAGATCTCAAAGCCGATGCTTGTGGTCGGGAATAAGGTCGATGAGACCCCCGAGGCCTTCCGGGAGAAACTTGCCGCACAGAAAGTTGCGTTTGTGAGCGCCGCGTCAGAACTTGCCTTAAGAAATGCCGCAACGGCAAACGTGATAAAATACCTCCCGGGCGACAAGGAGTTTAAGGTCGCGGACGGGGTCACGCTCTCCGCGCCCCAGAAAGCAGGTCTTTTAAAAATCGCAGAGGTCATGAAGAAGAACAACGGGACCGGGGTCCAGGATGCCATCAACCGTGCGGTCTTTGAACTGCTCGACCGGATTGTCGTGTACCCGGTCGAGGACGAGAATAAGTTCTGCAACAAGCAGGGCGATGTGCTCCCGGATGCATTCCTGATGAAACGTGGATCGACCCCGCACGATCTTGCGTTCCAGGTACACACCGATATAGGGAAGGGCTTCCTGTACGCGATCGATGCCCGCACCAAGATGCGGATCAAGGAGAACCATCTTCTCAAGGATGGGGACATCATAAAGATCGTGAGTGCGGCGAAGTAGGCGCCGGGATGCGGCGCTGTGTGACGGGTGTCATCCCATTGTCAGACAGTCGCGCCGCTCCCACGCGAAATTTGCCCTTTTTTTCGTGATTTTGGCCTGATTTGGCTCCCGTTTACCACAAACCTTATAACATGACGAAGAGTATAGGGGAAATACCGATAGAACGGAGGTGAATCCATGGGTGGAGAGATATACCAGGCACAGGTGATCAGGAACTTCTTTGACACCATTACCGGCACAGACAGGAACCTGACCCGCATCTACATGTGTGTCATGAGCCTTGCAAAGCTCCGCATGGAATCCCCCGAAAAGATGGCGTCCCTGCTCGACCAGATGAAAAAGAGCAAGATCAAAAAGGAGCTCTCGGTCGATATCCTGGACTATGTCTGCGACGCGGCAAACGATCTTGAACTCGCGTCCGTGCAGACAGCGTTTGGGGTCAAGGACATCAAGGATATGGCACAGGACTTCAATGCGGTCAGCCTTGACAGCCTGTAACTTTTTTTTTGTTTTTTTTTAAGGGGCAGAGCCCGCAGGCCATTTTCTGACCACGGCCACTTGCATCTGGAGCAGTCAGATTAAAAAAAAGCGTTATGGAATACCCAATGCCCGCTTGTAGGTACCAAGCATCGTTATAACATACGTCCGGTGTTCGTCCAAGGCCTGTTCGTCATCGGGTGATGAGATCACCGCTACTGCATAGAGAAGGAGAAGGGCATTGTCCAGTTCGAGCGTGTCGGGATCTTCAATACGATCCGGGGGCAGGTTGACCGCAAGGTACGCATGCTCGGCATCCGTAAAAGCGACCACGTGATCCGGCCTGACCTGCGCGTTCTCAAGTGCCTCCGCGTAGGCGCGTACGATCGTAAGCGCCTTTTTGAGGGCCTCGCTGCCGCTGCCATCCGGTACCTGCGAAAGGGCGGTCGTGCATTCGCGGACGGTTTTTGGATATAACTCGAACTTGAACGCGAAAAATGCCGATGCGATAACATGGGCGGTCTTTTCCGGTATCCGGCCAAAGACGGGTCTCATTCGTTCAATATAATCGTTGAGAACTTTCTCCATGGATCTCTCCTTTAGGTCCGGTATGCGTCGGGCGCACCCGGATACTCAAAGATGAATAGAGTACATGTGCAGAAATCTGACATGAACATATCCTTCATACTCTCTTACTAAACCCACATGGATCTAACCTGGAGCATCACGGGTTTATATGACAATAAACGACCAATAACCATTCACTGATTTATGGGCACTGTAATTTTTTCCGATGTACATGCCGATGCTGACGCCCTCGGGCTTCTCGCTGCATATATCCGGGACCAGTCATTTCAGACGCGTTTTGGCCCTGTCGATACCCTTGTCAACCTCGGGGATCTCCTGCATAGGGGTAACTGCCCGGGAGCGACGCTTGAGATCATCCATGATCTAGCGAAGGAATTTCATCTGGTATCTGTTATCGGCAACCATGATCATGCATTCTTAAACGATGTCCCGGTCTCCGGAAGCGATGAGACCAGTACCTTACGGCACGAACTGCTGCGTGGTTCTCCCCTCCTTGACATTTTTTCAGACATGCCAATGGAATGGGTATATCACAAGGTACTCTTTGTTCACGGGGGACCGCTTGATCTCGGCACCCAGACACTCCGGCTCAAGTGCTGGCAGCGATTGTCCCATACGGCTGGGGACTCGTTTACCGGGTACCATTATACCGCACCGATGGCGTTTGACGCACTTGAAAAACGCGGCCTTTCCTACATGGTCTGCGGGCACCAGCATACCCACATCTGCTGTCGTAAAACCATGGACGGGATCACGGAGCACCTTATCCGGTTTGTACGTGAAAAGGATGACGGATTTCCCGGGGAAGAGATCGAGGTGGCACGCGTCCCGCTGGATATCCCGACACTCTTCAGGCTTGGCGGATGCCAGGGGGAGAGCCCGGAATTTGCTTACGCCGATGAGACGACCTTCACGTATATCCGGTTCGCGGAAAGGACACGATTCATCAGCTCGCCATGATCCCATGAAAGGGATGCCGGAGAGATCCGGCGCGGGCCGCACAAAGTGGCCAGAAAACCGGTATTATTGAGAATTTTCAAGGATTATCTGAAAATTTCACAGGTATTTTGCGACATATTTATATACCGTTACCACAGAGTGGTAATTATGCCTCGTGCAGGCGAGGGACGATCGATCCGGATTGATCCCGAGGTGTATGAGGCTTTGCTTACGCTCAAGCGTGGCAACATGACCTTCAGCGATGTCATTGCACAGATGCTCCACGACTACTATGGCTGGTCGGATGCCTTCCCGCCCAACCAGAGCGAACTGGGGGATTTTGCCGAGACAAAGACACCAAAATGAGTGACACAGTCGGGATTTCCCCTATTGAGCGGTGGACACCGGTCATGCATCCGTCAGCTGCCAGTACCATAAACGGGCACATCAGCGACGACACAAACACACGAAAAATTGAATTGATCAACAGGAAAGTCAAAGACTTGTTCAGATAAAAAAGAGGAAAACGAACAATCATTGAGGATCGCACCGGCGTATTACCCTCGCGCCGGTTCGTTCATCTGAAATTGCACCGTCTCCCCTGCTATCTCCTTCAATTTTTTTGCCAGTTCTTCTTCTAAAAGGGGAACCGATGTCTGGAGTTTCGTTCTCCATTCGAGAAGATCCTTCTGTTCCTCCTCTTCATGAACACGCATCCCTTCCAGTTGCCCTTTCTCTCGTTCGAGCGACCGCAGGCGCGCAAGAACCGGATGGGATAAAAGACCCTCTTCTGATTCACGGCAATGCTTTTCGAGCTCGCGGTACCGGGTACACAACCCGCTGACCTCGCCGGAAAATTTCCCGATATCTGAAAAGACCGCACGCTCTTCCTTGTTTTTTAAGATAATATCGCCCTCATCGATCATCTTCTGTACCAGAGGGCATGCCAGATCCAGTGCGCAGGCAACCGTTTCCGCAGCGGCAACCTCATGATCGGACAAGAGATCCATGGCGTCTTTAAGAGCATGAACTTCCTTTGACAGGTTCTTCCGGGTAGCGATCTTTTCGGCTTTCCTGAAGACATGAGAGGAGGTCATCGTAAGCGAGGCATAGTGCCTCATGAGATCGTCACGCTGTCGGACCAGTTCAGCGAACCGGGCACGCTCGGTATCCAGCACCTGTAATGAAGGATCGACAGAGAGCCGGGCAGTTTCAGTGGCAATAGCATCAAGACGACCGGAGATCTCGGCAATACGCGCTTTAATCCGTTCCTCCTTCCCAAACGATCGTTTCAGGTCCTTACGGGCATCGCACAGCGCAGTATATGCAGTGCGTACGGCATGGATACGGGAGTTTTCCGTTTTGAACCGGCCAAGGGATTTGGTCATCACGTTGATCTCCCGACCTATTGCATCGATGCCGGACTTGGTCGCCTTCATCTCGTCCGGGAAAGCGACCATAAGGTACCGGCCCTGACCGCGAACTGCGTTAAGGCAGCCTTTCACACATTCGACCGAAGCGGTGTAGAACTCCTCCGGCTCACTAGGGAGCTCCTTTGAGAGCGAGGAGTTCATCGCCTTAAGAAACAGGGGCAGAGAATTTTTTGCAATGCTCTTGATCTTCGGGTGGGTCTCCGGGTCCTGATCCGCACCTTTGAGGTTATTAACCAACAGTTGGAGGTTTGCGGTAGCATTTTGTATATTATGGATCGGCTCCTGCACCTCCGCGCTGATACTATCATGCGCAGCCTTCTCCCGTTCATCCAGCCACGAAGGGACTTCCTTAAACGACAGGCTGATCTGTTTGTCGGGCGCAGAGCCAAGGAGCGATTTTAAAAATTTCAGCATGTAACACTCCGGAATTACTGAATCATTGGGGTAGCAGATATCATGATCATTTGTTCATGAATAAAGAAAGTGTTCTTGGTTACTGATCGTCGCGTGCAATCTGGCGGAGCCGTTCGACCCCGTCAATCTCGGAAATCACGGTCACGACGGCTTTCGGGACCAGGGACTCCCAGGGCTCGCCGCCAAGCATCCGGCGCCGGATCTCTGTCCCGCTGTGCCGGTCGCGCTCGTACATGGCAGGGGACTGCACCTCCACGCCGGCTTCATGGAACAGTCGGACCACGAGCGGGTTTGACGAATAGCAGGTGTCAAACGGCGGCGTCATCGACATGACATGCGCAGCCCAGAGCGCGTTCCTCTGCACATCCTCGATCGGGATCACGTAGTACGGGCACCGGAGGGAGGTAAGCGCCCGGGTGATCATCAGCACGCGCTCGCCGGCCGTGAACGGGTTCTCGATCGTGTGGGAGAGCTGCGCGCTCCCGACACCGATGATGATCTCGTCGCACGTCCGTGCGAGCTCTTCAAGAACCGCCTGGTGCCCGTTGTGGTAGGGCTGGAACCTGCCGACATAAAATCCGCGCTTCATTTTTTCTCTCCCGCATTTGCTATCCTCGCCGCAAAGGCACCGGCCGTGAACCCGGCATCGATGTTGACGACCGCAATAACCGAACAGGACTGGAGCATGCTCGCCAGAGCCGCCCGTCCTTCTCCCATGTATCCGTAGCCCGTACTGACCGGGACACCGAGCACCGGTTTGTCCACGAGACCTGCGACAACCGCCGGGAGCGTTCCCTCCCGGCCGGCGCAGACCACAAACACATCGGCATCGAGCAGCGGCTTGAGCGCCGGGAACAACCGGTGGATACCGGCTGCCCCGACATCGTATGCCGTCCGGACCGTGCAGCCCATCTCTTCTGCGATAATCTTTGCTTCCTCTGCAACGCGGATATCCGATGTCCCGGCCGTGATGACGGCAACAATCCCCCCGGTCTTCTCCGGTACAACACCGGTCGAGAGGATGATGATCCGAGCAGTGTCCCGGCATTCGACCGAGATCCCGGTTCCCGTGCACCGGGTTTTTACCGCGGACACCTGCTCCGGCGTCACGCGCGTGACGACGCAGCGGCCGGCCGCCTCCGCGTGCCGGGCGGCAATCTCTGCAAGGTGCGCCGGTTCCTTTCCCTCGGCAAGCACAACCTCCGGCATCCCGCACCGGACCGCGCGGCCAAGGTCGATACAGGCAAAGTCCCCGACCCGTTCGAGGCGCAGCCCTTCAATCTCCTGGGCTGCCTCATCGAGCGGGATCTCGCCTTTCCTGTACCGTTCAAGGACGGCTGAAAGCACCGGGTTTGCATGCATAATAGATAATACAGATATGGGGAGGCGTAGTATAAGTTAGTTCATTGCGATGTCGTACCTGCTCTATGTTGCGTTTTTCGGCGCAGCGGTCGTGATCTTTCTCTGGCTGCGCGATGCGAGGATTTTTTTCCGGACCGGCCTATCCGGCTACCGGAAAGCGGCGTACTGGGGCGTGCTGTACGGGGCCCTCGGCACCTTTGGCGTCCTCTGCACGCTGGCCGGTGAAAGCATCGAGATCTTCGGGCTGGCGCTGATCCTCGCCGCACTCTACCTCCAGGGACGCATGACACGCGAGAAGATCTGGACGGGAAAAGAGAGCACGCTCGGACGGACGCTGGGCAGCGTGAAGCGCCCCGTATCCGATAAAAAATAATGGCTGAAGCAGGAAATAAAAATAAGGAATGTACCAGGCATGATCCAGAAACCACGAGGCACACGGGATTTTCTCCCCGACGAGATGGAAGCGCGGCGCAGTACCGAAGCAAAGATGCGCGAGGCAGTGCGCCGCTGGGGATACCGGGAAGTATGTACACCTGAATTCGAAGACCTCGAACTCTTCACGCTCCGGTCGGGCGAGGGGATCATGCAGGAGATGTACGTCTTCGAGGACAAGGGAGGGAGGAAACTTGCCCTGCGCCCGGAGATCACGGCAGCCGTGATCCGGATGTACATCAACGAGGCAAAGGTCGCGCCAAAACCCCTGCGCTGGTGCTACTTTGCCGACTGCTTCCGGTACGAGCGCCCGCAGAAAGGCCGGTACCGACAGTTCTGGCAGTTCGGTGCCGAACTGATCGGGGCCGACACCGCGATCGCCGATGCGGAAGTGATCATGCTTGCCGCAGACGCGCTCAATGCAACCGGTGTCACGTGGGACCTCAAGGTGGGCCACCTCGCGTTCATGAAAAATCTCCTAAAAGATCTCGAACCTTCTGCCCAGCGCCGGGTGATGGCGCACCTCGACAAGAAGGATTTCGACGGCCTCAAAACTACCCTATCGGAGATGGGCAAGGCTGATCTTGGCGAGTCGCTGACCGCGCTCGTGGAATGCCGCACGCTTGCCGAGGCTTTCGAGATCGCCGGGACGATCCCGGAAAAAGAGCGCGTGGAGCAGATGACCGGGATCCTCGATGCATCCGGTGTCAGTTATTCCCTCAACTTCGGCATCGCCCGAGGCCTCGACTACTATACCGGCATGGTCTTTGAAGGGTTTGCTCATAACCTTGGCGCGGAGAACCAGATCGTGGGCGGCGGGGCGTACCGGCTCGCGCACCTGTTCGGCGGCGACGATGTCGCTTCCGTGGGTTTTGCGATCGGATTTGACCGGGTGATGGTTTCTCTGGGCGATGTACAGCCCAAAAAAGATACCATTGTCGGGATCGTATGCACAAGCGAGGGGCGCAGCTTCGCGCTCTCCGTGGCCCGGGCATTCCGCGCCGAAGGGATCCGGGCGGAGATGGATCTCATGGAGCGCGGGCTTGGGGCACAGATGGCACACGCAGCGAAGTCGGCGGACTTTGCCGTCGTGATCGGCGCGAGGGAAGCCGAAGCAGGGCAGGTCACACTCAAGGATCTTCACTCGGGCGAGCAGAAGACGCTTGCCCCGGCCGCGGCGATAGCCGAGGTGAAAGCGCATGGTGCTCGCTGAGGAACTCGCAAAGCAGCAGCGCAGTATCAGTGTCGCGGAATTCTTCGAGAAGAACAAACACCTGCTGGGTTTTGACTCCCCGACCCGGGGCGTCATTACCACGATCAAGGAAGCCGTGGATAATGCCCTTGACGCCTGCGAGGAAGCGCAGGTGCTTCCCGACATCTACATCAGCATCAAAAAGACCGGTCCCGAGATATTCCGGATCATTGTCGAGGACAACGGTCCCGGCATCGTCCCCGCGCAGGTTCCGTTTGTTTTCGGGAAACTGCTGTACGGCTCCCGGTTCCATCAGATCCGGCAGACCCGGGGGCAACAGGGGATCGGGATCTCTGCCGCCGTGCTCTACGCGCAGCTGACAAGCGGCATTCCTACCGTTGTCATCTCGCGAACCGGGGTAAAGGAGCAGGCGCACAAGTTTGAGATCCAGATCAAGATTGAGACAAACGAACCCGACATCACCTCCCAGCAGATTTTCGAGTGGGACCGGATCCACGGCACCCGGGTCCAGATCGAGTTCAAGAGCACGATGTCGGCAAAGAAGAAACTGCTCGAATACCTCAAGTACACCTCGGTGGTGAACCCCCATGCACGCTTCCGGGTGGAGTTGGACGATGAGGCGTTCACGTTCGAGCGTGTGAGCCAGGAAGTGATCGCCTGTCCGGTGGCGATCCAGCCCCACCCGCACGGGATCGAGTTCGGGCAGCTCAAGAGGATGGCTGCCGCAAGCGAGGAGAAACTCGCCGATTTCCTCGTAAACGGCTTTTCCCGTGTCGGGAAGAAGACCACGCAGGATATGTGCGACAAGGCCGGCCTCAAGCCGGCACTCAAGGTCAAGGGACTTGGCACGGAAGAGCTCAAGAATTTGCTCGCCGCGATGCAGTCCGTCGCCGTGCCTGCCCCGCCGACCACCCAGTGCCTCTCCCCCATCGGGGAGGAACTGATCCGGCGCGGCCTTGACAAGGAGTTCCAGATGGACTTTGTCTCGGCACGGACACGGCCGAGCTCGGTGTACT
Organism: Methanoregula sp.; assembly: GCF_041663825.1. Lineage (GTDB taxonomy): Archaea > Halobacteriota > Methanomicrobia > Methanomicrobiales > Methanospirillaceae > Methanoregula. The sequence goes on from NZ_JBAYLY010000004.1 coordinate 30,737, forward strand.
CCGGCCACCCGTTCGTGGTTGAAGCGGCGATCGGGTATGGCGGCCGTCTCGCGCCCGAAGGCAATGCAACGATCCTCAGGTTTGCAAACCGGGTCCCGCTTATGTACCAGCAGGGCGCCTGCGCGATCACCGAGTGCGTGGAAAACGTCAACTGGAAGTCGTACAATATCTCCCAGCAGGGCCTTCCTCTGGGGCCGGTTTTGATCCTCGTCCATGTGGCATCCACAAACGTGCCCTTCACGAGCGAGAGCAAGGATGCAATCGCGAACATCCCGGAGATCGAAAAAGAGATTGTACTTGCCCTGCAGGAACTCGGCCGCGAGCTCAAGACCTTCCTCTCACGCAGGGACCGGAACAAGCTCGCGGAGGACCGGGCGCGTGCGGTCTGCGCGGTCATCCCGGAGATCGCGGTAAAGGTGAGCGAGATCGTGGAAAAGCCGGTGGTCGATACGACCCCCATCGAAGGCCGGCTGATGCGCAAGCTGATCGCAAAGAAATGGACCCGGGACGGGAAAGTGACCATCGAACTGAACAACTACACAGGCCACGATATCGAGATCTCGGTCTACGATATTTCCACGGACAATGCGGCGGATGCGGACATGCCCCCCGCGTTCTCGACCGAGATGGACGGGCAGTTCACGAAAGTCTGGAAGATTGCGATCCCAAAGCAGGTAGTCTGGCGTGTCACGTATACCGGCAAAGGCGGCGGTATGCTTGACATCCGTGGGATAGAGGACAACAAGAAGATGGTGGTGGATCTCGATGTCTAAAGAGGAACTTGATGCACGGTCGATGAAAGCGCTCATGGCGATTGCGTCTTCCTGGTACGACCAGATGACAGCCGGGGAGATCCCGTCCATCTCGCTACCCACCCGTACAAAATTCAACATTGAGTACGACGATGCAAGCGAGGTCTGGAAGTATGGCGACAAGGAGAGCCTTCGGACAGCGGCAACGGCAAAGAGCGCGACGCATCTTTTGAAAATGGCTTTTGTGATCGGTTTTGTCAAGCAGCAGCTCATCGAGAACCGGTCCTCGACATTAAGAGAAATGTATTACATCTCTGAGGGCTGGAAGCGCGCGAAGTTTAATGCGCAGGATGAGAGCAACTTCCTTGTCGAGGATCTCGAGATCATCTCCGATGTGCCGCGCGAAGGCTTCCACCTCCGGCCCGAAGAAAACGGGGCAAGTATCTATGGCCCGATGCGGATCCGGGAGCCGACCCGGCGAGGCTTAAAGATGATCCACTGCCAGGACGACGTGGGATCTGCCGGGTATTCCATCCCGAACAATGTTGAGAACCTTGAGCTTGTCGATCACGATGCGAAATTTGTCATCGCCATGGAAACTGGTGGTATGTATGACCGGCTCATCGAGAACGGGTTTGACGAGGAGCACAACGCGATCCTCCTCCACCTTAAAGGGCAGCCGGCCCGGTCGACGCGCAGGCTGCTCAACCGGATAAGCCAGACCTGGAATCTGCCAATTATGGTCTTTACCGATGGGGATCCGTGGTCGTACCGGATCTACGCATCGGTTGCCTACGGCGCAATCAAGAGCGCGCATATGTCCGAGCTGCTCGCGACGCCAAAAGCGCAGTTCCTCGGGTTGCAGCCCAGCGATATCCGGGATTATAACCTGCCTTCGGATAAGTTGTCCGACAAGGATGTCGAGGCTTTGAACTCAGAGCTGACCGATCCCCGGTTTGCGACGGATTACTGGAAGAAGCAGATCAATTTGCAGCTCGAACTGGGGCTGAAGTCAGAACAGCAGGCGTTTGCGGCAAGGGGGTTGGACTTTGTGACGAAAAAGTATTTGCCGAGCCGGTTATCCGAGATGGGTGTGATCTGAAGGGGGACATCTCAGAAATGGTTAATTTGGGGAAATGTAAATATTAAAAATCTATTAAAACGTAATACAATAACGGGATATTATGGGCGATCAAGTCAATGATAATTTATTCGACTTAACTCTACTAACAAAGGAAATGACATAAATGCAGATTTGGATGGTTTTACCCCTATTGACAATGAGCATACTTACAGGTATAGTGTATAATCAAAAATTTTTTAAATTTAATTTTGGTTTTAGGGAATCATTAATAATTTCAGGGATTATTTTAGCTTTCGTGATATCCGTAGTCACAGAAATTTTTAGTTTTTTTAATGCTATTACAGCAAATGCAATTATAATATTTTGGTTAATTTTTTTTGCCATGAGTGTTATAATAATGCTTTTTCACATAATGAAAAGGAATGGGTATGGCAAAAAAATTACCATTCCATCAATCTCATTTACTAATACAATTCTCATTTTGTTTTTAGTTATTAATATTATACTTATTACATTAATTGCGTGGATATCGCCGCCATGCAATTGGGACTCAATGGTATCAAATGTTGCAAGAATAATGCATTGGATTCAAAATCAGAATTTAAACGTATTTCCGACCAATATTGAAGCTCAATTTTATTATCCACCTTTCGCATCCATTGCAATAATGCATTTACAGTTACTTTCAGGAACTGATTATTTCTCTAATTTTGTCCAGTTTTTTAGTATGCTGGGTTGTTTGATTCTCGTTTCTTTGATTGCAAAAAGATTTTCTCCTTCAATTGAATGCCAGATATTTTCAGTCATAATTTGTGGAACCATACCGATGTTAATCCTCGAAGCGTCTTCCACACAGTATGAACTGGTTTTAGGATTTTTTATATTATGCTTTATTTATTTTATAGATAAATTCACAAACCAGCCATCATTTGCATATTCATTTTTAGCAGGCGCCAGTCTCGGCCTGGCGGTTTATACCAAACCCGTTGCATATGTCTATATAATTCCATTTATTGTCATTTTCATCGTATGCATGATAAAAGAATTTGATTTTACCAACATTAAAAAATCTTTGATGTTTTGGCTTACTTGGACGTTACTTGTACCAATTACATTTTTGACCATATGTCTTCCTTATTTTTATAGGAACTACGAATATTTTGGAAATATATTGGGTGATTCCAAAGGAGTAGTAACGATAGAGTTTTCTTTTCCAAAGATAATAACAAATTTCTTTTGGAATTTAGCAGAACATTTGCAATTTTTTTATCCAATTAACGTAGGTATAACCACTCATATTAATGCAATTGTCAGTAACATAGACACTATTTTTTCAGTGTCTCCAAATAGTTTCAGGGAGTTTATGATTCCCGCATTAAATTTTAGTGAAGATAATACGGGAAATGCACTCCATTTGATCCTGATTTTATTAACTCTAGCGATACTTTTTATTTTTACAATCAGAAAAAAAATAAAAAATATGTATATGGGCCTATACATATTTGGCATTGGATTCTCATTCATCCTGTTTTGTATGTTTTTTAATTATAATGTCTACAACATTCGGTACCAATTACCCCTCTTTATGATAACTGCCCCACTTGTAGGGTATGTCTTATCAAACCATTTCAATAAAAAAATCGCATATCTCATCTTAATTATAGTATTAATTATGTCAGTACCGTGGGTAGTACTCAATGAGACAAAACCGATTATCAGTTATAAATCATTAGAACCCACCTACCCCACAATTAGTAAAATTATCGGGAAAAATATATCGGAGATAATTGATCGGAATCCTCCTGAATTTACACAAAGTATTTTTGAGCGAGATCGGAATGCGCAATATTTCAATACCAACCGAAATGCAAAAGAACCCTTTTTTGTATTGACTCAGTACATTAAAGAGCAAAAATATGAAAATATTGGATTCGATATCATATTTAACTCACCATATAATAATGAATATCAATTATGGATGCTATTAAAAAATGACTCTGGATCTTTTCCGAGAATAGAACATGTAAATGTGGATAATCCATCCAAATATTTCCAGGATAACTCATTAAAAGATTTTAAACCGGATGTAATATTTTCAGCGAAAAAGGGAAATGATGAAATTCAAATTGGCGAAAATGTAAGTATTGACAATAACACATATAAGAAAATTAAAGGGTATGGAAATTATTCATTGTTGATTCCAGTGTAATACTAAAATAGATCCGTAAAGAGATGCAGGGATTATGAGACAACAACCATTTATTTCAATTGTCGTACCAGTCTATCGAGAAGAAACTAATATAACACCATTTTTGCAAAGAACCGAAACACTCCTTAAAAAATTACAACTCTCCTATGAAATCATATTCTGTCTCGATCCCTCCCCGGACAACACCGAGCAGATAATCATGGACGAGATCAAGCAAAACGAAAACATCCGTCTTATCCGGTTCAGCCGCCGATTCGGCCAGCCTGCCGCAACACTCGCCGGCATCCATTTCTGCAAAGGTGACGTTTGCGTCGTTATCGATGTGGACCTTCAAGATCCTCCGGAATTGATCGAGCCGATGCTGGGAAAATGGCGTGAGGGATACAAGGTCGTTTACGCCAAACGGAGCTCCCGAAAAGGTGAAACCTTCATCAAAAAGTGGATTTCGCATTTCGGCTATATTGTAATCAATAAAATTTCTGATGTGTCTATCCCGGCAGATACCGGGGATTTCCGGCTGATGGATCGCTGTGTAGTCAATGAACTAAAAAAATTGCACGAGTCACACGGATTCCTGCGTGGCATGGTGGCATTTGTCGGGTTCAAACAGACGTTTATCGAATATGACCGTGATGAACGCGCGTCAGGAATTTCCAATTATAACCGATACCTGGGCTCGCTCAAGATCGCATTTAACGGGATTGTAGGCTTTTCGACCCGCCCCTTACAGGTTGCCACTATACTGGGAGGAATTATTGCCGTGGGTGCGTTCCTTCTGGGATTCTGGATTCTCGTTGAAAGGATTATACTGCACGTCGAACTGACACCAGGGTTGACATGGACGATTGTCCTGATCACGTTCCTTTCAGGAGTGCAGCTCCTTTCGCTGGGGGTTATGGGGGAATATGTCGGGCGTATTTATGAGGAGGTAAGGCAGCGCCCACTTTATATTGTTGAAAAAACGGAGAACCTGTAATGGGGTTTAAATTTCCCATCCCTCCCGGATACCGTGAAAATCCGGTCTGGACAGGAAATGGATTCCGGATCGGCTCTGAAAACGTGCCGGTCTTACATTATACTGTATGCGATGCCGGGTGGACCTCATACCTCACCGAATTCCACGAAGCGGAGGCAGATCAGGGTAATCATTACATTGACCGGGCATCACGGCTTCATGCCTGCAATGAGTTGGAAAAAAATCTGTCGGCAGATCGGGTAGTACTGGAAATCGGCTCATCTTCCGGTTACCTGCTTCGGGACATTAAAAAAGCCTTTCCAGGGGTATTCATTATCGGGTCAGATTGTATTCCGGAACCTTTGGGAAAAATCGCAAAACATCATCCTGATATTCCGTTGATCCAGTTTGATCTTGTCAATTGTCCGCTGCCGGATAATTGCGTGGACGTGATTGTTGCGCTGAATGTTCTTGAACACATTGAAGATGATTCCGCAGCATTACGGCAGATTCATCGGATCCTGAAACCCGGTGGGCATGCAATCATAGAAGTCCCTGCCAACCCGGATTTGTATGATTTTTACGATGAACAACTCAAACATTTCCGTAGATATGCTCTGGATGAGTTGTCCCAAACAGCAAAAAATGCCGGATTTGCTGTGCAGTGTGCATCGCATCTGGGGTTCTTTGTTTACCCGGCATTTCGGTTCATGAAGTTGCGGAACAAGCAAAAAATGAAGCAAACTGAAGTAGAAACACAGAACTCCGTGAAACATTTAATCCAGTTAGGGGGACCGGTCATGAACGAAGTCCTCTATTTCCTGATGAAAATGGAATTGAATCTGGGAAGAGTGATCCGGTATTCCCGGGGAATACGGTGCTTAATCACCTTAAAAAAAGAGAAGTAGACGCTGGAGCAGATTATTGATCCATTTCTGGTAGAATAATTAGGAGAACAAGATGATGAATATATCCAAAAATGCTCTCCGTCAGTTATGTAAATACGGGATTGCCGGGGGAATCGGCGCATGCATTGATTTTGGGTTGTATTCACTTCTCATTAGTTTTACCTCATTTAATTATCTTCTCGCAAATGCGATCTCCTTTTCCATAGGAACCCTTGCTGTTTATTATCTTCAGAAAAACTGGACCTTTCAACATCAATCTGAAAAGAACGCAGTATTCTTCACGAAATTTCTATTTGTCGTAATTCTGACTTATATTTTTAACAACATTATCCTCATCATCTGCGTGGAATTCCTTCAGATAAATCCCATTATAGCAAAATTGGTTCAGATTGTTCTCAGTTTCATCTGGGGATATACGATCAATAAAAAATTTGTGTTTAAATAAATCAGAGGTAGTGTGGGATAAAATCCTTCTAAATCCGGAATTAAAAATTGATCAATAATTAAATCTTATACCCCGCACTCTGCGCATCGGAGTAAAACATCTGCACCGTCTCAAGTGACAAGTGATCGAGATCTTTACCAACCTGCGGAACCTTCTTGAGGATATCATTTGTGATTGTGATGATATGGCACCCGCAGGACTCTGCCTGAATAAGGTTCAGCAGCTCACGGGTGCTGGCCCAGAGAAGTTCGGCTTTCGGGTTGGACTTGAGAACTTTCACCGCATCTTTCATGATCGGCATCGGGTCTCTTCCGGTATCCGCGATGCGGCCGGCAAAAATTGAAACAATGCTCGGCGTATCCGGGGAAAGGGCCTTTGAGACTGTCTTTACCTGGTTAAGGGTCAGGATGGCAGTAACATTCAGTTTCAGTCCATCGTGGGAGAGTTTTTTCACGAGCGATGCAGTGCTCTCACCTTTGGTATTTGTCACCGGGATCTTGATGTAGACGTTCTTTCCCCAGCCGGCAATTTTCCGGGCTTCGCGTTCCATCCCGGGCAGGTCATCTGAAAAAACTTCGAATGAAATCGGCAGGTCCGGAATCGCTTTGAGTGCAGCCTTTGCGAACTCATCGTAGCTTTTGACCCCGGCCTTTTTCATGAGAGTGGGATTTGTGGTAAAACCGCTTGCGATTCCTTTCTTGTATTCTTCAATCATTCCGTTCAGGTCGGCTCCATCCGCATAGAGCTTAATCTTAAACTGAGGTAATCCCGTCATGATATACCATCCCGATACACGTGGATTTGTTTATGTGCGTAGTATTATTCGTACAGCATCTTTAAGATTCGCCGCGGTAAAATCCGGTTTACTCAAACCGCGGTACCCCGATGAATATGAATTTTCGATGAGAATCGTCCATGTTCCTGCTGCTTTTCCACATTCAATATCAGTATCCCGATCACCAATCATCCACGATTGTGCAAGATCGATTCTATACTCCCGGGCGGCTTTCAAGAGGAAATAAGGCTTTGGCTTCCGGCATTCGCATACGGTGGAGTATTTCGGTATGATCCCGTTCGGATGATGGTAACAGTAATAATAGTCACGGAACAAAATCCCCTCGGATTTCAGAAGGTGATCAAGTCTTTCGTGCACTGCCTGAATCTGTTCCAATGTCGTTTTCCCTTTTGCGTAATCCGGCTGGTTGGAGACAAGGAAGAAAACAAAACATGCATTCTGAAGATCAGAGAGAGACTGGATAACATAAGGACGTAACACCAGATCATCGGTAGAATGGGGCGGTTCGTACTCTCCGGTGCTCGTATTCAACACGAGCTCATTGATGACCCCATCGCGATCCAGAAAAACTGCCGGCTTCATTTTAAAAAGAAAATTATTTCATGCTTTCCCACTTCATCTCGAACTTCTGCATCGCCGGGCTCGATACGATGAGATGCCAGACAACAGCCTGAAATGCTTCTGTCTGGGGAGTCACAGTCTTTTCATTCACTGTCGGGATAATGACACATGCGTCAGCAACTTTTGCCGTGTAGCCGCCGTCACGCCCCACAACACCGATCACCTTTGCACCGGTCTTCTTTGCGTACTTCATGGCATTTACCAAGTTTACGCTTACGTTTTTTTCAGAATTCCCGCCACCGACAGAAAAAACAAAGATGCAATCCATCGCATTGAGCCGGCTCCCTTTGAGCCAGCTCTCAAAAACCGTCTCCCAGCCATCGTCATTGACACGGGCGGTAAGCTCCGAAACATTATCGGTCGGCGCATAGGATTCAATCCCGGCGATCTTCCGGAAATCATTGACCGCGTGGGACGCATGGCCGGCCCCACCGCCGACCCCGAGAATAAACAGGCGCCCGCCATTTTTCCGGACGTCCTGGAGGATCTCCGACATCTTTTTGATCTGGCCCTGATCGATTTTCCGGATTATCGTTACAGCGTCATCGAGAAATGCGGAAATATAATTGTCTTCGCTCATAAATTTCACTCCGTATATTAAACTGGTTTTCGTATCCTGATATATTCTTCAGTTTCCCTGATTCCGGATGTCGACCCGATCTCGTAGAAGCGTTTTGTGACCTCATATCCCATGACCTGACCGGCGTCAACCAGCCGGGAAAGAACAAGCGAGAGATCGAAGGGCTCATGTGCCGGGTAATCATCGAACACATTCTTCCGGATTGCAATGAGTCCGTATTCGATGTATTCCATCGCCGGGTCACGGGATTTCTTATCATATTTGACAATTTTCCCGGCATTCATGATGATGTTGCTCGTATCGAACGTGTTCCGGTTCCGATACACGGTCATCACGGCCGGAAGAGCCCCCGTGTTAAATCGCTGCACGACAGATGAAAAATCGATATCGAGATAAGAATCCCCATATAGGATCATGAACGCGTCCGGAAGCATCCCGGCGGCCTTTTTGATTGCACCGCCGGTCCCCCGGAGAACATCCCAGTCATATGAGTAACATACCTCCAGCCCGAATTGGGAGCCGTCACCCACATGCGCTTCGATCATCTCACCGAAGTTTCCCACACAAAGGACAACATGGGTAACGCCTTTTTCGTTCAGGAGCTCCAGTTGGTGATCGATAAAGGGCCGGCCGGCGATCAAAATCAGGGACTTTGGGATCTTTTGGGTAACCGGATATAGGCGGGTAGCAAGCCCTCCTGCAAGAATGACAACGGGCAGCATTACGATGTCGTCACCACTTTGCTGCCGTCAAAGTCAAACCGGAACCGGACCTCTTGCAGGCCCTCGCGTGCCATGGCCTTGCGGAGTTTCTTGTTGTCCTCTGCGTAAAACATCAAAAAACCCCCACCCCCGGCGCCAATAAGTTTTCCTCCCAGCGCACCGTTTTTCATGGCGATATCGTACCATGTATTGATCCGGTCATTGCTCATCGCGTTCGAGCGCTGCTTCTTGTGCTCCCAGTGGACGTTCATGATACGGGCAAATTCTTCGAGATCCCCATTTTCAAATGCAACTTTGCTTTTGTACCCAAGTTCCTTAATAAAATGCAGGTTATCAATCATGGCAGCATCGTTGCTCTTGCTTTTGTCGTCCTGTTCCTTGAGGACATTTGACGCAGAGCGGGAGTACCCGGTGAAGAAGAGCAGGAGATGGTCTTCGAGATTATAGAGTGTTTCCGGGGAGAGATTGAGTTTTTCCGTTTTTACCCGGTTGTCCTTGCAGAAGGTAAAACAGTTGATCCCCCCGAATGCGGAGATATACTGATCCTGTTTCCCGATCGGTTCATGAAGGAGATCCATTTCGATATGACATGCCTGCTCTGCCAAGTCAGCCGGGGAAATAACATTTTTCTTATGCGTATGAAGGGCTTTAAGAAGCGAACAGGTAAAACTGCTCGATGAACCAAGGCCGGTCCCGGCGGGAATATCTGCCAGACTTGCAATTTCAAGATTCCTGGCATCAAATCCCAGGAGTTTTAAGGATTCCCGGATGATGGGATGTTTGATCTCATCGAGACTCCTGACTTCTTCCATTTTTGAGTATTTTACGATCAGGTAATCGACGAATGTATCATGCAGGTTGATATAGACATATTTATCGATCGCAGCAGCGATCAGAAAACCTTCGTATTTCTGGTAATACGAGGGCAGGTCCGTTCCCCCACCGCCAAGCGAGATCCTCAAAGGACTTCGGGTGATAATCATATATTCACCGTATAATGATATTTTTCATACACTTTTGCGACGATGTCGAGTGCTTCTTTGGCATCGTGGATATTTCCCTGCGGTTCCCTGTGCATTTCAATCGACCGGATAAAGTCATTTACTTCGATATTCCATGAATTGTCCGGGAACGGGTACTCCCATATGGTCGTTTCCGGAGGACCCATCACGGGCAGCATCTTGTAAAGGGATAATCGTTCCGTGCCGTAGCTCCCGCCAAGCCCGTCCACCTGGAGTTTTCCCGTCTTCCCGTAAATTTCAAAGGAAAACATATTCTTCCACTCTGTGCAGCTGACGTGGAGCCATGCGACCTGATCGTTTTTGTTTTTCAGCATCAGGAACGCATTGTCATCGACCGGCATATCCCAGAAATACGTATGGGCAAATCCCCCAAGGAGATCGAGATCGCCAAGGAACCACCGGGACAGATCGATCAGGTGGACACCCTGGTCAATGAGTTCTCCCCCGCCGGATTTTTCCGGGATTGCACGCCACTCTTTTTCGTACCCGCGCCGGCCCCCGTGACCATAACGGCCGCGGATGAACATCAACGGCCCGATCTCTCCTGAATCCACCAGTTGTTTTGCCTTTTGCAGGGCTGGATGGAACCGGTGGTTGAATCCTACTTTCACAAAAACATTGTTTCGTTTGGCCGTTTCGATAACCGGGACAAGTTCTTCCGGGTTCCTGCCCCCGGGTTTCTCTACCAGCACATGCTTTCCGGCAGCGACCGCATCAAGGGCGATCCTTGCAAGAAATTCATTGGTAGTAGAGATAAAGACAAGATCTATCCGGTCGTCATTGAGTGCATCGTGGTAATCTGTACTCACCGAAGTACAGTTTTTGAGCTGCGCAACTTCCCGTGCCCGTTCCAGGAACGGGTCCACGGCGATCACAAGTTCATGGTTCCCAAGAGCCAGCGCACGTTTTTTCCCGATGACACCGCAGCCGATTATTCCGACTCTCACGATTAAGTCCCCCAGTTTTTGCCCCGGTCCTTCTCAACGATCCGTCTTAATGTGTAAATATCCGAATTCCTCAGATCGTCGCGGTACTGTGCAAGGTTCTGCCAAGGGTCCCAAGGTGCACTGATCAGTTTCCCGGTTATCCCGTTGCTTTCAGGAGATGCAAGATAAACGCAGAGTTCCGCACCTAAGTGCAGTGGAGTTCCGCCACTTGCTTTCTGCTTGAGGGCTTTTTCGTAGAACGCCTTGCCGACAGATTCAGGTCCGGCATTTAAGACTTCTTCAAGAAGCCGGGTGTTGAGTGCGCCCGGTGCGACCGCGTTAATATCGATTGCATACTCTCTGCACTCTTCTGCGAGCGTTTCAGTCAGTCTTACGACCGCAGCCTTGGATGCAGCATACGCACTAATCCTAGGCAGAGGTGCTGTCGCCCCGCCACCGGAGAGGTTGATAATTTTCCCTGAATTGTTCTTTTTCATATGCGGGAGTATCCCTTTGCACATGAAAAAAACGCTTAACAGGTTGATATGGATTGCATCAACCCATTCTTCCGAGTTAACGTCTTCGATGAGTCCCTTGGGGCCGTATACCCCGGCATTGTTGACAACGACATCGATCCGTCCCATTTTGTCAAGGGCAGTATCGATCATCGATCGGACATTTTCTTCTTTTGATACATCCAGCGGGACGCCGATTATGGTCTGTTGCGGCAGGGAACGTTTCCGTAATGCGTCGACAGCATGTTCCACCTGTCCTGAATCCCTTCCGCAGATTGCAACGGAGGCACCTTCTTCAACAAACTTTTTTGCAATTTCAAAACCAAAACCCCGGTTTGCCCCGGTTATGATCGCATTTCGTCCTGTAAGTTTCATGACAGATCTCTCCCCACGGTCAGATAACGGATATTTTGAGCTGTTCCCAAGTTCTTCTCAACAAATCCGTTTGGATCGATGAGAATTTTTGTTTGCATGTGAATGAGTGTATCTTTTTTTATTTTCTGGAATTCGGGCCACTCTGTAGCAATGATAAGGCAATCCGCATTCTTTATTGTTAAGGTACTATCAGGAGATAACAAAATAATTTTCTGTAGTTCCGGAGGGAGTTCATGAATTGCCGGATCAAATGCGGTGACGGCGGCACCCTCTTTGTGAAGCCATGTACAGATCTCTACAGAAAAAGATCTTCGTAACGTGTCTGTGCCCGGTTTGTAGGTGAGCCCGAGTACGGAAATATGTTTTCCTTTAAGATCCCCCAGTGCTTCCTTGCACTTCCTTTTAATCCATGTCTTATGGAGATCATTGCTTTTCAGGACGGCGTTGATGAGGGGGACCGGCAGGTGGTTGTTGTCTCCCAGTTTTTGTAAAAACCGGATATCCCTTGCCAGCGTACCTCCTGAAAATGCGTTGCCCGGAGTAAGATACGCTTTTGGACCGATCCGCTCTTCGGTTTTTAATCCCCGTTCAACCTCTTTTGCATTCGCTCCAACGTATTCGCAGAGCGTCGCAATTTCATTTGCAAAACAAATCGAGGTGGCAAGAAATGAGTTGATTGCGTGTTTTGTCATTTCAGCCGATTCGACACTCATCCATTCAAGCCTGTCACTGACCGGTAAGAAAACCGGACGAAATAATTCTTGTTCCCCGGGAGCAGTCCCGATAACGATCCGGTCCGGTTCCAAAAATGTTTTCAGGGATTTTCCCAAGCGCAAATTTTCCGGGGAGTACGCAAAAAAGACTTTTTTGCCAGGATATTTGTCCTGGAATTTCCGGGCAAGATGCCGTGTGAATCCAACGGGAACCTGGGAAGATATGAGAATTTTGGTCTGGTCCGTTAAAAATTCCGAGACTGCCTCAAAATTCTTTTCGATATATCCCGGATCTGCATTATCCTGCTCGTCTACCGGTGTGTCAAACGCAACCCATAATACGTCAGCATCCGCCAGTGCAGATTGGGGATCGCACATGAATGCGAGCTTCTTTTTCTGGAGATTTTCAAGGATCAATTCATTTAATCCGGGTTCCGCAATGGGTGCCCTGGCATTCCTGAGGTTCCCGATCTTCTCCTGGTCAAAATCAAGCCCGATGACCGTGTGTCCGGATTCTGCAAGACCCGCGGATATCACAGATCCCAAGTGCCACAATCCAAACACACAGACTTTCATGAACGTCTCTCCAGCAACCACGGATTATCTTCGAGAAATTCAAGCGTCTTAACGATTCCCTCGTGAATCGTATATTCTGGTTTCCAGCCAAGGGAACGGATCTTTTTGCAGTCAAGGAATATGAACGGATTATCACCGATCCAGCCCCGGTCTCCACCGGTATAGCGGATATCGGGTTTGAGATCAAGATAACTGCATATCCTGGCTATGGAATCTTTTACTTCACAGTACTCATCAGTACCCAGATTGAAGAGGTTCACCTTGTCCTGCGATTTTTCGATTGCAGTAAAAATCGCGTTGATGCAGTCCTGTACATAGAGATATGATTTTTTCTGGTGCCCGTTTCCTAATACATCAAGATGATCCGGGTGGGCACGGAGCTGTTTGTAAAAATCAAATACATGCCCGTGAGGATATCGTTCTCCAAGAATGGAGACAAAACGGAAGATCCATCCCTGGAATCCGAACCCTTCGCAGTATGCCGCAATCAACCCTTCTCCAGCGAGTTTGGATGCGCCGTACAGCGAAGTCTGGACCGGGAACGGTGCATCTTCCGGTGTGGGGATTACTTTTGCTTCACCATACACAGAACCGGTTGACGAGAACGCAATTTTATTGATGGAATTTTTCCGCATTGCTTCGAGAACATTAAAAGTGGCAATGGTATTCTGGTGAAGATCTTTTGCCGGATGTTCCGTGCCAAAACGGACATCGGCATTTGCCGCAAGGTGGAAAACAAAATCGCACCCGGACATCGATGCAGTCATTTTTTCTATATCCTGAGTGTCCCCGTTGATCAACCGGAAGCCGTCTTTGTGTTTTGCTGCTTCAAGATATTCTGGAATTCCCGTGGAAAAGTTATCATAAACCGTAACCTCGTTTCCTTGCAAAAGTAACCGATCAACAAGATTACTGCCGATGAATCCGGCACCACCGGTGACGAAATATTTTGAAGTGTGCATACTCATTTAGATATGAGAGGTGCATGAGTTAAAATTATGTGAATATGTTCACAAGGATACCCATGAGTTCCCACGCTATTTTACAAATCACGACACAACACAAAATCTGTGAAAAGCAGATTTTAATAGGTTAATTGTAGCGCACCGGAGTTTCTGTCCTAAACTAGTGATATAATTTATATCCGCTTTCAAGAGTACCTGACAGATGCTTGCGGGTGAAAGTGACGATGGAGATCTGGACAAAAGCAGTCGAATTCTATGAATAAGGAATACGAAGTGCCAAAGAGATCGGAGAGATAGACTCCCTCTCCAAACGATCCTTAAGATGATGGACGCAACAGTATCACTAGGGTACTGATGCCAGTCACACGGACGTACCCCCAGTCAACAAAACGGACATTCATTGTGGCACCAAAAATATTCCGTGACGGGGAATTATCTTCTAAAGTACTCTGAAATTTTCAAAAATCCGTATTTAATCATGTGTCCGAACCGGTAAAACGGCTCGAAGAAAGGATGGGTTTTTTGCGGAGATACCAGAACAATATCCTGCTCAATAGTCCGCACCGAAAACGGCTTCTTCTTCAAGCCCTCCGGCAGCAGTAACCAATCGCTGTCCGCAAGTTCCCACAAGTACATGGTCCGGTTTTGGACAAGTCTGATATTGCTGTCCGATTCCGGTCCTTCCCACCGGGGTCCCTTTTTTTCGGGGATATGGGAATAGGTATGGTTCTGGTGGACGGCATGGATAACCAGTGTTGCATCGATGACCGGGATCTTTCTCTTCCGCACGTGGTAAATGAGCCAGTTGTCCCAGCCTCTCCGGCCCACCAAAAACGGCGGGAACTCGGGAAACAGACCTTTTGGGAAGATAAAATAATCCATTCCCGGAAAATTCTGGAGGGTGTGGTGCTGCCGGACAACATCGAAAAGATCCTGCGTCCAGGTTTCCTGCGAGGTATTGACAGGTGTTGTTATGTCCACATCCCACCGTTCCCCCACCATAAGATAATTATTTGCCGGAATTTTTCCCACTGCTTCAGGCATATCATTAAAAAAAATAATATCCGCATTGCAGTAGCAGAGCACATTATTGTGTGCGATATTCTGTGCTTTGCTGAATACATCATCCAGATACGGCGTCCCGTACTGGTTTTTGCGTATATTCGGCACATGAATGAGGCCGAACTCCTCTGCGATTTCCCGGATCCCCGGCTCATCACCAAAGAGAATTACCTCGCATTGTGGCGTGAGACTCAGCCAACTTTTTATTGCGTTTTTCTGTATGACGCCAATGTGACCTTCAAATGGTTTGGGGATTGTGAAGATAGTGAGCATGGTCAGGTTCTCGTTAACATTTTGTGATTTATTGAGAGAAGAGCGTTGCGACTATGTGATCAGGAGATCTGCGGAATGTGGGTTATAGCGGAACTTCCAACACACTATCGCGATCTTGGTTGGTTCAATTTTCGCGCCCCATCTTAACGAGGGATTTAGTCCCAGCATTTTCTTATCGCTTCGAATTCATCGAGAACCGAAAAGATTTCCCTGACATAATCTTTACCTGTCCATTGGTGAGCGCGGGCATATCCTTTTTCAATTAATGTATCTCGCAATGAAGGATTTTTAAAAAGCATATCAATCGTTCGTGCAATTTCTGCTGGATTTTTAGGATCGACAAGCAAAGCTGCATCTCCCAATTGTTCTTCCGCACCGGAAACATTCGACGCAATTACCGGGCACCCTAATGCAAATGCTTCCAGAGGGGGCAGGTTATCCGGGCCAAAAAAGGTAGGAAAAACGAGTGCGTACGCATTTTGATACAATGTGATGAGATCCTCACGAGAAACAAAACCTAAAAATTGAATGAATTCCGAAACGGATTGATTAGATGCAACTTTTTTAACATATGATAAATTCCCTGCATCCGATCCCACAAAAACCAGAGATACTGGCAGATTATACTCTCTGCGAAGAATCTCCAGTGCACGAATTGCATTTATATGATTTTTATGTGACCAGAACTGGGCAGGATACAATAAATATTCCCCGGAGATCTCGAATTTTTGGAGATATTTCCTGTTTTTTCTCGGTAAATCCCCTAAACAGTACTCCGGTGTCGGCATGGGTAAAATTCTGATGCGGCTCTTCGGAATACTATAAAAAAATGAAATCTCCTCCTTTCCTGCGGAAGTGCCCGTAATAATACATGTAGCTCGTTTCAGCATTTCCCGGGAATATTTTTCACGCCCATCCCAGATACCGTTGTTACTCACCTCAGGGAACCACGGCTGCAACCGGTGCTGGAGGTCCCATACAGGTATAATATACGGGCATTCCACAACTTCCGGTGCCGGGCTTAAGAAAACCACCATATCAAGTTTATTTTTTTTAATTATCCTGTTGAGCCTTGAAAATTTCAGGGCAAGTTTTGAAAAAAACAGGCCGTCAAAAAAATAGTGAAGAAAAATTCTGTTTAGTGGTTTCCCGCGTACTAAAATATTTGACAGGTTGTCCTGCGAACACTTCTTGATTACAGTTGTCATATCAATTTTGGATAAAATGACATAATCATGATGGCTTTCATGTGCAATTGATAAAAATGAGAGCAGGAGTTCCTGCTCATAAGTATGTCCTCCACCGGATTCGGGAGAAGTTCCTGAATAAAAAATTCCTACTCTCATTCTAATCACCTTTGATTTTTCATTGTTAAACCGGTAATAAGTTGCTATTTTTAATGGTGTCAGTTATCTCTCCTTCATTGAGACCGTGCATATATCCCAGGTTTCTTCACTCGGGCCGGTTTCTAAGTTCGGAAACGCCCCGATTTTCTGAATTTTTAATCCACTGGTTTTGAATAAAAGCGATAGTTCCAGGGGGAAAAAGAACCGCATACTATGATCTTCTTGTATTTCAGCCAGCACATGATTTCCTTTTATGGTCCAGAGATGGAAATGTACCTTTACCAGATGCCGGAAGATATCAAGCAGTCCTGATGAAACCCGGATGATTTTTGTATCCCCTGTTTCAATTACCCGGACTCTCTCCCCGGGTTTCTGGTTAAGGACCGCCGGACCATACCAGATATCGCAGATAAAAACACCTCCTTTATTGAGGTGCTTTGAGACGGTTTTCAGCGCCGCAAGGACATCCTCGTTCTCCAGCTGATATCCCAGAACCGCGAACATCATGATGACCGCGTCATATTTTTTAGTGTCGTCAAATTCCCTCAGATCAGACTGAAGAAATACACAGGGTAATTTTTTCTGATCCGCTTTTGCCTTGGCAATGGCAAGCATCTCGTTCGAACGATCAACACCGGTTACCTCATACCCACGTTCAGCAAGCCGGAGAGAATGGTTGCCGGTTCCGCATCCAAGATCGAGGATTGAATGAACCGGGATGTTACTATAATCCCTGATAATCTGTTCAATCAGGGTACACTCCCCCTCATAGTCTTTCTCCTCGTAAAGGAGATCATAGGATGTTGAATATACTTTGCCAAAAACAGGATTCATGCGCCGAGAACCTCACATACTGCATCTGCCACGGTATTAATTTGCTCTTTTGTTATAGTTAATCCCGATGGCAGGTAGAATCCCTTTCGGGCAATCCGCTCTGCTACCGGGTATTTTTCGTCCTTGAAAAGACCCAGTTTATGAAGTGCAGGTTGTTCGTGCATGCCGATAAAGAACGGCCGGGTATCGACATCTTTTTCATAAAGGCGTTTTGCACATTCTGTATTGTCCATACCGCACGTATCGGAAAGACCCAAAGCATACATCCAGTAGACACTTTTTGCCCAAGGTTCTTCAGCGGGTAACTGGATCTCCGGGACGTTCTGAAGACGTTTGGTATATTCCTGTGCCATCCATCGTTTCTTCGCGATAATTTCATCAATGCGTGCCATCTGGGCAACACCGAGTGCCGCCTGCATATTGGTAAGCCGGTACTGGTTTCCGAGATGTTCATGATAGAATCTGCGAGGAGGCTGAAAACAAAGGTCCCGGTATGCCCGGGCTTTTTTCGCCAATGTTTCATCATCCGTGATGACCATACCGCCTTCTCCAGTGGTAACCAGTTTGTTTGCATAAAAACTGAAACAACTCATCGTTCCGAAACTTCCGCAGCGTTTCCAGGATTTTGTATTATTATGATGTGAATGATATTCCGCGCCATGTGCTTCAGCTGCATCTTCTATAATTGCAAGGTGGTGATCTTCTGCCAGATCAAGAATTGGATCCATATCAACCGGATGACCGTAGATATGGACCGGCATAATCGCTTTTGTCTTGGGAGTGATTTTCTCGGCCACTTGATCGACATCCATTGTCCAGAGTTTTGGATCGCTGTCAACAAGGACAGGAGTCCCTTTATTATTGACGATCGCAACGGCGCACGAGATAATCGTGAATGTTGGCATAATAACTTCGTCGCCGGGTTTGAGCCCAAGGCAGTGAACCGCGACATCAAGCGCAGTTGTACCGTTGCTCACCGCTATGCCATGTTTTTTTCCGCAATATGCCGACCAGCCGGATTCAAAATCGTTGATGTATTTTCCGGCAGACGAGATCCAACCGGTTTTTATGCAGTCGGTGACATAATCCAATTCTTTTCCTGCAAGGAGGGGTTCACTGACGGGGATCATTTACTTTTTCTCCACAAACCGTACTTTATCCTGATCACCACAATAGGGGCCTTGTTTAACTTCTATCAATTCCGTCTCTTCAAGGAATTCAAACCCGTGGCCCCCGGATGCAAGTAAAATTACATCCCCGGTTTTTAATTCCCTGCTGGTGAAAAATGATTTGTCCTGATGATAAAAGTTGATCTTTACCCGGCCTTTTTTGACGAATAATGTTTCCTGTGTATACTGCACTTCCCGCACATGCAGGACATGAATGTGTTCCTGGATGGTTTCTCCTTTTTTGTGTTTCATGTAGCCAAGCTGTTGTGAGAAATCACCGGGAGTGAAAAATTCAATCCCGTCTTTTGCGAATTTGTGGTATACGATGATAGCAATGATTTGGTTATTGGAAGTTAGTTGCTCGATTGGGGGCATGGTTATCATTTCCTTATATTAGGTGTTATGTGGTTAAAAAATAGACACTACATTGATGTATTGAGTCGCGGTTGATCAAATCTCAATTAAAATTTTGCATGTGTGAATACTTCATTTCAAAAAATTTCTTATTTGTAACAATTATTTTTCAATAACTTTTTTTGATTTTATCCACATTTACAAGATCTTTATTATCAAAGGGGATATGATAATCCCAATAATTTTTCTTTAAAACCCATTTTAACAGTTCCGGATCATTTGTTACTTCGTTTTGATGGAATTCATATCCATTATAATACGCCATTTCCATTCTTTGTTTGATTATCTTCAGATCCGGGTGTTTATTAGTTCCATTTTTTGAGACTGAGTATTTTACTGAATACTTTTTTGCGACATGTAAGTATGACAAAAGAATTTTTTTAACATTGGTTATTCTCGTGATTTTCCCATACATTCCGTTCTGTGACCTGAAATCGGTATACGAATTGCATACTCCCTGGTAAAACATACGATTCTCAAAATAGGACATTGTCATCCGTTGCGGAGGGATACAATGAAAAACACCTGCTTCAGGATTATAAACAGCCCTAAATCCTTTATCATAACAACGCATAGTTAATCCGGTTTCCCCATCTCCTTGGTATCTCTGTAAAAATTTGGGATAAAGATCCGGATGAAAACCCCCGGCATCAAATAATGCCGTTTTTCTGATTGATAAATTAAGTCCAAAAATATAATTTGGATGAATCTCTTTAGGTTGATCCCCCAAATCCTGCAAACTCAAATATCCGCAGGAGGTTCCTCCATACGGTGTCATTTCCCACAAATTGTGTAACCATGCAGGAGGTACTCCTTCATATTTCGGGATAGATTTCCCACCCACTAATTGCACGTTGTCATCTTCAAAAGACTTTGAAATTGCTGCCAGCCACGTCGGGAATGGAATAATATCGTCATCAATAAAGGTAAAAATATTACCTTGTGCTTCTGAAGCCCCCTTATGTCTGGCAGCGAGAAGACCGGGTGAGGGTTCAAAAATATATCTTATTGTATGTTGGGGGTTTTCTTGAATTATTGTTTTACATATATTTTCGGTATTATCCGTCGAGCCATTATCAATTATCAGAATTTCATATTTATCAGATCGATAATTTAGAGTGGTTATTCCTTTTATCGCATTTGGTAGAAAGGCATCCCTGTTAAATGTTGGAATAATTATCGAGATATAAGAACTAGTATCTGTCATTACACATCCCCCAAATTCATATCTTTAACGCAAGGTAGTCGTATTTTCTACACTAATGATCACATCTATATTGAAACATGAATTGTCTTGTTATTTACTTTGTATAGAGATGTTTTGTATACCAGTCTATAGATTTTTTTATTCCTTCATGAATTTTTATTTTTGGTAAATATCCAAGTTTCTGTTGTGCTTTAGATATATCAATGGATGATCGAACTACCTCCCCCGTCCGATTGTCATTTAATACAATAGAATTGTTTCCATTCATTCCCTGAATAATTTGTTCAGCGACTTCAATAATTGGAATGCTTGTTCCTGATGCAATGTTAAAAACTGAATTTTTTTCCTGTGAAAAATGCTCAATGCATTTGATGATCCCGTCAACAGTATCATCAATATATGTAAAATCGAGCACTTTGTCTTTTCCGAAAATTGTCAGATCTTCGTTGTTCAATGTCTGGCGAATAAACAGAGGAATCACACGGTCAGATTCATCGTACATGCCGTATACATTGGAAAACCGGGTGATAATAAAATCAATTCCATAACACTGATGATATGCATGTATGAGTGCCTCTCCACCAATTTTGGATGCTGTGTAAGGACTTTCACAATATTTTACAAATGCATCTTCTTCTGAATAAATTGGAAGTCCCGAATTGCCGTATACTTCCCTGCTTGATGAAAAAATGATTTTTTTGATATTATTTACTCTACCAAATTCCAGTACATTAAAGAGCATCTCAAAATTATCCCGGGCGAGAGCGGGGTCAACAACCAAGTTATAGACTCTTGCATTTGCAGCAAGATGAATGATCATATCGATATCTTTGGGCAATGAGCGCAGGGAGTTTTTGTCGCACAAATCTGCAATTATCGTAATTTTATCAATTTTACTGTTCCAGGGGTTCGATCTTTTATCGACACCTATTACATTATAACCACAAGCCAGCAATTTTTCACATAGCCGGGTCCCGATTGTCCCGCTACTTCCAGTCACTAATATATTCTTTATCGGACCTGACGCAAGGGATGATTTCAATTTAGTCATATTCTCGTTTAGAAATTATCGTATTGGTAAAAGAGGTTAGCGGTCTATCAAAACCAGGCCCAATACATATCTGGAAGTTTTTCCTGTGATCTGACTTTGGAAGGGATCTCTTTCCGAATACATCTTCAAGTTATCGCGATTTCATCAATACCGTTGACATTTGTCATTCTCATAATTAAATTCTATATCGATTTCGAATAAGCCGGAATATATGTTGAATAACTGACAACGGTGTATGAATTTTTTTATCTGTAACTTCAAATATAATCTGTGAATAAACTTTTAAATCGAGTTTATTTGTTTCCCCCTCCTGACTAATTATGCGTCCAACGGACCGGATCAATGCATACTTGTACGTAGACTTTTCTTGTTCATCATCGAATCCAGCCGTTGACCAGACCGAAAATATATCCTCTCTTAATTTTGAAAGTTGAGGAATTTCATTATACCAAAAACCCCGCCATGCATCCGGAGTTGACATTTTCAGATTATGCTCTGCAAGAGTAATATATAAATCAATCATATCGGATCCAATTGGTGCTACCTGAAGAGAATATTCCCAATCGATAATTCGCCATGAGGTCCCCACTAAAAAAATATCTTGTGACCAAAGATCTCCATGACTCCAGGAACATGGAACTTTTTTTTGATCATTGAATTTAAGGATATTTAGATCGCAGAATTCCTCAAAAACCAGTGTTCCTTCTTTCTGCTTTATTTTTTGATTTATTAATTCTTTTAACTCGTCATAAAAATCAGAAGACAAGACAGAATTTTCTATTTGCGTCGAACTGAATTTATGAAAAAAATCTGATACTAATTTCCAGGTATCTGGATCACGGGGATTTTCAGAAATAATTGACATTAATGTTTTTTCTTGAATCCTGTCCGACCAATAGTATTCCTTATTGTTTAGAGAGAAGCTTCCTTTATTTTCCGGTAAAAAATTATCAACGTCTTCAGAAAATTGAGGTTTATATGGATTGCATCTGCATCGAATGCCATAAAGTGAAATACTTTCTCGAATTACTATCGTTTCAATTCGTTTTTTTCCAACATAAACGATATATTGACAGGTTCCATTGTGTGATTTCCGCCAGGGGGGATGCAATTCTATTGCGATTTTTTCATTTTCTGGTATTTTGAATAATTTCCGGTTTTTTTCTAAATAGTCAATTAATTTAGTTATCATTATTCCTGTTCCCTCCCTATTAAGAAGCAATAACTGTAAATAAAATGCTCAATCAGATCCATATTATAAACGTAGTCAATAAATCTGTTTTTAAATTCGTTTTTGGCGCTGTATCTCTCCATCAGCATTCCCTTTTTTAATCCGTCTTTATCTTCTAAACTTGTGATAAGTCGGGGAAATCGATAATCCGGGAATATTCCATATCCTTCAGTTAATGTCAGATTTACAGAGGGCAATAATTTTTTAAACTCCTGAAGAGACCACGTCCAAGTAAGAAAGTCCCGGCCTTTGAGTCTCTGGTGACATTGATTCGCCTCAATCCGATCCATAAGTGATAAATAGGGAATATCCGTATGATCTTCAGGATAGCCCATAAAATATTGTAATGCAAATCGATTTTCAATAGCCAAGTAGATGCTTCCGCGGGGTGAGAGATATTGTCTCATGTGATCAAGGAAGTCCAATTGAATTTCCAGAACGTTGTCAAAAGAAGCACGACAAACCGGAATCCATTCCAAGACACCATTTAAAAGAATAAAATCAAACGAACCAAGATCCGGTGGGAGGGAATCATAGTCTTTGCAAGCAATGAATTCACCATTTAGTCCACTTTGAAGTATCCTTTCACGAGCAATTTCCAGACGGATTTGACAATTATCGATAAATGTAACATGAGCCCCGTGTCGTGCAGCCACAACACCTAATGAACCAATACCACAACCATAATCAAGAATACGGAGCCCAGATATATTTCCTAATAGTGTAAGACCCAATGCTCTTCGTGGATCTAACGCATATTCCCGGAAATATTCGTTTTTCTTCCGATCACAATAACGAGAAATTTCCCGTTCGATATTGCCGTTTTTTTGGCTATTTTTCAGTATTGTCTCCATATCACTTTTAGGGATCTCGCCATAGTAAGTATCTGGATCGACATCGATGTTTTGAATAGGTGAATCATTAACTAGATTACAAGGTTCATGATTACATTTTTTCATAAAACAAACCAACTGTTGATCATTAAACATGGTTTTTTAAATATTTTAAATCTCTTTATGCAGAAACGCGTTTAGGACCTGATAGAGTCTCTCAAAAAATAATCTCTTTTGAGAAGAGAGGAATCCGTTTAAGCTGTTGTAACACAAACATATTTTTTGAAAAATTAGGGCTGTTTTTTTTGGTTTTCCAACGTTTCTCTAATTATTTCCTCAATCGGCGGGTATTTTGAATCATCAAGATATTCACGTGAATATTTACGGGAACGATCCTGCAATTTTTCTCTCATGTTCGGATCCATAAAAAATGTTCGTATGAGATCCCAAAATTGATTGCTATCCTGTACTATTTCTCCTGCAGGCATTATTGTATCAGCAAATTTACCCCAGATACACGTTTTTAAATTAAATTTAATATCCGTATAAAACAGGATTATTGGTTTTTCTGCTTGCAATGCATGGAGAATCGCAGTTGATTTCATATTTAAAACAATTACCAAATCCGCCCACTGTAAAGCAGATCGTAAGGGGTAATCAACAGGCAGTACTTTTGAAAATAAATCCTCATCTGCCATGCGTATTAAATCAAGTTCAGGCCATCCTGGATGAACTTTAATCTTAATCTCTAACATTTGTTTGAGATCTTTTGGTGGATGGGAAAGTGTTCGGAACTCTTCAAACTGATCGGTAACACTTGTTTCAGGTAGTGAATCGGGTATTGAAATTGGGTTAGTAAGGGCTAGTATCTTTCCCCTGGAAGGGATTTGACTTAGTGAGCTGGTGTGAACAGGATAGGGATTTTCAGATAGTAATCCTCTACAGGGTATCAGGCGGTGCTCTTCAATTCCTCCCTGTTTATAGGTAATTCGTTCTGTTTTCAAGTTATACAGAATATACTCACTTGATGCGATATTATCCGGATCCATCACCCCAGCATGAGGGATAGAAAATGTGGGAATGCCTGATCTTTTTGCGGCTTCTGCGGGAATCTGTGACTCACAATCTGTGAGGGAACTAACAATAATTACACTCGGATGTGCCTGTTGACAAAAATTTAGCCACGATTCATATTTTGCTGCTAATTCCGGCCAACGGTTTTCACAATAATAGTAAAAATGGGTATCAAGATATTCTAATGGTTTTTTCCAGTATTGATCATTTGATTCTTTTAAACATTTTTGATACCCCTTCAAGAATAGATTCTTTAAGTCATAATTAATATTCGTTATTTGTGGTTCACAAAAAACTGGTACTGACAATTGCAGTGACATCTTTTTTACTTCACGAGGATCTGAACATAATGCAATGACTAAAAATTGATCTTTAAAATTTTCGGATAATGAATTTACTATTTCTGTAAATCGAAAAGTTTCACCGGGATTGATGACTAAAATAATTTTATCGTTAAAAGGTAAATAAGAACAAGTATACGTATTCAGTTTTTTTATTATATGAGCGGTATCAATACATTTTTTATATCCATATCGTGCAATTTTAAACAATTTTGATGAAGGAATATCTGATACGATGGAGGGTAAATCTTTTTTCCAAAATGTTTTACAAGGATGAGAACCATTATAACCTATTTTAACTGAAGGAAACGGACATTCGGGAAAAATTAATTTTTCTATGCACTGTTCTCTGAAACAATTTGCCATTGAATGAGCAAGACAAATATCCGCCCAAAAAAAATGCATTGCACGATGGTCTAAATCCGGCCAGCAGATTCTATCATATGTAAATTCATTACGGGCAGATTCAAACCATCCTTTTTCACAAATTTCCGCGCTCTCTATAGAATTACCTCTTTCTTTTAAATCAATGTAATCGTCGAATACTCCATAAGGTATACCTGATTTCCAGAACAGCGTAATTGCCGAGGCATCAAGTGGCAACAACGAATATCCTTTTTCTGAATATCGTTTTAAAAAATTTAAATCTTTTATATCCGAGCCAAAAAATGCCAGTATTTTTTTACTGCCTTTCATAATTTTTCACCCTCAAAAATGAATGTTCCCAAATAAACCACAAAATTATAATTTTGTGACTCACTCCAATATATGTCAACACGTTTTGCCCCCATCCATTGTTAATATGGGATCTGACATCAGTAGATAGATGCATCGGAGACAAGAAAAATTATTGACTATATCAAAATCTTTACAAATACCCCGATCAATCACATCACACAAATTTTCAACTTTAGTGAAATTGCTTAATCCAAGTTCTGAAATTTCTTTAATAGTAAAATAAACATCAAACAAAACATATTTTTCATTTTTTTTATAGAGTGCATAGCCAACATCAGGATCTGTGGCAATATACATCAAAATGTGGAGGTTGTCGCTTTTTTTTAAGGGTAAAAGGGAACTGACATTTTCAGAATTCTCAAAAATTACAACTATTTTCGAATGATCTATCTTTATGTTGTTATTTGCCAATTCAATAACTTCAGATAATAATAAACTATGATGTGTCATTTAATAGAATCCATTATTTTAATTGTATGATTCCTAGATAATCCTAATTGAAAAATTGTAGTGCATCTTAAGATATCTACCCCCGGCAACTTTCTGATATTAAGTTCCCTAATCTTTTGATCTCATAAATATCCATTAAAGTTCACTCCCCCCTTACTTTTCTTAATTTCAGCAGTTCTGGTTCTTTATCCAGTGTTCTGATAATATCCCCAGTTGTCCAGAAAGGTCCTTTCTTCTGTGGCAACCGTTTGATAAGTTCCCGCACGAAAACAAGGTCCTCAAAGAAATCGATATCCAGCCGGTAGCCGGGCCTATGGAATTCCGGCAGGGCATGCTGTAATTTGCTTGTATAATCGCGGTTATTATGAAGATAGGTGACTACATGTTCCCGGTACCGCATGTCCTTTGCTTCCCTGTCAAGGCGCAAAAGTGTTTTCGCACTCACCATCTCAACGCCGACACCATCGGGATACCCGGAGACCGGGCCGAGGTTGGATGCATAATCGCAGGGCTGGTTATCCCAGAAAAAGGTGATCAGGTTATCAATCATTTCCGGATCCAGCAAAGGGTTATCAGCCGCTGCCCTGACAACGGCATCCGATGGATGTGCCTTATATGCCTGGACAAAACGCCCAAGTACATCATCTTCACTACCTCGGATGATTTCGACCCCGCACCGTTCTGCGATCGGAATGAGTGGGTCATCTTTTTTTCTTGTCGATGTCGCAAGAATAATTTTTTTCGGGATCGTTGATTTTGTGATTCTTTTAAGAACAAGTTCAAGGAGCGAAAGATCTTTCCATACGGGCATAAGGCTTTTTCCCGGGAGCCGGTGCGATCCCATTCGGGCCTGAATAATGATATTCGTCTCTTTCATTCATATAAAAATGAAACCGCGAACCATATAATGTTACCAGCAGGTTCTTCCGCCATCGATGATGAGTGAGGCGCCGGTCATGTATGACGATGCATCTGAAATCAGGAAGATAATTGCGGGTTTGTATTCATCGATATCTGCCATCCGCCCCAGGGGAATGAGGTTGGTCAGTTTCTGGACAAAAGCCTCCGGTTGACCATTATATACACCGCCGGGACAGAGAGCATTGACTCGTACCCCTTTATCAGCCCAGTATGTTGCTAGATATTTCGTCAGGCCGATGAGGCCGTGTTTTGCAACGGAATAGGTAACCGGCTTGACTGGTTGTAAGTCATCAGAAATTCCATTATTCCGGTAAATCCGTTGATCCGGGCCAATAATGCCAAGATCCGATGCAATATTCAAGATCACACCCTGCTTTCTATTGGCCATCTCCCTTCCGAAAACCTGGCTGCAGAGAAATGCCCCGGTCAGTCCGACAGAAAGGTCTTTATTCCAGATCTCATCGGGAAAAACCTCAAACCGCGACCAAGGCACAGAATCCGTTTTTTCCTGTTTTACTTTTGGATCATTTGCAGCATTGTTAATGAGGATATCCACGTTATCAAAGTGATCGGCACATCTATCGGAGAGGTCCTGAACACTTTCGGATGTCGTGATATCAGCATAGATTCCCAAAACCTCCCGGTTGTATTTGTCTGAAAGATCAGAGGCCCGCTGCAGTGCTGCGCGCTCGTTGATATCCGCGAGAATGGGGATCCCTCCCGCATCAAGGATAGCCTCTGCATGTTTCACTCCCAAAAATCCCGCTCCTCCAGTAATAACCGCAACTTTCCCGTCAATCCTGAACCGATCAAGCGCTGATGTCATAGTTTAAGCCCTGCAATTACGCATTACATCCCTCTTGTCTGTCCACCATCAATGATGAAATTCGCTCCGGTTACAAAAGAGGCATCATCCGATGCGAGATAACAGGCCAGACGGGCAATGTCTTCAGGTTTACC
This sequence comes from Methanoregula sp., assembly GCF_041663825.1. GTDB lineage: Archaea > Halobacteriota > Methanomicrobia > Methanomicrobiales > Methanospirillaceae > Methanoregula. The sequence goes on from NZ_JBAYLY010000004.1 coordinate 58,805, forward strand.
AAATCGTTGTAATGGTACATTATCCTGAATATATTCACGGACAAGTTCATGGTTTTCATTAAGTTTTTTATTCCAGGTTCCCCCATCGAACAGAATATTGCCAGGTGATATCGCGTTCATCCGGATCCCTTCACGGCCAACCAGCTGTGCTGTATATTTCACGTACGATAACAACGCGGCTTTCGCTACTGCGTACGGTACGGGCGCATTAATAACCTCGCAACCTGCGATGGATGAGATGAAGATAATATTTCCCGAACTGCGGGGAACCATAACTTTTAAGCACTCCCGTGAAAATTTTACGGAAGAGTAAAAATTTTTTTCCATACACGCCTGCCAAGATGTATCGTCAACATTCCATCCGGGTTTTGATCTTCCCGACCCAATATTAGCAACCGCAATGTCAAGGCCCCCATCCTGACTACATACAACTCCCATCATATCCTGAATTATTTTAGTTTGAGTAAGATCGCCGCAATAGGATCGGATTGTATCCGGGAAATCTTTCCTGAATTGTTGACATGCACGATTAAGCTGATCAGGATCCCGTCCGGTTAGGTATACAACTGCTCCTTCACGAAGAAAGGTGACTGCAATTGCCTTACCAATACCTCGTGTAGATCCGCTAACAACTGCGACTTTTCCTTTTAACAAACACATATCTCATACCAAGTCTATTGATTCCAATGAGAGGGAACATTTTCAACAACCATTTTGATATACGTTTCTTCATTCCATTTAAGAGGCTATTTCATTTATCGCTTATTAGGATATTCCTATCCTGGATAACGACCTTCTGACATGCCCCATCAATTTAAATAACAACCAAGTCAGACGATATTTTTTGGGGAATAACTCCTTTCTTTTATAAGGCCCATAACAAAATAATGAGGATTCCTGATCAAACGGGATATATCTTTCCTTTTTGCATTCAATGACTAATGAGTGTCCTGAATCAATATTATAGGGGACGTTCCGTAATTCTTTGTGTTCCTGGATATTTGAATGGTCAATTTGAGAATTCTCCTGATCGATAATAAAACCATAGTGCTGAAGAATGTATGCGAGCATTTCGAAATCGTAACAATAAACATGCGCATATGATCCAATAATCTCAGAATAGTCAGAACTTAACAATATGTTATCAGATCCCGCACTCGAAATAAAATTGATAAATGCCCCTCCCAACCCCATTTTCGCAGAGATACCGGAATGATCTTCATCAATAAATTTCTGCATTGTTTGAGCATCATTATTTACATATGCTGTTGCGAGTTTTTTTAAATCAGGAGTTAATATACGCAATATCCCGTTATTTTTCATGACACGGTTGATTTCACATATTGTCTGTTCAATTTTCATAGAACTGATATGTTCAAACATATGTGATGTAAAAACCTGATCAAAAACGCCATCTGCATATGGTAAATTCCACGCTTGAGGTTGAAGTTGCCATGGTTTTGTTAAAATACTATGATCCAGCGTATCCCATCCCTCTTTTCGCCAATTTGAACCACAACCAAGATTTAGTTTTCTCATAGAATTCACGTAATCTCACCTTTTTTTCTTTCCCTTGCCCTTTAAAGGATATGATGGGGCCCCGCAATAAAAAGATTCGATAAACTTTCTGTTACGGACAGCAAGATCAATTTCTGATATTTCCATATCCCGTGCTGCCTGAAGAATGTAAGGCCGTGCAAAATTCATGGATTTGAATGCGCTGAAGCAATACGGAAAATCTGCCGCACCTGATCCAAGCGGGACCGTACCTCCGCCCGGCAACCGGTCTTTTACATGAACACTGCCAATCCACCCTCTCAGAATAGTTAACTCTTCCCGCGGATCGTGACCGAGTGAAGCACTGTTCCCGATATCATAGTTCAAACGTATAAGTTCATGATCCAGTTCCCTCATGATATCCACCAGTACCGCGGGCTGCAAATCCGTTTCGAGATGGATCTCAACATTATTTTTCTCGATGGGCGGGATGATCGAACCTAGTAATTCGATGAGGCCACGGATCTGTTCCGGGTTTCTCATGGAGGACGAATCGATAAAGGGAAGGACGATATATTGGCAATCAAGAAGGGAGGCACGTCCGATCAACCATTCGAGATGTTTTTTTGTCGGGTCTGTCGTTGCACCCGAGGGACTTACAAGGTGCGAGTTCATGTAGTAGTCTGCACAAACCGACTGTACGACAACCGACCATTCCATTTCCAGCTCACGTATCCTTTTGATACCCTCGTCAGTCCGTAGCGGGTTGGCACCATCCGTCCCTGTCTCATAAATCCATTCGATGCAACAGAGGCCGGCCTCTTGGGCACGGGGAAATTCGTCCCGCCACGTATCGACAGGAAATGACTGGATGGTTTTCCCCGTCTGAGGCGAGAGACGCCCCTGCATAATCCCGATCTTAGTGGAGGGTATCATTTCTTCTGTTTGAACGAATAGGGGGAAGCGGCATTCATCGCACCGGGTTTCTTCGAAAGACCGAATTTTTTAATCTGGGTAATGATATCAACACCAACATTCTGGCCCCATGTATCCAGAAGCTTTTTTGTGACCGGTCCCATTTTCCCCGAACCGATCTGCATATTGTTGATGCTCGTCACCGGGAGTATACAAAACGGTGTACCGGTGAAAAACGCCTCATCCGCAGTGACCACATCATATATTTCGATATTCTTTTCTATGCAAGGAAGGCCAAGCTGGGGGGCGAGCTCTTCGATCACATATTTACGGCTGACTCCACGGAGGATATTGCGCGGTTCCGGCGTAATGATCTTGCCGTCTTTGACCATAAAGAAATTGTCCCCGGTTCCCTCCGCAATGAAGCCATCGGGATCGAGAAGGAGTGCCCAGTTATTCTCTCCGGCATAGTTGGATACTTCTATGTTTGCCATGAGGTAATGCATCCGGCTCCGGTTTTTTACCTTGGGTTCGAGAAGCGATGCCGGGATCGCTCTCTGGGACGGAATCACCGCATTTATGCCACTGTTGTACAGTGGTCCCATGGATGCTACCGTCCAGCGCAGGGGAAAATCCGCAATGATGAGGTTAGGTCCTTTTTCCACGCCTACGACATCTTGGTAGAGAGAAAGAAGCCCCCGGGAGACATTGATCATGACACGGTGCTCATCGTCCTTTTTAAAGAGCGGATCATTTTTGTCAATAGTTTCATAGATATGCTCCTCCATCTCCTTCATCGACATGTCAATCGGAATGTGAACATATTTGATGGAAGCATAAAGCCGTTCGAGATGATCCTGAAGTTTGAACTGTTCCTTGTTAAATGACCGTGTCATCTCGAAGACCATGTCCCCGAACATCAGCGCTGAATCGTAAATAGAGACCTTTGCTTCGTGTTCCGGCACAAACCTGCCATTGATGAATACCTGACGTTCCTTCATTCTCTTACCTCACTCATAATAAAAATAAAAGATCATTCAAAATATCTCAGTTTTTTTGCTATCCCTTTCTCTTTTTCTGACACGGTTTTCATACCACTGCCGAGAATTCCGGGAGCGGCACGGATCTGCTGCATCATCAGCTGGAGTTCAGGCTCATCGATAGAGGCTGCCTGGTCACTCCCATACATCTTCTTGTCAAGAGTTATATGCCGTTCGATGACCGTTGCACCCAGTGCGACTGCCAGCACTGAAGGAAGGATGCCCTTTTCATGCCCGCTGTATCCCACATCGCACTTATACCGATCCCTGATTTCTTTCATGACGAGAAGGTTGCATTCATTGTCCTCGCTTGGGTAAGTTGATACGCAGTGCAACAGCGTGAAGGGGCACTTGTTTTTCCTGAACACTTCCACAGCGCGATCGATGTCGTCAAACGAGCTCATTCCAGTTGAGATGAAGGTATGCTTTTCCTCCTTTGCGATGACTTCGAGAATGGGAAGATAGGTCAGCATCGCTGACGCGACCTTATTGAATTTCAAATGGTACTGCTTGAGGAATTTCTGGCTTTCCACATCCCAAGCAGATGCAAACCACTCAATTTTTTTTTCCTTACAGTACGCATCGATGATATCGTACTGAGGTTTCCCGAACTCGAGCCCGTCCTTCTGGTGGCGTTGGGTTTTACCCCAAGGGCTGTCTCGGGAGGAGTCAAGAAATTCCTTGGTGTATACAATATCTAGAGTTCTCTTCTGGAACTTGACGGCATCGCACCCCGCATTTTTGGCAATATCAATGAGTTTTTTTGCGATTGCGATATCCCCGTTATGGTTAATCCCGATTTCAGCGATGACAAATGGTTTCATTAGAACGCCTTCTCATTATATTGTAGTAATCTCGTTTAAAATAATATCAATGAATTCTCGGATCGCACCACGGCCACCGTTTTTTCCTGTGATATAATCCGCAGCTGACAGTACCCGTGGGTCAGAGTCAGCAACAGCAACTCCTATACCTGCATATGTGATACACTCAAGGTCATTCACATCGTTGCCCATATAGGCGACCCGTTCGGGATCAAGGTTCGCTTCTGTAATAATCTCTTTCAACGTCGGAAGCTTATCATTAATCCCGGTCCGGCAGGTGATCTTCAGTTTGTCACACCTCGCCTTGACAACATTGTTTGTCTCTTTCGAGAGTACGACAATCATTATATCGGGCCGCTTTTCCTTAAGCATCTTGAGGCCAAGACTGTCACGCCGGTCGCATACGACAGACTCTCTCCCAGTCTCGTCGATGAATACCCGGTTATCGGTAAAAACACCGTCAAAGTCCAGAGCAAAGAGTTTGACCTCGTGGATTTTTCGCTCAATCATATTCATGGAACAGCTCACGCTCCACGAAGGTACATACCATATGGCCTATCATAATGTGTGCTTCTTGGATAGAGGGTGTGCTTTTTGAAGGGACATTGATGACGTAATCGGTCACCCCGGGAATCTCTTTCACACACTCACCTGTGAAAAAGAACGTAATGGCTTTTTTCTCCTTTGCAGCCTTGAGTCCGCGTACGACAGATTCCGATGTCCCACTCGTACTGATCCCAAGGACGATATCCTGCTCTGCGACAAGCCCTTCAACCTGCCGCTTAAAAATGTTGGAGAACTCATCGTCATTCCCGACAGCAGTCAAGATAGATGTGTCGGTTGTCAGTGCAATCGCAGGGAGGCTCTGCCGTGGAAAATTGATCTTGTTAATGAATTCCGCAGCGATATGTTGGGCGTCCGCAGCAGATCCGCCACAGCCGAAGATATACAGACGTTTGTTGTTTTTATATGCATGCACCAAGAGATCCGAAACTTTTAAGATCTTGTTTTTCAGGACTTCATCCTCTGAAACTTTCCGGATCATTTCTTGGTGCTGCTGGATATACTGGTTAATATCGTGCCTCATCACAATCCTGGTCCTTGGTTCTTTGCAAGTTGCGCCCAATCGTCACAGAATTTCTTCAGTCCCGCATCGGTCAGGTTATGCCGGAACATCAGGGAAAGAACCTTGGGTGGGATAGTGATGACATGGGATCCGGCTTTTGCCGCATTGATAACATGCAGCGGGTGACGGACGCTCGCTGTGATTAACTCGGTACTGAAATCATGCTGCCGGTAGATCTCTATTGTGTCCCGGACCACATCTATCCCGTCATGGCCAATGTCGTCAAGTCGTCCGACAAAGATGCTAGCATACGTTGCCCCGGCTTTGGCCGCGAGAAATGCCTGATTTGCAGAAAAAATGAGGGTCACATTTGTTTTTATTTTTTTGGCACTAAGTATTTTTGCTGCTTGGAGTCCAGCTTCATTCATGGGGATCTTAATTACCACATTCGGTGAGATCGTCGCAAGTTCTTCTGCCTCCCGGACAATCTCTGGTGCAGTCTGGCTCATCGTTTCAACGCTGATGGGACCGTTAACAATTCTTGCGATTTCTGCGATATGTTCCCTAATATTGTAACCGGTCTTTTCCTGTGACATCAGGGTCGGGTTTGTAGTAACCCCATCTATGACAAATGCATACTGTAAAATTTCCTTAATGTTTGCCGTATCCAGAAATATTTTCATACTTTACCTCAGTTTCATCACTTCATGAACTGCCTTAATAATATGCTCGGGAGTCAAATCCAGCTCACGGTACAATTCCTCAACCTTTCCCGAACCGCCAAACCGGTCGTTGACGCCGATGATCCTCATAGGCACGGGTCTGTACTGGCTCAGTATTTCTGCAACCGCACTCCCAAGACCTCCGATAACATTGTGCTCCTCAACGGTAACAATGCCACCGGATTTTTTGGCTTCATCAATGACAATCTTTTTTGAAATCGGTTTTATCGTGTGGAGGTTAATCACTTTTATAGAGATGCCCTCTTTTTTCAATGCATAGCAGGCTTTGAGGGATTCCCGGATCATGCATCCATTGGTGAAAATCGTGACATCGGATCCTTCTTCAATCACCGGGTACTGCGATGGATCAAACTGGTATTCCCCCCGTCGGAAAACATCCAGTGTACTTTGTCGGGATAACCTGATGTATTTCGGGCCTTTATTTTCGGCTGCATACCGGATGACTTCCTCGGTCTCCACAGAGTCAGCAGGTACGATTACCTGCATATTAGGAATGACACGCATAATCGCGATATCTTCAAGGCTCTGGTGTGTTGCACCATCACCCCCAAGACTGAGTCCCGCATGGGTCATGACAAGGTTTACGGTAAGGTTATCCAGAGCGAGTGTGTTTCTTATCTGTTCCCATGCCCGCCCGCAACCAAAGATTGCAAATGTGCTGACGAAGGGGATCTTCCCTGAAAGAGACAGCCCGGCTGCGATGTCGATAAGATTCTGTTCTGCAATACCTATGTCAATAAAACGTTCAGGAAATTTTTTTGCGAATTTATCTGTTTTGGTGGAGCCAGAGAGATCCGAGTCTAGCACAACGAGCCGGGGCTCCTTCTCTCCAAGCGCGACGAGAGCATTGCCGTACGCGTCCCTGGTGTGACTGCATTTTGAAAAGTTGTACATGTTCCGGGTCCTCACATCACACAGTCAAGAGCTTTTTTGAGTTCTTCTTCATTTAGCGGTACAGTATGGTACTTCAGGTTATTTTCGATGAAAGGAACGCCGCATCCTTTAATTGTATCAGCGATGATGGCAATAGGTTTGTTCTTTACCGTTTTTATCTTTTTGAAGGTTGCAAGCAGATCCGGGATGTCATGACCGTTTACATTAAAAACAGACCAGCCGAATGCCTCCCATTTTGCTTTCAGGTCGCCAAGGGACATGACTTTTTCCGTAGGGCCGCTGATCTGGAGGTTGTTCTTATCGATAATCGCAATAAGATTGTCCAACTTGAAATGTGCAGCCGACATTGCAGCTTCCCAGACAATGCCTTCCTGACACTCGCCATCTCCCAACAAGACGAAAACCCGGTATTTCCGCTTGTCCATTTTTCCTGCCAGTGCGATGCCAACTGCCGTAGATATCCCTTGACCCAACGAACCGGATGAAGTATCAAGTCCAGGTAACCGATGCATTACCGGATGTCCCTGAAGTCGTGACCCGCATCTTCGTAATGTTTTGAGTTCATCAACAGGGAAATATCCGGTTTCTGCCATTATCGCATACAATGCGGGTGCTGCATGGCCTTTGGATAAAACAAACCGGTCGCGGTTAGGGTCTTCCGGGTTAGTTACATTAATGCGGATCTCGGAAAAATAAAGCGACACCAATATTTCAACCGTAGATAACGAGCTCATGTAGTGCCCACCGCCAGCTTCAGCGGTCATAAGAAGAATCTCCTTTCGAAGTTTCTTTGCAATGTTATTTAATTTTTCAATGTCATCGGGTTTCAAGATAGTGCACCTTCAGGTTTTTCCTGCAATCGCATATATCGTATCACAAAGGAATTTTTCTTTTAAATTTTTTTCATACTCATCAATAAGAGATTGTGAAAAGATCGAGTTAAAATGCCCCTGGCCCCCAGGTTTACCAGTGAGCATCCAGTACATATGATTTGATAAATCATACCTTTGTAAGGGGTAAATATCGCACTGATATCCTGCTCTTTCTAATACAATCTTCAAGGTAGATTTCGAGAAGTAATAGTTATGAGCAATTTCAAAATAAAAATCAAGGTGACTCTCGATTTTATAAACCGAAACCAAGATGTCATCAACATTTGGAACTTCAATGATAAGTTTTCCTCTTTGAGATAGTTTTTTCTTAACTTCTATGAGAAAATTAACAGGATCATCAATATGTTCGAGAACATGAAACATAAAAATGAGATCATAAGAATTGTCCGGGATTTTATCTAAAGACTCCTTTACATCTAATCCTTGACTCCTTGCGTACTCAACATATTCGGTAGTTAACTCCAGACCGGTCACGCTTTTAACATGACTCTTGACTTCGAAAAGGAAATACCCGGATGCACAACCAATCTCCAAAAGACGGGAGTTTTTCGAATATAATTCCTTGAACCTTAAAACACGCTTTTTTGCTTCAGGCAAACTGTTTTGCCAAAGTGCATCTGCTTTCTGGTTATCGTAACTAGATCGATATGTAATTTCATAAAATTTTTTTTCTTCCTCGGGCGTCATTTTTGGATATAAAAAAACAAATCCGCAGTTTTCGCATCGATATGGTCGAGGGGAAAGATTATATCTAACGGTATTATGTATCTGACTGCATTTCGTATTGCCACAAAGATAACACGTAATTTCTCGCATAATTAATTAACACACTCCTCCCAAAAAATCGGACAAATAATCATGCCATTCCTGTTTTGAGAATAGCCCTTGAAAGAGGTATCTTCAGATAACTCCTGAATTTCAAATTGTGCTATATCCGAAAATTCCTCAAATGCACTAACATTAATTTTTCCCGTTCCCACGGATACCGTGTAATAGCCGGCCTTTAGAATCTTCCGAGGTATTTTCGCAATAATAGTATGAATTCCCGGTGATCTTTTATCTAAATTTTGGAGAATATAGTCCGTATCAAAAGAACATGCCAATTCGATACCATTCCGACTTAATGAGAGCATAATATTTGTGCCAATCGTCGGAGTATTAACTTGATATACTATTTTTATTGTAACAGTGTCAGAAATATCAAAGAATTCCGTAGGCTCTCCCTCATTATTGATAACAGACAAAGCTAAAATTTGTAATGGTTTGTTTTCATCATACCGAAAAGTCCTTTGTAATTTTTTTGTATCATTTATCCCTTTTAAATACGTATCAACAGCAAATTTAGCTTGCCCTTCAAATGTTTTTATACCAGACGTTAAAACGATCCCTCGTGAACACAATTCTCCTATAGCACCCATGTTATGGCTCACGAAGAGCACGGTTCTCCCCTCTTTTGCCACTTCCCCCATTTTCCCTAAACATTTCTTCTGGAATGCCGCATCTCCAACGGCAAGTACCTCATCAACAAGCAGGATCTCCGGCTCTAAATGAGCCGCCACCGCAAACGCAAGCCGGACATACATACCGCTTGAATACCGCTTCACCGGGGTGTCAAGGAATTTTTCAATTTCAGAAAATTTTACTATATCATCGAGCTTGGCATCGATCTCCCGCCGCTTCATCCCAAGGATCGAACCGGATAAATAGATATTCTCCCGGCCGGTAAGCTCCGGATGGAATCCAGTCCCTACTTCCAGCAACGAACCAACCCGCCCGTGAAGTTCAACGGTACCTTCAGTGGGCGAAGTAATCCTTGACAGGATTTTCAGCAGCGTCGATTTCCCGGCTCCGTTCCGCCCGATGATCCCGACAACCTCGCCCTGCTCCACGTCAAATGATACATCCTTCAAAGCCCAGAACCCTTCCACCGGCGGTGTCTTGTGGAATACCTTCAGTGGTGCCTTGAGGGAATTGACAATCGCATCGCGGAGCGTATGATACGGTTCCTGCGGTCCGCCGAGTTTGTATTGCTTGCTTAAGTGGCTGACACGGATGGCGGGATGGTTGGAAGACATGAGATGAGTGTTCCTGGTATTCTATAATGGTATGCGATAATGACGAATTAAAGTTTCATCTAGTGATTTTTAAACGCTGTGCAGGAATCGGAGGAATTTTATGAGTATCGGGATACTGTTTGCATTTATCACTCCAATTTCCAGTTTCATCGCGCCTGTGAGAGCACAACTCACTGCCATGATCCATAATCTGTTCACGAAGCAGACATATCGATCCATATTTCTGAATTGCTCGTTCGACAACGGTTATGTATTTTCCGTGGGGATGGTAGCAAATTCATCGATTGCCTGGATCTTTCGTAAAGAGTCCCCCAGAACCGTACCGATCCTCAAGTCCGCTGAATACATCTTCATGCCAGTCATTATGTCCGGCTGACATGCTGTGAGTTCGTTTGTCGCGCACTCATTTCCGCTGCTTTTGCGTTGCGTGCTATTTCAGCGCTGGCGAGTCACCGGGACCCCCGACCCGGACTCACAACCCCCCGTCGTAGAAATCCGTCCCCGAATTCTCGTTTTCCAACAAAACCGGGCCTGAAAAATCGCCCGTTTCCGACCCCCTCATTGGCGGGCCGCCAAGGCCCTTTTCTTGGCAGATCTCATGCCAACCGACCCAATGTATGCCCCAAACCAAAACTCACCCAGATCATAGGGTCAAAATCGAGGCGCGATATCAGGGTATTTTCTCAAAAAAACCTCATATTGGGGACTTTCAAATCATACCCAAATCCGGGCGTTTTACGGGGTTTTCCGGGGAGTGAATCGGACAATCGGAGCCCAAAACGGGCTTGTTTTTCCAGTGATGACATCCCCGTATGGGTTCAAAACAAGGCTGGATTTGGGGAGTATCAAGAGAGACCCCCAAGGAAAAAAAGAGAAACGATCCGGGTGTGGCGGATGTCCCGGCCAGAACGAATGATCGTTCAACTTTTTTTTGTCCGGTATTTTTTTTATGATACCGCGAAATTTCCCGGAACACGCACGATACTCCACTAAATAAAAAGATTCAGGAAACGGACCGGATCCATTCAATAGTTCGCGCAAGCCCGGTATCCAGCGAAGCCTTTGGCTGCCACCCAAGGATTTTCTTTGCGCGGGTAACATCCGGCCTGCGCCTAAGGGGATCATCTTCAGGCAGCGGATGAAACGAAAGCGATGAGTGTGATCCGGTAAGAGCAATCACTTTTTTTGCCAGTTCGAGCACGGTGATCTCATTCACATTCCCGATATTAATTACCTGACCTTCCGCCGCATCGAGTGCCGCAAGCCGGAGAAGCCCTTCGATCTGGTCGGTCACGTAGGTAAAACTCCGGGTCTGCGAACCATCGCCAAAAACCGTAAGCGTTTTGCCGGTCAGTGCCTGATCGATAAACCGGGGAATGACCCTGCCGTAAATACCATCGGTACGGATGCGGGGACCGTAGGTATTGAAGATCCGGGCAATGCGGGTATTGAGATGGTGCTGCCTTCGGAATGCGATCACGTATGCTTCACCGCATCGCTTGGCTTCATCATAACATCCACGTGGGCCAATTGGATTTACATTCCCGTGATAAGTTTCCGGTGTCGGCACAATATCGGGGTTCCCGTACACCTCGCTTGTTGAAGTGTAGACGAACCGCGCATGGTGCTTTTTTGCGATGCCAAGTGCGACAAGCACCCCCATCGTATTCGCCTTGAGGATCTGAATCGGGTAGTGCTCAAACTCAAACGGCGACGCACGGCTTGCCATGTGGAAGACATAGTCCAAGGGAGTGTCAATTGGAAGCGGTGTTGAAATATTGTGCTCGATAAACCGGAACCGCTCGTTATCCATGAGGGATTGTATGTTTGCTTTCTGTCCGCTCGCAAAATTGTCGATGCAGGTGACATATGCACCGGAGTTTATCAGGGTCTCGCACATCTAGGAGCCGAGAAAACCCGCACCCCCGGTGACAAGCACCCGTTTGTCTTCAAACGAGATGTCGCCAAGGTTTTTCTGTATCACACTGAGTTCTTCCTGTGGGTCAAAGGTCATGGTGAATCACTTTTTTAAAAGTTGGGATAAGAACGGTCGGAGTTCCGCAGCAAACTCCTCGCGTTCGAGCGTGAGTTCGATGCTGGATTTCATCCAGCCAAGTTTGTCACCGATATCGTAGCGCCGGCAGTTGGTGACAAGACCCAGGGGTTTATCCAGTTTTCGGAGTGCATCAGTGAGCTGGATCTCCCCCCCAACACCCGGAGTTCCCTCATGCAGCAGCGGGAAGATATCCGGTGTCAGGATATATCTCCCAATCGCGCCGAGATTTGAGGGGGCATTTTCCGGCGCCGGCTTTTCTATGATGTCATTAATCTCATAGATGCCTTTCGCGATCTCCCGGCCATCGATAATCCCGTAATCCTTAATCTTGTTCTTCAGTACCGGTTCCACCGCAATAATCGATCGTTGATAGTGATCATAGGCATCTATCATCTGGCGGGTGCAGGGACTCACATTTTTTGGCGAGAGACAGATCGTGTCACCAAGCAGTACGGCAAACGGTTCGTTATCGCAGTGCTTCTCGGCATGAAGCACGGCATCACCAAGACCCCTCTGCTCCCGCTGGCGAATGAAATGGATATCCGGGAAATCCGAGAGCGATTTGAGGGCTTCAGAAAATTGGTTTTTTTCATAGTTGTTGAACTTGGATTCGAGCTCAAAGCACCGGTCGAAGTGATCCTCAATGGCACGCTTGTTCCTACCCGTGATGATGAGGATATCCTCAACCCCGGACTGGATCGCCTCCTCAACAACGTACTGGATTACCGGTTTATCCACAACCGGAAGCATCTCCTTTGGCTGGGCTTTTGTTATGGGTAAAAATCGTGTGCCCATACCAGCTGCGGGAATGACTACTTTGCGTACGCTCTGGCTACTTTTCATCTCAATCTCCCGCGCGTAATTACCAGACTATCTTGTTGTGTTACCAGCATATGCCCTCAACCCCGTTACGGGATAGAATTCTTCGCCCCTCAATAATGATCGGATGCGCCATCAGGTCAAATTCCTTATCGAGCCGGGAAAACTCCGGCCACTCGGTCATCACCAGGCACCCATCGGCCCCCCGGAGCGCATCAGCAGCAGATGATGCATACTCAATAGAGGGAAACACATTCTGCATCACGGGACCAGCCATGGGATCATAGGCTGCAACATGCGCGCCTTTATCGAGGAGATCCTGGATCACCGGGATCGCACGGGAATCCCGGATATCATCGGTATTATCCTTGAACGCAAGCCCGAGAACGGCAATGCGCTTGCCAAATACACTACCCAACCGGTTTTCAAGATATACAACCATCCGATGCGGCTGCCGCTCGTTGACATCTAGAACGGATCGTAGCAGAATCAGATCTTCACCAGCATCTTTTGCAAGGGAAACAAGGGCCGAAACATCCTTTGGAAAACAGCTCCCACCAAAACCGGCTCCAGCATTGAGGAAGAGCGGCCCGATACGGGGATCGAGTCCCACTCCTTTCATCACTTCATATACATCGATACCCAGGTTTTTACAGATATTCCCGATTTCATTGGAGAACGAAATCTTGGTGGCAAGAAATGCATTTGAGGTATACTTGATCATCTCTGCCGCAGTGAGACCCGTTCTAAGGACCGGTGCCTCGATATCCTGATACACTTCAGCTACCCGGTTGCCTGCACGTGGATCACTGCTGCCAATCACGATGCGATCCGGGTGCAGGAAATCCTCAACGGCCCGGCCCTCACGGAGAAACTCGGGATTCATTGCAAAACCGATCTCTTCTTCGGTTTTACCGGCTGCCCGAAGAACCGCAGGCCGTACAATTTTTTCCGTGGTGCCCGGGGGAACCGTACTTTTTACAACGACAACGCAATAAGCAGAGGTGTTTTTTAATGATTCGCCGATGGACGTGCTCGCGGATTCTATATACGAAAGGTTCGCGCTGCCATCCGGTTTTGGCGGAGTGCCTACACTGATAAAGACAATTTCCGCTGATGTAACAGATTCATACCCGGTACTCGCGTGGATTCTTTTGCCGGCATTCTGTTTGAGCAGGTTCTCCAGACCGTTTTCAAAGATCGGGGGCATCCCTTTGTTGATCGCCCGGACTTTCTCCGGGTCTATCTCAATGAGGGTTACATCGTGCCCGAGTTTCGCAAAACACGTTCCGGTTACGAGACCGACATAGCCCCCGCCGACAATAGAGATTTTCATAGAAATTCAGTTCCCCTGATTCCCTTGTGATCCAGCACCATTATTCCCGATGAACCTGACAACCTTGCCCTGCTCCACATTAAAAAACACATTCTTCAGCGCCCAGAATTCTTCCACCGGTGGCTCCTTATGGAATACCTTCATCGGTGCCTTTAGAGAATTTACAATACCATCGCGGAGCGTATGATACAGTTCCTGAGGTCTGCCAAATTTGTATTGCTTGCTTAAGTGGCTGACGCGGATGGCGGGAGGGTTGGAGGACATAAGGATGAGAGTTCCTGTGATTCTATTAATGGTATGCGATAATCATGAATTAAAGTTTCATCTCCTAAAGGGGGCATAGTAAATAATTGCAGGTGGTACAAGACTCATACCGATTTATAAAAGATTCCCCCTTTGCTTCAGTCACGCAGATATATCAAAAGGATCAACGCGATATGTGCCTGACGACCGGGAACTGCCCGGGGGATGACCAAGCGCAAAAACTCTTCCTCTGATCGTACCAGCGGATAGCGGATGCTTTCGCTCCCCCGGGAAACGCCCGGCATATGGCAGGAAAAAACCGTGACACCAGAAAAAAAGACACAAATCAGCCGGGACTCGGACAGGGACACAGGTGGACGATCAAACCTGAGTGCTATGCAGGTCCAGAATATTACAAATGACCATCGGTTAGAATGTACAGCGAAATACCGGCAGACGGTAGTACAGCGACAAGATCACAGACCGGGATCGGCAAATTCCCCTTGGGAAAAACCGGCACCGGATCTTGCGGCAGGTGATGCCGGATGACCCGGGGATACCGGTCGGTCGTTGTGATCGGCGGGGTAAAGCAAAAATCGGCGGCATGGGGATTTGATCTCGTCACTATAGAAACGAGAGAAAAAATCCCGGTCGATTTCGCGATCGATGCCCAGGGCTGCATCAGCCTTATCCGGAGTAGGAGACTGAAATATCCGCACTATAGGATCGCGGAAATCCAGAGAGAGTGTACACCGGAAATCCGGGAACCAAAAACCCTGCCGGTTCCGGAGGAGATCTCCGCCCGTTCCGGCTTCACCCAAACATACGGATCGTTACCGGTAAAAGAAGGAGGAGATTCCCATGAGCCGGGGCCGGCACCCGGATTTAGGGAGGGGAATTGCAGAACCGGTTGCACGACGCCGGGGCACGGTCCACATGATCGAGCCGGGACCGGATACCCTGTTCGACCTTATTATCACAAGCCCGGGAACATTTGCTGCGGTAATAATACGGAGAGCACAGCGGCTCTGCGCGCCGTTGCCGGACCTTGTAGCGGAATCCGGCGACCTGGTCTGCCTGGTCCGACAGCTGCCATGCGGGGGACAGGTCTCGCGGGAGATCTGGTGGTACAACCGGAACGGGCGATGGCGATTCTTCCGCATCGATGAGACTGATATTGTGGAACTGTCAGCAGACGGCACACCCCATACACCCGATCCCAAGAATGCCGTAAAACCAGATGGGGAGGGAGCCGGGATAGTGACACCTTCGATCTCACCACCCGGGAAGGTACCGGTCGGAGAGCACGAGGGGGATCACCCTGCGTTATCATGATCTGAGACCGGGTATTCCGGGCCCGTTTTAAGGCCAGATCACCTTACTTTTTCAACCGGGAAGCATTCATGAGCCCAAAATACGCACGAATTCAGGTTATAAAAGACATTTTCACGACGAAGCGGCTGAGCACCCAATAGCACTGTTCCAGCACCCGGGTTTTTCGGAAAGGTGCTGGCGGACGTGGATCCAACAGAACGCTGATATGAGGCTCCGGTGAGCATAGGAGAGATTTTACCTCGGAGATTTTTATGGTGTACTGGCGGGCATCTGCTCTGGATCCATGATCAGACCGGGTATTCCGTGCCCGTTTTGAGGCCCGATTACCTCATTTTTTCAACCGGGAGGCACTCATGTGCTCAAAACAGGCAGGAATTCAGGTTATAAAAGGCATTTTCACGTCGGAGTGGCTGTGCACCTAATAGCACTGTTCCAGCAACCGGATTTTCCCGGAAGGCGGGACCAGACGTGGGTCTGACAGAACGCGAATATGATGATTCGGCCTGGGATCCCAGATCCGGGGGATCAGTCCCAAAATGTGCTGCCGCACCAGAAAGGGACACCCTCCTGAAATAAACTGCCGTGACGTGGAGGGGCCTTCGGGGTGGGGAACCCTCCTTCGGCTCTTCGAAGCAGTGGTGTACAAGGATATTATCCGGCGCTACCAAGTCAGGTCTCCTCAAGGGTTGGGTGATCTTGCCCAGTACCTCTGTTCCAACGTTGCGGGAGAATATTCTGTGCACTGCCTTACACAGGTAACCGAATGCAAAAGCGACCAGACTGTACGAAAATATCTTGATTATCTCGAAGAGGCATTTCTCTTTTTTTCCGTCTCGAGATTCTCGTACAAAGTAAAGGAACAGGTGATTACAAACCGGAAATGCTATTGTATCGATGACGGATTTGTCATGGCCAAGGGCTTCCGGTTTTCCCATAATGACGGGCACCTTATGGAAAACCTGGTAGCAATTGCACTCCACAAACTCGAACTGGCAGGCACAATGAATCTCTATTACTGGAAGAATGCAAACCAGCAGGAAGTTGATTTTGTTCTCCATAAGAGCGGGAAGGTGGTCGCACTGATCTAGGTCTGTACCGATCTGACGGACGAAAAGACACGACACCGTGAGGAGAACGCGCTTTTGATCGCAGGCCGGGATTGCGCCTGCAAAAAACGTATTATCCTGACCATGGACGATGACCAGACAAAGACTGAAGAATGGTTCGGCATTAAGGGTGACATCCAGTACATCCCCCTCTGGAAATGGTTGCAGCGGCCGGACATTCCCGGCACCTGATTCCTGCTTTTTTTTCAAGGGAGACCAGAAGAGATCTTTTTTTAATTCCCCATCATGACTGATCCGGGATTCCCGAATTCCTCGTTTATCATCAAAATTCTAAAAAAAACCTGTACCCGACACCAGTTACTCATTCTCCAGTTCTGGTGAAATCCTCATATTAGTTCTTATACCGATACAAACTTTTATTTGGGAGATATGTATGATATAATGCAGGACACATCAGATGTCATAAAAGGAGATCTCATATGAAATTTATTACAAGTCGCGAGATACGCTCAAATCCTGCACGCCTCTGGGAAGGACCGGGTAGTGACGAATCCGTGATCACTGTAAACGGAAAACCCCGGGCCATTGTCATTGCTGCCGGAGCGGATGTTGAAGAGACACTGTCTGCAATCCGGAGGGGCCGTGCGGGTGCTGCACTGGAAAAGCTCCGTTTATACGCCCAAAAGAAAGGACTTAATGAACTTTCGGATGAGGACATAGCAGCCGAGATCCGCCAGTCACGTAAGGGGCGGTAACACGGGAGTACCGCATATCGTCCTTGATACCAATGTGCTTGTATCCGGGCTGCTCTCACCACTCGGCGCCCCGGCCCGGATTCTTGACCTCGTAATTAATGGTAATGTTATAATTATCCTCGATGTACGGATATATTCTGAATATGCTGATGTGATGGGAAGAGAAACGTTCTCGTTCCCGAAAGATGCGATACACGAAATTATCTCATTTATAAAAAAAGAAGGTCTCTTTATCTCGCCAGTACCATTGAACGTAACGGTTCCGGATCCCGGAGATCTTCCGTTTATTGAAGTATCGCACCATGCAAACGTGCCCGTCGTAACAGGAAACATCCGGCATTTCAGAGAATCGGGCGTGATGGTCATGACACCGGCCCAGTTCCTGTCAGAAATGAATAATCTATAAAAAGATTGTCGCTGTTTTAGTTGGGATTTAGTTGGGATTTAGTTGGGATTTTTTAATCACACAATATCCGCGTAGTACTGCTCCATCCTCCGGAAGTAAAACATCCCGGAGACAAGCAGCACGATGACCATACCCACCGAGACGAGCACCATCGCGCTTGGCGTACCGGAACCCAGAAGCGCCCAGCGGAACCCTTCGATCACGCCCGCCATAGGATTGAGGCCGTACCAGACCCGCAGCGATTCCGGCACAAGGCTTGATGCATATACAACCGGCGAGGCAAACATTCCAATCTGGATGAGGAATGGAACCGTGTACTGGAAATCCCGGTACTTGACGTTGAGCGCTGATAGCCAGAGCCCGACCCCAAGCGATGTTGCCAATGCAAGCAGGAGGAAGAGCGGAAGAAAGATGATGTTAAGCGTCGGTGCATAGCCGTAGTAGACCATCATCGCAATCAGGATGATAAAGGAGACCGCGAAATCCACGAGAGGCGAAATAATACTCGAAAGCGGCATTATCAGGCGCGGGAAGTACACTTTGGTCATAATGTTTGCATTCGTTACCATGCTTGTCGTGGACCGCGTCAACCCTTCGGCAAAGAGCGTCCAGGGGAGAAGCGCCGCCAGCACAAAGAGCGGATACGGCACCCCATCGGACGGGATCTTTGCAAGCCCTCCGAAAAAGACCGTGAAGATCACCATCGTTAAGAGCGGCTGGAGGACCGCCCATGCAATCCCGAGACCGGTCTGCTTGTACCGGAGTTTTATGTCGCGGAGCGTAAACGAGGTGACCAGTTCCCGGTATGCCCAGAGCTCATGCAGGTCGACCGGCACCCACTTCCGCGGCGGGCGGATGATGAGGGTCGGCACGGTGGATTCCTGAGTGGGAGGTGTCGAGACCATAAGAAGTTACCATCAAATTTGTTTTTGCATTACTTATAGTCTGGTGATTTGAAGAGGGATGCAGAATCCGCAAGCATTCATGTACTATGAGCTCAGCGGCGGTTGATCATATCTCGGAGATACAATAAAATCATCCCACAAAAACTCTTTCCTGCAGTGCACATGAAGGGGGGGAACTCACCCCAGGTTTTACCGGATTTCATGGTTTGAATGTAAATTTTTAGGGTCGGGTTTATACCGACAAAGAGTCCCTAATTCCCAAAATATCCCGCCATCCCGTGTTTACCAGATTAGCCAGAAAAAATTCCGTATAAATGTCGTGTGTAAAGGAGCCATCATTCAGCACACAAAAAGCAGATGTGTCATAGTCATGAGTTTGACCGGGGGGTTCCTGCATATCGGCAATTTCTCAGCAATGATCCCCGGCCTCATGGAACCTGCCGTGTTCAGTACGATGTGCTTCGTACCACGAGATCGTCCGCTTCAGACCTTCCTTAAACGGCATCTGGGCTTCAAACCCGAACTCAGCTCTGGCCCGGCTCACATCAAGAGACCGCTTGGGCTGGCCGTCGGGTTTTGAAGTATCCCACCGGATCTCTCCGGAAAACCCGGGTAACTCCTGAATAAGGGAGACCAGATCCCGGATCCTGATCTCCATCCCGGATCCAAGGTTCACCGGCTCTGATTTATTATACCGCTCTGCCGCAAGGACAAGCCCATGAGCGGCAGCATCGTCATACAAAAATTCCCGTGATGCAGCGCCCGTACCCCAGACATCAACCGATTGCTCGTTGTTGTGTTTTGCATCGATAAACCTTTTTATGAGTGCCGGAATGACATGTGAACTTGTCGGATCAAAATTGTCCCCGGGCCCGTACAGGTTGACCGGCAAAAGATAGATGGAGTTAAAACCGTACTGCTGCCGGTATGCCTGGGACTTGGACAAGCAGCATCTTTTTTACAAGCCCATAAGGGGCATATATCTCTTCCGGATACCCGTTCCAGAGGTTGTTTTCCTTAAATGGCACCGGGGTGAACCAGGGGTACGCACATATGGTCCCGACGATCACACACTTCCCAACATCCTCCTGTCGGGAGGCTTCGATCAACTGGATACCCATGATTGCATTCTCGTAGAAAAGCTGGGCGGGACAAGCCTGGTTGTATCCGATTCCGCCGACCCGTGCGGCAAGGTGGATAACGATATCCGAATCCTTTACCACACCGGCGCAGTTCTCCCAGACCCGCAGATCAATCTCATGGCTTTGGGGGATAGCAACATTTTCTTTTCCAACTCCTTTCTGCAGAAGCTCCTTAACTACCCGAGAGCCAAAGAACCCTGCCTCGCCAGTAATGAAGATTTTTTTGTCGGGGCCTTGTAGAATACTCTCATCGGCCGCCTTAAGGGAATTGAAAATCGCATCGCAGAGCGTATGATACGGTTCCTCGCGGTCCGCCAGGTTTGTATTGCTTGCTTAAGAGGTCGTTGCATAGACCTTTGCAATTCTACATTTGTGTAAATTGACCTTTAAAATATTGTTGAAAAGAGTTGATGGAACAAAAAAATGTAACCCCTCCTGATTGTATCTTCCGTTATAGGAGACGAAGGAATCAGCGACAGGCAAAAATTATTTCATGGCACCCGTCGTGGTGCTCACGGTTGTGATTTTTGCTGTTGTATCGCTGTTTCAACTAACCACCGGTTGCTGTGCGACCCCCGTAGTCGTGTCAACGGAGAGCGTCACTTTGCCGTAAGGGGCGATACTGTTGCTGCTGGTAAGTACCTTGCCATCCTTATAAATCGATACGGTAATCGCATGACTGGAGCCGTCCAGTTTCCAGAAGGAGGCCGTCACTGTACCTGTTGCTACAGCACCTGTTGCATCCATCACTGGCCGGATCCTCTCCCCGGAATTTGTTTCCGTCAGCTGGCTATCCGATATCCCGTATGTACCTTTCCATCCGCCGATGTAATTTACGTACACATAGACCCCGGTTTGTGGAATGGCAACCGGCGTATGTGTCGCTGCCACAACCGTGGTACTGGCACTGCTTGAGGATTTGGTGGTAACCGTGGGTGCAATAGGTGTTGTGGATGAAGCAGATCCGTTTGAACCGGGGAGTATATTCCCAAGTGATCCCATTTTCGGCAGGACAACGACCACTGCAACCACAGCGATAAGAATAATCACGATAATACCGGCCGCAAGTAAGATCTTCTTCTTGTTTGCGGGTTTTTTTGGTGGGGGTGAAACTGCGGTGGGCATAGATGAGGGAACAAGCGGGGTGGGGGGCAGGTCTTTTGGTGAGAAGAGCCGGGGTATAAACTGTTTCTTTTCCTGGGATGCAGCCGGGGGTACTGCTGTGGCGGAAGGTTGTTCCGTAACGAGAGGTGTTTGGGGGGCAGCCGGGGGTACTGCTGTGACGGAAGGTTGTTCCGTGACAACAGGTGTTTCGGTCGCAGCCTGTGCAGGAGGT
Source organism: Methanoregula sp. (assembly GCF_041663825.1). Taxonomy (GTDB): domain Archaea; phylum Halobacteriota; class Methanomicrobia; order Methanomicrobiales; family Methanospirillaceae; genus Methanoregula. The sequence continues at coordinate 80,152 of NZ_JBAYLY010000004.1, forward strand.
TCGGGTTGTCTAACTTCAGGTACGGGGGGAACGGAGCGGAGGGGATCGCGGGGAACGATTAGGGGGGATTTCTCTATGAGGGGTTCGATAGACTGGATATCCCGATCGAGCGGGCGCTCTTTTGGTGCCGGGGATACGGGGATGGAGGGTGCTAGAGTCAAAACCGGTGCTTCTGGACTCTCACCCGGAAGTATAATCCGTGTACCGCACTTGTTGCAGAAACCGGAACCCTCCGGTACCTTCGTACCGCATCGGGTACAATAGATGCCAAATGCGCATTCGGACGCTGGTGAGGTGGCCGGTGGGGCCCGCCCGGGTTCCGGTGAATAGTCCACGATTTTTTTTGCTGTTGGAGATGACCCGGGGGTCTCTGATACAGGAGGCAGAACCGGATTCTGCTCAGTTGGCGGCATCTCTGATCCCGGGATAACCTTTCGGATCCCCTGCTCAAACGATGGGGTGAGATGTGCCCGGATCTGCCGGACCCATTCATCACGTTCCTTAATCCGGTTTCCACCGCCTTCACGGAAGAAGGTCAGCACCATCTGTCGTGTTCCCCCGGTCTTTGTGATGAGCCCCAGAGTGATTACCAGATCCCGGATTGCGTTCTCTCCTGAAGCCACGGACTGGATCGTAGCAAGCGGGATCTCTTTTGGGGTCAGGATATTTTTTTCCCTGTCAACGAGGATAATTCGTTTGTTGGTGAGTATTGCCTCAAACGAACCTGATTTTACATGGACACCCTGTGTCCGTATGAGAAACTGTTCGTCACCTTGTAATTCTGGATCATCCATACTACTCCCCCTCCCACTATACTTTCAACAGTGGGATGTCTGCCGAGAAAAAGATATTTGTCGGTATTCTCTTCCAGACTTGTGGTCAGAGGTATACATTATATTTACCGGGTAAATACCATCGAATCCGGAAAGGCACCGTTGTCGGAAAGTACTTCTTTAAGCGTTATAGATGCAAGCATTCGCATCTTTATAAGGGAGGATAATGAAACCCCGCATTCCTTTGCGAGAGGGTCATCGGGAGCACAGTCGCACAGTTCCCCGGACAATTCCTGGTCAAATATGTCTTTAATAATGTGATTCTGGACAAAGGTCAGTTCCGTCATCATCTTCTGATCGGGCATCCGTGCCGCAGCAAAGGAAAACCGGATGACATCTTCGAACTGGTGAGATTCTCCTTCCGCATTAAGCCGGATGATGCAGGAGATCTCAAACCGCTCGGTTTCCACTTTTTTAATAGCGGAATGTTCGATACTGAGCATCAGCACCCTTCCTGAAGGAATCAGATGGATGTGGTGATCCACATCAAGCATCGCAATACTACCTGCTGGCATTATTTTTCACCTTATGGGATGGTTCTTCTGTCAGGAATAAAGTGTTTGTGTAATCTTGTTGTTGGGAGATCCTGAATTTTTTTGATCCGCCCTGTGGGGAATTGTCCCCCTTTTAAAAAAAGAGAGCCACCCCCACCCTCGGCAAAGATGAGGGGGTAGCCCTCCCCGGCTCCATCAAAAACAAGCAATCCTTTCCTGTAAATTTCCGACGGCATTAATATTGTACTGGATATTTCTGCAAAGGGGGGTACCCCCTCTCCCAAAATGGAGAGGTACCCTGACCCCCCTCTTTTGGTTCAGGCTGGAGGGTGCCTCCTTCGTATAAAAAAGAGGTACCCCACTCATGATTCCCGTGGTTGCGAACTGGCACTCTCCCCGACAAGGATTTAATCTGATATTATCAATCGTACCTTATGTATACTGGATCTGCAATTCTCTGTGCAGTTCTTGCCGCAGTACTTGTCAGTGCAGGCTGTCTATCATCAATTTTCCCGGATCCCGTACCGGCACCGATCCCGACTCCGACACCGGTCCCGATACCAACGACAGAGAGCCCGGTTTCGACGGTATCAGTATCTCAGATGGCCCTTCAGCCATCCGATATCCCGTCTGATTACATCCTCAAATCACGGTCTGACCTCACGTACATGGAAATGAGCCCGATATCTCACGATTTAGGTTGGAGAGCCGGATATACGGTTACGTATTACCGAATAAACGAAGAAAAATATGACATGACCGGACTCCGACAGGTTATTTACCTCTACCCACTGGCAAACATGAAAAAGGTATATGATCTCAAAAAGGACTCCATTGACTCTTATAATCCCGAAACGACAACAATCTACGAACTTCCCTGCCCTAAAACAGGTGACCGGACGTTTGCGTACCGGATGACTGATAACTCCCGTTCCCCGTCGTTATCTACGTACTCGATTATCTTTACCAAAAAAGATGTCTACGAAGAACTGACCATGGGTGGCACAACGACGGATTTTGAAACCTTAAAGGCACTGGCACAGACTGCGGCAGACAAGATCCGGTAGTCTATCGTATTTATTAGCAGATGAACACTGATGATTTTCCGGTAGTATCTTACAACAGAGTATCCGAAGTCCCGATGGAGGTTGTACATGGTTTTTACCTGCCGGCAATGCGGAACGTGCTGCATGTATCTTGGTGACTATATTGTCATCGATCACCAGATTGGCCAGTTTGAGTTTGCCTGTGAATCTGTTTCGACCGGTACGCCGTTTGTAGCCCGCATTGATGAGGACAAACGGATGCTCTTCTGCGATCACACCTTTCCGGATGAACATCCTCATGCCTGCCGGTTCCTCCGTCCGGAGGGGAATCTTCTGCGATGCACTATCCATGGCGACAGCCCGGCACAATGCAAGTTCTACAGGTGCGTGATCATGCGAATCTTTGATCCTGCAGGAAATCCTCTTGGGACGGTCACCGGGACCCACAACCTGCATTCAGAGGATCCCGCTTTGCGTGCTAACTGGGAACAGGCAGAAAAAATTATCCCGGAATCTTTTTTGGATGCAGAGGAGCGCCGCAGGACATATCTTATAGAGCGCGGGTACCGGGTGGAATGAATCAGAGCTAAAAAAGAGGCTTTGAATTTCTTGCCGCGATTCCGGGTACCCGGGACAAACCTGTTGACCCGCCGGGCCGACTCCGGGCCGGTCGTGGTGATACCCGTATAACAGCCAGGGTGGTATTGCAATTTTTTTTAAGAGTATAATGTCGGGCAGTGAGCGGATCTGATTGCCCTGCCTATTTAAACGACATTTGATTATAGTACATCTGGTTTAATTCCAGTGCAAAAATTAAAAAAACCCGGGAGATAATGATCGTCAATACTGCTGCACAAGAGTCCCCTTGCGCAATTTTGTGCATGAACCGGATTACTGTAGACTGCACCCGAGGAAAATGGTCCTGACATCAACCGATGAAAAAAACAGCAGTTCGCTGTCAGCTATGGAATATTACCGGGAAGGTCTTGCACTGGGCCGGGATGGCAGGCATGACGAAGCGCTTACGGCATTTACTCTTGCACTTACGATTAATCCGGCACTGGCTTCTGCGTGGGCGGGACGCGGATTTGCTCTGGGAAAACTGGGACGTTTCCAGGAGGAGATCGAGTGCTGCGATCAGGCCCTGAATATTGATCCGGCCTGTATTGAAGCATTGAATTACAAGGGATTTGCCCTGGGAAAACTTGACCTGTTCGAAGAGAAAGTGACTTGTTGCGACCGGGCGCTTGCACTCGATCCCCAAAATGCAGCCGCATGGAACAACAAGGGGGTTGCCCTTGGCATGCTGGGACGGTACGAAGCAGAGATCCAGTGCTGCGACCGGGCGCTCGACCTGCGGGGCCGGTACCTCTCGGCGTGGGTAAACAAAGGCTATGCACTCGGGAAACTGAAGAAATATAACGAAGAGATATCCTGCTACGACAGGGCTCTTAAAATATACCCGTTTTACTTTTCTGCGATCCTCAACCGGGGCATTGCCCTTATCAATCAGAAAAAGTACCGTGAGGCTGTAGAGACACTTGATCGTGCGCTTGCCATTCATCCTGATCACTCACGAGCACTTTACCGGAAAGGTCTTGCGCTCTCCATGCTCAGCTTGCATGAGGAAGCAGTTCAGTGCCTGCAGCGTGCGCTTGCGTACGATGCCACGATTGCCGATGCATGGGTGGTGTTAAGTAACTCCTGCTTTATGCTGGGGAGGCTGGAGGAATCGGCCCGGGCATTTGATCAGGCCTATTATATTGATGTTCGTGATGTCAGGGAAGGGATTGTCAAAGGCCTTTCCCTCTTAAAAGCAAAAAAGTTTGACGACGCCCTTCGCTGTTTCTCGGACGTGTTGGGTATCCTGCGCCGGTAAGTGCCCGGCACCGGTCAAAAAATACCCTTGAGTTATTTATGGCACCGGCACGAATACGGAGATATGGATGTTGAGGAATATGTCCGCATGCATCTCGCGGCCGGTGAGGATGAAAATACTCTTGTAAAAAACCTCACCGGGCGTATAACGGAAATAAAGAATACCCGACCTGCATACACAGAAGCCTTTGCGCGTGCGGTTGTTGAAGAGGTTAAAAACACTCTGGGGCTGTCCGGAGACTTTTTTGAGTTTGAGCCGGCCCGGGTTAAAATGGGGGAGTTCGGGGTCGGCTCCCGGGGAAAAGGGGATTTTTTTGCACACCGGGAAATTGCCCGTATTATCGGTAAGACCAATGCATCTGTCGGCGTGGATGAGATGGACGATGCCGGGGCGGTTAAAGCCGGCGGGGAGTATATCGTCTGTACTGTTGACGGGATGCACTCGCGGCTTTCGGATTATCCCTATCTTGCCGGGTTCCATGTGACCCGTGCGACACTACGGGATCTCTACGTCATGGGGGCAAAACCAATTATGCTCTTTTCTGACATCCATGTGGCCGATGACGGGGATGTAGCAAAAATATTCGATTACACCGCAGGGATCACGACGGTCGGTGAGGCAATGGATGTGCCCCTTGTGACCGGTTCAACGCTCCGGATCGGGGGAGACATGGTCCTTGGAAGCCGGCTGACTGGCTGTGTAGGTTGTGTCGGTGTGGCCCGTCATCTGACCGCCAGAAAATCAACCATGCCCGGCGACGTGCTCCTGATGACCGAAGGTGCAGGCGGCGGGACGATTGCGACTGCCGCCATTTACTCCGGGTTCCCCGAAGTTGTGGAAGAGACCATCAACCTCAATTTCCTCGTGACCTGCGAGGCGCTGATCAAAAGCCCGGTTTTTGATCAGATCCATGCGATGACCGATGTCACGAACGGGGGGCTCCGGGGCGATATTTTTGAGATGACAGAAACCGCCCGGTGCCGGATGGTAGTACGGGAGGAAGATACGCGATCCCTTGTCAATCCCCGGGTGCGGGAGATGCTTGAGGCACTTGAGATCGATTTCCTCGGTGTCTCGCTCGATGCACTGTTGATCGTTGCCCCTCAGTCCGCTGCTGACGCGATTAAACAGGTAATCCGGTCGACCGGTGTAAACTGCCATGAAATCGGGTATGTGGAAGCGGGAAAACCGGCATCGGTGCTGATGACTGACGGGAAAGAACATGATTTCCAGCCCCGGTTCCGGGAGTCGGCGTATACCCCGGTAAAAAAAGTAGTCGATACCGACATCCAGGATTTCGAGACGATGAAAAAAGAAGTACTGCGGGCGTCGGAAGCCGCCATTGCAAAGAAGAAACGGGTGCTTGAACTGCTGAAGAAAAAGAGATGAATGGCCGATTTGTTTCTGGTCCCTGAAATGTTAAACGAGATTCAGGTGGAATTCAATAACCGAGGATCTTTTGGGTCCCGATAACGGTTCTTGTTTTTAGATTTCCTGCACCAGAATACGATAAAATTCTTCAGCGGCATTCCGTTCGATCCAGGGTCGGTGGCCACATTTTTTCAGGAGAATAAACCGGAAGTTTTTAAGTTCCCGCGCGAGGGGGATATTTACTCCTGCGGCCGGGTGGGGATCATAATCCCCGTGAATTGCGATCACCGGACAGGTGATCTCCCTTGCCATATACAGGAGTGTCTTTTTGCGACGGAGTTCACACGCTTCATTCCAGACGCCTTTGAAAACGTCGTACTGGCAATAAAATGATTTGTCTTCTGTGGTCTGGGGGTCACAGGCATCCGCCAAGGCAAGGAGGTCTCCCAACCGGGCAAGGAGTGCATTCTTGTCTCCCTCCTTTCCATCATCTTCAGGTTTTTCCAGCTGCTCCAGCAGTGCCTTCGCTTTCATGCGGTTCTCCGGTGTAAGCCTGTCGAGCCGTGTTTTTGTTATAGAGAGCGCATCCTGCTCTTCAAAAGGCGGGCTGCCCACAAGGATCAACTTGCCAACGAGCGCCGGGTACCGGGCGGCAACCATCCATGATAAAAATGCTCCCCATGAGAATCCCACAAGGGTGACCGGTACCCTGCCGTCCCTCTCAAGGACAGACCGTAGTTCCCTTACCTGTCCTTCAAGAGTGGTTTCTGTCTGGAATGGTTCAAGAATTCCTTTAACTTCCGAAAGTTCCCGGGCCACCGCTACCATCTCGCCCGGGGCGCCCGGGCCACCATGGATAACAGCTACCGGGTAGGGTCCTGTCCCCCATTTCCGAACGCTCATACAGGTATCTGGTTATCGTTTTCCTGTATAAAGTATTCCCGATTCAAAAAAGGGGGCAGACGTGGGCACGGGTTATTATGGTTTTTTTCCGGCCGCTCGCATAAGGGCAAGCAGCCCGGTAAGAATCTGTTTGGGTGTAGGTGGATTACCGGGGATCTTCAGATCGACCGGTAAAATTTTGTCCGCCCCGCAAAGTACCGCATACGTCTCTTTATAGATTCCGCCATCGCAGGCGTCGTCCCCGACAGCCACAACAAATTTCGGTGATGGCATCGCGTCGTAGGTTTTCTTGACCGCTATCTCCATATTGTGAGTGACCGCGCCTGTTACAATCAGGACATCTGCGTGACGGGGTGAGGCTGCAAACGTGATGCCAAACCGTTCCACATCATAGAATGCATTCGAGAGGTTGTTTAACTCGATCTCGGCTGCATTGTCGCTGCCAGCATCCAGTTCCCGGATTACAAGACTGCGCCCGAACCGTGCGTCAATCTCCCGTTTGATCTCCCGGCCGATCCTTTCGATCTCTTCGTCAGGCAATGGAATTGTTTCGGTCACTTTCTTTTTAAAGAGGCAGGAAAATGCGTTTACCATCTCGTCTCACCTCAAAGGTCTGTCCCCGCATAAGACAGGTTCAGGCTCTTGTTGATAACCGGGAAGTCGGCGATGATATTACCCGGTACCGCGTGCTCTATTGCAAGCCAGTTGCAGTAGGAGGCAGTCCTGACCTTGTACCTGTCAATCTTCCCGTCCTGTACCCTTACCCAGCAGAGGGTCTGTCCCCGTGCTGATTCAACGAGTGCCAGTGCATAGCCGTCCCGGATCGGCTCGTCGCTCGTGATCGCTCCGTCCGGTATCGCGTCGATCACCTTTAGGATCAGGTCAAGCGAGTCCATGATCTCCGCTGCCTTTACCGTGAACCGGGCAAGGACATCCCCGTCCCGGAGGGGATGGGGCACCGGAGTAAAACGGTCATATATCCCGTACGGGTGATTCACCCGGACGTCAACCACGCCTCCCGATGCACGTGCGACAGGCCCCGTGATATTGAGCGGGCGCAGCAACTGCTTTTTAATGATCCCGGTCTGGGAGAACCGGTCGATCACCGAGGGTGTCGAGAGCACGATGGAAAGCCCGACCTTGTACTGTTTCCTGAACTGTACGAGGAAATCCCTGAATGCGGCAAGTGCACCTGCGGGAATATCCCGTTTGACGCCGCCAATGCAGAGCATTCCCCGCAGGAACCGGGAGCCGGCAAGTTTCCCGTTCTCACGGAACATCTCCTCGCGCAGCACCGCAAACTGGCTGGCCCCCAGGGGAAACGCAACATCGGTGAGCATTCCTGACAGGTCGCCGAGATGCGAGCAGATTCGTTCGGATTCGCAGAGGATCGTCCGCAGGTGCCATGCACGGTCGGGCACTGTAATCCCCGAGAGCCGTTCGACTGCCATACAGAACCCGGTCGCGTTTGCCACCGATTCGTCGCCGCTTACCGCTTCTGCGATCTTTGTGCAGTCCTCCGGGTCTTTTCCCTCGGCGAGTTTCTCGATACCACGGTGCGTGTAGAACAAACGGATCTCAAGGTTGAAGACCGTCTCCCCGATCACGCTGAACCGGAAATGGCCGGGTTCGATGATGCCGGCATGTACCGGCCCGACCGGTACCTGGTAGACGCCCTCACCCGTCACCTTACGGAAGGGGTACTCATCATTCGCGCTCACGTTGTCGTTTGTTGTGATGGGTGTATCGGGAAATGATTTTTCGAGCGGGTGGAACCCTGCCGGGTAGATCTCGTGCAGGAAAAGCCGCCGGGTGTCAAACGCGCCATCGAATTCTATCCCAAACCCGTCCCTGCATTCCCTCTCCGGCCAGGTGGCAGAGGGAAAGATGGTGGCAATGGACGTTGCCCGGCCATTCGTGATATTCCGGACAAGGATAAGGATGCTCCCTTTTCGCTCGAACACATACAGGACTGAATGTCGCGCCTCCTCTCTGAAACCTTCGACACAGAACAGGCTGATCAAAACAAATTTGCGGGAGGCAAGATACGGGATGGCAAGAGTAAACTCCGGTTCGCTCACATCAATGGAACATTCCCGGTTGTACCCGTATGTAATGCGGGCAGGCACCGCAGCCGCACCGAACAACTCGCGAATCGCCCCGGTTGCGGCATCATCTGTGGGAATTTCAGGTGGGGTCATTTAGAACCTCAGCTCCGTTACGATCTGGCTGATAAACGTGCATCCCTGCGACGGAAACAGGATCCCGAGAATGAGGATGAGTGCGAGCAGGATCACAATGGGTGCTTTCATGCTCAGTGGTGTCCGGTAGGGCACGAGATCCACAGGTTCACCCGGCGGGGTTACCCGGGTAAACGCGGTGATCACAAAGTACCCGATCGCAGCCGTGGCAATAAAGATGAGGACAAGGACAAGCGCGAGTGCCCCAAGAGAGATGGATCCGAGCGAGAGCAGGATGAATAATTTTGAGAAGAAGACCATAAACGGCGGCATGCCGATGATCGCAAGTCCCCCGAGGATGATCCCCCACGCGGCGAGCGGCTGGAACCGGAATACATCGTGAATGTCATCGGGTGCGTCTGCCGAGAGATGGCTCCTGTACTGCCGGTGCAGGATGCCGGCCGAGAAGAAGAGCGAGGCCTTTGTAAACGCATGTGCCATCACGTGGAAGATCACCCAGAAGAGTGCGAGAGGGGTGGCAACCGCAAGGCCGACCAGCAGGATACCCATGTTTTCGATGCTTGAAAATGCGATCAGTTTCTTGAGGTTCTTCTCCGGCAGCATGGAGAGTGCAGCGATGGCGATCGAGAGGACGCCAAAGAGCAGTACCAAGGGAGTGATGGTGGTAAATGCCGATGTCTGATGTACGATGGCATAGACCCGGATGATCCCGTAGATGCCCACGTTCAGGAGTACGCCGGAGAGAACGGCACTCACCGCAGACGGCGCCTTTGCGTGGGCTTCGGGAAGCCATGTGTGGAAGGGGAAGATGCCGGACTTTGCGGCAAACCCGACAAAGATGAGCGTGAACGCGGCGATCGTCATCCCCGGGGGAAATGCCGAGGCATTCTGGATCAGGACCGTCCAGTTCAGGGTGCCGGTCCCGAGTGTAGAGCGTGCAATTTCAAAAAGGAAGATGAGCCCGACAAAGGCAAGGAGCATCGCGACCGACGCGACGAAAATATACTTGAGCGCCGCATCGATGTTCTCTTTTGCCGAGAGAATGGCAACAAGCAGTGCGGAGATGATCGTCGTCATCTCGGCAAATATCCAGAAGAGCGCGAGATTGTCCGAGTAAAATGCAAGGACAATGACCAGTTCGAGCAAGCACCACGCGACATAAAAGAGCTTCAGGCTCCCTGTTTCCAGCTCTTTACTCGCCAGCAGGTTCTCGACATACCCCCGGGCATACACGGCAGCAAGCGTGAAGATGACGGTGGCGACGATCACCTCGAAGAGCCCGAGATGGTCGATGAAGAAGTACCCGCTGCCGACGGTGAAGGTGTCGACCGGAATCTGGACGCACAGGAGGATGTACCCGGTGATTGCCCCATAGAACAAGCCAAGGCCGATGGCGGCCAGGTTCATCTGCCGGTGGGTGCGGCTGACGGCGACAAGGACCAGTGCTGCTAATGCAGAGAGCACGTAGGCGAGAACAATCATGGCGATTCCTCCTGCTCTTCCCAGAGGTAGAACCGGTGGAGCCGGTTGTGGTACTCCTCAAGCGTCGAATCGATGCCCACCGTGAGGATGGTGGTCAGGAGGATGAGGATGACCAGATCGATGATGATCAGGAACTCGATGATAAACGGGAGTTCGGTCGCAAAGAGGCCAAAGAGCAGTACCCCGTTCTCCATCGAGAGGTACCCGAGCACTTTTGTGATCGCCTTTTTCCGGGAGAACGTCACCATCATGCCCATAAGGACAAGGGAGATCCCGATCACTGCGCCAAAGAAAAAGTGGCCCCCGGTGCTCCCTTTTGCAAGAGTATCCTGGAAGATCCGGGAGAGCGTGATGTACGTAAGGAGCATCAGCGCAAGCGAGATCAAAAGCGAGCTTGTCGGGCTGAGGAAATGGAATTCGATATCCCGTTTTATCCGGATCTTTTCCTGGATGGTCGTAATGAAATACGGGATGATAATGACCTTGAAGATCAGCGTGATGAGCGCAATTTCAAGGAGGATGGTTGTCCCCTCATACCAGTAGAGTGCAAGCGCGATGGCGACGAGCATGAGCGACTGGAGCGCGTAGACCCGAACGAGAGTGATGAGGTTTTTAGTCGTGATGATATACGCGGCCGTGATGATGACGCCGACAAACAGGATCTTGATAATGCCTTCAAAAAACGCAGGGTCAGTCATGCAAACACCTCGATGATGATGGTGAGGGTCGAGAAGAAGAAAGCCATCATAAAGAGGCCGGGCAACCGGAAGAACCGCATCTTTGCCGTGGAAGCCTCAAAGAGCCCGATGATGAGGGCGAGGATCGCACATTTTACCGCAAAGAGGCAGACTGCAACCGCTATGGCGGCGACGGAGAGCGTGGTTGCAAGGCCCCAGGGTACGAGGAGGTTGATGAGAAGTGCCATGAGGAGGGTCTGTTTGATGGCTGCCGAAAGTTCCATGAGCGCGAGGTTCCTGCCTGACTGTTCGAGGATCATCCCCTCGTGGATCATGGTCAGTTCAAGATGGGTCTCCGGGTTGTCGACCGGAAGGCGCGAGGTCTCGACGATCAGGATGATAAAAAGCGATATCCCGATCAGGATCAGTGTCGGGCTCACGGGGATTCCTGCAACGGAGGCGACCGTGACCATGTCGATGATGTTGAGGGATTTAAAGACAAACGCGAGTGCGGCAAAGACGATGATAGTCGTAGGTTCAATGACCGCCGATATGCTCATCTCCCGGGAGCTGCCCATGCCGCCAAACGAGCTGCCCGCGTCAAGGCCGCTTAAGGCCATGAAGAACCGGGCGAGCACCAGCAGGTACAGGAAGAGAATAATGTTCCCGATACCCCCGACAGGTTCCGTGACATAAACGAGCGGGACAAAGAGGGAGGCCACAAGGATGGCGGAGATGCATGCCCACGGTGTGATCCTCATGATCCACGAAGATTTCGGGGAATAGATCACCTCTTTTCTGAGCAGTTTTGCAAGCGTGTAATAGGTCTGGAAGATCGACGGGCCCTCCCGTCCCTGCGACCATGCTTTGACCTTTTTTATAAGGCTCACAAAGAGGGGAGAGAGCAGCACGACGCAGAGCGTGTTTATAACGCCGTACACGAGGAAATCCGGGGTCATGCCGACCACCCCAGAAAGAGGATAATCGCAACCACGGCGATGAACACGTACAGGAGATAGGTGTCAAGGCAGCCATTCTGTATCCGGGCGATCCCCCGGGTGGCCCGGGTCGCCCCCCGTGCAATGGGGAGATACAGGTATTCCTCGAAGAACTTCAGGAGCCGGATCTCCGCGGTCCCTTCTGCAAAGATGCAGTCGTGCTGGTCGTAGTACTTCTTTGTACCGGCCTTTTTTGTCCGGTAAATCGAGGAGAAAATGGTGACAATCGGCTCCGAAAACCCGTGCCCGGTATACTCTGTTGACGAGGGCTGCGATTTCGCACCGCATCCCCAGGTCTCGCTGATCCGGACCTCGCGGGAAGCCGTGAAATACAGGACAACATACGTGAGTGCTGCCATGATGAGGAGGAGCATGCTCACGAGGAACAGGTCGGGGATGGGAAGCGCATAGCCAAAAGCGGTGAGGATCTGGAACGCAAAGACGCCGAGGATGACACATGCGGTGGCAAGAATGGCAGGGCCGACAAGCATCGGGAGGCTTACCTCACGGGCAGCTTCGCTCTCCTTTGAACGCGGCTGTGCAAGGAAGATGGAGCCAAACGCTTTCACAAAACAGGCCGCCGATAGTGCGCTCGTGAGGGCAAAGAGGGCAAGGCAGATGAAAAGGAGCACTTTGATGAGGGGATCGACCACGGTTACGGACTGGAAGAACGCGATGTACATCAAAAGTTCGCTTGCAAAACCGTTCAGGGGGGGCAGAGCGGCAATTGCGATCGCGCCGGTAAAGAAAAGTACCGAGGTACAGGGCATTTTGCCGGAGAGACCTCCCATCTTCTCGATGTCCCGGGTGTGCGTGGCATGCACCACCGATCCCGCCGTGAGGAAGAGGAGGCTTTTGAAGAGCGCATGGTTGAGGGAGTGGAAGAGTGCCGCAATCAGGCTGAGGGTGGCGAGCATCGCGAGTCCCGAGCAGGAGAAGATCACAAAGAGGCCGATGCCGACAAAGATGATGCCGATATTCTCGATACTTGAGTACGCCAGCATCCCTTTTATGTCGTGTTCCTTGAGCGCGTAAATCACGCCGAGCACCGCGGACGCAATGCCAGCGATGAGGATCAGCACACCCCACCAGAGATCCGGTGAGAAGACCGTGATGATGATCCTGATAAGGCCGTAGACGGCGACCTTGAGCATCACGCCCGACATCAGTGCCGACACCGGTGACGGGCTTGCCGGGTGGGCATAGGGGAGCCACTTGTGGAACGGGATGATCCCTGCCTTGATGGAAAAACCCACAAAGAGCGAGAGGAACGCGGCGGTAACGAGGGGCAGCGACGCGGGAGTGGTGTGCAGCGGGGCGATTGCAAACGACCCGGATGCATAGTAGAGTGCGATGAACCCCAGCATCACAAAGAGCGTGGAGAGGTGGGTCATGACGAAATAGAAGATCCCGGCTTTTCTCGTCTCTTCTTGTGAATACTCATACATGACAAGGAAGAAGGAGACCGCTGCCATCAGTTCCCAGAAGAGCAGAAACGAGATCGTGTTTTCAGAGGCGACGATTAGCGCCATGGAGAGAACAAAAAGGCTGATGCAGCCGCAGAGCAGGTTCCGGCGGTTTCCGCCTTCCATGTGCTCGACGTACCCCGCAGTATAGACCGCCACGCAGGAGGAGACCATTCCGATCAGGAAGAGGAAGAACGCGGCGAGCCGGTCGATGAAAAACTCAACGGAAAAGCCGGGGAACAACTGCCATGCCGCAGGTGTGAAGGGCACACCGGTGACAAGGATAAGGAGCGAAAGTGCGGCAAGGAGTATCGAGGCCAGGGTGGTGCAGGCAAGCGAGAGGATACGGACGATCCGGAGATCGCGTGCGGCGCCCAGCAGGGAGACGAGCGTGCCGGCAAGGAAGAGGACGATGACGACGTAAAAAAGCAGGTTCAGCATCAGATCCTCCGGATGGTCCTTCGTCTCGGGAATCTCCGCATACGCAACGGACGCGGCAGCTTGTCAACCGCGCATATATTCCGGGACCTTGTTCGGGGTGTCATCATACATTCCTAGGTATTCTGTTCTCCGTTCCCGGCAGACGGATCGCGTTTCATGGGACACACATCGATTCCCGCAAGGTTGCCCATGCAGAACCCGAACCGGTCCCGGATCGTCTTTGGGAGGTCTGGCTCAGGAATCGGGTAAAACCCCATGTCCCCGTAAAAGTCCATGAGTTCCGTCTTTGCATGCATGTACAGGGTATCGTGCCGGCCGCACTCTTCGATCAACTGTTTCATGACTGACCGGGCAAAACCCCGGCGCCGGTATTCATCGAGCACGTACACCCCGTCCACTTCGAAACCGTCCGGGTGCCGGGAGCAGCGTGCGACCCCGACAAGCTGCGTTCCGGCAAACGCCGCAAAAAGCCGGTCTGTTGCGGTGTTTGCTTTCTGCTGGTGGTAGTGGATCCAGAGTTCTTCTTCAGCACGGACCATTTCGTGAGGGGAGAGTTCCCGAACATTTACGGTACCGGGAACCTGGTGAGCTGCCGCGGCGCTTCCCGGTGTGAAGAAGTGCCGCTGGATCCGGTGAATAAGATGAGGGCGGAATGTGACAAAACTCCCTGCCTCCTCTCCTGCAAGCGCATAAAGTACGAGCAGTGTCGTATCTTCTCCGGAGGGCTCCGTTTTAATTCCTGTCGACAGTGCTGGCGTACTGCGGTTCTCCCGATTATTTGCGTTTAAATGTCGTGATGAGCGAGGATGCATCTGCCCCGGCATCACGAGGATGAAAGTCTTCTATTATTACATTTGTTTTAATTTATAGGTTGTGCCGTTTTGTGAGAAAATAACCTTATCGGAAGGATATCCGGTTCCGGCAACAGTATCCTGAAATCGATAATGATGCCAGAATTTACGATTTTTTCTGAATTCGGGCTTGTTAATTACCAAATTGCAATTATGCGCGTCCGGGAACAGAATAGGTAGTAATGCATAAAAAAAGCGATTTTGCTGGTCTAAACGCAGAAAAAACTGAAATTTTGCTGCAGATTTCACAGTTGGAGAAAATAACAATATTTAAGACCCTTCCCATTGGAGTAAAAATTACTATGGATGTGCAATGCGTGCAGGTTTACCATAGAGGACATATGTATGATTGATAATCTGTTACTGGGGAATTACAAATTCCGGGAATCTGATTTTACGCCGAATATCGATCACTACCGCAAACTGGTAAACGCGCAGCACCCGACTGTGCTCTGGATTGGCTGTTCGGATTCGCGGTTACAGACCGGGCATATCACGCAGGCCAAGGCAGGAGAACTTTTTATCCAGCGTAATATCGGGAACATTGTGCCGATCCACGACTGGAACTTCGCAACGGTGCTTGAATATGCGGTATCCCATCTTCACGTGAACGATGTAGTGATCTGCGGACATTCAAACTGCGGGGCGATCCGGGCACTGGATCATGAGAGCACGGATTCTTATATTCCTCTCTGGCTGAACAATGCCCGTGATGCAAAAGTCCGGGTCGATAAAACGATCTCCCCGCCGAAGACACCGCTCGAACAGGAAGAGCGTTACAAGCTCATCGAACAGGAAAATGTCCGGCTCCAGATTGAACACCTGCATACCTATCCTCTCTTAAAAAAGGCGGTGGATGAGAAGAAGGTGCAGGTTCACGGGCTTTATTATGATCTCGGCACCGGTGCC
The DNA here is from genome assembly GCF_041663825.1 of Methanoregula sp. Taxonomy (GTDB): domain Archaea; phylum Halobacteriota; class Methanomicrobia; order Methanomicrobiales; family Methanospirillaceae; genus Methanoregula. The sequence continues at coordinate 95,703 of NZ_JBAYLY010000004.1, forward strand.
CTGACACGGGTTACCTGAAAAATTACAGGTATGCAGTAATTTCATTTTTTATCCGGTCAAGGGCGATCCTCCCGATCCGGATGAGTTTTCCGTTCACGAGAACCATCGGGACAGGGGGATACTCTTTTTCGAGTATTGTGCGGATATGATCGGGAACCTGGTCATCAATGAGGGTGAGTCTGACGTTCACCCGATCGCCATAGGTCTCTTTTAGAACTTTTTCTAACGCCTCAAACGCTTTTGTGAGTTTTCCTGACGGGTGGCATTCAGAAAGGCCGCAGGTCCGGTTCTCGTCACAGGGAAACGGTGAACACTCAGAATATTTCAGCCCGACGATCTCGACAAGAATGGTGTCACTCATGTACGATAGGTTGGCGCGAACGGTATTTTTAGTATTGGGATTGGGGCAGAGCGATACGGCCCGGTCTTTTGCCGGGTTCTAAAAATGGTGTATGGGGGGTGGAGGCGACCTCTTTTAAGGATCGGCCGGACCGACCGGTTTTTTTGCGGTGCGGGAGGTAGGGGGGAGGGGGGCGACCTCAGATACGCGTGGATCACAGGTCGCCCCGACCAATGTGTACGATCGGTCGGACCGACCGATCCGTGAGTACGGTCGGGGCGACCACCCCTTCTCGTCTGAAATTTCAGTGGAAATACAGGTCACGAAACTGGAACGATGGAGGCCACCCCGACCGATTTTGAAATTGATCGGTCCGATCTGTTTTTCTGCGGTGCGGGTGGCAGGGGGGAGGGGGGTTACCGATTTTTTTGGAGGTCGGGGTCGCCTCCCGGTTTTTTTCCCGGAAAGTTCGATAACGTTGCCGGACTTTTTTTTTAAGTTGGATGACCTTGGCGAACTATTTTTAAAAAGTCCGGTAACTTTGCCAGACAATTTTTGAAAAGTTGGATGACTTTGACGAACTATTTTTAAAAGTCCGGTAACTTTGCCAGACAATTTTTGAAAAGTTGGATGACTTTGGCGAACTATTTTTAAAAAGTCCGGTAACTTTGCCAGACAATTTTTGAAAAGTTGGATGACTTTGGCGAACTATTTTTAAAAAGTCCGGTGACTTTGCCGGCCTTCTTTTAGAAAGTCCGGCAAAGGCTCCTGAATGATCTGACGTGGGGAGGTGTGTTTTGACCCCTCATATTCTCTAAAAAGTCCGCGAACTTCAACGAACTTTTTTTGGAATGTCCGATAACTCTGGTGAGTTTTTTTCGGAAAGTTGGATAACCTTGCCGGCCTTTTTTCGGAAAGTTCCCTAACTCTCGCAAACTTTTTTTGAAAAGTCCGGTAACCTTGTGGGACTATTTTCAAAAAGTCCGATAACTTTGGTGAGATTTTTAGAAAAGTTCGATAACGTTGCCGGACAATTTTTAAAAAGTCCGGGAACTTTGGCGAGCTTATTCCGGAATCTTCAGATCTTGTACAGACCTTTTTGGATCCTTTCAGACCCGGTCAACTGCTTTCTTTAGCGATTCTTTCCGTGTATATGACTATTACCGTAAGGGACAACCAGACCCAGCAGATTGTTGTACAGGACGGGTATGGCCGCGAGTACAGTTCTGATACCGGCAAGTATACATTTACCGGCACAACCACCCATGATGACAGCTCAGTCACCGAGCCATACACTTCAGAACCAGGACCCCGGTATATCCCGGTATACAAAGAAGGCCAGTTCCAGATAACAATTGAAGGGAATTATCTCGACGTTACCGTGGAAATAATTACCGGCACCTCACAGGATCTACTGAAGAGCCCGGAAAATGCTGCAGGAACCGCATCCACGCAGGATGCGTACGAGGAGGATTGGGAATAATGAATCCTGCTCATATCTCGCAAGCAGTACACAAAATGAAAAGCGAATTTTCTTTTTTGTATCGCCGCATATCTTCAAAGACAAGATTGGTACTTGCACTGACATTTTGGGCGGGTTCTGGTCCCGGAATTAAAACTTGTAGTTATTAAACAGATGAAGTTCAAGATATAGAGTATACATGAAACCGCGATCCCTATCCCCTAAACCATCCGAAGGTGTATCCCTTACGGCCCCCATCAACGATCCATTCTTCTGGAGGGAACAGTGGCGACAGCTGAAACTTGCCCACTGCGCCGTGCCAAACTATGGCAATCCACGGGAGTTCTGGGCGAACAAAAAAATGATCCATACTGTCTACATGAAAGGCAGAAAAACGCACAGGAAAACCGAGGATGCACGGTTAATCGCAATGGACATTCCTGACGGTTCACGCGTCCTTGATATCGGCGCCGGCCCGGGGACCTACGCGGTACCGCTTGCAGTCCGGGGCTGCAAGGTCACGGTTGTCGAACCCTCACCGGTCATGCGGGAAGCACTATCAGAAAACATGCGCGGGAACGGGGTTGATACCATCAGGATTTTCCCCAACCGCTGGGAGGATGTTACAGTAAAGGAACTCGGCGGGCCGTTTGATGTGATTATTGCATCGTATTCTCTTACAATGATGGACATCGGCAAGGCTTTGGCAAAAATGCAGACCTGCTGTACCGGGACAGTTCACCTTTTCTGGTTCATGACTTCTCCCGCATGGGTTCAGGTGAACAAAGATCTATGGCCGCTGCTTCACGGCGGTAAATTCCCCGGGGAACCCACGGCCGACTGGCTCTGGCAGGTTCTGTGCGAGATGGGTATCTATGCGAACGTGCAGGTTGAGGTAAAGTTCCCGGCGCCGGTTTATGCGAACGTAGATGATGCAGTTAAAGAATTCACCCGACGGCTGAACTGCACCACCGCTGCCCATGAGGAAACGGTCAGGAATTATTTCCAGTCGGTCCTGCGGCAGGATGCGCAGGGACTGGTCCTCGGAGAGGAAACCCTTGGAGCACATATCTGGTGGACAAACAGCGGCCGTAAGGAATAACCGGAGAGATTCTCCCTTTGCAAAAATCCTTGCAGCCCCGATGCACCACACTACAGGATTCGATGAAGATGACTGAAATGAGCGATTACGATATACTGTTTAATAAAGCAAAAGAATTTCACGGGCATGTCTGTCCGGGTATTGTTCTTGGGACACGGCTGACCATTGCCGGTCTGCGCGAGCTGGGGATGACCCCCACAGAACCGGCTCGCAACCTGATCGTGTATATGGAAATCGACCGATGCGGTACCGATGCGGTACAGGCAATCACCGGCTGCTCGCTTGGTCACCGCACTCTCAAGCACAAGGACTTCGGGAAGTTTGCCGCCACATTTGTCGATACCCGGAACGGAAACGCCATCCGGGTAGCGGTTAATGAGAAGAACCGTGCTGAACATGACAAGCTCGGTCCAAAAGACCTCCTCAAATTACTTTCCGAAGTCCCGGAAGATGAGATCCTGAAAATTGAGCACGTCAGGATTACGATCAAAAAAGAAGACCTCCCGGGATTTCCGGTAGAAAAAGCCAATTGCAGCAAATGCGGCGAGCAGATCTCGGATAACCGGCATATGGTAGTAAACGGGAGGGTGCTGTGCAGGAACTGTGCCGGAGAATCCTACTATTCGGTTATTGAGTGAGTAAGATATGACCTCCGGGAATCTGCAGAAGGTCAGGAAATAAAAAAATGGACGGCTGGTTTGTGTATGAGGGATTGTCAGAAGATTTGCGGTTGCCGTATCATTCTCACGACAGTGAGGGTCGCATTGTTACGGATGCCAACATTTTTCTCTGGCACGCACATCACAGGATACATAACGAAGGAACGCCCGTGATGCTTCACCCCCCGCCACTCTGTCAAGCCTGCAGACATTACCATTCCGGAACGACACCGTCATGCGCTGCATACCCTGACGGTATTCCCGGGGATATTCTTTCCGGGAACATACGTCATGTTATTCCCTGTTCCGGGGATCGTGGCATACAGTTCGGGAAACTGGTTACATATCCCGCATATTTCATGACAGCAGACCGGCCGGTGGAGTGCCTTTTTCGGGTTACCTGTGACGGGACATATGAAAGGTATGTACCGATCCTTGATGAGTGGGAAGTGGATAATGAATTTGTCAGCGTCCTTCTTGAAACCGAAACCGATTTCCGGCTGGTCGATGAATTCGATGCCAATACATTTATTGAGTCTGCACAACTCCGGAAGGCCGCGATTAATCCCTGTTCGCTCCAGTTCAGACAGATGATGTACCTGCACAGCCGGAAACGGGATATCTGATGGGGAGTGGAGTACAAGGGAGCGTTTCATGCAGGGTTTGTTTATGAAATGCGATCAGGTTACAAGGTTTCCCGGATGGCGGGTCAGGACGGTATATTCCCCGCAGACAAGGAACGATTAAAGTATGACTCCGTATAATCCACAGAGATTACTCCCGAAGAAAAATCCCCGTTACTGGCGGGACCGCTGGCAGCAGCAGAAATGTGCCCGTTCCGCTGCCACAGGGAATTCCCCCGGTTCCCGGGGTTACTGGAGCTGTTCGAAAAACGTGCAGGAAATTTACGGGAAAAGCCGGCAATCTGTATCATGGAACCGCAAAGTTGAGACCCAGCTAGCGGATATGAATATCCCTACGGGATCACGGGTGCTCGACATCGGCGCAGGAACGGGCACCCTTGCCGTTCCCCTCGCCGCCAAAGGCTGCCGGGTTACGGTAATCGAACCATCTGATTTGATGCGGGAAGGACTCGCACAGAACCAGCGGCTCGCAGGTGTACCGGATATTACGGTTATTCCCCGGCGATGGGAAGATATCCCCCTGGAAGAATTGGATGTACCGTTTGACGTAGTGATCGCATCGTACTCTCTTACGATGACTGACATTGGTGCGGCACTTCTTAAGATGCAGGCCTGCTGTACCGGAACGATTCACCTCTTCTGGTTTTTAACACCACCGTCGTGGGTACGGGTCAGTCATGACCTCTGGCCGCAACTCCACGGTACTGAATATACCGGTGAACCGCTGGCAGACTGTCTCTGGCAGGTGCTCTGTGAGATGGGGATCTATGCAGACATCGGCGTTGAACAAAGAAAGCAGCCGACGATCTATCCGAAAATTGAAGACGCTGTCAGTGAATACTACCAGCGGCTGAACTGCTCAACCCCGACCCAAGAGACGATCCTGTACGATTATTTCCGCAGTAATATGCTGCATTCGGCAGGGGGTTACCGGCTTCCCGGGGATTCACTGGGCGCACATATCCGATGGGAGATCTAGCGCGAATCCTCCCGCGTGAGAGATTTCTCCCAACACTTTCTTAAGAGAAAATTCCGGCGGGGTATGCAGGTATTCTTACAAAAATCGTAAATATATCCCAAAAAAGGTTATCTGCCTTTGGCTTTACCTGGCAGATACTGACACCGGGCCGCAATGGAGGTTGATGAGACCGTACTCCTGGGATTAGGGTCGTAATCGCGGCCGATGGAGGGTGTCGAGGATTATTTCTGGTAAACAAACCTGCCGTTTCAAGCGAGGCACTGATGTTTCTTCCTAATGATCTGTGTTTGCGTGCATGTTGTCCACTTGGTGCGTGCTATCCCAAAGGGACAATACACATATTTCCCTTACAACATTATAATATTTTTCTTTTAACTTTGAAATTAAGTTAATACTTAATAATTAACCAAACCCGCGAAAATAATCCTGGACTGCATAGCAGATGGATCCCCTTATGAGAAAATGACATAAACCGATCGAGGACACTCCGAAACTATGAAAATCATTAATAGAACCTTATGGGAAGGCTCCCCTTCATGAGGTATCTTTAGAGGCACGATGGGGCAGGGCGATTTTATATCTGTTTTTGGAAACCCACGTGAGTCCCGAATCAGGCATACTGGATAAAAAAACGGCGGTCTTTCAGGGTATACCCGGTGTTTGGAGACTGACCCCTGGCAAAACAGACTCGCATGCCACGAGACCCTGATGAATGGCAAAAATAAAAGAAGGTTAGTCGACAGCGATCATGACTTCGCTGGACTTGATCACGGCATATGCCGCCTTGCCGACTGCAAGGCCAAGCGTTGCAACCGATTTCTTGGTGATAATGGACGTAATCTCCTGTCCATTCGGCAGCTCGATAACAACTTCGGAGTTGACGCTGCCGGGGGTGATCGCTTTTACCTTGCCTTTCAGAATGTTTCGTGCACTGATCTTCATTGTTCTCACCAATGGGAACTGGTGGTGGTAAGTATAAGTAGTTTACTATGCGCCCAAACAAAGCGCCGGAGCATCTCGCTGATAATTAAGGCACTACCTTCGATAATTCACAGTTGAAATATTCAGGTTTAGTTTCCCTGCTATCAATATGCACTAAGGGAAATGTCCGTAATCTGTCTGCTCACGGTCACGTTGGTCGGACCCGGATCAATAGTCAGCCAAATGGAATTGTCATTTGACAGCATGCGGTTAAAATGAATGTTCCCACAGTGCGGTGATTCCACGACACTATTATTGAGACTGGTGTTTATGGATTCACGCAGGGCTTTCTTAAAATCAGGCAGCGGAGAGCTGACAGTTATATTAATATGGGTAACGTTAGGAATATTTTTTGTTCTCCGGGTACTTTCAAGGGCGAGAGTACCCATCCCATTTCCACTCACGGATCCATCGGAATTTGCTCGTATAATGTTTACCCCTTTTATGTCAACTACCGAGCAGTTGTAAGGATCTGCGGGATTAGGATATGAACCGGCACTGAAAAGTGCGTCTGTTAAATTATACTCCACAGCACGTTTAAAGGGTGTCATAAGTGTTCCTTTTGTCACATTTACATTGCCATGTGACCAGATGTATCCCTGATCCTGCCAAAAATTACCAAACGGTCGATATGAATAATTAACCAGTCTAAAATTTGCCCCGTTGAGATGATCTGAACCTGATTCCGTACTACTAATTTCCATCACCATATAGGGACGATTTTTATCCTCATCCTGAATTGCAAGCGTCCCCCCGGACCTGGTTGAACTAAAGAGAACATCTCCCCCTCCCAGAGGTATGCGTTCTGACAGTTTCATATTGTTCGGGGTGGATGCGGCAGACTCAATATCCGAAGAAAATCGGAGGATGCCGGATTCGACCTCGTGCAGATGCGAGACTTCTGCCTGTTCCTTCATGGCAGGAATGGCAGTTGCATTCCAGACGGCAAAAAACGTCACAATAACTGCAAGGACAAGCATCGCTGCGATGACCGGGGCAACTGCTGCATCCCGCCTCATAAGGGTATCCTCCCGGTAAAGATCCGTGCGTGAGGTGTGACAAGGGAGATCGTTTCATTCCCCATAAGGATGCCACCGGTCTTCACCGTGATATTACTCCCCAGATCGAAAACCGTTTTGTTGGGGACCATGACAAAACGGATAGAATCCGCACTGTTAATCTTTTGCTGTGTGTCATTGGGATAAGTGATTACAACGGTCAGGTCTGCCTTCTTCACCCAGTCGCCACCTTTGTGCCACAGCGTGATGTTCCCGGACGTGTCGTTACTCAGCAGGATCGTAACGCTTGGGTCACGGGTCGTGGGGAGAAAATTACCCAGCGCTGCAGCAAATACCCCTATAAGGAGAATGACAAGGCCGATCATCAGCATTTCGCCGACAACCTCTGATACTCCGCGTTCACTGTCTGCCCTACCGGTCATCAATCCTGCCTTCCCGTTACGTTGTCCGGATACAAAAGAGACCGGTCGCTTCCTGTCAGGACAGAAATTACAGGGTCGTGTCCCTGCAGCGTACAATCTCACTTTGTCTCTCTGCAATCCCTATACTCACCAGCAATCCCGGCATCCTGCTTTTGTAATCCAGTGACAGGATAACTGCGATACACCATCTTATTAACCTTTATTTTTAAATTATTAACGAGAGTTAAACAAAAGATATAACTTTTGAAGGCTGATTTAATAATTGAAACGATTTCAGGAACAAATTTATGAAAAAAAACAGGAGCGTGAACTGGTGACCCGGAAGGATGCTGCGGTTTCCCCGGTAGTCGGTGTCATGCTCATGCTGGCAGTGACCATTATGATCGCCGCGATTGTCAGCGCCACGGCAGGAAGTTTTTCCAACACGGAAAAAAAAGCACCCAGCGCGATCCTTGATGTCAGCATCTATGCGGCAAAGGTCTATGGCAATTTTTCTGCCCCTACAATGACCATCAGGCATGTGTCAGGAAATGTCCTCCAGACAAAGGATCTTCAGATCGTGACATACTATACCGTTCCTGGATCCGGCAATATCAGCCGGGGTTCTCTTATCGGTGAGAAAACTGTTGATGTAGAGGGGTCTTCCGGGACAGAGCAGTACGGGGCCCTGTTCATCAGCGATGAGAGGCACGGTAGCCCTGATAGATGGTTCGGGAACGCCTCGGCCACATTCGGACCTGGTGATATTCTGGTAACACCGGCCCAGTACTGCGTGAAAGAGAAGACTGATGCCGTAAACGCGGAACTGCACCGTAATCCTGGCATGGAACAGCTGTTCCCCAATGTACAGTTTATCAGGAGTTCCGCAACTGATGCGAATGAGTTCAGTGCTGGCGGAGTGGTGACAGTAAAAATTATTCATACCCCTAGCGGTCAGATCATCTTTGACAAGGATGTGGTGATCAGCTGATGGTATATCCGGGGCGCGATCAGGCTGTATCACCGGTTGTCGGAGTCATGCTCATGCTGGCCATAACGGTCATGCTCGCGGCGATTGCCAGTGCATTTGCCGGGGGTTTTAGCGATACAACGGAAAAATCCCCCCAGAGTTCCCTGAGTGTAACGGCAAATTTTCATGATAAAATCCATACCAATAGTAACGGTGATTATTACCGAATCTATTTCGATCATACCGGTGGTGATCCATTCTCGCTTAGTTCGGTAAAGGTGGTGTTCAGATCCGATGAGACAGAGAACAAGACCCAACTGACCCGACAGGATAGGGGTACCCTCTGTCAAAATTTTACCCTTATGGGTTCGACGGGTCCTGCGTATAATGACACCACGGTCCGGGCCGGGGACCGGTTCTTCATTGACGGGCAGGTTAACACTGACGGGGATACGGGAATTCAATTCGGGAATGTTGTGTTCTGGAAAAACAAAGAACTCACCTGGATGGTGATCGATACCCGGACAAGTAAAACCATTGCGATGGGATCGCTGTTCCCGCAATAAGTGAAGTGACAGTCCTTACCTGTGGCAGGCATTTCCCGAAACTTCTTTTGTAAAGTGTTTGATAGTGAGCACACGTTTGTCATGATCCTCACACTAAGTATTACCCAATCCCCCATTTTTTCCAAACCTTAAAAAACAAGCAGCAATGATATTCACATGATTGATGATATGACCCTCGAAAACGATCTCTCCCGTATCGGGATATCCCTCCCGAAAAACCTGCTCGACCGGTTTGACGAAATTATCAATGCACGGGGATATTCCTCCCGGTCTGAAGGCATCCGCGACGCCATCCGCACCTACATCACCTACTACAAATGGATGGCCGACGTCAAGGGAGAACGCGAAGGAGTTATCACGATGGTCTACGATCATGACCAGCGCGGTCTTCTCACCACCATCACTGATATCCAGCACGAGTACCACGAGATTATCAAGGCCTCCCTCCACTCCCATGTGACCCATAACCGGTGTCTTGAAGTGATCCTTGTCCACGGAGACGGCTCGCAGTTAAAAACCCTTGCAGAGCGGCTGATGTCGCAGAAAGGGGTCGAATCGGTGAAACTTACCACGATCCAGATTGAAGACTAAACCGGATCGGTCATTCTTCGTTTTTTTACTTTTGTTCCAGGGATATCCAATCATCCGCATAAACCGCAACCTTTAGGGAGGATTTTTACTAACCTTCTGTCAGTACGGCAGAATCCGACAGGTCAGTGCCGGTTCTGAAGTAAAAAATCTTCAAGAATATATCTGAAATATCTGCAAGGGTCTCCGGTGACCGGAGGTACCGTGAGGAAACCAGATGATCGATCGGCTCTTTGAAAAAATCGCACATGTGATCACCCGCCGCCCGGTGCTCATCGCAGTACTTATTGCATTCATTGTCTGTGTCGGTCTGTACGGGATGACCCACCTGACCATGCAGACCGGCTGGAAAACCTACCTTGACAAGGACTCGGCAAAGGGCATCCTCTACAACAAGTACAGCACCACGTTCCAGTCAGATGCTCTTGTGCTGATCGTCAAATCCGGAAACCCGGTCTCGCCCGAAGTGCTCTCCTATGTCGACCGGCTCGAAGGAGACATCCGCCAGCAGAGAAACATCCAGTCCGTGACCGGGATTGTTGATATTCTCAAGGCCTACAACAAGGGTACCCTCCCGCAGTCACAGGCAGAGATCGACCGGATCATGGATCAGATCCCGGCCTCCCTTAAAGCCAAAGCGGTACCCTCAAATATCTTCTCGCTTGTCCAGATCCAGGTAAGCGAAGGTCTTTCAGATGCGGATAAGACTGCAACACTCAACACGATCGAAGCAACCCTGAAGGCATCCGGTCCGCCCCCGGACATCACGGTCGATATTACCGGGACGACCCCGTTTGTCGATCAGATGTCCGATGAACTGACCCAGTCCATGGTCGTGCTTATCGCCGCTGCGATGATCCTGATGGTGCTGATGATGGGCCTTCTCTTCTCCTACGTCAGCCACCGGTTCCTGCCGGTCCTGATCGTTGGTATCGGGCTTATTATCTCCATGGGCCTGATGGGACTTGCCGGGATATCCTTAAACCTTGCCGTGGTCGGCGCCTTCCCGGTACTCATCGGCCTCGGGATCGACTATGCGATCCAGTTCCACGCCCGGTTTGACGAGGAGGCCCGGAAAGGTTCTCTCGAAGATGCCGTCTTCATGACCGTCACCCGCACCGGGCCGGCGGTTCTCTACGCCATGCTTGCGACCTGCATGGGCTTTTTTGCCATGTTCATCTCCCCGGTTCCGATGATCCGGTCGTTCGGTCTTGTTTCCATCATCGGCGTCATGAGTTGTTACTGTATCTCGCTTTTTGGGATCCCGACGGCAGGGCTCCTGCTCAAATACAAACCCAAACCGGCACAAACAACCACCTGTTATGCCGTAGGTACCGATGCCTGCAGTTCACTTTCAAAGGCCCATTCAACAGGTTCCGCCCGGCCGGCAAAAGAACCGTGGTCGTATGGCCGGTTCCTGACCGACGTGTCCGTGAAGATTGCAAAGAACCCGGTGCCGGTACTTCTCATCGCCGTACTCATCGCGGTGATCGGGTTCCAGGTCGATGCCTATATCCCGGTCCAGACAAACGAGAACACGTTTGTCCCCCCGGATATGCCGGCAAAAGTACAGCGCGATCTCGTGACCCGGGTCATCGGATCGACGGATACCCGGCCCATTATTGTCGAAGGGGAACGTGTCACCGATCTGGATACCCTCACATGGATACGGCAGTACGAAGCCTATGAGCTCGCCCACCACGACCAGATCACCAGCGCGACAAGTATCGCTGATTACATTGTTGCCTACAACGGTGGCATCATGCCGAAAACCCAGAGCCAGGCAAACCACGCGCTGGGCCTCATCCCCAACGATATAAAAGAACAGTATCTCGACGGCTCGATGGTGACCGTAATCCAGTTCGGGACACGGCAGATGGAGATGCAGCAGCGGGCAACGTTAAAAGAGGCGATGATAAAGGATGCAGAATTTATCCAGCCGCCGCCCGGCATCACCGCAAAACCCACCGGGGACTTCGATCTCTATACATCGCTTATGACCGATCTCTCTTCGTCAAAGGAGAACATGACCCTGTTAGGGTTTGTACTCATCTTCGCGTTCCTCGCCCTTGTCTACCGGCACCTCCATGCAGTCACCCCGCTTGTCCCGATCATCATCGTCATCGGGTGGAATGCAGTGGCCATGTACCTGCTCGACCTCCAGTATACCCCGCTGACCGTGACGCTGGGCTCCATGACGATCGGCATTGCCGCTGAGTATACGATTCTCGTGATGGAACGCTATACCGAAGAGTATGAGCGGGTGGGGGACACGCATCGTGCCATACAGGAGAGTGTCAAAAAGATTGGGACCGCCATCACAGTATCAGGACTTGCCACGTTCTTTGGATTCTCTGCACTGCTCCTCGCAAGTTTCCCCATTATCAGCAATTTCGGGATCACGACACTGATTGCGGTCGGGTTCTCGCTTGCCGGTGCAATCTTCATTATGCCGGCAGTGCTCTCGCTGATGGGAACCCTGACCGACCGCAGGAAAAACAGAAGTATGGCCGGCGGAACACAGGAACCGGAAGATTTGCAATCCCCGTCATAAACAGACCCCGATCTCCGCACACCTTTTTTAGACAATACTCCCGCTGCCAGCCCTGACGCTTCATTTCCGTGTTGCGTGCAGGATCCCCATCACGCCAAGAGTGGAATAAACCGGCGAACGGTCGATCGAGAACGTGTAACGATCCCCGATATAATCCAGCAGCGCCGGATTGGGAACCGGGCTGATGGGCGGAATGTGCAGTTCCATCTCGATTCTCCTTATCCCGTCGAGATCCCGGGGCTCTATCAGCCACTCCGCTCCCTCGCAGTCGCATTTCAGGAAATCGCAGCCCCCGGCCATCTGAATGAGGGTTCCCAGCGTGTACGTGGGGGACATACGCCGGCACTCGTCCCATGTTATCTCTGCCGGCATGCCGGTGCCAAGCGCCCCCCGGATGATCCGCACGTCCGCATGGTTGAGCCGGACATTCTCTTCCAGGAGATCGGCAGTCACCGGTTCAACGGCGGTCACATGCGGCGAAAGCCTTGCCGCCCGCAGGCAGAACGCACCGACATTTGCCCCGATATCGAGTACGCGGTCATCCGGCAGGATATCCGAAATCTGGTACTCGGGAACTTTTGTGATCTGCCGGTAAGGTGCATCGGTCACCCGGAACTGTACCAGGTCACAGGTAACAATCTGCTGCGAGGAAGTTTTTCGGGAGAGATCGGGTGGTGGCGTATTCATAAGGGAAAACCCCGGGTATCCTGCGCAGGAGTGGGGACCGTGAGTATTCTTCCCGGTAGATCAGATCATGCGATAAAACTGATCCCTTCCCCCTGAAGCCGAATAAAAATGCGGTGGTCTTATTCACTTCTCAACGCATCTATCGGGTCCATGTTCGAGGCCGCCCACGCAGGGTACAGCCCCGACACCACGCAGACAACGACACCAATGATCATGCCGTACGGGATGTAGATCAGGCTTTCCGGGCGGAAGAAATACGCGGTGCTGCCGATCATGGCGTTCACGACCGAGTAGCCGATAATAAAACTCATGATACCGCCCACCACCGCACCAATGATACCGAGGATGAGTGCCTCGTACAGGAACATCCGGCGCACTTCACCTTTTTCAGTCCCGATAGAGAGCAGGATCCCGATCTCCTGCACTCGTTCTTTCACCGACATCATCATCACGTTGAAGATACTCACCGCAGCGACAACGAGCGAGATGCCGCCAATCGCCATGATAAATGTCGTAATCGTACCAAGGGTGCTTGAGATTGAGGACAAGCGGGAACTGGCATCGCTGATCCGGACAACCTGTGAATTCCGGTTCACTTTCCTGTCGATCGCTGCCTCTATTTGATTGATGGTATCGACATCATTTACGATCACGTTAACCTGATCGTACAGATCCTTGCCCCCGTAGTGAGTGGTATACCAATCGTCAGAAACGATAATCGCATTATCGGCATTGACATTATCTGAGGAGATGCCCCGGGCCACGAGGATGCCGGAGATCCGGACCACAGGCCGGGTTACCGTGGCGCAATTCTGCCCGATCTTGATACTGCTGCCCGGGACGATGTTAAAATTCTGGGCTATCGTCGCACCGACAAGCGCATCGTTACCCCCTTTAAGGTTGGTCCCCTGATCCACGGTCAGGAACTTGGAGACATCATTGGGATCCAGCCCATAGATCGAACCCCTGCCGTTCGTGTTGCCAATAGTAAACTGGGTACTGGTACGATGGATCGGGACGACCTCGTTTTGTCCTGCGGCTGATTTGATATCGTTGAGTTCGCTTTTATCGATCCCGCTCTGCGTGGTCGTAGCCCCTGACACACTGGTTACCTTGACGGTATCGGATGTAATAATGATCGTGTTGACATTGGATGAGAGCTGGTCTTTGACCGAGAGCTGCATGTTGGTTCCCAGCATCCCCATGGACGAGATAGCAACGACACCGATCACGATCCCGATCGATGCAAGAAGCGAACGCAGGAAATTCAGGCGGACGCTCCTGACAGAGAGATCAAAGAAGATATCTCCTTTAATCATGATTCTGCAACCCTCCCGTCTTCCAGCCGGATTATGCGGCGTGCATACTCTGCAATCTTCGGGTCATGGGTCACGAGAATGACCGTCTTTCCCTCACTATGCAGGCCACAGATGATATCCATGATCTGGAACCCGGTCTTACGGTCGAGGTTTCCGGTCGGTTCATCGCAGAGAAGGATCTTTGGATCGTTGACCAGTGCCCGGGCAATGGCCACTCTCTGCTGTTGTCCACCAGAGAGTTGGTTGGGCCGGTGGGCTGCCATTTCCCTGTCAATTCCTACCTCATCGAGCAGGATATGGGCCTTGCCCGTCGTGTCCCGTTTCTTGTATTTCAGGATGAGCGGGTACTCCACGTTCTCGTATGCCGTGAGAAGAGGGATCAGGTAGAATTTCTGGAAGATATACCCAATCGTGTCCCTGCGCATATGCGTCCGCTCAAGGTTTGACATTTCAGCCACATCCCGTCCCGCGATATACAGTTTACCTGATGTGGGAACATCAAGAATCCCCAGCTGGTTCATCATGGTCGATTTACCGGAACCGGAAGGTCCCATAATGGCGACAAAATCGTTTTCCATGATATCAAGGGAGACGTGATCGAGCGCGGTAAAGTCTCCGCTCTCCAGATGATATGTTTTTGTCACGTCCACAAGCCGGATAAGCGGAATGTCATCCATGACATCTGCTCCTACTGTTTCCTGAACCTGGCAAGTATCCATTTCCGTTTTATGTACAGGACAATAGCGGCAATGACAATAATTCCTCCGGCAATAACCGGATAAAATGCACTCAGGCCCCCGGCCTTGCTGCCGCCGATCCCAAACATGCCGCCGCCCCCACGGTTAGCTGCTCCACCGGACGCTGCGGTTGAGGCACTACTACCCGTAGATCCTGATACGGAACTTCCCGAACGGGTATTACCTGTACCTGAAGAGTATGCAAGAGAGCGGAGATTGAAAGTTTGCACCGTGCTCAGGCTGTTGCCACTTGCGTCCTTCCACTGCACCGTGATGGGTACAGCGGACAGGTCCTGACCGGTAAAGGTGAGTGTGAAACTGGCAAAATCATTGGACGTAAGGGAACCGACCGCATACTGTGCATAGGGATCAACAGGCTGCACCGGAGCGCCGGTGGATAACGTCATCCCGTTTGCATCGGTGATACCCGTATTGGTCACGTCACCCGTCAGCTGGTAGTACGTGCCGGGAGTGGTGAGTGCAAGATTATTGATGACCGGGTTTGCTGCGGTCTTGCTCGGGCCGATGTTCAGTGGCAGGGATACACTGTCCGAATGCTGGTTCATGGGACCATTGTCGTACTGGATACTGAAGTTAACCGTAGTCGCCTTATCGGGAGTGATGGCAAAGGGAACGTTCACCGAGCTTTGGGCGGGAACAGATGCCAGAAAGACCCTGTCCGGGGTTATGCCAAAGCCGGATCCCCCGGGGGTAATTACAACGTTCGTTATGGCACCTTCCCGGGGATTGTAGATCGTCAGGTTGACGTTATCTGTACTGTGAAGGGCAAAATTGTCAGGTACCAGGGAAAACGATGCTTCAATGGGTTTTGAATCGATCTTAACCATAATGGGATAGCGGAGGCTTCCGGCATCTTGTGACGCAAGGGTAAAAAGCGGAAAATACATTCCCTCAGGGGGTTTTGCAACCACCTTGAATGTATACGTCATTGTGTTCCCCGGCCCAAGATAGATCATACTCCGGTACGGGTTATGGGCTTCATCCTCCATGTAAATATTGCTGTCGAGGATATCTGCATCCGAAAAGGCAACCGACTGGGATCCGGAGTTTGTTACCTGTACCGAAATTGTTCCTTCTTCATAGGGGTAGAATTCCTGCGGATCGACTGTGACGGAACTCACATAGACCTGAGACAGGGCCTGTTCGGCAGATAACGTCGTTGATGCACTTACAGAACTCGTACTAGAAGAACTGCTGGTGGTACTTGCCGAGACCCCGGCTGCACTCGCAGCGGTCATCATCAGACAAATCATCAGTATTCCCATGAGGGCGGTAAATATCTTCATAATCACTCCTTTCGTTTACGAGAGTCAGGAACATACGTGACCGGGAAATGGCACACTTGAGATTGTGTCATTCCCGGACGTTTAATGGTATTTTTGTAACTTATAGTTTACTTATTGTAATCTATTTAATACTGTACACTATAAATAATTTTCTAAAAAGCAATCTATCCGACAAGTACTTCGTTTTGGGTAAAACGTGTTAAAGTCGAGTCAAATAACCGATGGCTCCGGGCTGGCACACCAGACTGCATATAATTATACCAGGTAATCAACGGTACCAATTAATAACGTCAGGATACAGAACGCGGCAAGCACAACGTAGTAGGTTACCGGGTTTTTCATGACGAATACCTCTGAAGGGAGTGTGTTACCTTGCGAAGGTCACCCGGTCCCACCTATCCATCAGTGCCACCCACCCCCCGTGGGGGTATCCCCTGTACAGCCAGGTACCCTTGGGGAAGGTACCTCCCCGTTTTTAAAAACGCTTGGCCCGGTTTCTCCGGGAACTTCGTCGTGATTTACAGATCGATGCTTCCGCAAAATGAGGAGGTACCCCGACCGGGGGTGTACTCTCTTCCACGCCATACCCCATGAGGGGGTATCTCACTTGCCACAGGGTACCACCTTTGTACAAATAGGGATCCCCCTCCTGCCATAAAGGGAGGGTGGAGGCTGCCAAAAAAACTCCTGCTTCCCGTGCTGGCTTATACGAATTTTTGGTGATTGTTCTTTCAACGTGAAAAACAGAGAAGTACTGAAATCCGTCAGTTTTTTACAAAATCAGTCTTTATCTACGGTCCGCACTTCATCTTCATACGTGAATACCTCTTCGATGTTCACTTTGAAGTGGCGTGAAATTCGAAACGCAAGATCCAGGGAGGGAACATATTTTCCCTTCTCAATGGCAAGGATGGTCTGCCGGGTCACACCGATCGCCTTTGCAAGATCCTCCTGCGTGAGATCATACATCGCCCGGTATACCTTGATCTTATTCTTCATCTGTCTCCCATTCCCCGTACTTTCTGGCATAGTAGAACCTGAACCCAACATACAGGAAGATCATCAGGCAGAGGAGCCCCAGTTGTACGTATCCAATCATTCTTGGCGACATTATCTCCACGGATAACGGCATGGACTGGCGGTCAAACCTGAGTTCACGGGAAAGATGGGGCATATAGAGCAGATTCATAACTGCCATGATCGAAAATGCACAGAAGCACACCCAGAACACCTGGAATGTTCTCAGGGCCGCCTTCTCGGTGATCCGTGCACTCCGTTCATCCTCGATAAAATCATCCACTCTGCGGTATGCTACGTAAATAACCACAACTCCGATCACAAACGCAATCATTGAGAGAACCGGGGTGAATGTTTCAACCGAGTACCAGAAGATCGCAAGAAGGGCAAGTGCGACAAACCCGATAATCAGATAAAAAATATTTTTTTTCATGGCGTCCCTTTGTAAAGAATTTTAAACATGCCGTGATATAAATATGAGCCTTCCCGCGTCGGGCGGCCCGGTGTGGGTATATTTCTGCCACTTAAAGAGGTATTACAAGGATTTATATCGGCAGATTTACCATGCATTTTATGAATGAAAAAACCAATACACCCAGTCTTTTGAGGCTTGCAGCGGCAGTATTCCTGGGCCTTATTGTAGGATTCATCCTGTTCTTTATCGCGGCAATGGTCATCGGGAGTATTAACCAACTGATGGGAATGAATATTCCTGTCAGGATGGATATTGCAGAGAATCTTATCAGCGCTATCCTGCTGGTTGTATTTGTCGTGGGATGTATCGCAGGATTCTGCTGGAAGGTCTGGACAACCCCTGCCACGGAAGAGGAAGACAAATCATCAGTCCCTGAAGAATAAAACAAAACGTCAGTTCCGGTTCCTGTGCGACCGGGACCCGGATACTATCTCTGGTGCTCAGGGAGTACAGGTTTATCCGGGACTGGCTCCTTTTTTTAAAGAATATGATACGACCATCGGCAGTAAAAATCGTAAATTTTCAATTATTGTGTATATAGACATTTACCGGGAGAGAGACGAACAGGAACATACCGCAAAATGCCCGGATAGACGGCTCGATACAATAGCAGAGTATGGCCCGACGAGTCTCTTCAACGGAATAGTACTTTGCACGATAGAACGGGTACCGATGGGAGTCCGACAACTCCTCCTATAAAAAGATCCTGCGCAACTCGATTCAAGTGGTTAGAAACAACCGGGCCACAAAAGCAAACGATCTATCACATGGCAGATTCAGCATTTTACACCTGCGGGAATATCCAATCACTTGGAGAGCATTGCTTCTGGATCAGTCATGTTCCCATGACAATCCCAAAAGCCCAGGAACGTGTTGCATCAGAAGTCTCATGGACGGCCTGCAAGGATACCCGGTACAAATATGCTGTAGACGAAGTGCATATGGTGGGATACGGCAGAGGGGGGTTCTGGATCACTTCCGCAAAACAACAAAAAAGAATCGATACAACGTTCAGAACCCGGCTTTATGAAACAGATGAAGAAAGATAAAAGTGCTTATAAAAAAAGAAGAGATGGCAACAGGGGACTGTGAAATGAATAAATTAAATACCTTGTTGATGGATATGTTGGTTTGATAGTTATGATGAGATCGGAAAAGTACTCCCTGATCATAGGATTGATCATACTCCTCGCAGTCTTCGCAATGCCCGGGGTTACCGCATCGGATAGCACACAATCGGGTTATATCACTGTTGGATTAGCGCCGGTTGCACAATTCAATGCACAGTATCCTGCATACTCCACCGTCCCGACATTAGTCTCATTTATCGATTCATCTCTCGGGTCAACCCCAATGACATATCAATGGGACTTTGGCGATGGGGCTACATCCACAGACCAGAATCCTGTGCATTCATACCTCCAGCGCGGAACCTATACTGTAACCTTTACGGTAAAGAACGCATATGGAACAAGCACCGCGATTAAGAAAGATTACATCGTTATTGGCATGGTACCAAGAGCTGATTTCGTTGCAAACCCGACAAGCGGCAATGCGCCTCAGAACGTCGCATTTACCGACAAGTCCACAGGTATTATAACCTCCTGGAACTGGGATTTCGGTGACGGAACCAGTTCAACAGTACAGAACCCAACCCATACCTACTGGTCTGCAGGCGTCTACACTGTGATCCTGACAGCGTCCAATGATTTCGGCTCTTCGTATAGCACGAAAAACCAGTATGTAACGATTTCCGGTAATCTTGTATCGAAATTTTCAGCCGACCCGGCAACCGGTAAAGCTCCGCTGGGGGTCCTCTTTACTGATCGATCCCTCGGCAGCCCTACGGCATGGAAATGGGATTTTGCTGATGGTTCGACATCTGCCCTCCAGTACCCCAGCCACACGTTCACCACCGCGGGATTGTACAAGGTCAAGCTGACCGTTACTCGCGGCACTGACACTGACACTTCAACACAAACTCTGAATGTTGGCGGAGTACCCCAGGTGGATTTCGTCGCCACCCCCAGATTAGTTAGTACTGGTGACGCGATCCAGTTCACGGACAACTCTACGAACTCGCCAACCAGCTGGACATGGAATTTTGGCGACACCGCTGCATCAGCCGAGCAGAACCCCAGCCACTCATACCAGCTGAAGGGTATTTATACGGTTAGTCTCACAGCACGGAATACCAACGGAATGGCCACTGAAACAAAGACCAATTACATCAATGTCGGTATTCCCCCCACGGCAGATTTTATTCCGGTTATCGCCCCGTACGTGATAGGGAAGGTACCGATGCCGGTTAGCTTCATCGATAAGTCCACCGGTCTCCCAACCTCGTGGAAATGGGACTTCGGTGACGGATCAACGTCTGCTGACCCGAATCCATCCCATGTCTACCAGAAAGAAGGGTTATACACAGTCACTTTGACCGTAAAGAATAACTTTGGCACTGACACCATGGTTAAAAAAGACATAATCTCTGTCGGTAACGGTGGAGCTGTTGACTTTACTACCCGTTCGACGACTGTCGGTGTTGGATGGGTCGTGTCATTCAAGGATCTCTCAACCATCGAGCCCACACAATGGAGTTGGACCTTCGGAGATGGAACAACCGGTAGCGGCCAAAATCCCGATCACACCTATCATAAAACAGGTGTCTACGACGTCTCACTGACTGCATCAAGCCCCACAATCACTGGCAGTATTACTAAAAAGCAGTACATTACGGTTCTCAATATCCCCCGTGCGGACTTTATTGCAGACAAGACCCGTGGCAGTGCACCGATGGCTGTAATGTTCACGGACAAGTCCTCCAATGTACCAACCTCGTGGAAATGGGATTTCGGGGACGGTGCAACTTCTACTGACAAGAACCCAAGCCATACTTATACCACTCTTGGTTCGTACTCAGTGACCCTGACTGCCTCAAATGTGAATGGACAGGATTCAACAACCAAAGCCAATTACATCGTTACCACACTGGCACCGGTTGCGGCTTTCTCGGCGGACCGGCGCATGGGTAATGCACCCTTCCTCGTCCAGTTCACGGATCAGTCAACCAACTCCCCGACCTCCTGGAAATGGAACTTCGGTGACGGAAGTTCGTCATCCGACCAGAACCCCCGCCACATCTACCAGTTCGAAGGTTCGTATAACGTCAGCCTGACCGCAACAAACCAGTATGGCAGTGACACCTCCTTCAAAGCCGGCACGACCGCCGCGCCCACGGTAAGCATTACCGCCACCCCCACAAAAGTGAGCACGACTGCTGCCCCGACAACAGCGGCAACTGTTGCAGCCACTACGATTCCGACTACCCAGGCGCCCCTGCCAGCGGCAGTTTCCATCATCGCTTCCGTTATTGCGGTGCTGGCAATCGTATATACCAAACTAAAATAACCCTTTTTTCTTTCCAACGTCGTTTTATTCCCACTACATACGGAACAATTAAAAATAGTATCCCCGGTAGTTTTTGCCTGGTGCATGCAGGATCATGCGACCCCTGCTGATCTTTACTCTGAAAAAAACACGATTCTTCATAAAATTGGATAACTACCCTCAGAATCCTGGCATATCGGATCCAAAGACATTTCTCATGCGACTCTCAACTGATATGAACTTATGATGGATGCATTCGAACGCTTCGGTCTCATTATCAACGACCACGTAGTCAGGACACCGGTAGCGATTGCATCCATGGCCGGTATCGTGGATGCCAGGTACGTGCTCGACCGGAAAGCGCATGCAGGGGTCGCATTTATGGGCGGATTCGCGATCGATGCACCCACAATGGATGCGGCGCGGGCTATAGCGGCAGGCAGTGATCGAAAAGAATTCCTGTATGACGACCCGGTAGCCGCGCTGCGTGCGGAGATCGACCCGCTCAAGACCTGCGATGTGGTGGCCGGCATCAACCTCCGGGGCAGTTCCCCAACCGCGTTTACCGCCATCGTGGATGCACTCGGGGATGGCGTGGTCTATGAGATCGATGCACACTGCCGGCAGGCCCCCATGGTCGCGGCCGGTGCCGGGGAATATTATCTCAAAAATCCCGGAGACCTTGTCGCGGTCGTAAAAGCCCTCAAGGCAAAGAATGTCACGGTCTCGGTGAAGATGCGCGTCGGGGTTGCCACAGACGACCGGGCGCTCGTGCGGGCGCTCTGGGGCGCCGGTGCCGATATCCTGCATGTCGATCTCATGGATGCCGGTATTGCAAAACTCCGACAGATCCGGAACAGCTGCCCGCTTCTTATCATCGCAAACAACTCCATTACGACATTCGATAAAATGCGGGATATGCTCTCCCACGGTGCCGATATCGTCTCGCTTGCGCGGCAGTCCGATGAACACACACTTGCCGGGCTGGATGCGGCCATTACGCGATATGCAGATGAGGAGGGGTGGTATAATTCCCCAAAGCAGCTCTGCCGGGGCGGCGATATCAGGGCGCTCGCGTTCTGCTGTATGCCGGTCAAGGAGTGCCCCCTCATCCCGGCGCTCTCGCGTATCGGACTCTCAAAGGAGGAATATGTCCGGTTAAAACTGGATGCGGTGAAAGGTACACCCCTTGAAGGCGGCCCCCATACCTGCTTTGGCAGCCTTGCGTGGTGCTGCAAGACCTCCTCGCCCTGCATGTTCCGGGATATGACGCTTGCACAGGAAGGCCTCCCAAAGAAAGAATATATGCGCAGGAAACGCGAGTTATCAGATACCGTAATGAGCCGTGTGTTCCATGACATCCCGCCTGATGAGTGCTGCTGAACGAGCACAGCTTGCAATGATGCTAGAGGTCTGCGCCTTTCCCAAGCCCGGGAACGTGGACCGGTGCCATGATTATCCCGACACGAGACTCGAACATTTCCTTGCTTCCACGATTTTTGCACGACCGGCGCTGGAAGAGGCTGCATCCGGTAAAGGGAGGATCGGTGAGATTATCGGGCACGCGGTCCGGCAGACAAACGTGCATACCGGTGGCAACACGCATTTTGGCGCATTTATCCTTCTGATACCGCTCGTGTATGGCGGCGGTATCGAGGGTGCTATAAAAGCGATCGCAACAACTGATGTCTCCGATGCGGTTGCATTCTATAAGGCGTTTCGTCTTACCTGCGTCCGTATGAACGCGGAAGACGAACTTGACGTAAACGATCCAAAAGCACTCGACGAACTTCGCGAGCGTAATATGACCCTGCTTGACGTGATGCATCACTCGGCAGCAAACGACATGGTCGCCCGCGAATGGGTCAATGGTTTTATACTGACCCGGCGGGGTGCCGATATCCTTCACCAGATCGGGCCGGGACGGGAAGCAATCGTGGAGATGTTTCTTACCCTGCTTGCGACCGAGCCGGACACATTTATCATAAAAAAGCATGGGCGTGCGGTCGCGGAGCAGACCCTGATAAAGGCCCGCGAAGTGCTCGACGGCCGGCGGGTGCTGGAAACCTTCGATGCGGAGTGCATTGAGGCCGGCATCAACCCGGGCTCGATCGCGGATATCACGATTGCAGCGATCTTTATGGCTCTTGGCGAGGGATGGGAATGGGACTCATAAAAGGCGGCATTAGCGAAGTGATCGCCACCACCGCATTTAACGCGGCGCCCATCGGCATCCGCTTTCAGGACAAAACGGCAAGCATGATACTTTTTTCCGGCAGCCATACCGCAGAAAACGTTGAGCGGGATGGTTGGGTGGTTGCAAATTTTATCCACGATCCTATACTGTATGTGCGGACAGCGTTTGAGGATCTTCCGCGCGATGCGTTTGTAGAAGAACCCGTGATGGGACGGACGATGTACCGGCTCGCCAGTGCCGAAGCCTGGATCGCATTTACCGCGACGGTCGAACGCAAAACGGAGGGTGCAATGATGGTCCGGCTTACACAGGAAAAAGAGATCATTGAAGAGGTGGCGATCCATCCGGTGAACCGAGGGTTCAATAGCATCATCGATGCGACCGTTCA
Source organism: Methanoregula sp. (assembly GCF_041663825.1). Classification (GTDB taxonomy): domain Archaea; phylum Halobacteriota; class Methanomicrobia; order Methanomicrobiales; family Methanospirillaceae; genus Methanoregula. Next base: position 119,482 of record NZ_JBAYLY010000004.1, read on the forward strand.
CGCGACCCGATACCGGGTGAACCCTGATGCAAAACTCCGGCGCCTGATCGATTATCACGCAGAAATCGTGCGGAAGTGTGGCGGGAAAAAGGAGATTGAGGCACTCGGGTTGCTGATGGGGTATATCAGTGAGTAGTCAAATCAGGAAATCCTGACCCTGTGGAACTTACCCTGGAACCGAATGGCAAAAGAAACGCTATGAAATAAAGACGAATAGTAATTATAAAACCTCAATACTTCTCTATTTTCAAGTTGGATGAACAACCACCAAAAATTCGTATAAGCCAGATCTGGAAGCGGAAGTATCTTTTTTGATAGCCACCCCCCACCCCCGGGCCACAAGAGGGGGGTGGGGGTATCATGCTTTTAAAAAATCGGTCGGGGGTCGGGGTACCTCTCCTTTTTGGGAGTGGGGGGTGCCACCCCGGGCTGGCAGGAGGGGGTACCCCCAATGGATCGGAAATCGCTTCGGGAAGTCCTATTAAAATTCTGATGTTTGCAAAGGAAAATTTAGAGAAGTACTGGGTCTCAAACACCCGTCTCCTATGCCGAGATGCCCTGTTGTTACATTTTAGCCGTCTATCCACGTCATTTTGCGGTATGTTTATGTTCGGATCTTCTCCGGTGAATATCTATGTACAAAACAAATAAAAATCCGGAGATTTTCACTACCTCTGGCCAAATATAAGTTATTTACTCTCCCGAAAGGTCAACACATTAGCAACAACCAAAATTTTTTATATTAATCTCGGGATAGTGGGATTGCCAGTGATATGTTCTGGCAAAGGTGTTACCAATGACGAGACTTAAAACAGTGAAATTTCTGTTTGTGCTAATTTGCTGTATCTGCATGATGACAGCAATGGTATCGGCAGCAGATCAACGGATTCCAGGATCTGCACCACCGGTCAGCACAGGATCTTCGGGATACACGGCAGTTTCAGCGACGAACACGAACCTTCAGCCATACGTCACAACAAATGGCCGGATATCGTATTCTATCGATGGTGCTGGTTATTATCCCGCAAATTCCGGAATCATACGGGTCCAGAAACCCACGGGCGCTACGGTCCGGAAAGCCTACATGGCTGCCGCAACGACAGGCTATACAAGTTACAAACTGCCTGCCGGGAGTGTCAAAATAAACGGGAATAGCGTTGTCTGGCAGAAGGAGATTGCCAATGATATCAGTTCGTACAACTATATGGCAGACGTAACGACAATTGTTAAGCCAATTGTTGACAGTGCGCCGGCCGGAATGGTCAATATACCTGTATCCGAAGCAGATTCATATGATACGGAAGGGGAAATTCTTGTGGTGATCTTTGATGATCCCCATGTTCTGACTGATAACTCGATCATCCTCTTGTTCGGTGCACAGAAGACTGCCGGGGATACCTTCTGGATGTCGCTCGCACGACCGTATGATCCGCAGGTTACGAAGAACATTAGCCTTTCCTTAGGGATATCCTATAGTTACCAGATAAGTCAATCTCAATACAGTATTATCGATGTCAACACAAGGAGACTCACAACGTGGGCCGGTGGAGAGGATGATGGCCAGAGCACTAACGGGGCATTACTCACGGTAGGTGGTATCAATGATACCATTGCAAACCCCCCGGATCCTTATGCTACGAAAGTAGGGAATTTCCGTTATGACGATGAGTTGTATGATCTCCGCCCGTTTGTTACGACAGGATCTCAGGCCATAAACGTTACCACGAAAAACCCGTCCATGAATGACAATATTTTCTTTGGGGCGTTTTATACTGAAGGCAACAACGCAATCGTTGGCGAGGGAATAACCCTTTCACCGACAAGTGCAACGACGGTAATAGGGACGAGTTATTCCGTCAAAGCCTATGTCCAGAATGATCTCGGAAAGGTCATCCCCAACCGCCAGGTTAATTTTTCGATCACATCAGGTCCAAACTCTCCAAAAACCGGACGAGGTACTACCGATAGCACGGGTGTTACCTATTTCACCTACACGGGAACTACAGTCGGTACTGACACTATCGTAGCAACTATGATTGATTCTGACGGGGAGGTATCAACGTCCAATACGGTTACGAGTACCTGGACCTCCTCAAGTCCCACAACGGGCGCAGATAAGATTGGCGTATTCCGCAGTGGGACATGGCTGCTTGATTACAATGGAAACGGGAAATGGGACGGCACTGTAACCGACCGACAATATTCATTTGGTACGAGTATAGATATGCCCGCCGTAGGGGACTGGAATGCCAACGGGAAAACAAAGATAGGCATCCAGCGGTATGGCAGTACCTGGCTGCTTGATTATAATGGAAACGGGAAATGGGACGGTGCTGTAACCGACCGGCAATACACGTATGGAGTAAATGATCAAAATGTAGTCTATGGTGACTGGAACGGGGACGGAAAGGCCGAGATCGGGATTGCCCGTCTTCGCAACAATGGACTGATAATGGACTGGTTCCTTGATTATAACGGTAACGGCCAGTGGGATGGTACCGTAACTGATCGTATGTATACATTCAGTATTCTTGACACCAGTGCCACAAGCCTGTTGAGCAGCCGCACCAATGCCAACAGTGTGAGTGCCGACAATGCGGCGGCAACGATACCCGTTGTCGGGGACTGGAACGGGAACGGGAAGTCAGAGATCGGTCTCTACCTCTATGGATTATTCTTCCTTGACTACAACGGTAACGGCCAGTGGGATGGGGTAGCCACCGACCGGCAATACTCCTTCGGACAGTATGGCGACAAACCCGTTGCCGGGAAATGGAATGGCGGTACAAAGAGTGAGATTGCTGTCTTCCGGAATGGCGTATGGTACCTTGACTACAACGGTAACGGCCAGTGGGATGGGTCAACCACCGACCGACAATATTCCTTCGGGACGACCGGGGATAAGCCGGTTGCCGGGAACTGGTAATACAATCAATTTTTTTCCGGAGCCCTAATTTTTTGGTATTGACCAAACTTATTCCTGAATATGGTGAGATAAAAAAATTAATCCCTGACAAAACATGATCGGTAAGACCCTTACCATCGCCGAAGTATTGTTCCGTTTTTTAATCGATGAAATCACTCATAAACTAAAAACAAATTTAAAAGCCACAGATACGTGAAAAGACACTTTTTGAAAATAATGCTCTGTAGAAATCCTCAATGAAGAACCAGAGTAAACACTTGTGGATATTGTAAACGATCATCTTACTGGCGATTTCTTTCATCTGAATCAGGAATTTTCTGGCTTTCAGATCGCCCCCGAA
>NZ_JBAYLY010000005.1:0-117369 GCF_041663825.1 Methanoregula sp.
CCGTTCGAGCATCTCGCTGTTGGAGTACCCGAGCCGGCCCAGCGTATCCCCGTCGTACTCCTTTAATCCGGTCCGGTGGGCGAGCAGATCCCGGAGCGTGACGTGTTCGCTCACATAGGGATCCTTTAACGCAAAGCCCGGCACGTAGGTCACGACCGGCGTGTCCCAGGTGAGTTTTCCTTCATCAACGAGCGTTCCGATTGCCTGTGCGGTGATGTACTTGGTGACCGATGCAATCTGGAACCGGGTGTCGGGGTCCACTTTTTCTTGTGTATTGATCTCGCGGACACCGAACCCTTTCAGGTACACAACTGAGTCGTTGTCGACAATACCGACAACGGCACCCGGGACTTCGTATTCTGTCATCTTCTGGGTGACAAAATCGTCAAAGCCGTTGATTTTTCCGGCTGACGACTGTTTCTCCGCTGCCTGCTGGGTGCATCCCGCAGCAAGGAGAATGACAGCAATGAGAAGGGCAGCCACGACAAGGATGTGGACAGGGGGGATCTTTTTGGGCATGATAGAACCATTTGTTACTTTTTTTTACTACAGATTAAATCTGCGGTTTTCATCTTCTCTAAAAATGAGAACAAAAAAAGATAGAAACGACACAGACGGACGGTCTAAAAAATATATAATGAGGGGTGAAAAATCCCGGTTTTCTTCACGACACCTTCACCGCTTCATCGTGTGAACTTCCTTGAGTATACATCTCAAGGCCGCGGACCTTTCCCGAGGAGTCCCGTAAAAAGATGAACGAATCGTGAGACTCCGGCGTGACAAAGAAGGTATCGTTGCCCTCGTACATGAGCTCGACATGCCGGTCACCGGGCATGACCGCATCGTAGAATAACCTGCCGTCATCGGAATACACGGTAATTGTCCATGACTTTTCCCAGGCCGGTGCATATGTCCCGGTGTATTCAGAACTGTTCTTTAGAGAAAGCAGGACGGCCTTTCGGTCAAGTTTCTGCGGCAGGGAATACGGCTGGCCAAAGACAATTGCCGACAGGTCTCCGGCAAGGGGGGCGATGGAGGTCCGGTCGTAGTTTGAGAGGAACATGATGTTTACATCACTGTCGGGATAATAGAGCGTGTACGAGATGAACCCGAAATTCCGGCCGGCATGGCCGATCATCGTCCGGTTCCTGACTACCGCGCTGTCGATCCCGTAATGGTTCCGGATCATTGCCGCTGTCGATTCTTGGGAGAGGATCGTTCCCTGTGTATGGAAGGAGCGCTCCCAGCTAAACAGGTCTTCGGTTGTGGAATGGACCGACCCGGCGCCCCAGGAATTGTGGATATTCTGGAGATCGTAATGGACAGGTTTTCCCGCCATCGTGGTATACCCGCTCGCCCGGCCTGCAAATACGTCCCGTGCATTGTCCTGGCCGGTGCTGTTCATGCCAAGCGGGAGGAAGATGTTTGTTTTTAAGTATTCTTCGTAGGACATGCCAGAAGCGTTCTCGATGACGGCACTGAGCACGATGTAGCCGTTGTTGGAGTACGTGTAATTCGTTCCCGGTGCAAAGGAAAGGGGCAGTGCGGCTATCCGCTGGACGGTCTCGGGAAGAGTAAGATCGGTCCGGTCGGTTAAGGAGAATGCGCCATCGGAGGGAATGCCGGAGGTATGGTTCAGGAGATTGTAGATCCGGATATCTTTCCATTGCGCGGGACCGGGAACGTAGAGCGTGACCGGGTCGGTGACGTTCAGGCGCCCCTGCTCCTGGAGTTTCATGATGGCTGCGGCAGTGAACTGCTTGGTGTTCGAGCCGATCGGAAAGACGGTCCGTGGCGTGTTGTTGACCGCGAACTCGTAGTCGGCCATTCCGTATCCTTTTGAAAGGAGCACGGTACTGCCACGTGCCACATGGACGGCACCGCTGAAACGGCCGGCATCAAAAAGAGCATTCATATATTCATCGAGATTGTGCGATACCGCGAAATCCGCTGCGGAGAGCGTGACCGGGGTACCGCCGGCCTGCCCCCTGCTGCTGTCAGCAGCCGGCTGGGTGCATCCCGCAGCAAGGAGAAGGGCAGCCACGACAAGGATCAGGACCGGGTGGATCTTTTCAGGCATAATAGATACAAGCGGTACTTGGAGTACCGGTTTTTAAAAATCTGCGGTTTGTATTTTGCCAGGATAAAATAACTGATACGGGACCGGCGCCAAGGCTCGTGCAGTCGGGGGTTACAAAAATCATTTCACATAATTTATGCCAGATTAACGACGAGATCCTGTTTGATTGTATGACTCCTGAATCCTGCCGACGATATATGGCCGGCGCAATCATCAGTTTCCTGCTTGTTTTAATTATTGCATCTGCCGGGTGCTCCGGTACTACAGCCCAGACTTCAGCCGGCTCGTCTGCACTGGAGAAAAATATCACGACTATAACTTCGGCGCCGCAGTATTCCCATGCAAGCTGGGGCTTAATCGTTGTCGACCCGGCGACAAACCAGACGCTGCTTGAGAAAAATGCAGACGAGATGTTTGCACCGGCATCAACGACAAAACTCTTCTCATCATCTGCGGCCCTTGCAGCGCTCGGCCCCGATTACCGGACGACGACCCCGGTCTATGCAGTGGGAACAATCGGTGCGGATGGGATCCTTGACGGAAACCTCGTGCTCGTTGCAAAAGGCGACACAACCATGGGCGGGCGCACACTCCCCGATGGAACCATCGAGTATACCAATACCGATCATTCCGAGTCAGGTGCCGGCCTCACGACAACCGATCCCCTTGCCGGCCTCGACAACCTTTCACGGCAGGTAAAAGCGGCCGGCATTACAAAAGTCTCCGATGTAGTGATCGATGACCGCCTGTTTGCCAATGTCCAGGGAGAATTCATGGCGCTCCTCTCGCCTGTTGTGATCAATGACAACCTGGTGGACTTAAGCGTCACGCCGGGTAAGCCGGGTTCTGCACCGTCTGTTAAAATGCGGCCGCAGACCTCCCTGTACAAATTTGACAACCGGGCAACCACCGGCCCGGCCGGGTCGACAACCGCGCTCGATGCCGGGGAGGAAGCAGGAACAATCATACTCGTCGGGACTATCGCTGCCGATGCCGGGACGGTCAACACCACGGCAGCGGTCACGAACCCCGCTGTCTTTGCCCGCACGCTCTTCATCGAATCCTTAAAACGCCAGGGTGTCACGGTCGCTGCACCGGCAACCGGTGAGAACCCGGTCAAAAAACTCCCGGCGGCGGGAAGTTACGGTAGCGCAAAAGAAGTGGCAAACCTCACCTCCCCGCCGCTTGCCGAGGACGTGAAGCTGACGCTGAAGGTCTCGCAGAACATGCATGCCAACTACTACGTCATGCTGCTTGCCCTTGCGGAGAACAAGACGACCTATGCTGACGGTATGACAAAGGAAGGCAACGTGCTGCGGTCGCTTGGCCTCGACACGACCGGCGCGATGCTTGGCGACGGCGCGGGCGGGGACCGGGTCGATCATGTCTCGCCCCGTACTGTTGCGCAGCTGCTGACCCTCATGAGCAGGCAGCCGTATGCAGACCGGTTTGTCAAAGCCCAGCCGATCCTTGGTGTGGACGGTTCGACTGTCGGCCATTGTGCTACCGGCAACCCGGCCTGCGGCCGCGTGTACGCAAAGACCGGCACCTACAGTTACCCGGACCCATTGAACGGGGACAATATCTTACTTTCAAAAGGTCTTGCCGGCTATGTGGATACAAAGAGCGGGAAACGGCTCGTCTTTGTCGAATATGTCAACAATGTGCGGCTCACGGACAATGTCACTGCTGAATCCGTGGGTACGGATCTCGGTAGTATTGCCGGGATGGTCTACGGGAACTTCTGATCTTCCCGCCTTTTTTTGTATTTTAAGACTGGTCCTCGCATTGCTGTACCGGCAGATGAGTAAAAAGCAGGAGTGGAACCGGCCACGGATGGTTGGATCTTCCCGAAACTCTCGTGCCCTCACTTGCCGCCCGTTCGCCTTCCTTCGATGAGCCCCTGTTATCCACACCCTTGTTGTTCAGAGTGTGCATTCGCCGTTTGTCCCGGTGTGAAGATGATGGCGCGACCGTATCCGGAAGAGCAGAAGGGACCTGATGACTTCGCGGTACGAGACCCGGACCAGGTTTTACGAGAACGGCGTCTCCGGACTGGCTTCAAGATTTCCCGGGAGGACTGACATAAATAAACCCCCGGCCGCAGGTCTTCCAGTCCGTAATGACAAACGTACTGTCCGGCATCCTCCTGACAAAATCCACCTTGACCATAATCCCCCATATTCCCGATATTAAAACAATCGAACTCCTCGTGCCGCAGGCATTCCCGGCTTTTGTAGTCCGACCGCTCCCGACCGTTATCGAACGGCTGGCTGGTCCTCCACGGGTTTTGGCCAGAGAGTATCTCGAAGAGTGTTGCCACACCGTTGTGTAAGGTTATAACCCGTCATAAATGTTGATTTGTAAAGGATTATAACCGGACACATTTTTGGGAACGTGAGAGGGTTACGGTCTGACACGACCGGGGGATGTGGTTTTCCGGTGAAAAAAAATTTGCATTTGGAAAAAAATACAAATTTACCGATCGTGGCAGGGAGGCCGGGGTTATCAGGTCTGCATCCGGCACGTGTCATTGAGGTCACAGGAGTTTTCCGTATCGTTCAAACATCTGTAAATACCCTCCCTGCAAGAATTACTGACCATGAAACGATGGCTTCTTCCGGTTATTTTTATCGTGGGGGTATTCCTGGTCTGTGCCGGGTGTACGCAGAGCTCCCCTTCTGTTTCGGCAAACGGGTCGGTATCTACACCCACGGATACGACAAAGAAAGTATACGTCGTTGGTATTGACGGTGACTATTTCCCATTCTCGTATATCGACAAGAACGGGATGCTGACCGGTTTTGATGTCGAATCGATCCAGTGGATCGCAAAAGACCAGGGTTTTGATGTGCAGATCCAGCCTATGGCCTGGGACGGCATCATTCCCGCACTCCGGGCAAAAAAGATTGATATGGTCTACTCGGGTATGACAAAGACGCCCGAACGGATGGAGCAGGTTAACTTCTCGAAGACCTACTGGGGAGTCAACCAGGCAATAGTGGCCCGGAATTCCTCAACCATAACCATGGACAACTTCATTACCGGGAAAGTTATTGTCGGGACCCAGAGGGGATCGTCTGCCAATACCTGGCTTGAGAACAATCTTATCAGGAACGGCACGCTCAAGAGCACGAACCTGACGCTGTACGACAACTTCCCGCTTGCCTTAACCGATCTTTCCAACGGTCGCACTGATGTCGTGATGTTTGATGTGCCGGTCGTTGTCCACGCCATAAAAAACAAGCCGATAAAAAAGATCGGCATTATCACAACCGATGAAGCATACGGTGTCGCAGTACGGAAGGACGATACTGCGCTGCTTGCTGCCATCAACACGGGTCTCGACCATCTCATGGCATCGGACAGGTGGAAAGAACTTATCCAGAAGTACGACATGCAGTAGGTAAAAGGCCCCTCATTTTTTTTGGATTTAAAAAAAATAACAGATCCCACTCTCGCTGTACGTGACAGTGTCAGAAGGGATTGTATCGCCACTTTATTTTTTATAGTTGTTAAATGATGAGAATCGTTAATCTGCCAATTGAATGATCTCAAAGTCTGTATGTGTTGCAGTGACACTCACGATCCGGGCGGGCAATCTGATGATAGGACTGATGCCCCCATACTCTCACGAGCAAGGAGTGCCGTCTCGTCTGACGGCAAATAACCATTAAAACCGCCGCATCCCTCCCTCCGGATACCCCCGTTTCCCCCGGTTAATACATAAGGGGCCAATCTAGGAAAATTTTCCCGAAAAAACCGGGTTGTTTTTACCCGTTAAAAACCCCTTTATTTTTTGGCCATAGCGGGGTTCCTGGCCAGGCCGGGTTAACGGATGGGCATTACTGCCGGTTTTTCGCGACCAAAGGAAGGCCGCTAAATTGCACGGTTTTTTCCTGATTAAAACAGCCCGTTTCCCAAAATAACGGGTTATAACAATATTCGTGGAAAGTGTTGGCACCAGTTCCACGGGAGATTTCCGGAGGTAGTACCGGCCCGGGACCTCTTTTGTCGGAGAATGGATCCTGGGAGAGGGTCGGTCCGGCCCTGGTAATTACCCATTGAAATTATGGTACCGGTAACAGTTATCGATAAACTCCTGCTTCCGGTGCTCGCTTGCGTTTACCGGTGGCTTGAGGTACCCGACCGCCGGCGTCTGTTGTGCCGGGCAGAACGGGCAGAGGGCACTATCCACATCGCCTGATTTCTCCCGGGCCGGACAGTAGTACACGCCGTCAACAAGTTCGACCCGGTCGCCGCCGGGAAACCTCAATCCCACCGGGTGACCCGGCTCCTGCTTTACTATCATGCAGAAACCGACGAGCAAAAATTTCAAAAACCGGAGCCGGATATCCCCGGTCCCGGGCCGGCACTGGTCTGCTACCATGTTCCAGTATGCAGCCGCGGCATCCGTCACCGGCTCAGCATGTGTCCTGAACGTACCCTGCTGGTCCATGAGCCGGATGCTCTGGTACGTTCCGAGCAGGTGGCCGGTGATCGCTTCTTCGAGTTCTTTGCGGTATTCCGGTGAAAGATCCCGGACCGAGTTTCCGAAGTTCTGCTCCATCTGCCGGATGTCGCGGGGCGAATACAACAGCACGACCCGGGCAAGTGCCGCACCGAGTTCGCCCCGGCTCCGCAGCGCCAGAAACCGGGCACAATCTTTCTGTATGGCAGCGGCGACCTGTACGGGCGATCCCTGTTCAGGATTATACGGCATATCAGAGTTCATGGCCAGAAGTCTCCGGGAAGAGGTTTTCCTTACCCGGTATTTTGTCCGGCCGACACATGTAAGGGTTCCGGTGCGGGTATTTCCCTGTCCGAACGTTTTAATAGTCTGCTTTCCTAGTCATGTAACATGGTGTCTAACCATGAGTGAGTGTTTTATTAGCCAGTAAACTGCGCTTTTTTGATACCACGTTACGGGACGGGGAACAGACCCCGGGTGTATCGTTAAACCCGGACCAGAAATTAGAGATTGCGACAAGGCTTGCAGCCATCGGTGTCGATGTTGTCGAAGCCGGCTCTGCTGCGGCATCCACGGGCGAACAGGACGCGATCCGGCTCATATCAGGTGCCGGCCTGCCGGTCGAGACCTGCACGTTTGTCCGTGCGGTAAAGACCGACATCGATTACGCTGCTGATAACGGCGCGGACTCCGTCCACCTCGTGATCCCGGTCAGTGACCTGCACATCGAGAAGAAGATGCGCAAGACCCGCGACCAGGTAGCAGAGATGGCATGGAGTTCGGTCGAGTACGCGAAGAGCCGGGGGCTCATTGTCGAACTCTCGGGCGAAGATGCTTCACGGGCCGACCAGGAATTCCTGAAGTACGTCTTTGCCGGTGGCGTGGAACGTGGGGCTGACCGGCTCTGCTTCTGCGACACGGTGGGCGTGCTCACACCCGAGAAATGCGCGGCATTCATCCCGGCCCTTGCCGGGATTGCCCCGCTCTCGATCCACTGCCACGACGACCTTGGCTTTGCGCTCGCAAACACGGTCGCTGCCTTAAAAGCCGGCGCCACCTGCGCCCACGTCACGGTGAACGGCCTTGGCGAACGGGCGGGGAACACGCCGTTCGAGGAGCTGGTCATGTCCCTGGAAGTGCTCTACGGCTACGATACCGGAATAAAAAAAGAGGAGATCTATTCCCTCTCGACCCTGGTCTCGCGCCTCACCGGCATCCCGCTGCCGGTCAATAAGGCCGTGGTCGGCGAGATGGCGTTTACCCATGAGAGTGGCATCCATGCCCACGGCGTGATCCGGGAACCTTCGACCTACGAGTCCATCCGGCCCGAACAGATCGGGAGGAAACGCCGGATAGTACTCGGAAAGCATTCCGGCTCTGCCTCGGTAGAAGCGGCGCTGCACGAGATGAAGTATGCGCCGAACGATCAGCAGCTCAAGGCGATCGTTACCCGGATCAAGGATCTCGGTGACTCCGGGAAACGCGTGAGCGATGCCGACCTCATGGCTGTTGCCGATGCGGTGCTCGCAATCGAGTGCAAACCGGTCATCCGGCTCAAGCAGTTCACGGTCGTCTCGGGAAGTAGCATGATCCCCACGGCCTCGGTCACGCTCGAAGTCAGGGGCAGGGAAACGACCGGCGCGGCAACCGGTGACGGCCCGGTCGATGCCGCGATGCAGGTACTGAGTAAGTCAGTCGCCGATGCCGCAAACATCCGGCTTGAAGAGTACCACGTCGACGCCATCAGCGGCGGGACTGACGCACTGGTCGAAGTGACCGTAAGGTTAAGTAAAGACGGGAAGATAATTACATCTAGAGGCGCCCGCACGGACATTATCATGGCGAGCGTCGAGGCGATGATCGCCGGAATGAACAGACTACTTGAGGAACGACCATGAAGACCGGGGCAAAACTCCTCGTTGAAGCACTGCAGCGCGAGGGTACCGACACACTGTTCGGCTACCCTGGCGGGCAGATCCTGCCAGTCTATGATGAACTCTACGATTCACCATTGCGGCATATCCTGGTACGGCACGAGCAGGCTGCTGCACATGCCGCTGACGGGTATGCCCGCGCGAGCGGCCGGGTAGGAGTATGCATTGCCACTTCGGGGCCCGGTGCCTGTAACCTTGTCACCGGGATCGCGACGGCCTATATGGACTCGGTCCCGATCATTGCGATCACCGGGCAGGTCCCGACCTACATGCTCGGGAACGACGCCTTCCAGGAGTCCGATATCCAGGGCATCACGATGCCGGTCACCAAGCACAACTATCTCGTGAAGGATACCGTGGATATCCCCCGGGTGGTTAAAGAGGCATATTATATCGCGAGTACCGGAAGGCCGGGCCCGGTGCTTATTGACCTCCCCAAGGATGTCAACACCCGGTCCATCAAGGAACCGGTCGTGCCGGAAAAAGTGGCGCTCCGGGGCTACAACCCGACGTACAAGGGGAACAAGCGCCAGATCGACAAGGCAATCGCGCTGATCACCGCTGCCGAGCGCCCGCTCATCTACGCGGGCGGCGGCGTGATCTCATCCAACGCATCGCCGGAACTGGTCGAGTTTGCAACCAAGCTTGGCGTCCCGGTCACAACGACCTTAATGGGCCTCGGGTGCATCCCCTGCGATCATCCGCTCAATCTCGGCATGCTCGGCATGCACGGCACCGAGTACGCGAATTTTGCCGTGACGGAATGCGATCTTTTAATCGCCATCGGGGCCCGGTTTGACGACCGGGTCACGGGAAAGATCGACACCTTCGCGCCACATGCAAACGTGATCCATATCGATATCGACCCGGCCGAGATCGGAAAGAACAAGCGCGTGGACGTTCCGATTGTGGGCGATGTAAAATCCGTGCTGACCGACATGATTGCGGGCTTGAAAAAGATCGGCGCCTGCGACGCGTGGAATACGAAGATCAAGCACTGGAAGCAGCACCACCCGCTCAGGTACGGGAAGGACAAGGGCTGCCTGCACCCGCAATTCGTCCTCCAGCAGATGAACGAGCTCCTCAAAGGGAATGCCGTGATCGTCTCGGAGGTGGGCCAGAACCAGATGTGGACCGCCCAGTACTTCTGCTTCCGCCATCCCCGCACGTGGATTACGTCCGGCGGCCTTGGCACGATGGGCTATGGTTTCCCGGCTGCTATCGGGGCGCACTTTGCCCGGCCGGATGTGCCGGTCTTTGACGTGGCCGGCGACGGGAGCATCCAGATGAACATCCAGGAGATGGGGACCGTGGCGCAGTATAAGATCCCGGTGAAGATCGCGATCTTAAACAACATGTACCTCGGGATGGTGCGCCAGTGGCAGGAGCTCTTCTACGACCGGCGCTACTCGTATACCGAACTCCCACCGGTGGAGTTCGTGAATATCGGGAAAGCGTACGGTATCGACGGCATCAAGGTAGAGTCCTGCGACGAGGTCATGCCGGCCCTGAAGGCAGCAGTTGACTGCGACGGGCCGTTTGTGCTCGACTTCAGGATCGAGCGGGAGGAGAACGTCTTTCCCATGGTCCCGGCCGGTGCAGCGATTAACGAGATGATCGGGGGGCATCCGCGATCATGAAGCCGCACACGCTATCCGTCCTTGTGGAGAACAGGGCAGGTGTCCTCTCACGGGTAACAGGCCTCTTCTCCCGACGCGGGTTTAACATCGAGAGCCTCGCGGTGGGCCCCTGCGAGGAACCGGACATGAGCCGGATCACGATTGTCGTGATCGGCGACGATGCGCAGGTCGAGCAGGTGATGAAACAGCTCAACAAGCTCATCGATGTGATCAAGGTCTCGGACCTGACCGACAACGAGCGGGTCGAGCGCGAACTGGTGATGTTCAAGGTGACCGCCGACCAGGGTTCGACCCGGGCAGAGATCATGCAGATCGCGACGATCTTCCGCGCCCAGATCGTGGACGTGGGGGCAAAATCGGTGATCCTCCAGGTGGTCGGGGACACCGACAAGATCAACGCGATGGAGAAACTGCTCCGCCAGTTCGGGATCAAGGAGCTGATCCGGACCGGAAGGATCGCGATCCTGCGTGGCACGAAGACCGTGACGAGCAGCAAGTAACCTTTTTTTATTACCCTGCGGCACATTTCTTGAGGTCGCATAATACAACCTTTATCACCGGCTCTTCACATCATCACGGTATAAAGTTCCTGCACCTGTTTTTATGAGGATCGTTTGTATCTTCGCGCGCCTCTCGCTTGTCGCACCTGCCGCTGTTACCACAAACATCGTACAAGTGTTTGTCCACCCGGGCAGCGGGAGCGTTTGTGTCGATACCACCTGCCAGGTTGCCCGGGGTCGTTTTCCGGGTACAGCAGCACGCAGTTCGATACGGTCGCCGTGGGACGTGACCATACAATCAAAGTTTACGATACCAAGGGATACGAGGACTATACCGACACATTTTACATGGACTACAACGGCGATACCGTCACCCTGCAGATCTACCTTGTCCCTGTCGCAACTGAAACCGCCGCGTCCGTGACCACGTCATCCGGAACTGGCGCCGTAAGAGTCTTTGTCTCCCCGGGTCTCGGCCAGGTCTGCATTGACAACAGGGAATGTGAGTCGAGCACCGGTGCGGTCTCGACCAGCTGGAACGTGGACTTTGACGATGTAACGGCCGGCTCCGCCCACACGATCACAGTAACCGCCGATGGCTACCAGACCGCCACCACGCAGATCACCATCCTGCCGGACCAGGTCAACGAAGCTGATATCACCTTACAACCGATCCCTTCCGCCGCAGATACATCAATCCCGAAGACACAGGCCGGGTCTGGTGGTCTCGTAGCGCTTGTTGCTGCCGGGATCTGCGGAATGGTTTTCGTGGGGAAACATGGGGAGTGAGATCCTTTTTTATCACACAGTTCCGGCAAAGGGATCCATATTGCGATAATGCTGAAAATTTTCATATCTGGTTTTTTTCCGGGAATACGCACCTACGATCTCAGTATATCTCCTTCCGATCAGCCCGCTATAAAATACCGGATCAACTGTATTCGTATCCTAGACCGGTTCCACCGGTTACCCGCGAATATGAGCCGCAACTCGTACCGGATCTTTATGTTGGGGGCGTGATCCAGTTCTCATGATCCAAGTAAGCCTATGACGGGGAATAACTAGGGAGGGATAAATCAAGTTTAACTGACAATTTATCCGCATTTTACCGCGCATCAGTGAACCGGTATGCTCCCGTGGGCACAGTGATCTCAAACCGTACCCCTTTACCCGGCGCTCCGGTTTCCTTAATAATAATACCCGTCAGGGTGAGGATCTCCCGGATAAGGAATAACCCGAGCCCGGTATTTTTCCCGAATCCTCGCTCGAAGATCCGCTCTTTTTCGTCAACAGCAATGCCAATCCCGTTGTCCTTCCATACAACCACCAGATCATCGCCCGCTTTTTGAGAGGCTATCCGGATTTTTGTTACCCGCTGACCGTGCAGGATGGAGTTATCAAGGAGGTTGGAAAAAACCTTTTCAAGCATTGGATCGGCAAATACCCAAACTCCCCGCACCTCCGCATCAAGCGTAACCGTTGACGGAACCTGCGAGCGGGGGATTACAGTATCCAGATCTATCCACTGGGGTTCATTCGTTCCAAGAATCTGGTATACACGGGTGAATTCGATCTGCGACCGGATCGCTGTGATGGCGGACTCCATTTTCTCTAAATACCCGGCCTGCCCGGGATCCGTGCATTTTTTTTCTGCAATTTTAAGAAATCCAAGGATTACGGTTATCTTGTTGAGGATGTCATGTCGTGTGATGCTGGAGAGCAGGTTGAGCTGGCGGTTCGCCCGCCGGAGTGTCTCTTCGGCTTTCTTGCGCTCGGTGATATCAATGGCTACGCCCCGGAACCCATTCGTTACTCCGCCTTTATCTGTCCGACAGGGACGGATCTCAAGGATAATCGGACGCCCGTCGCGGTGGCGGGCAGGGACTTCTAGGGACGAGGGGATGCTTCCCGAGGACTCAATCTGCGCCTTAGCCTGCCTTGAAACAGACTTTCCCTCATCCGTGATCAGATCGGTGGTCGCTTTGCTCATAACTTCTTCAGGAGAATAGCCCAGGACCGTCTCAACCGTGGGACTGATGTACCGGAATTTTCCCTGACGGTCAGTCTCCCAGATTATATTCGGGGTGGTCTCGACAAGCGCCCGGAATTTCTCCTCGCTCTCCCGAAGTGCCTTTTCCGCATCTTTAAGCTCAGTGATATCCCGGAATATCCCTTCTACCCCGGCATACTTCCCAGCTGCGTCATAATAACAATGGCTGCTGGTCGAAACCGTGACTGGTGAGCCGTCCTTTCGTTTCAGCGTGATCTCCATGGAGGAGACAGATCGGTCTTTTTTCAGCGCGGCAAGAAAGAGATCTCTCTGTGCCGGATCGGCATAAAATTCGATGGCGGTCTTACCGATCATCTCTTCAGTTCCCGCATACCCAAGGAGTCTGGCCCCGGAAGGACTTGTCAAAATAAGGTTTCCTCTAGTATCGGTGCGATAAAATACATCCTGGATATTCTCTAAAATACTGCGGTAGTCCTGTTCGACAATGGCGCGGTAACGCTTCTCGCTTTCCCTGAGTGCCTCTTCGACCCGTTTACGCTCGGTGATGTCAATATAACTGCTCCGGATCAGTTTCCTCGTGGAAGATGGCAGGTGGACGAGCCGCACTTCAACGAAACGGTCCTCACCGCTGGCATTCCGGATACGCCGTTCAAATACGAGCTCTGCTCCTGCCAGAACCTGTTTCCGATGTTCAGGGACTGTTTCACGAAAGGGTCGTCCATCAGATTGATCGGGCCTGTAGAACTGCTGGGGACCGGAATCGAGCAACTGCTGCCGGCTGCACCCGAACAGTTGTCCGGCCTTTGCATTTGCCTCAATATACCGATCGAGATCCATATCAAAAAGGAGGATTGCCTCGGGTGCTTTCTCGATTAATGTCCGGAAGCGTTCCTCGCTCTCCACTAATGCGGAGTCTGTTTGTTTTCTGGTATCGATCTCTTTTTGCAATTGCAGGTTCGCAGCATACAGATCGGCAGTCCGCTGATTTACACGGTCTTCCAGCACATCGTGTGCTTTTCGGAGTCCTTCTTCAGCAGCTTTGCGTTCGGTAATGTCCCGGACGGCCTCGATTGCGCCGATGATGCTTCCGTCCTGATCGTACAACAGGCTCGCCTTGGCCCAGAGGGTTCTCGGCTCTCCCCGCAGACGCGGGAGCGTAGTTTCAGCAGCAAGCATCGTACCATCCCGGACAATGTTTGAATATTGGCTCCCGATCTCATCGGGAGGCAGGAAGATCAGATCAATCAGGGTCGGTCTCCGTTCACCGTAGAATGGGAGAGCATACTCGTAATCCCCCCTCCCCAGCATACAGTTAGCGGGGATACCGGTCATATCCTCAATTGCCCGGTTCCACGCGATTACGATACCTTTCGTATCGATTGCAACGGTTGCATCAGGCAGGAAATTGATGATATCCGCTTCACGCCGCTCATGGTCCCGGATGCTTGCCTCCGCCCTTCTCTGCTGGATGGACTGTCGGACATGGTGGGCAAGTTCGGCAAATTGAGAAACCGGTTCCCCACCTTTCTGGAGATAAAAATCAGCCCCTTCGTTTAAAGCCTGGATGACAACTTCTTCACGACCCCGACCCGTGAAAAGGATAAACGGAAGGGTGTTTCCCGAAGCCCTTATTTTTTTTAAGAATTCGATACCATCATGTTCCGGCATCTGATAATCCGAGATTATGGCATCGTATGTCTTTGAATTCAGCAGTGTGAGGGCTGCCGGAGCAGAGGTAATGGTGTCTACGCTGAACTGCCCGCTCTGCTCAAGGAAGAGTTTGCCGATCTCAAGCAGGTCGGGTTCATCATCAACATAGAGGATAGTATACATGATGCGACATCGGTGTAGGGCAATGGACTATTGCTCTGCATGTTGTTAAAATGTATTTCTTTGGGCAATTTCTGACAAATCAAGAGAAAAAAATAAAATTAATAATGTGAAAAATCGGTTACCCCCACAATAGTTATTCGCTAACATTTCGATCGTGTTATATGTTAGCATGCTACAAATTAACAGGATAGTATGTTTGGAGTGCCGAATCTCACGATTCTTGTATTCGGCGGCGTGACACTTGTCGCTTTTGCCGCACTGCTGTACTGGGGCCTGACCTTTGGGGGGCATGACTAAATGGCGGATTTTATCACCGTTGCGGTTATCGCCATCTACTTCCTCCTGATGCTCGGGATTGGCGTCTGGGCGTCAGGAAAGATCAAGACGACAGAAGATTACCTTGTCGCCGGCCGCTCGCTTGGGTTCTGGGTCTTTATCCTGCTCATGATCGGTGCGGTCTGCTCGGGCATGTCGCTTCTTGGGGTTTCGGGGCTCGGGTACCGGGCCGGCTGGCCGACCATGTGGGAACAGATCTTTGTCCCGCTCTCGATTGGGTTCTGCGTTATCTTCTTTGGCGTGAAACTGCATAACGTCGCAAAGTCTGCCGGTTATGTAACCGTGCAGGACTACCTCGCCCACCGGTACCAGAGCCCGACGGCGCTCCGCTCGCTCTCGGCTGTTGCCGGGATTATCGTCTCGCTCATCTACCTTGTGGGGCAGTACACCGCGATCGCCATAGTCCTGATGTGGCTCTTTGCGATCCCGCTCTGGCTCGCGCTCGTGATCGCGACCCTCGTCACGATGGTTTATACCACTATCGGCGGGCTCTATGCGGTCGCATGGGCATCCCTGATCCAGTCCATCATCCTGATTGTCGGGATCTTTGTCATGGCCCCGATCATTATCTTCTATGCCGGGGGATTCACGCACGTCAACGAATATCTTGCGACCGTCAACCCGAACCTTGTGATGCCGTGGATGCCGACCGGCGCCTTTGCACCTGCATACGTCGTCTCGTTTGCGATCATGCTCATGGTCGGTCTTGCCTGCGCCCCGCACGTGATCAACAACGTGCTTGCGGTAAAAGATGTCAAGTACTTCAAGTGGGCCCCGATTGTCGCATTCGCGGTCTACGGGATCGCCATGTTTCTCTTGAAGTTCGCCGGTTTTGCCGGTCTTGTCATGGTAAAAGAGGGCGTCTTTACCCTGCCGACCGTCTCGAATGCCTCGGACTTTGTCATTCTCTACGGCATCCAGTACTCCCTCCCCATCATCGCACTCTGGGCAATCTTTGCCGTGATCGTGCTTGCCGCTGTCATGTCGACGACCGACCGGCTGATGCTCACCATCGGCGCCATGTGTTCCTGGGATCTGTATAAGAAGATCCTCAAGCCAGACGCGAGCGACAAGAGCGTCCTTTTGCTCTCAAAAGTGATCGTGGTGCTCTCCGCGCTCGGCACCATGATCCTTGCGATCAACCCCCCGGATGCCCTCGCGAGCCTCATCTGGATGGGTATCGGGATCATGCTCTCCACCTTTGCCGTCCCGCTCCTTGCCGGGCTCTACTGGAGGGGCGCAACACGCGAAGGGGCACTTGCCAGCATGACTGTCGGCCTTCTTTCCGCAGTTGTCTTCGGGGCACTCAATTACTTCAAGATCACGGTCCTCGGCTATAACTTTGCCAATCTCCCGGTCCACTTCTCGTTCTTCCCGTTTGTCATCGCGATCGTGGTCATGATTGTCGTGAGCATGTTCACGCAAAAGACTGACCAGAAGATCCTTGACGAGACCCAGACCGGCTGGTATATCTCAAAACAATAATTTTCTTTTTTACCGGGAACGGTGTATTTTTATAAATCCAGCCGGCCAACACTTGGGCAGTGAAAACGGCAATTCTCGGGGGCGGATTATCCGGCCTGACGCTGGCCCGGCTCCTGCACGATAAAGGCACCGACTTTGTTGTCCTTGAAGCAGAGCCGGCATACGGTGGGCTCTGCCGGTCGCGGACCGACAAGGGATTCACGTTCGATATCGGCGGCTCGCACATCATCTTTTCGCGGGACACCGAAGTGCTCGACTTCATGCGGGAGATGATTGCCGGGAACGAGCAGCAAAACAACCGGAACACGAAGATCTTCTACAAGGGCCGGTACGTGAAGTACCCTTTCGAGAACGGTCTTGCCGAACTGCCAGAAGATGACCGGTTCTTCTGCATCAGCGAATTTGTCAAAAACCTTATCGCAGTCGAAAAAGGCGATCTTCCGGCCCCGAAAACATTCCGCGACTGGATCTACTACACCTTCGGGAAAGGGATTGCCGAGTGCTACATGGTGCCGTACAACGAGAAGATCTGGAAGTACCCGACACAAAAAATGTCCCTGCACTGGGTAGACGGGCGTATCCCCCGGCCACCGGTCGATGACGTGATCAAGTCCGCAATCGGCATCCCAACCGAAGGCTACACCCACCAGTCGGTCTTCTCCTACCCGCTCGATGGCGGGATCGAGGCACTCGTGAAGGGAATCGCACGGCCGGTGGAACCCTCAATCAAAACGAATTTCCGGATCCGTTCGATAAAAAAACAGGGAAATAAATGGCTCATCAGCAGCGGGACAGAAACGGTCGAGGCAGACCGGATCATCTCGACTATCCCGATCCAGCACCTGATTGCAGCGCTTGACGATGTGCCGCCAGCAGTGAAAACTGCCTGCGACGCTCTTACGTACAACTCGCTTGTCTGCATCAATATCGGTCTTATTGGAAGCCTGCCGGACTATTCGTGGCTCTATATTCCCGACCCGGCGCTTGGGAAGACCAACCGGGTCTCGTTTCCCTCGCAGTATAGCCGGCACGTCGCCCCACAGGGACATTCCGCGATCCTCGCCGAGATCACGCACCAGCCCGGCGACAGCGTGGCACAGATGACAGACAATGCACTCGTCGCCGAAGTCACCGGAACGCTTGTAGCCATGGGCATTCTCACCCAGGACCGGATCTGTTATACCTCGGTCGTGCGCCAGCCGTTTGCCTACGTGGTCTACGATACAGAATACCAGAAAAATATTGCCGTTCTCCGGGACTACTGCACGTCAGTTGGCATCCCGCTTGTCGGCCGGTTTTCCCAGTTCGAGTACCTCAACATGGACGGGTGCATAAGGAGCGTTCTGGATTTTGTAAAATCGTATCCTGCCTGAACTATTTTCCTATTTACTCTGGCATCACGCTTATCATCAGACAGCCCAAAAAATGTACAGGAGTTTTTCTGACCCGCATGATATCGGTTATAGTCCCGTCATTTAACGAAGAGGAGAATATCGCACAATGCCTCGTCTCGCTCTCGCACCAGACGGTCGACCGGACCGGGTACGAGATCATTGTTGTCGACGGTGGCTCAACGGACAAAACCTGCGAGATCGCACGGAAATATGCCGATATGGTCTTTATCCAGACCAGCAAAAAAGTCGGAGGGGCAAGAAACGACGGGGCTATGGCCTCGAAAGGCGATATTATTGCCACCACCGATGCTGACTGTATCCTCCCGTCAGACTGGATCGAGCAGGTCAGAAACGCATTTGCCGACCCGGCGGTCGTGCAGGTTTATGGCCCGGTCTACCCCATTGAGGACAGTATCGGTAACCGGTTCTCGCTTTTCCTTGCAAATACCTTCTCCCGTATCGGGTACTACAGCCGGACCTTTTACTATACACTCGGCTGTAACACCGCATTCCGCAGGGACGCGTTCATCAAAGCCGGCATGTACCGGTGCATCGATGCCGGTGACGATCTCGAGATCGCGATGCGCATGAAAGACGAGGGGAAGATCCGGTTTCTTGGCGGCCTCAACGTCGGTTTCTCCATGCGACGGTACCAGCAGTACGGTACACTCAAATCGCTCTATGAATGGTTCTACATCGTCGCCCACGGCGGGGAGACTCAGAAATATGCGTATTCCCAGAAAAAATACAAGTGATCCTTTTTTTGCCCGGCCCGTACGAAGGCGGAACGCATGAAACCGACACCATCCAATCCGGGCAACGCTCCTGTTCCTCCTGCAGGAGACCCGGTTGCAGCGTTTGAAGCATCAGAGTTTGCCCGGCTGCTGGGTATGCACATCATCGAAGCCCGCGACGGCTACGCACGTGTTGAGATGGACTGTGCCGGAAAAACCAACCCGCACGGTATCGCGCATGGCGGTGCGGTCTTCTCGCTTGCCGATCATGCATTTGGCATCGCATCCAACTGCGGAACCATCCATTACACCGCAGTCTCCGTGCACATCCAGTACATTGCACCCGCGAAAGGCCGGCTCGTCGCGGTTGCAGAAAGGGTAGCCACGAATGAGACCTGCGACACGTTCCACGTATTGGTGTACGAGGGAGAACGGACAGTCGCTATGTTTGACGGCGTCGCATTCAGGCTCCCGTAGGCATCTCCTTTACGCGCACCGCCCCACGAACCCTGCGCCTTTATCTCCCGGCAGTTGCCCATACTCCCTTATGACTGTTGAAAAAACAGCAGTGACCGCAGTTGCCGGGCTCATGGCGCTTGCGGCCCGCACCGCACCAAAAGCACACGGGGACGATGAGATCCTCCTTGCCGTGCTCACGGACGCCCAGATAAAAAAACTCTCCCGCGCGATGTCGGATTAGGCACGAAAAACGGGCTGGGATACTTCCTGCGCGATGCGAAGAATGTTGCCGCTTCCGATGCGTGTCTTGTCATCGGCGTCCGCGGCGCTGCCACGGTCGGCCTCAACTGCGGGGCCTGCGGGTATGCGACCTGTGCTACCCTGGTAAAATCAGCACAGAAAAAGAAAAACACTACAACCGTGTATGCCGGCCCCAACTGTGCGGTGCGGATGACGGATCTCGGGATTGCCCTTGGGTCTGCGGTAAAAACCGCCCAGATCCATAACGTGGACAACCGGATCATGTACACGGCAGGATCGGTTGCGATGAACCTCGGATTTCTGGGGAAAGACTGCACGGTCGCCTTTGCGATCCCGCTTTCGGCATCGGGGAAAAGTATTTTCTTCGACCGGAAAGCATAACCGGTGACAGACAATGCCAGTCATGATGATACGCGGCGGCGATCTCGATCTTGTCGAATACGAGTTTAAGTCATTCCTTCCCGGTGAGATCACAAAAACACTTGGTTTTGAGAAGAACCGTTACAAGCTGCGCCCGAAGAAGAGTAAAGTCGTGGTAAAGGCACCGGCCCGGATCCACCTCTCCGTCCTCGATATGAACCGGTTTGCACCGGACCACGCAGGCGGCGGGGGGATCGGGTTTGCCATCCAGTGCTATTGCACCGCGGAAGTCGAGTGTACCCGGCAGGGGCTCGTGATCGATTACAGCCGGTCGGCCATTGTCGAGAACTTCGTTGCCGTTTTTAACAAAGCGGTCGGCTACACCGGCGGGTTTAAGATAAAAGCGACCGACCACCAGCGCAAGCATGTCGGCCTCGGGTCGACGAGCACAGTCATGATCGCGGTTGCGACAGCCTTAAACGAGGCTGTCGGCTCGCCGCTGACCAATGCAGAACTTCGCCAGCTGATCGGCCACAACTATGTCGAGGAGACCGCAGAAGGTACGATCGCGTTCGGCTTCGAGACCGGGGTCGGCCCGGCCGCGAGCACCCATGGCGGCATGGCAGTGATGGGCGACGAACTGACCCTCGTGTACCACCACCCGTTTGCGGAAGGAAAAAACGTTTTTATTGTTGTCCCGCCAACCGACATCTCGTCAGCCGGGACAAAAGAGTTTGACCTCCTCATGAACCGGGCACGGTCGCTTGACTACCGGGACCGGGAACTCAAGGCATACCTCTTTATGATGGATTTTATCCCGGCTCTCGAACGAGAGGACTTAAAAAAAGCAGGCGACGTCGTCTGGGAGATCGAATTCCGGGGATCAAAACGAGCAGAGATCGAGCACCACAGTTACCGGATCTACCAGTACATGAGCATGCTGCGCGAGGCCGGCCTCGAATTTGTCGGTATGAGTTCTGTGGGCCCGTCAATCGCGATTGTGACGGAAAAAGACAGTAAAACCATCCAGAAGATCTTAAAACCCATCGGACTTGAGATCGCGATTGTGACAAAAGTGGATAATAAGGGAATGACGATTACGTGCGGGAAATAACCCAGTACAGACAGGGATAGATCCCCCTTTAAAAGACGAGGAAACAAAACCAGGATCCTTTTTGTACCAACCATTTTCTCCTGAAAATCCAGTGTTTGATTCAACAACAGTATGCGAAGGAATTCCCCCAAGTACAAACAGGATGTTCTGCAGATTCCCTTAACCCTTTATGAGGGCATTGGTTTTCCGGCCTGAGATCCGGTACTGTTTTTCCGGAACCGTAATTTCGAATCGTGCACCGTTGCCAGGCACCCCGGTCTCTCTGATGGTGATCCCGGTCAGGGAAAGGATCTCCCGGATCAAAAACATTCCAAACCCCATATTTTTCCCCAATCCGCTCTCGAAGATCCGTTCCTTTTCCTTGACGGCAACGCCTATCCCGTTGTCCTCCCAGATAACAACCAGGTCTTTTTTTGATTTTCGGGCGGATACGCGAATTATGGTCACCCGCTGCCCATGACGGACGGAATTATCCAGCAGATTAAAAAAAACTTTTTTAAGTAACGGGTCAGCAAAGACCTCAACATTTGGAATATCCAAAGTCGTCAGGGTAATCGTTGCCGGGACCTCTTGCCAGGGTATAACCGAATCCAGTTCTACCCATTGCGGCGCGTTGTTACCTATATCCTGGTAGACTCTGGTAAATTCGATCTGTGACTGGATATCTGTAATGGAGGCTCTTATTTTTCCCAGGTATTTTCCGAGCGTAGGATCGCTTGAGTTCATTTCTGCGAGTTCAAGGTACCCGTGAATTCCGGTGATCCGGTTCAGAATATCATGCCGGGTGATACCAGAGAGCAGGCTGAGCTGGCGGTTTGCCCGAAGGAGAGATTCCTCTGTTTTCTTTTGTCGGGTAATATCACGGCTGATGCCGGTATATACGGTAATATTACCTTGGGCATCGCGCATCAGTGACCCGTTCTGGGAATGCCACAGCCATGTGCCGTCCTTGTGTCGTATTCGGTACTCAAGCCCACTCGTCTTTTCCCCGGTCTGGAATGTGTGCCGGAAGAATTCAAGGTTGCGGGGAAGATCATCAGGATGAATTAAGTCAATAGCGGATTTTCCGATCCACTCCCCGGGCTCGTATCCCAGCAATTCGGTAACCTGTGGAGAGATGTACGAATAAATCCCGGTAGGGGTTATCGAGTAGATAATGTCATCTGCATTCTCCACAAAGGTGCGAAACTTCTCCTCGCTCTCTCTGATTTCATCTTCCGCTTTTTTCCGCTCGGTTATGTCTTCAAGGTGAACCTGGATCAGGTCAGGCGGAATAAAGGCAGCGCTGGCATGGATATACTTTCCGGGCAGGAAATGTTCTGATGTGCATTCCGTTAACAGTGTTCCCCTGATTGCGAAACAGTGTCTGATCTTGGACAGGATATCAGGCCGGCCTGCGTATAGACGGGATGTCGTTATCCCAAGGTAGTCATGCGCACGGCCGCCCGAGAGAGTTTCTGCCGCAGTGTTATAGTCCACCAGAACAAAATCGTCATTACGGTATTGCCAGGTGAATATGGCAAGAGGGTTGTTCTGGTACTGCCTGCGGAATCGGGTCTCGCTCTCCTCTAATGCAGCCTTTGTTGCCACTTCCCTGGTAATATCCCGGCCCACCGACTGGTATTCGATAAGTTTTCCAGAAGGATCATAGATCGCGCGGTCGCTCCACCGCTGCCACCGCAGTGCTCCATCCGGCATAATGATCCGGTGTTCGATAACATCCGTTGGATGACTCGGGGACAGGGAGGCAAAGAACCGTTTCACGCACTCCCGGTCTTCAGGAGGGATCTTCGGTCTGAACCGGTGTCCGATAATATCCTCCCGGTTCATCTCAAAATACCGGCAGTATGCGCCATTGACAAAGACGTGCGTGCCATCCGGCAGGAACCGGGAGATAAATTCGGACTGGTCTTCGACAACGTTCCGGTACCGCTGCTCGCTCTCCTCAAGCAGTTTCTGGCTTTTTGCCAGTTCATCGTAATTTTGTCGGAGTTCTTCATCACCTGCAGTCAGCTGCTCGTATGCTGCCTGGAGATCCTCGTTCTTACGGGCAATCACCTCCTCCGCGGTTTTTCGCTCCGTAATATCAGAGCACATTGCAAAAGAGCCCTGAAACGTACCGTCAGGAGCCATAACCGGCGTCGCTGACATCTGCGTCCGCCGGATCTGTCCCTCTTTTGTAACAAATCGTCGCTCGAACCGTCCGCTCTTCCCTTTTCGTCGTTCATCTCTCCGGGAGGTGTCGTCAGGTATCTCTTCAGGCGCAATAAGCGAGGAGATGTGCCGGCCCATCATCTCTTCTGCCGTGTAGCCGAGCATCTCCGCCATCCGCCGGTTGGCATAGACTATAGTGAACGCCTCATCCATCTGGATAATACCTTCAGCCGTGGTCTCTACAATACGACGGTATCGTTCCTCGCTCACTTTGAGTGCATCTTCCGCGCGCCTGCGCATGACCGCGTAGCGCACCTTATTTGACAGTTCGGCAAACTGGCTTTTTGGTTCGCCACCTTTCTGGAGATAAAAATCTACCCCCTCATTCAAGGCCTGGATAACAACCTCTTCGCGTCCCCGCCCGGTAAAGAGGATAAACGGAAGGGATTTTCCCAAAGATCGTATCGTTTTTAGCAGTTCGATACCGTCCATATTTGGCATTTGGTAGTCAGCAATGATGGCATCGTAGTTTTTTGTATCGAGAAGAGCAAGTGCTTCCGGGCCGGATGTGATGGTGTCAACGATAAACTGACCACCCCGTTCAAGGAAGAGTTTCCCGATCTCAAGCAGGCCAGGTTCATCGTCAACATAGAGAATACAATACATGAGACCTCGGTTTAATGTGCCGGGTTCTATTTGATAGATGTAATGATGATAGTTTCGATCCAGACGCATTCCCAATACCAGAACGGATTCCTGCAGATTCTTTCAGCAGAGAAAAGATATTTTCCCGGATTATTTGCCACGCTATCCGGTCAATACCACCGGCCCCCCACAAAAAAGATCGGAAACCAAAAAACCTGCAGGAGCGAGAAAATGCGCACACATGTAAAAAATTACTACCCTTCCGGTTTCTTCTTCTGCCGGCAGGCCTGGATAATCCCGACAATAATAAAGAGAATTGCACCAGCGGTCAGTGCCAGGACAAAGAGAAGCATCAGGCTCATATTCTCTTTGACAATAGAGAACGTGCCCAGGTAATACCCGCCGAGCACTACAAGGAGCGTCCACGCGACTGCACCAAGCACGTTATACAGGAGGAACCGGTGATACTTCATCGTCCCAACACCGGCAAGGAAGGGCGCGAATGTCCGTACAAAGGGCACGAACCGGGCGACAAAGATAGTGGCCCCCCCATATTTCTCGTAAAAAGAATACGTCTTGTCAATGTGCTCTTTTTTTATAAAGTTCGGGAACCGCTCCTGGAAAATATGTAATCCAAGGTAATTTCCCAGCCAGTAATTGACCGTGTCCCCGGCGACAGCTCCAAGGATAATTACCGGGATGAGAATCTCAAGATTCATGATCCCACTCGCTGCTGCTGCCCCGGAGACAAAGAGCAGGGAATCCCCGGGTAAAAACGGCGTTATAACAAAGCCGGTTTCAAAAAAGATGATGCAGAACAGGATCAGGTAAGTCCACATGCCGTAACTCTGGACAACCGAGGACAGGTTCTGATCAAGATGTAAGATGAGGCCAATAATTGATTCTATCATGAATGGTACAGGTATTAGGTAAACGGCCTATATCAACATGAGGCACCGTCGATTTGTTTTGGCCGGGTAACAGGTGGGAATGATGTCAACGTATATCGTCAAAAAAGGACAAACAGGGTATACTGACAACAATATTTTGTGCCACGTGATTACCATGATGATTCCCGAAAAGATTTTGCGTCTGACCTCCCTGTGCAGCATCATCTGCTTCGTGTTTCTCCTTGTTGCCCCTGTACAGGCATTCACGGCAGATTCCCTGAGTATTACCGTCGCAAATAACGGTGATGCCACGGCCACGTTCAAGTATACCCTTGAGGGAGTGATCGAAAATGCCATCCCCCAATCCATGCTCCAGGAACAGCTGGTAAAAGGACTGGCCACAAGTTCGGATCCTCCGGAAGTGCTCTCCTTTGATAAGTCAGGAGCAGGTCTTTACCTGAAAAATTTTGCCGTGATAAACGATGTCCCGACCGGGTCAGAGTACCAGACCGCATCCATGGACTTTAAAAAAGCCCAGATCGCTCTCCAGAACTCGGCCGTAAGTACCGTGATCTCCGCTGATTTTTCCCCGAAAGTCACAACCGTTATCTTCCCTGACGGATATTCACGCCAGCTCACCGATTCGTCGGTCCTGCCATCCCTGAAGCATACGGTGATCGATCCGGCGAAAGCTGCTGCTGTATCGACAATAAATGCCTCGGCGCCCGGGGCAATCAGGGTCAGTTCGTCTCCCGCACAGGTGCACGTGTATATTGACAATACTTATACCGGCGAAAGCCCGGGAACCTTTACCGGTATAACACCCGGCCGACACGAGATCATGCTGGAATCTGACGGGTACCTTTCCCTTACAAAGACTGTCACGGTAAACCCCGGTGAGACAGCCACCGTTTTTGAATCCCTGGAACTTGCTGAAACACCGGTAAAGAAATCGGGTGCACCGGGCATTGGTGTCGTGATCGCTGCTCTCGTACTTACCGGGTGCGGCATGGCCATCCTGCGCAGGAAATAAGATCCGGCTTTTATTTTTCCGGAAGATCTCTTCCGGCTTTTTTTAACCTTCGCAAAAACTTCTGGTTTTTTAACACACTGCGAAACGCATGTTAACGGACGGGACAATGCCCGTCCCCTTCAAACATCCAAAAGCACTTTACGATGATACCGGATTACCTTTTCAGACACTCTCTCCACAGGGGATATGTCACAACGGCAGGGAACTCCGGCGCATTTTTCACGGCATGTATGGATCTCATGTCCGGGGATATTCATTTTTTTATTGGGAAGAGCACAAGGATTGTTCACTCCGCGAAAGAGCCAGATATCCCAAACGGACCTTTAAACCTTGTACTTCTCTAAATTTTCCTTTGCAAACATCAGAATTTTTTAACAGGACTTGCCGAAGCGATTCCCGGTCCATTGGGGGTACCCCCTCCCGGCAAGCCCCGGGTGGCACCCCCCACTCCCAAAAAGGAGAGGTACCCCCACCCCCCGACCAATTTTTTTAAAAGCATGATACCCCCACCCCCTGTCCGGGCATAAGAGGGGGACTACCCCCTCTTTCCTGCATTCCCAAAACCTGTGCTTCGCGTGGAATTATCGTCTGAATGTATATTTTGCCGGCCGATGGCTTAGTGGGGGTAGGGGCCTCTTTTCCTGCATGGGGGCACCCCCCGCTCCCAAAAAGGAGAGGTACCCCCACCCCCCGACCGATTTTTTAAAAGCATGATACCCCCACCCCCCTCTTGTGGCCCGGGAGTGGGGGGTGCCTCTTTTGTACAAATGGAGGGGTACCCCTTCCTGCACCAAAGGGAGGATGGCGGCTGTCAAAAAGGATATTCCCGCGTCCAGATCTGGTTTATACGAATTTTTAGTGATTGTTCTTTCAACGTGAAAATAGAGAAGTACTAAAAACCGGCAAAACAGATCGAGCACGAAAAAAAGAGAGAAAAATTACTGTCTAACGCCTTGATCGGATCGCAAGGATACCGATGACACCAAATGCGGCAAAAGCGGCGAATGGCAGGTTGCCGGACCGGGTTGGCGCCGGTGAAGTTGCAGTTTCGACGGCAATTGTTACTTCAGCAGAAACATTGGACTGGGTGTTGGCTGATACCGGGGCGGTTACATTTGCCTGCTGTGCCGTCGTATTTGCCGCTGCGAGCGGGACGAGGGTCACTGCAATCTCAACGGTCTCGTTTTTCGCCGGGACTGAGGTTATATTTGCTGTGTAGACGGCATACCCGGACTTTTCAACGGTAATGATACGGTAGGGCGTTCCGGTCGTATAGACCTCAACCTTTAGTTGACCGTCCTTTGTGATTCCCTTGAAATCCTTATCAAAGGTAACATTTGCGTTGTCCACATTTGCTTTGACAAGGTAGGTACCCATGTTCCCGCCGATCAGCTGCGGGGCAGTAGTAGCCGTCGCGGCCGCAGTCTGGTTATCTGCCGGGACCGCAGCTGACACGCATCCGACAATTGCAATACACGCAAAGAGCGTTAAAAAGAATATTTTCTTCACATAATCACTTCCAAGTACGAGAGGAAAGAACGTCGCACGTACATTTAATAATTCCTCCGTGATCTGACGAATTACAGCGAAACGCCCTTAAAAATCAGGTTGTTTTTTCAAATGCGGCAGTGATCTCGGCTCGGGGGAGCGGCTGCCCGAGCACGGTCATCGTCCAGCGCCGGGTAGAACACTCCAAGGCAGATAATGGTGAGAGAAGTGCCTGAACCTCAATCTCAGAAAAGTAATGAGTGGCTATCCCGTTTTTCCGTTCGAACGTACCCGGTTCGATCTCGCGGCCGGTGCCGGCCCGAAAATCCTCACCAGAAAACCCGGAAAAATACAGGGTTCCACCCTCCTTAAGCACCCGTGCCGCTTCCCCGACGCAGCGGACACGCCCGGCTCCTGACAGGTGCCCAATCACGTGGAACGCAATCACGACATCAAATGAGGCATCGGCAAAAGGCAGGTAGCGGACATCGGCAAGGGCGATATCCCCGCGTGCAGTTTCTGGGATAAGAGACCTGCACAGGATCGCAGCAGTGGAAGAAAAGTCAACGCCAACCACCTCGCAGTTTTTTTCCAGAATCGCGGAGAACGTCTTCCCGTTCCCACACCCGAGTTCAAGCACGCGCAGGCCGGGGCGAAAAGGCGGCAGGTTATGGACTGCTCCTCCCCAGACCCGCCCCCGCCGGGAATACTCGTTCTCCCAGCAGCCTGCATCACGATCTCTGTTCATATATCTGCACCGTTTCCATTACCGTCACCGACTCTCGATGCAGAACCGGCTTTGCCGGGACGAGAATCATGTTCCGGATCCACACTATTATTCGAGGAAATGATGGGTCAGGTTCATGACATCGCGGTACGGGATGACCCCGATAAGGCGATTGTCGTCATCGGTGACCGGCATGGCCCGGAAACTGTACCGCTCGAACTCCTGCGACGCCTCTTTAAGGGTATTCTCTACATTCAGGGCAATCACGTTCTCCGTCATAATCGCAGAGAGGAGCGCCTTGTCATCCGCCCTCAGCAGTTCCTTGAGGTCAACCACACCCAGCAGCCGGTCATTGTTATCCACGACGTAGATATACATGACGACATCTTTTCCACGGGCATGACCGGGAAAATCATTCTGCACGTACTCAACGGTCGTGTCCGGGAGGAATTTTAAGATCTTCTGGGTCGTGTAATGGATCACCTTCTCCTCCTGCTTTTCCATAATCGCCCGGACTTTACGGGCATTGTCGGGACTGAGCGCCGCGAGAATCTCTGCTGCGTCCTCATGCGGGATAACTGACAGGACATCTGCCGCCTGGCCCGGTGTCATGATATTGATTAAGGGGACCACTTTTCCAATATCGAGCGATGCAATAATATCCCGCTGGACATTGGGCTCTATTTCTTCTAATGTATCGGACGCCTGATCGGTTTCAAGCGATGAGAATACCGCGAGACGCTGGTCATGATCAAGTTCCTCGATGATATCGGCCAGGTCGACCGGGTGGATATCCGCAAGGGTCTCTTTTAAGACCGTGAGCTTGACATTGCCCTTGAAACTGCTGATGTGGGTGGGCAGGGGCTGGACGTACTTCCATGAAATTATCGAATCCTCTGTGGTCTCCGTATCCCCCGGGAAGAGTCGTGCAAGCGGCCCGAATCCGAACCGGCGCAGCCGCGCCGCCTTGCTCGTGTCCACTTCGGTCACAAAGAGCCGACCATTCCGCTCGACAAGCCGGATATCGTAGACCACTTCTACTTCCGCATCCTCCGTGTCGAGCACTTTCTTGTCAAGGATATGGTCGCGCAGCAGGATTGCATCCTCGGCCGGATCCCGCTCGTATTTTTTTGGGTCATCAATACCGATGACAACCCGGCCCGGTTCAAGGCTTTTTACCTGTTCCCAGGGTATAAGCAGTGACGGATCACCAAACGGGCGCCTCACAACCAGGTATTTTACAACGGGAAACGTCCCGGTCTCTACGATTACAAGATCGGACAGTCTCCCGATCTTCTTATCAGAAAAGAGCACTTTTGCATCCAGAAGTTCGCTTAACAAGTAACGGGCATCTGATTTTGCTGCAACCGTATCCTGTTTTTCATTCATTTGTTCACCCCCGTTTTTCTCATCAAATACCGCCTCCACCAAGCATCGTCCAGAATTTATAGCCCAGGAGCAGGACGAGAAGGACCAGGTACACCCGAAGCATCAGGAGCGCGAACTTTACCCCACGGGACATCTGGATCTTTGGAGTAGCATACTTCCGGTTGATCTCAGAAATTTTACCGGTCCACCCCCTGATAATGCTGCCCACCCTGCTCCCGAAGATATGTTCAATACGAATCATATGATAAACCACCTCACCCTCCGAACAGGCCCGGGAAGAGGGTCGATATGCCAAACAGCGTCGAGAGGACAATAATCACCGCTACGATCACGATCCCGGCGATATTCTGTGCGAGCGTGTTCTTGTATTTTCCCATGATCTCTTCGTTATTCAAGAGCAGGATCAAAAACACCAGTGCCGCCGGGAGCAGGGTTACTGCAATTACCTGTACAAAGAGCGTGATGAGGACAAGCGGGGCATCGGGTATCAGCACCACGGCTCCAGCCGTCAGGATGGCAAACAGGTAGCAGGCATAGAACCACGGCGCTTCCCGGATCTTAAGGTTGAGCGAATGCGCCCATCCGAATACTTCCCCGAACGCCCACGAACTGGAAAGCGAGATACAGATCGCCCCGAGGAACCCGGCATCGAATAGTCCTATCGCGACAAACGTCCCAAGCCACGGGTTAATTCCCATCATGATGGTCGCTGCCTGCGCCGCACTGTCAATCTGCATGCCGTAAAGAACCGTTCCGGTCACAACGACAACAAAAATAGCGACAATGACGGTAAACGCCGAACCGATCAGGGTATCCAGCTGCCCGAAAGGAATATCTTTTTCCTTCATCCCCTTATCGACAACCGCGCTCTGCTGGAAGAAGATCATCCACGGGGCAATTGTCGTCCCGATATTTGCCATTAAAAAGAAAAAGAGCGTGCTGTTAAAACCACCGGGGAAATGCGGGATAAGCCCCTGGCCGAGAACGTCCCCAATCGACGGGTGGACAAGAAATGCTGCAGGGATGTAGATAAGGTTGAGCACCGCAAAGACGATCGCAATCTTCTCCCAGGTCCAGTATCGTCCCTGGAGCACCATGAGCAGCATGACGACCGAAACAATTGCGATGGTAAAAATGGGGGGGACGTGGAAGATGCTCATTGCTGCAGTCATACCGATAAACTCGGTGATAAGTGTGAGCCAGTTCACGAGCGTAAGATCAAGAAATGAGAACCAGCCCCAGAACGAGCCGAACGCATCGAAGATCGCCTCTGCGTGGCCTCTTTTCGTGACTGCCCCAAGACGGACTGTCATCTCCTGAACCACATAGGCGACCGGCAGGAGCAGCAGTAAAAACCAGATCAGGCCGTAGCCATAGGTGGCCCCGGTGACCGTGTAGGTGGTGATCCCCCCGGCATCGTTATCGGCGAGCATCACGATGAGACCCGGGCCGGCAAGGATCAGATAAATCTTGAGCGCCTTAACAAAACGCCGGTATTTATAAAAAAATGTTGATCCAAAATCCATAAGGCGCCCCTTTTTAGATTCATCACCCGGTTACATTGCGGTAATCTTCCCCTCCGTTCATCCGGCCGGCATGGCGATGAGCGTCAAAATCAGATTCTTCCCGGATACAATGGCCGCGAACAGGTAATAAAATATCTCAAAGAAAGGTCTGTCATCGTATCAGTCCCTAGCATCATCTGTGGCGATATTTTTGTGGAGCACTGCCGGGCAGACTTCATGTAAACTGTTCTCTCAAGTGCATTGAAGCATAATAAGGTAAAATAAGATACACTAATACTGGAATATCAAAATCAAAAAAGCCCCTCGTACCAGATACAGGGGATGTTCATTTGAGGTGCGCGAAATGTTAGATATCAGGTTTGTACGGGCAAGCCCGGAGATAGTAAAAGCCGATTTATTGAAACGCAATACTCCGGAAAAAATTGCATGGGTAGACGAGATCCTGGCAAAAGATGCGCGATCCCGCGAGCTCAAAGTACAGACTGATGAACTGCGGCGCCGGAGGAACACGATAGCCCGCGAGATTAACGAGGCACGCAAAACAGGAAAAGACCCGGCACCACTCATGGCGGAAGCGGCCGAACTTCCAAAGAATATCAAGGACAATGATGCCGAACAGGATGAGATCACTGCACTCATCCGCACCCGGCTCATGCGCCTCCCCAACATCCTGCACGAGAGCGTACCGCAGGGAAAAGACGATACCGAAAATATCGAGATCCGGCGTATCGGCACCCCGCGTACATTTGACTTTGAGATCCAGAGCCACGGGCAGCTTGCTGCCGACAGGGGCTGGGCAGACTTCGAACGGGCAACGAAGATCTCCGGCGCAGGTTTCTATTTCCTGAAGGGGAACCTTGTGCTCCTGGATCTTGCGCTCCAGCGCTTTGCTCTCGACCTGCTTGAAAAGAAAGGATTTACACCCATTTCCCCGCCGCTCATGATTAACCGCAGCTCGTACGAGGGGGTCACCGATCTCGAGGATTTCGAGAAGGTCATGTACAAGATCGACGGCGATGATGCATATTTGATAGCGACAAGCGAGCATCCCATGGCCGCAATGTACCAGGACGAAATCTTTGAAGAAAAAGACCTGCCGCTGCGTCTCGCCGGCCTCTCATCCTGCTTCCGTCGGGAGATCGGGGCGCACGGGCTTGATACAAAAGGGCTCTTCCGCGTCCACCAGTTTACGAAGATCGAACAATTCGTCTTCTGCAAACCTGAAGACTCCTGGCAGATCCACGAAGAACTGCTGGCAAACGCCGAGGAGATTTTCAAAAAACTGGAGCTTCCCTACCATGTCGTCAACATCTGTACCGGGGATATCGGCACGGTCGCTGCAAAGAAATACGATATTGAGGCATGGATGCCGCGCGAGAACGCCTACAAGGAAGTTGTCTCCTGCTCTAACTGCACCGCGTACCAGGCTGCAAGCCTTAACATACGGGTGCGGGACAAGGAGAATTTCGAGTCAAAACGGTATGTCCACACCCTCAACTCGACCGCAATCGCCACGTCGCGGGTGCTGCGGTGCATTTTAGAGAATTACCAGAACAAGGATGGATCGGTAACAATCCCGGAAGTTCTCAGGCAGTACATGAACGATCGGGAGTTCCTGTAAAATCCCTTTTACATTTACCTCTCCTTTTTTATCATTAAAACCAAAACATCTGGTAAATACTTATTTGCCATAGGTAATGCAAGAGTATAACAGTGAACGTGGTACTATGGGCTATCCAGATTTGAAAAGCGACGAGTCCATTATTCTGACCGCACAGCATATCAAGGTAAAATCTGTGCCGTTCGAACTGGTGCTCACCAACCGGCGCCTTATCATTATCGACAGCGAGAAGAATGTTGTCCCTACTCAGCAAATTCCGCTGGTAACGATAAGGAATGTAGCGACCGGGGAAAATGCAATCCGCGATCCGGTAATTACCCTGACGATCCTGACCGATACGGCAGATACCCGTGAACTGGCGCTCACCTTTGCGATGCAGACTGCCGGGGAACGCAAACGCGAGGCCGGCGAATGGGTAAAGACTCTCAAAAAATATATCTCGGAAGCGTCATCGTATCCGGTTGAGATGGTGCCAGAGAAGCAGGGCTCTGAACAATCCCGCCAGGAACATGTCGGTACTCCCGGTGTGAAAAAGAAGATCGAGATTTCCCGCCCGATAAAAAAGATCATAGTAGACTCAAGTAACCTGCCGCCAAAACCTGTCGAGACAACATCGCTTCCCGAAGGATCTTTCTGTAGTCGGTGCGGGAACCGCATTCCTATGGGATCGACATTCTGTAACAGGTGCGGAACCAAGGTTGTCATCCCGGAAGAAGCAGCGGCCGATTCTACAACACCAGGGCAGATTACCACGGCCCCGTCGGTTACACCCGGATCGGGAGATCACAAGGGGAGGCCCATCGAGCAGATCATCCACTCGATCGAACCCCTGATTGAGGATTCGGTGCCTCGCACGGAAATTACCCCGGCCATACCGGAACCGGAACAGGCGCTCTCGGTTCCCACTGAAGCACCCGCAACCCCAACTGCCGAAACAACGCCCCCGGTGGAAGGAACACAGGCATCGGTGGCAGAACCGGTCTTAGCACCGGTAGTTCCACCCATACCCCAGGTTCCTCCATTACCACCAGTACCTGCAGCACCACGGAAAAAACGGACACCGATTCTTACGGTTGCCATAATTCTTATTGTAATCATCGCGGTAGCAGCCGGTGGATTAATGGTCATGAAAAACATGCAGACAAACACCGAAGTCATACCGGTGACGACCACAATACCCACCACGGCTACCACCATGCCGACACCAACTCCGACACCGGTAGTGACAACGATCGTGACAACCGCTGAGCCGACAACGCCACAGGTACTTATCCCGACAACAGGTGTCTGGGCCGAGATTATCTACGATAAGACATATAGTGGACTGGTAGGCACCCCGGGTTCGCAGGTAACCGTGACAGATACCGGGGATCACTTCTATGTAATTCCCACAAGTGAAGGGACCGTTGCCATCTCTATCAAGAAGACGGATGGTTCTGGTGACGAACTGAAAGTTATTGTCTACAAGGCCGGCACTGCGATAAAAACAGTGTCAACGACCACCCCCAATGGCAGGATTGACCTGCAGTTTGCCCTGGCAACCCCGACACCCACCCCAACGATGGCAAAAACAAATAGTACTGCGTAACAGAGGATCGGCCTGAAAATTATTATTTTGTCCCGTCCGTGTGATGTATGCAGGACAGACAAAAAAAATAAATAAATTTTTAGGATAGGTGTATCTTGAAACACTGGAACCTGTATGCAGGAATTCTCCTGCTTTTCGTGCTCGTCGGTGCGGCTGCCGCATCCGGTTCGATGCAGTCGTACCTGGGCAACACCATTAAACTCTCGGGATACTGTTATTCGAGCTCGACAGTCTACCTCTTTTTGACCGGGCCAAACCTCCCGACAAATGGCGTTGCGCTGGACAACATTTACCGCCGGGCGGACCAGGGAGGTTTTACCGAGGTCAGTGTGGACGATCACGATCGGTGGGAATATAACTGGGGCACAAATTCACTTGGTGGAGGCCTTGATGCCGGCACTTATACCGTGTGGGCAGTCAACAGCCCCAACGATCGTTCTCATCTGGGAGAGACGGAATACAGTACGATTTCCGTTTCCCTGGGTAATCCAAGCATCAGTGTTGTCACCCCTGCCGTTCCCGGCAGCTTCGATCTCCGCTCGGTTCCGGACAATACATCGGTAGTAATAAACGGGAACTATAAAGGCAGCACACCACTGACCGTGTCCGGTCTCGATCCCGGCAAGTACACTATCACGTTCTCCCGTTTTGACTACGAAAAATTTTCCACAACGGCAACAATTGAAGCGGGCGCGATCACCGAAGTGACAGCAACACTCCAGCCAAAGACCGGGAGTCTTGTGATTAATACAACTCCTTCAGGTGCCCAGATCCTTCTTGATGGGAACAATGTAGGAACAGCCCCGGTCACACGTACGAATCTTGCTGCCGGCAACCACACGATCAATGCAACGCTTGATGGGTATATCCCGGTTGAAGAACAGGTACGGGTGATCGCTGACCAGTCGGTCACAAGCACGATTGAACTGGAAAAACCTTCGGTAATCCCGGGTATGACCACACCCGTACCGATCCCGGTAACAATCGGTGCATGTTCCTGCGCAATCCTGATTTTTGCATTCTGCCGCCTGCGTGCCGGCCCGTAACAACATACGGGCCAACGGCTACACATTTCCCGCCATTTGGCCGCCGTAACAGTAAACACGGGAGGGAAATATGCGCAGGCAGCCGGTGGAGCGAGACCTACCCTACATACAGTTTCAGTGGGAAATTTGAATTTGCCCTGTCCATTGACGAGAATGCATTTACCGGGAACTGGACGTCCGATTCTGACGAGACCGGTGCAATCAACAACACATCAGTCCGGTCATGGAACGGTATAAGGATTTAAACCGTCAGAGGAAAACCCGGCGGAGCAATATTTTTTCGGATTTTTTTTGAAGCATGACAAGGTCAGGGATAAGGGTACTTCATGCTCCCGCCCTCATTTTTACGAAGACGAGACAACGACAATCTCTGAAAAAACTATCTTCCCGTAGATTTTCCTTGCCTCCCGGATAGGCCAGAGTTCGTACAGGATTACGGTGGCAGGAGCCCATACTCCCACCTAGAGCCAAAGATGCAGATACCATCAGAGAACATAATGACAGGCAGCGATTCGCCGAACTGCAGGACCGCCGACTCAAAAACGTGCTCACTACAAGGACAACGAGCGCGATAATCATGCTCTATTTCCCGTACTTTGTCTACTGGCGATACTTCCGGTCTGTGCAAAGCACCCGGTACCGGAAATGGCTGCGGATGGCCTCGGGGCGTGCCCGGTTTTCCGGGGGCATCAGTCGCAGATGCCGGTACCATGAGTGCAATTTTAAACCGGGTCGTATCCGGGAAGTCCCGGATTTTGTCTACGATATAGTCTTCTGCTGATGAGATCAGTTCTTTTTTTTGCAAACGGCACCGGGCAGTAGGAAGTAAAAAAGCTGATCCGGTGAAGAAGGCCTGATCCCGATTACAACATTTCCATCTTCAACAGGATACATCGATTTGGATTCCGGAATATGTACACCGGATTAATTCGTAGCCCCGCACCCTATATTAGTTGCATTATTTGATTTTTTCCGGGGAGTGAAAAGGTCTATGCAACGACATATAAGACAAATTTGTAAACAGTTAGCACGGGGATTTTATGCAACAGCCACTTTAACGGCGGTTTAATTATCAATTGAATGGTTCAGCCACTACCAGAAATGAGAAGGTACGGGAAGCGGCCAATAAAGATACCGGTTTAATTATCGTCGATGCAGAAGATGGGGAAATAAACAGGATTATGTAAAAAAGATCCGTGAAAATTATTGTTTCATCCGAACCTCGAGCTGCGGGAACGGGATATCGATACCTTCCGCCGCGAACCGTGCAGAGATCCGGACATTGATGGCATCCTTTACCTCGTCCGGAACATTGTAAGCCCGCGACCAGATGTAAAGCACAAACTTCAGGCTCGAATCCCCGAATTCCTGGAAGAAGACCTTTGGTCCCGGATCATCAGCAAAATATTCTGTATTCTTTATCGCATCCTCCGCAACTTCGAGTATGATCTCTTTTACCCGGACAACATCGCTTCCGTACGCAGCAGTGATCGGGATTGTATACCGGATTTTCGGGTCGGGAGAGGAAAAATTGATGACACTGTTTGAGGTGAGCTTGTTGTTTGGGATGGTGACAATCTTCCCGTCAATAGTCTTGATCCGGGTACTCCGCGTCCCTATAACCAGTACGTCGCCATAAAATGTGTCAAACTGGATTCGGTCGCCGACCCTGAAGGGCTTGTCGACGGTCAGGATCGCACCGCCAAAGAAGTTGGAGAGGAAATCCTGTGCCGCGAGTGCGATAGCCACACCAGCGATACCCGCACCGGCAAGGAAGGGTGTTATGTTGATATCGAGGTTGACAAAGATCAACATGATCCCGATAAACCATATTACATAGCGCACTGCCAGTTCGAGAAGGTCGATAAGCCGGTCATCGGTATCGCCTTCCGTACTCGCTGCAAGGGCATGGCCGTAAATATGGATAATATCGTGAAGGAGTGTAGACACGATCCATGTCCCAATCAGGATAAAGATCGAGTTGAGCACATGGTCAGAGATCATCCATGCATACTGTGCCGGGACGACGTCAAAATACTTCAGGGCAATATAGACCGATAACGCAACGATGCCTATCTGAACCGGTGTACCGATCGCCGCGATGATAATATCATCCCATTGTGTCTCGGTAGTTTCAGCATATTTCTCGAGCCACTTTACAACGAAACGTGCGATGCCCGCCACGACAAGGCCGACAATAACGATTGCAATGGCAAAGAGCAGGTTATCATCCATATACGTACTCTTATGTCACAGGGCAGTAAATAAATGTAAGATTACCATGGCAACGGGAAACGAGATTGCAGAGACACTTCGCGGGCTGGTGGACCGGGATATGACTTTTATGCACATCTGCGGGACTCATGAAGCGGCAATTGCCCGCACGGGCCTGCGGAGCATCCTGCCTCCACAGTTGAAGATTGTGATGGGGCCCGGCTGCCCGGTCTGCATCACACCGCAGGGCGAGATCGATGCGGCACTCGAACTGGCAGAAAAGGGCTGCATCATCGCAACATATGGCGACCTCCTGCGGGTACCCGGTTCCAAAGGCTCTTTGGAGTCCTGCGGCGGTGATGTGCGAGTCGTGCAGGGCGTCCACAAGGCAGTCGAGATCGCAGAGAAGACAGACAGGGAAGTCGTCTTTATCTCGGTCGGTTTTGAGACGACCGCCCCGACTGTCGCCGCGACCATCCTGTCACACCCGCCGAAGAACTTCTCCATCCTTTCCTGCCACCGCGTCGTCCCCCCCGCAATGAAGTGGCTGCTTGCGCAGGGCGAGGCAAACCTTGACGGTTTTGTTCTTCCCGGACATGTCTGTGCAATTATGGGGTATGAAGAGTACGAACAGTTTGCCGTGCCGCAGGCTGTTGCCGGCTTTGAAGCCGAGGACATCCTGCTTGGTCTTCTCATGCTGGTCGAACAGGTTCGGGAAGGAAAGCACCGCGTGGACAATGCCTATCCACGAGTAGTAACCCGGGAAGGTAACACCAAGGCAAAGAAGATCATGTACGAGGTCTTCGAGCCCTGTGATGTTGAATGGCGGGGCTTCCCGGTCATCCCGCAGTCCGGCCTCCGCTTAAAAAAGGAATTCGGGCAGTACGACGCGCAGAAGAAGTTTGGCCTTGTCTATAAGAAGGTAAGTAAACATTCGGCCTGCATCTGCGACAAGGTTCTGCGAGGGATTGCCCAGCCGACAGACTGCAAACTCTTCGGGAAGGTCTGCACGCCCCGGACTCCTGTCGGGCCATGCATGGTCAGCCACGAAGGGGCATGCAAGATCTGGCACCTGTATCAGGTCAAAAACCTGTGAGTCTCCCGGCTATCCTTCTCTTTTATATGGATGCGCACAAGATTAAGTAAGGTAAAATACGCCTCGGTAGGGTAGTGGACATCCTAGAAGCCTCCGGAGCTTTTGACCCGGGTTCGAATCCCGGCCGAGGCGCTTAAGCATTTTTCTGATTTTGTTTTCCTTGAGCGCAATGCGAATAATTATCCGGGTTGTCGGGCCACCTTGGCTTTTGTGCACGCCAAAAAAGAGAGGTTTTAGAAGATCAGGCCCGATGCGAAGATCGCAATGACAACAAATCCCGAGACCGTGACTGCAAGGCCGCCCATCATCGCGTAATCCCCGGTGCAGAACTTTCGCTCGCGCACATGAGTCCTGATTCCCGTGCGATATCCCCGCATATCTATGGTGAGTCCGAGCACGTTAGAGCGCAGGAGCGCGTTTGAAACAAGCGGGATTACAATGGGTGCAACGCTTTTGATCTTCCCGATCATTCCTGTCCCCGGGTTATAGCCCCGGGCCAGCTGTGCCTCATGGATCCGTTGCCCCTCGATCTGGAGAGTCGGGATAAACCTGAGCGCGAGAATAAACATCAGGATATAATCGATGGGCATGTGCAGTTTTTCCATCGCGTGAACAAGATCGCGGGGCTGGGTTGAGATAAGGAAGAGCTGGAAGGCGAAGATCAGCACCATGAACCGGAGCGCGAGGATCAGGCCAATGCCAATTGCACCGTCGGTTATGGCAATGGACCCGCCGATCACCGGCACTCCCTGCGGGATCAGGTACCCGAGCGTAGCGCCGTTTGGCATCGTGAGCACCGTGATGATGATAAAAACGACGCTCATTATCAGGACGAGTTTGAGCTGCTGAATTACTTCGCGGTGGAGGTGGCTCGCGTACGCAATGACCAGAAGGGCAACAACCATCAGGATGAGGAAGGGGATGCTCGTTACAAAAACACACATCACACTTGCGACTATGATAAAGAGAATCTTCGAAAACGGATGGAGCCGGTGGAAAAAACCGTCCTTGTGAACGTACTGGAGGATCTCGGACATTATTCCATCACCTGTGTATCCGATATGACCCGGCCCTGATCCATGGTGATCATGCGATCTGCGCAGTACTGTGCGATATCCCGGTTATGGGTAATAACAATAATTGTGTGCCCTTTTACCTGGAGATTTTTGAGAATTTCCATAACGAGCCGGGCTTCGTCCCCGTCTAGACCGGTCGTAGGCTCATCAAGGACAATGATCGCCGGCTGCATGGCGACCACGCAGGCAATGGCAAGCCTCTGTCGTTCGCCCCGGGATAACCAGCGGGGATAGAGGGTCTTTGTGTGCAGGAGTCCGACTTCGTCAAGTGCTGCATCGATCACGTCATTTTTGTTCTTAATCCCGAGGTTTTCAAGCCCGAATGCGATTTCGTCTTTTACCGTGTCGGCAAAGAACATGTGATCCGGGTTCTGGAAGACCAGGCCTACATCACGGGCAAGGTCAGTAATCGTGCAGTCCCGGGTATTTTTGCCCCGGATCAAAACATCCCCTGCAGTAGGAATAAGAAGCCGGTTAAACTGCTTGACAAGTGTGGTCTTGCCGGAACCGTTTTCGCCGACAATAGCGACAAATTCGCCGGCACTGATTTCGATGCTGACATCGTGCAGGGCCGGGACTTCATCGTAGGAATACGAGAGGTGCCGGACAGAAATGGCCGGTGAAGATGCAAAAAGAGCCGGGGCTGCACCATTCCTGATGCCGGTAAAATCCGGGATGACGATCCTTCTGATCCGCTCGTCTTTGAGGACATCTTCCGGTGCGCCGATAGCTGAAATCGCGCCGTGTTCCATCACGACAAGAGTATCGACCATGTCCCGGAAATGGGCATACTTATGCTCGACAAG
Organism: Methanoregula sp.; assembly: GCF_041663825.1. Lineage (GTDB taxonomy): Archaea > Halobacteriota > Methanomicrobia > Methanomicrobiales > Methanospirillaceae > Methanoregula. The sequence continues at coordinate 39,912 of NZ_JBAYLY010000005.1, forward strand.
GAGGATGGTCTTGCCCTGCTTCTTGAGGTTGGATAAAATTTCAACGATCCGCCGGGTCGCATGTTCGTCCAGCTCGGAGGTTGGCTCGTCAAGGATCAGGATGTCATTTCCGAGGGCGAGCGTCGCAGCAAGAGCTGCGCGCTGTTTCTGGCCCCCGGAAAGGTTGTGAGGGGAGCGGTTCTTAAGCTCCGTAAGGTACGTAACCTCCATGATCGAGGCGAGGCGCTTCTCAATTTCTTCGGGAGTGATGCCACGGTATTCAAGTGCGGAAAGGATCTCTTCTTCAACGGTGGTAAAGATCATCTGCGCTTCGGCGTCGTCAAAGACAATCCCGATGTTTTTCGCTATCTCGGAAAGCCCGGTATACGTCGAAACATCCCGGCCGTTGATGGTCACAAGGCCCGATTTCTTCCCGCCATACTCATGACAAAGGATGCCACATGCTGCAAGGCAGAGCGTAGTCTTCCCGGCACCGGAGGGGCCGGTCACCATGATACAGCGGCCCGGTTCCAGTACTAGAGAGAGACGGTGCAGCGCTTCCTGCACCGTATGTGGATACGTATAACTGACGTCTTTAAGTTCGATCATTCCTGTCCTCTCACCAGCACCCTGCTTGAGGGGATGTAGAGGATCTGGACAACAATTGCATTAAATACGGCAGTTATGACGACTATCGGAACAAAGACAATCATAAAGTTCCCGATATTGCCACCATACTTGGGAAGAACTGTGGCCCCGACAAAGAGAAGCGCGATTGCAGCAAACGAGAACCCGCTCACCAGTGTTGAGAGGAACGTGGTTACAGTCGGGGCAAGTTTTGTCCGGGATTTCAGGAGAGCATAGAGCCCGAAGCAGACCAGCGCACCCAGCGGTTCGCTGATAAGGTTTGCAGGTGGGAACATTGAACTTGATATCAGCATCGACAAGAGGCCGGCAACGATACCGATCCCAAGTGCCTCGTAGACTTTGGGCTGGATCAGGATGATCGCAAGGCAGTAGAACGCAATGATCATGTTGGGCGTGAGCGGCGTATGGAGCATCGCAAGGAAATACCGCAGGATCGCACCGACAGCAAGAAGAATTCCGACTATGGCAATATCTTTTGACTTCATGATACTATCACATCTGTAATCTGGATCAGGTATCCGAAAGAGCACACAACCCGCGGTTAATCCGCCGTTCGTGGCAATTGATTATACCTTGATGTATAATTCTGTTCATTGCTGTATTAAAATGTAACTTTGCTGGCATATGCATCGTAATTATCCTTCTCACCTTATTCCATAAGAAAAACGAGCCTTAACAGGGCAAGGTTCATTACCTTTTACTGCGTTTTTCTCGTACAATGTGAGGGATATGCAGGTTACCGCTGGCAGTGATGAGATATACCGGGAGTCCCTCGCACTCCATGCACTGCATCACGGGAAACTGGAGATTCGTTCCAAAGTTCCGTTCAGGAACCGGTACGACCTGTCCCGGGCTTATACCCCCGGCGTTGCCGAAGTCTGTCGCAGGATTGCCAAGGACCGGAACCTGGCGTACCGCTACACCCTCAAGGCGAATACTATTGCTATCGTGACTGACGGGTCGGCAGTCCTTGGTCTCGGGAATATAGGAGGGTATGCGGCGATCCCGGTGATGGAAGGGAAGGCAATCCTCTTTAAGGAGTTTGCCGGCATCGATGCCTTTCCCATCTGCTTTGAGAGTTACGAGACCGACTTTGTCGACCAGGTGAAAAATATTGCACCGGTCTTTGGTGGGATCAATCTCGAAGACATCGCAGCCCCGAAATGTTTTGAAGTCGAGGATGCCCTGCAGGATATCGGGATACCGGTCATGCATGACGACCAGCACGGCACGGCAGTAGTCGTGCTCGCGGCGCTCCTGAATGCCTGCCGTGTGACCGGACGAAAATACGAAGATCTTAATATTGTTGTTTGCGGCGCCGGGGCGGCAGGGTATTCCATCACCCGGCTCCTCAAATGTATCGGGTATGATCCGCTCGTCTGCACGATGGTTCACGAAATTACCGTCTGCGATACCCAAGGGATTATCCACCGCCGGCGCGAGGGACTCTACCAGAATAAGTACAAGTTCATTTTAAGCGAGGAGACCAACCACGCGGGCCGGACCGGTTCGCTTTCTGATGCGATGGACGGTGCGGATGTTGTTATCGGTGTCTCCGCTCCCGGTATTATCACGCAGGACATGATACGGTCGATGAACAAAAATCCCATTGTCTTTGCCATGGCAAACCCTGTGCCGGAGATTTGGCCGGATGCAGCAACAGACGCAGGGGCCGCCGTGGTCGGGACCGGGAGAAGTGATTTCCCGAACCAGATCAACAACGTGCTCGCATTCCCGGGTATATTCCGGGGAGCGCTTGATGCCTGCGCCACCCGCATCACTGATGAGATGAAGATCGCCGCTGCCCATGCGATCGCCGGTTGCGTCCGGAAACCTCACCGGAGACATATCCTGCCAAGTATCCTTGACAAGGATGTGACCCGGGCCGTGGCACGGGCTGTGGCTGAGGCAGCGAAGTCCTCCGGGGGCAGGACAACAATCTGATCTATCCCAAAGACACCATCAGCCCGAACCACACTTCCCCAAAATCGATCATGATGGAAGTTACCCTGCAATTTTCCCGTACAGTCACTGCCATACTATTCCCTTGCGAGACTAAAAAAACGGGAAACTGTGACAGGGGATTGTTTGAAAAAATTTAATTATAATGTTCGATAACTGTAATAATCAGTTAAATTTGAGTGTGATGTTTCAATGGCGTTTGCAGTGCATGTCAACATAAACCGGTGCACCGGGTGCGGTAACTGTGTCCGCGCCTGCCCGGTTAATGCTCTCGAGCTTTATACAATTGATCCAGCAACGAAGGACAAGATCTATGCAGTCAGGGACGGAAAAGCCATCAGCCTTGACGTCAAGGCAGAACTTTGTGCCGGCTGCGGTGTCTGTGTACGCGCCTGCCCGTACCAGGTAATCACTCTCTCCGGACGCGGAGAGACGGGAATGCTTGCGAACATCTAATTGCCTGTCCATCTATCACAGGATTTGATACCAGTAAACCGGCCCGGTAAGAACCGGACCCTCTTTTTCCAACCCTTAAAAACGATATATCTGGTAAAACGGTATACGTTAAAGGGAACGCATTTAGTCACATTGATAACCAGACCTGCACATACTCACATGCAGGGATAAATGATCCATGACCTCACATTTTCTCCTTTTAAGCGATGCCCTGACCCAGGAGCGGTTGTCATGGACTGAAGAAGTGCTCAAATATTATTTTATCCAGTTCTCTCCCGAGGCACTTCGCCGGACCGTGCCGGAGAAAAGCCCGACCTTTATCCTCTTTCTCACCGGGGATGCCCTCTACAGCCTCTTTGGCCGGGAAACCAGCCAGATCTGGGAGATTATCTTCTCCCTTCCATCCATGAAAGTCATCTGTGACCAGCAGGATCTAGACCTTCGCGGACTATCCATCGATCCATTAAAAGTGAAGTTTTCCGGTCTTATCAGCAGTCGGCAATCGGTTCCTGAAGGGTCACAACCATCGTTCTGGGGAGAGGTGGTGGATGCTGCCCGGGCTCAGGCACCAGAAGAAACGGCGATCGGGTACCTCCAGGTACAGTCACCTTACATGCATCGCGCGGCCCTGTACGCTCTCCTCTGCCTGGAAGCGGCACTTGACCGGGACTGCGATCCGGAGCTCTATGCGTTCCTTGACGGGGTACATATCGGACATGCAAACCAGCACCCGACAGCCTTCAGGAATCTGGGCGAAGGTTTCTCCGAACTCGCCATCCACGCCTCGCAGCACCAGCGGCACTGCCTTCTTATGGGGTCAGCACCGTGTGCAATGGAACGGGGATACGGCATGTGGGACGATGGGAAAGGGCTTGTTATCTCTTCCTGTTCGATTAAACCCCTGAAACTGAGGGGCCTCTATGACATGGTTGAACGGTTCACAAAAGACCACAGGATCCTTGGGACAAACTCGGGATCCATCCAGTTCCGCCAGGATCATACCGGAATACCGGACGGGCTGTCCGGTAAAGATCACGCCCCGCCGTCACTGCTGATCCTGATAACCTTCAGTCCCTACACAACCGGGATGGCCACGGGGGCACTCTCTTTTGCTACCGCATCCGCCCATCAGGGAATCGAAACGCGGGTGGTGTTTATAGAAGACGGCGTCTATGCCCTGACAGGGGAACAGAAAACCGATGCTGCCGAACAGTTTTTCTCCCTGCAGGATATGATTAACTCCGCTTCACGGAACGACAGGCTTGAGTTTTTTGTCCATCAGCCTTCACTCCATCAGAGAGGCCTCGTCAAAAATAAAAAGTTTAACGCTGTGCTTGATATCAACAATCATGATTTGGGAAAACTATTGTTCGAACCACCTTTGGGTATACGTTGCCGGTACCAGAGGCTGCTGTTTTTTTAAAACCGGTACGTTTCATCGATTATAAAAGGATGAAAAAGAGGAGTTTATTGAGTTAAATTAACTTGAAATGGAAATATTTGCAGTTTGCTGTATTTAGTTAACAATGGTGTATCAATAAATAAATTATTTAACATCTGCATTCCTACGACATGTACAGGCAAAAGAGCCGATTTATTAAAACTGTGTTTGTAGTGTGTGATTAATACGAGGTGAACAATGGGTAGCGCGATTAAACTGAACATGATCACCCAAAGATCGGTTGAAGAGGGCGCCGCGATGGAAAAGGGTAAGACAAACCCTGACTATTTCGAAGCCTGTTCAATCATAGAACTGAATCCTGAAGACATGAAGCGTGCTGGTATCTGGAAGAACTCGAACGTGAAAGTGACAAGCGAGTGCGGCACAGTTATTGTGAAGTGCATCAATGCGACGCAGTACTGTCCCCCGGGCCTTGCCCATATTCGCCAGGGAGTCTGGGCCAACCAGGTTGTTCCTCCACGGACCCAGTGCACCGGGACCCCCCAGTACAGCGGTTTCCCGGTGACGGTCGAACCAGCATTTAACGAGAAGCGCAAGACCGCCCTTCAGCTTGTTCAGGGCGCAGTCGGACTCTGGAAAGGAGTGAACTAATCCATGCCAAAGCTCATTACCCAGGTGGGATGCCCGTACTGCGGATCATCCTGCGATGATATCGAAGTCCTTGTCTCTGACGACAACAAGAAGATCCTTGAAGTCCACAATGCCTGTATTATCGGAACCAACCTGTTCCACCATGCAAACGACCCGACCCGGCCAAAGCTCCCACGCATGCGCCAGCCGGACGGTTCGATAAAAGAGATCTCGTATGATGAGGCAATCGACTTTACGGCAAAAACTTTACTTGCCGCGAAAAAGCCCCTTATCTATGGATTTGGTTCGACCAACTGCGAAGGTATGAGTGCAGTCGCAAGGATCGCCGAGAAATCCGGCGCTGTTTTAGATAACTGCGCATCCATCTGCCACGGGCCTTCCTTCCTTGCAATGTTCGATAACGGCTACCCAAGCTGCACGCTTGGTGAGGCAAAGAACCGTGCCGATGTCGTGGTCTTCTGGGGATGCAACCCGATGCACGCCCACCCGAGACACACTTCCCGTTATTCGATCTTCCCCCGGGGTTACTTCACCCAGAAGGGACAGATGCAGCGGACGATTATCAGTGTTGACCCCCGCCAGACCGATACCGCAAAACTCGCGGATATCCACCTCATGCTTAATCAGGGTCACGACTACGAACTTTTCGATGCGTTCCGCACCGTCCTCAAAGGGTATGATATACCCGATGAGGTTGCCGGTATCAAGAAAGAAGTGATCGTTAAGTCTGTAGAAGTTATGAAGAAAGCACGTTTTGTGATGATCTTCTTCGGTATGGGATGCACCCATACGGATGGACGTAACCACAACATCGATGCTGCCATCAGCCTGACCCGCGACCTCAACCTCCACACGAAAGCCTCGATCATGGCAATGCGTGGACACTATAACATTGCCGGTCCGGGACAGGTCTGGGCATGGTTGTTCGGATTCCCGTACTGCGTCGACCTTTCCAAGGGAACTGCCGCCCACATGAACCCCGGTGAAACCAGTTCAATTGATCTGGCAATGCGAGACGAAGTGGACTGCTTTGTCAATGTCGGAACAGATGCTGGTGCACACTGGCCTATCGATGCCATCAAGCACATCAAGAAACATCCTTTCATCACCGTTGACCCCAACTTCTGCATGGCAAGCGAGATCTCCGATCTCCATATCCCGGTAAGGATTGCCGGTGTCGATGAACCGGGCGTTGTCTATCGTATGGACAATGTCCCGATCCAGTTTAAATCGGTTATTGACGGCCTGCCGGGAGTTCCCAGTGACGAAGAACTCTTTGACAAGATCTACGAGCGCATGTGCGAGCTCACCAAGACCCAGCCGGTCTGGCTCACCTCAAAGGAAGACCGGAAACACCCGACAAACATCTCGGCGGTGAATGAAGCATGAGCGAGATCAAGGGTGAGATTTTAATCAAGGGTGGGTTTATTGTCGACCCGACCCAAAAAATTAACGGAGATGTCGGCGATGTTGCCATCAGAGATGGCAAGATTGTTGATAAAGTCAGTTCTGCCGCAAAAGTCATCGATGCCAAGGGCAGAGTTGTCATGTCCGGCGGTGTGGATGTCCACTCCCATGTTGCGGGTCCCAAGGTCAATGTCGGACGAATTATCCGGCCTGAAGACAAACTCTTCAAGAGCGGTGTTACCCATGACCCCACCCGGATGGAAATTGGCTTTTCAATCCCGAGCGTCTTAAAGACCGGGTACGATTACGCCCGCATGGGGTACGGTTTTGTCATGGAAGCGGCAATGCCTCCCATCCATGCACCCCACGTTCACGAGGAAATCCACGACACCCCTATTATCGATGAAGGAGCGCTTCCGGTTTTCGGGAACAATTGGTTTGTCATGGAGTACCTCAAGAAAGGTGAGGTCGAGAACACCGCAGCCTACATTGCATGGTTGCTCAAGGCGACCAAGGGCTATGGTGTTAAGGTTGTCAACCCCGGCGGAACGGCTGCCTGGGCATGGGGTATGAACTGCCTGGGTATTGAAGATCATGTGCCTTACTTTGAAATCACCCCCCATGAGATCATTACCGGTCTCATGGCGGCAAACGAGTACCTCGGCCTGCCCCACTCAATCCATGTTCACCAGAACAATCTCGGGAACCCGGGCAACTACCCGACAACACTTGCCTCGCTCAAACTCGCAGAGGGTGTCAAGACCAAGAACAAGTTCGGCCGTGAACAGGTTATGCATTCCACCCACCTCCAGTTCCACTCGTATGGCGGGGACAGCTGGGCAAATTTCTGCTCGAAGGCAAAAGAAGTCATGGACTACGTCAACAAGCAGAAAAATATTACCATTGATCTCGGCTGTGTGACGCTTGACGAGACCACGACCATGACTGCCGATGGCCCATTCGAGCACCACCTCCATGCCCTCAACCACCTGAAGTGGGCAAATGTTGATGTCGAAATGGAAACTGCCGCCGGCGTTGTCCCGTATATCTACGATAAGAATGTTGTCCCGAACGGCGTTCAGTGGGCAACCGGCCTTGAACTTGCGCTCTATGCAAAGGACCCGATGCGGACATTCATCACGACAGACCACCCGAACGCCGGCCCGTTCATCCGGTACCCGCGTGTTATCAAGTGGCTGATGAACCAGAAATCACGGGAAGCGGTTCTTGCGTCCATGAAGAAGGTTGACAAGGTCATCGATCTGACCAACATCCACACGCTTGACCGGGAACTCACGCTCTACGAAATTGCAGCTATGACCCGTGCAGGTCCCGCAAAGTGCCTGGGCCTCACCAATCTCTATGGCAGCCTGAAGCCCGGCATGATTGCAGATGTTGCGGTCTATGACCTCAACTTCAATAACATGCCAAGCGACCCCGAGAAGATTGAATCCGCGTTCCTGAACTCCAGCTGCTTTGTCAAGTCTGGTGAGATTGTTGTCAGGGACGGCGAGGTCATCAGCCACGGTCACAAGAAGACCGTCTGGGTTAACCCAATCATGAAAGAAAACCCGCAGGTAAAACGTGATGTTGCCGAGAGTTTCAACAAGGGCTACTACACGGTCGGACTCACCAACTACCCGGTGCGCGAATATCTCGCCCCCCACCCGTTCGTGATCGACGTAAATGTGGAGGCTTAAGGCAGGTGCAATCATGGCGACTGTTACTTTAAAACCCACGAAGACTCCCGAGCTCATGCTTGAGGCAAACTCCATCACGCCGGATGCATTTGCAGGAAAGACCGCAAGCCAGATTGCCGATCTCGTATGCCGTGAAGGAAAGACCTATGTCAAGATCGGTGACTTCTTTGAAGTTTCCGGTAATGCGGGTGCAACCGCAGCAGAGACCGACATTCTTATCGCCGGCGACTGCACACGGGTAAAATATATTGGCAGCAAGATGACTGCCGGCACGGTCACGGTAAACGGCAATGCTGATATGTATGTCGGCGGCTGGATGAAAGGCGGCAAGATCCACATTAAGGGAAATGCCCACTCCTTCTGCGGTATCGCAATGGAAGGCGGCGAGATTCTCGTCGACGGCAATGCTGAAAACCATGTTGGCTGCGCATACCGTGGCGACTGGCGCGGTATGAAGGGCGGCACGATCCGGATCAAGGGCAGTGCAGGTAACGATATCGGCACCTTCATGCTCGGTGGCACGATCATCATAGAAAAGGACGTATTCATCCACGTCTCGACCCATGCAGAGGGTGGCACCGTTATCATCAAGGGTAATGTCGAGGGACGTGTCGGTGGCCAGATGGTCAAGGGAGACATGTACGTCTTTGGCGCCATCAAGTACATGATGCCCGGTTTCAAGAAAGTAGACCGGATGGAACTTGAAGTTGATGGCACAAAGGCCACCTTTGACCACTACATCGGGGATCTTGGGGAACGTCATCCCAAGAGTAAGGGTAAGGAAGTCTTTGCTAACCTCTATGTCAAGGCATAATCAATTTTTTCTTTTTTGTCCCGGCCGGGATACCTACGGGTGTTATCCAACAGGAGCGTAAATATCAGGATACACCAGAAAAACTGAGGTCAGATTATGAACGATGTCGGTAAAGAATTTATCAAAGGAACCCGGTACCCGGATTATTCTACCGTGGACCTGGTCCTGCGTAAACCAGAACCCCCCATGGAACTTCCTGTTCCTGATGGCGCAAAGATCACAAAACTCCCCGATCCAAAAAAGATCAAGGTACCCAATGTCCCGGTAACTGATCTTATCGGGAAATGGGAACCATCGGGTTATCTTTCACGTTCATCGATGACCCTGGCGGAACTCTCGGCACTGTTGTGGTATACTCAAGGGTTCCGCGCAAGAATTAACGAATTCCTTGTCTTAAAAAACGTCCCGTCCAGCGCTTCGCGGTATCCGATTGAAACCTATTTTGTCGCAGGAGAAGTGGAGGGACTTTCTACGGGTATGTACCGGTATGTCCCAAGCATACACAGTATAATTACCATAAACGAAGACGCGGATATCTCCACCGCGATTGCGACCGCGAGTTTGAATTTCAAGGTTGTCACTCGCGCAGCAGTAACATTCATCTGGGTAGGGGTACCTTACCGTTCGACATGGGCAATGGGGAACCGGGGATACCGGAGCGTCCTCTTAGAGGCAGGACATACCTGCCAGGAACTGATCATGACTGCAGGTTGCTTTGGGTTTGACGTGCAGCCTATCGATACGTTCCATGACGACATGATAACACATCTTACAAATACCGATCCTGAAACACAGTGGCCGGTCTACCTTGCCGCCGTAGGAAAACGGACACGTGAGGTCTGACCGGCACGTGTCCAAAGATTTTTTTACCCCGTCACCGGTGATCATAATCGAATCATTTATTGAGGATTATCAGGATAAGGTACCTGAAATACCAGCAGGGGCATGCAAATATCCCCTGTTTTCAAATACGAGTGACCCATGATATCCCCCTTACAACAATGGCAAACAAAAGTGCATTACGGTGATGCGGCATGGTGAAACGCTACCTGTCACTGGTTACGTTTGATGAGGCACTGCATCTCCTCAAAACATCATTTGTAATCCCGGAGCATACTGAGATCGTTCACGTTACCCGGTCGCTGGGCCGTGTCGTTGCTGCGCCTGTCTATGCCCGGTACTCTGTGCCGGAAGTAAGTCTTGCAGCCATGGACGGCATCGCAGTAAAAAGCCGGGATACCTTTGGCGCTTCGGATCAGACGCCGGTTACTCTTCAGGATTTTGCCCGGGTCAATACCGGAAATATCGTTCCCCTTCGGTTCGATGCCGTGATCATGATTGAAGAAACCTGGGAAGTGGAGGACAAGTTCCAGATCCGTAAAGCCGCAATGCCATGGCAGCATGTGCGCCCGGCAGGTGAAGATATCAGGGAAGGCCGGCTTGTTCTCCCGAAGGGTCATCAGGTCCGGGCTTTTGATATTGGCGCCCTTGCAACTTACGGGATCGTGGAACTGAAGGTCAATACGTTCAATGTTGGGATTATTCCTACGGGAAGCGAGCTGGTTTCATTAGGTGTTCGGCCAAGCCCGGGACAGGTCGTGGAAAGTAACACGGTCATGGCACAGGTCCTTCTCGATTCGATGGGAGCACATTGCACCCGCCTTCCGATCGTACGCGATGATCCTGATCTTATCAAGGAAGCGCTTCGTACTGCTGCACGCGATAATGACCTTGTCATCATATCAGCCGGATCTTCGGCCGGGACACGCGACTATACCGCAGGGGCGATATCGGCAATTGGCGAACTGCTTTTCCACGGCGTCGCGGTGAAGCCGGGGAAACCAATGATGCTCGGGAAGATCGACGGTAAACCGGTCATCGGGCTTCCGGGCTTCCCGCTCGCCGCCCAGTCCGTCCTGCGTGAATTTGCAGTCCCTCTCCTTGAATACTGGGGACTTGCGCCACTCACGAAATATTCGGTCAGGGTAAAACTTTCAACACCCTTAAGTTCCGATCTCGGCTTTGACGAGTTTGTACCGGTATCTGTCGGAAGGATCGGCAACCAGTACTGGGGCATGGCCCGTTCACGAGGCACAGTTGTACAGATGTCAACCGTCCGATCAAATGGATACACACATATCCCGGCGCCGGTTGAAGGGTTCGATGCGGAACATGAACTCAAAGTTTATCTTACGACAGACCCGGCAAATATCGAGCGAACCTTAATCTTTTCCGGGGCCATTGACCCCATTTTGGAAGAACTGGGAAACATCGCACACGATCAGGGCCTCTTTATCCACACGGGAAGTGCCGGAAACACCGGTGCCATCCTCTCGCTTAAGCGAAATTCCTGTCATGCAGCGCCGATGAGCCTGCCGGCGTTCTCTCTCCTTGGAGACTGCCGGTTCGTCCAGCCCTGTCTTAAATCAATGGACCTCGTCTTTGTCAACATCGCTACACAGGAACAGGGGATTGCATCTGCAAAGGAAGTCTCACCCGATTCACTTGATGCAGTCTGCTGGATCAACTCACGCAAAGATACCCCGGCACGGATCCTTTTTGATTCATTGCTTTCATCCCACAATCTTATGCCCTCCCAAATCAGGGGGTATGACAATGAAGTTGCAACACCGGGGGCTGTAGCCGCAGCAGTCCGGGCCGGACAGGCAGATGCCGGTATCTGTTCAAAGGGACTGGCAGAATCCCATGACCTGATGTTTCTTCCGGTAGCTCATGAGCAGTATGAACTGGTGATGCGTCGGGAGATGCTGGACGATCCACGGATCGTGACCCTTATTTCACTAATTAAAAGCCCGGAGTTCAAAGTGCATCTTGACCGGTCCGGTGCCTATTGTACCACCCAGACAGGGAGGATCCGAAGCCTGTCTTCTGAGAACATTGAAATTGAAATTCCTCCGACAAGTAACTCCCTGAAGATTTCATAAAAACAACCGCTGCCATTTTATATGCGGCCCGTGGACACTTCCTCAAGAGATGTGGGATACGCGAGAACAGGGGAATCGGTTTTATGGACATGCTCATTAACGGGACTGCTGCTCCTGCTGCAGATGAAACGTGGATTGAGGTGACCAACCCGGCAACCGGTGAATGTATCGATCGGGTTCCACGGGGATCCAAAGAGGAAGTAAATGCGGCCGTTGAAGCTGCTGACGCGGCTTTTGGTGAATGGTCAAAAAAAACTACCCGGGATCGCGGTCTTATTCTCTACCGCGCGGCAGAACTGATCCGGCGGGATCATAAGGCTCTTGCAGCGCTCCTTACCCGTGAACAGGGAAAACCAATCCGGGAATCAACCGATGAAGTACGGGGATGCGCAAATATCTTTGAATATTATGCATCCATCGCCGGTCTGCCAGCCGGTGAAACGGTTACCCTTGGAAAAGCCGGGGACTGCCTGGTAACCCGGGTTCCGCTCGGGGTCTGCGCCGCAATCATCCCCTGGAATATGCCGGTACTCATCATGGGTTGGAAGGTGGGGCCAGCCATCCTTGCGGGAAATACCCTTGTTCTCAAACCGGCGTCAACGACCCCACTCACAAATCTACGCATCGCGGGGCTGATGCAGGAAGCAGGCCTGCCACAGGGAGTGCTCAATGTTGTGACCGGCCCGGGAGAAACTACCGGGGCGGCATTGGTACAACATCCCCGGGTAAAAAAAATATCATTTACGGGGGACTGTGCAACCGGCCACCGGATCCGGGAGATGACAAAAGACCATCTCAAGGTACTTACGCTGGAACTGGGCGGATCCGATCCGATGATCGTGATGGCCGACGCGGATATTCCCAAAGCCATTGAAGGGGCGCTCCGAGGGCGGTTTTATAATGCCGGCCAGATCTGCACCGCGGTCAAACGTCTGTACCTGCACGAAAAGATCGCAGAGGAGTTCATGCGCCTGCTTACGGCGAAAGCAGAAAGTCTTACAGTCGGAAACGGACTCTCACCGGGCACAGATATGGGGCCGCTCAACAGCGCAGAACAACTCGGGAGGATCAATTCTGTGGTCAGTGAAACGATTGGGCGGGATGAGGGTGTAATACGAACCGGCGGATACCCATTAACAGGATCGGGATACTCGAAGGGTTTCTTCTATAAACCAACCCTGATCACGGATGTTGCACCGGATGCAGCGCTCCTCACCAACGAAATTTTCGGACCTGTCCTTCCGGTGGTGACAGTACCGGATCTCGGTGCGGCAATTCGCGAGGCCAACCGTTCGAAATACGGTCTTGGCGCATCGGTCTGGACAAAAGACATCTCAACGGTAAAACGGGTATACGATGAAGTAAACGCCGGGATCATCTGGGTTAACCGTCACCTTATAGTTCCTCCTGAAGTACCGTTTGGGGGAACAAACGAGAGTGGGGTTGGCCGTGAGAACGGTTCAAAGGCACTTGACAGTTACACCCAGTCAAAAACCATGTACCTGGGCTGGTAACAAATTCCTTTTGGCTCTTCGCTGAATTGAATGGGTAACTTTGAGTGAGTAACACCCCCCACTAAAAGGGATAGCCCATGTCACTTCATCCCGAAGAACTGTTTCAGATGGCACTCAATGTACAGGATCCGTGGTTTATAGACAAGATCGATTTTTCACCGGATACGAAACGCCTTGATATCTAGATCGATTTTAATCCCGGTTCGCGATTTGAGTGTCCCGAATGTCACATTCCCGGATGCACATCTTATGATACAAGGGAGAAAATATGGCGTCATCTGAATTTCTTCCAATTTAAGACATATCTCCATTGTCGTGTTCCTCGTATAGAATGTAAAAAATGTGGAATTCGCCAGGTAGATGTTCCTTGGGCACGGGATCAAAGCGGTTTTACTTTGTGGATGGATGCATTGATAGTGCTTCTGGCGCGAAAAATGACCATATCTGCAATTTCAGAGCATATTGATGAGCATGATACCCGAATCTGGCGGGTCATTGGGCACTATGTTGAAGAGGCACGATCGCAGCAGGATCTCTCATCAGTAACCTCCATCGGTGTTGATGAAACTGCATGCACACGAGGACATAAGTATGTCTCATTAGTGGTGAATCTGGACAACTCAAAGGTAATCCACATCAGTAAAGGGAAAGATGCATCTGTGGTCTCATCGTTCAAGAAGGATTTTTCTGTACATAACGGAAAACCAGAGAGGTTACCGAAATACTTCGAACTTTATGACTATGATCTATCTGCATGTGGCAACCTTCACTTCACGTTACACACTTGAAATAGCGAAGAGTCGAATCATTTTTCAAAGTCAGGCCCAATATACCATGACAGGGAAAAAACAAAACCGATTTTTAAAGGACCCCGTTATGAACAAAAACCACATTTTCATCCTGGTAATTGCACTCACCATCTGCCTCATCGCCATGGTGGGCTGCACAAGTGCTCCGAACGCCCCTTCCCAGCCACAGGTCACGCCGGCGCACAACTATCCGACCGTATCGTTCAACGCAACTCCCGTCAAGCACGTTCAGGTTAACGGGGTTTCACTGGGATATCGGGAATTCGGATCCGGTGAACCGCTCCTGATGCTCGCGGGATTCGGCGAGACCATCGATTCCTGGAACCAGACGTTCATCGGCATTCTTGCGACGAAATACCATGTCTACACATACGACCACCGGGGAATGGGATACAGCAGCGACAGTAATGGGACGCACACCATTGCCCTGTATGCTGATGACGCTGCCGCGATCATGCCCGCTCTCGGGTATGACAGCATGCACGTGTATGGCGTCTCCATGGGATCTTCGATCGCTCAGCAACTGGTCATCGATCACCCCGAACGCGTCAGGAAACTGGTTCTCGATTCCGTTTCCTACAGCGTCCGTATCCCCGAAACAAAAACACTGCTCGGCATTCTCGAATCGGTTGTCGCTCCCAATTCGACCTATTCTGAGGGGATTCAGCATGAGGCAGAAGCGGACCTTGCCTGGAGCGGGTCATGGGACAAGCTTCCCGGCATCCAGAAGAGTGTCATGCTGGTCGAAGGTACGGCCGATGTCATTACGCCCGATGTGGTTGCAGCCAATATGACCAGGCAGATCAACGGTTCGTGGCTCGTGCGGTTCAAGGGACTTCCGCATATCGGATCCCAGGAGGCACCGGTCGAGTACGGGATGAATGGGCTCGACTTCCTGGGCATGAACGAGTCCGCGCCCTACGCAGCGCCATAATTTTTTTGCAATGGGAATATTTTCCGGGAGATTCACCGGAAAACGTTTCCTGAAAATTAATTTTGGAAATTTTTCGAATCTTTTTTGCCGGAACTTGATTGAAAAAATTTAACCGGACTTTACTTAAAAAAATTTATCTGGTATGAATCTCCGGCGATGCAGTAATGGCAATCGCGATGTCTGGAACAGTTCACCAGGTAGCCGGTAAGGATGAGCACATGAACGGCGCTGGGGGGAGAACTGTTTCCGTGATGAAGAATATCCGGGCATCCGGTTCTCAGGAACATTCCGGTTTTACCGTCATCCGGGCTGAATGATAACCTGTATGGTGATGATCATTCTTCTCCCGCATGGTAGTATCGACTGTGTTCCTGTAGTGTATATCTAGTATGTATGATACAAATAGTAAGAACAGACACGCATGTGACTTACTTACAGGTTTGATACTAATGGAACAGGCACCGAAGAAATTTAAGTACAGCTGGCCTGGTCGAAGCAACCCTGGATATGATCAGTGGCAAATGGAAACCTCTGGTCGAAGGTAGCCGTCGTCCCCGCCCGCCGTGTATAGACCACTGCAGCCGCCGGTTTGAGGTAGAACGAATGCCTGACGGCCTGAAGGCCGGTAAAACACAAACGGTCCATGAATGAGGTCATCGCACCGCTTGCCGCAGCGAAATGCACCGGCGATCCGAAAATAAATCCATCCGTGTTCATAGCGTATCTCGAGGACCCCGTTAACACTGTCGTCAAACATGTAGCGACCGTTTTTGGCACATGTCATGCGGGCGGAACAGCCGGCAAGTGGTTTTAGGACAGGAACTCTGGTACGCTACAACTATGATCTATCTGCATGTGGCGACCTTCACTTCACGTTACCCACTTGAAATAGCGAAGAGCCTTCCTTTTTTTATAGGATCCTGCGGATCAAAAGTATCGCCGCGATGCTGCCCAGGCAAACAGCCACCGGCACCGGTGCGGGCTGTGTTGTTGCGGGGACACTTGCAGAGACCGGGGTATCCGGAAGAGTCGTGATAACGGTAGTGGCGTTTGTCACTGCCGGAATCGTAGTGACGGTAGAACTTATCGTTGGGACACTGCAGGTACCCCCGGATCCGCCGCACTGCACAACATTGAACCGGGTTGACGCAACCACATTCTGCTCGACTCCCGAAACTTTCACAAGGTACTCGTCCGGGGCAAATGTTGAGGTATCTACGTCAAAAGACCAGGTGTTCATACCGCCGCTGCCGGACACCACCTTTACCATACCACTTGCGCCGGAAAATCCGGAAGACTGGGTTTTTGAGGTCGGGACAAATGATGATGAATAGATCTCGACCATGAGATTGTCATCAACAGCAAGATTGGTGATTCCCTTGATAGTGAACTTGTCTCCCGGGGATTTGTCACCAATCGGGTTGAACGTTATCGTCGGCTGGCTGACATAAAATGAGACCGAGGCAAAGGTATCATCAATATTCTGGCTGCTGACGGCCTTTATTAACGCCGTTGCGGCATCCGGACTCTGGAGTTTTCCGCCGCCGGTGAACTGGTAGAGTATTTTATTGTTGTGATCTTTTACGACTCCGGAAGAGGCATCATAGACGACATCGAACCGCCCATTCATCATCGGGTGCTGGATCAGCACAAAATACTGCCCGGATGCAAGGTTTGCAGTATCGGTTTTCTTAAGTTCGTATTCGTAGGAATTATCGTCATTTACCTGGACGGTCGTGACCTTGGCGAAGTTGTACCCGATAAACCAGACCTGGAGTCCCACCTGGGGATGGCCGGTTGCAATGCCCCGGATATAGACCGGATCTCCCTGTGATATAGTGGTCGTTGTCGCCGAACTTCCCGGCGTAAGGGTTACTGCAGTTGCACAGGGAATACTAATCGCGATGGCAAGCAGAAGGAGATAGATTATACGGTGCGCATTTCCTGGGGCAGGGTACGTTGTCAAGGCAGGACTTCCTTATCGTGTACATATATGATTCCCGCCAATCCAGAAAAAGCAGATCGTCTTGTATTGGATGGATGGCATTTGGCAGTGTAAAATCAGACAACCCGGGTATTCTTTTGTATCCTGCAACAGATTCATGAAGCATGGGAGGTAATCCTCTGGTAATGACGCATATGCGAAGTGACATGGTCAAGAAGGGATATGAACGGGCGCCCAACCGTTCGCTTTTGCGTTCTCTTGGGGTGACCGATAAGGAGATGGACCTCCCGTTCATCGGGATTGCCAATGCGTACAATACAATTGTACCCGGCCATACCCACCTGCGGCAGCTCTCAGAAAAGGTTCGTGAAGGAATTGCCGCTGCGGGGGGCGTGCCGTTTGAATTCGGGGTTATCGGCATCTGCGATGGCATTGCCATGGGCCACGAGGGGATGCGATACTCCCTCCCGTCCCGGGAGAATATCGCAGATTCTATTGAACTCATGGCGCAGGCCCACCGTTTTGACGGCCTCGTCTGTGTCGGAACCTGCGACAAAATTGTGCCCGGCATGCTCATGGCGGCAGTCCGGACCAACATCCCGACCGTTGTTGTGACCGGGGGAGCAATGCTCTCCGGAAACATGGGGGGAAAGGATCTCTCGCTTATCGATGTGTTTGAAGGTGTCGGGAAGGTTGCGGCAGGAAACATGAGCAGCGAGGCATTAAAGGATCTCGAGTGCTGTGCCATGCCCGGCTGCGGGAGCTGCCAGGGGCTCTATACAGCAAACACGATGGCCTGCATGACCGAGACGATGGGAATGTCCCTCCCCGGCTGTGCTGCAATTCCGGCCGTTGACGCAGCAAAACTGCGGATTGCCAGGGAGAGCGGCGAGGCTGTGGTCTCGGTTGTAAACAAGAATGTCACCCCGCGCGATATCGTCACCAAAAAGAGCCTTGAAAATGCGATCCGTATGGACATGGCACTTGGCGGTTCGACGAACACGGTCCTTCACCTCATGGCGATTGCAACCGAGGCCGGTGTCCTGCTCACGCTCGCGGATTTTAACCGCATTGCCGAAGAGATCCCACATATCTGTTACATGCAGCCCTCCGGCCCCCATTCGATGCAGACCCTGTACCGGGCCGGGGGAATCCCGGCCGTAATGAAGCGCCTGGAAAAATACCTGGATAATGTCCCTACAGTTTCCGGTAAGACCATTCACCAGATCGCACATGAAGCCATGATAAAGAGCGAAGAGGTCATCAAAAGTCCTGATGCACCGGTGAGCCCGGCCGGAGGTCTTAAGATCCTCTTTGGGTCGCTAGCACCGGACGGCGCAGTTGTCAAATGTGCGGCCGTTCCAAAAGAGATGTGGAAGCACACCGGGCCGGCACGGGTTTTCGATGGCGAGGAGACGGCAATGGCTGCGATCCTCTCCCGCCAGATTAAAGAAGGCGATGTCGTGATCGTCAGGAACGAGGGACCCCGGGGGGCACCGGGCATGCCGGAGATGCTCTCTGCAACATCAGCCCTGATGGGCGTGGGCTACAAAAAAGTTGTCCTTATCACGGACGGGCGTTTCTCGGGAGGCACAAGGGGCCCCTGTATCGGGCACGTTGCCCCCGAGGCCGTGGTTGGCGGTCCGATCGCATTTGTGCGCGATGGTGACAGTATTGCCGTCGATCTTTTTGCAAAGAAGATCGATCTCATTGTCGACGCTAAAACACTTGCTGACCGGAAAGCCTCATGGAAACCGGTGACAAAACAGCTGACCGGTGTCCTTGCCCGGTATGCAAGGACCGTGGAGCAGGCAAACCTCGGTGCCGTGCAGAGATAATACGGGGAATTCTCCGGATACCCCCAGCATATGAGGGTCCCAATTCCCTTTTTAAAATTGCATTACCTCCTGATTTTCCGATGTCAGCGAAATATTTTTCTGAAATATTTCGCAATTAAATTTCCTTTTTATCAGAAAGTTCAGACATGAAACTAAACCGGATCCATGGGAAACTGAAATCGTGAGATGTTCCGGAAAACAAAATTATGCCAAAACCTCTTGTCGTTACGGCTGATAAAAAAATGGTGCAATGGAAAATGTCCGCTATTTTCAGGGCTGTGTCGCCGGAGCCTGAGCGGGTGCAGGTTCACCACGCTCGTAAACCAGCGCTGCATACCGGCTGACAAACAGGACAAACGGCGGGTACAGCACGATCGCAACAACCAGGAATATAATCCCGCCAATCACCGGGATGAGAGAGAATATCTGGAGAAGCAGCCAGAAAACAACACCGATAATCCCGATAATGATGAGGGCGGCAATATAGGTGAGCCATCCAATCCTGCTGATTTGGGCAAGGATCTCCTGGAAGTTGAAACCTTCACCAATCCGTCCGGTCCGGGCAAACCGGATCGATCCGATAAACGAGAATATCGTAACGATGATCGCAACAATCAGCGTCACGAGCAAAAGAACAATCATGAGGCCGGCTGCTGACAGGATCTCCGGATGGGTGGTCAGCCACTGATCTGCCTGCGCATCCGTCATGGTGGCAAAGTCAAGGGAGAGAGCTCCAGATGCGATAAATGCCGAGATCAAGGGAAGAAACGCCGCGATAGCGAGCAGGATAACCGGCAACGCGTAAATGATGTTGACAACCAGCAATTTGAGCCCGTCAATGAACATTGCCCACCATTCTTTGAGTTCAGGAGCCGGTTTTTCACCACGGTATATCCGGACAATATACCCTAAGATCAAAGGGAAGATAATCAGGCTCACTATCAGGAGCAGCCAGTGTTTCCATTTTCCCCATACTCCATCTTTTGCGTAAGAGAATGAGTCATCAAGCATTGTACCAAAACTCATAACCATCACCATGTATTCCTCTACCGTTGGAGGATCAATAATAAAAGAATATCTGCGAAAGGACAATTTTTAAAAAGCAGATCCTGCAAATCCCGGCAAAAAAGTAAAGATGAGATTATGCTGTACCGGCACTTTCATAGAGCTGGGTGAGGTACCGTGCATGAAACAGGCAGAGAACCGGGAGCAGAATGAAAAGCAGTACCCAGCCAATGTAGGGGATCATTATACAGATTGTTTCAATAACACCGATGATGATAGCGAGGATAATAAGAGCAATAACGTAGGATATAAAGCCGATTTTCCCGATATGGGCAAAGATCGCACTGAAATTGAACGCCTCACCAAAGCTGTTCGTGCGTGCAAAACGTACTATCGCTGTTGCAACAATAAGTCCGATAATGATCGCGACAATCGCCAGAATAATAACACCGAAAATGACTCCGCCAATAAGGGCCAGCATTCCGGCAGGATTCTCCTGTCCGGCAACGGTAGAGGCAGTCAGGGCTGTGATAAATGCACTTCCAAGGACTACAAATTCTATAATAATGATCGGGATTGCATAGATGATGCCAACAATAAACATCTTGATCCCATCAATGAACATACTTCCCCATTCTTTCAGTTCAGGAGCTTTGTCGGCACCCCGGAAAATGCGCATCATGTATCCCATGATGAGCGGGAAAATAATGCAACTGATAATCAGCAGTATCCAGTTTACCCACTTTCCTACGAGACCGTCTTTTGCATATCCAAAAGAGTCTCCGACCATTTTACCGAATTCCATTCCAGTCACTCCAAAGATGCAGTTTCTTATCATCCATGACTGTTAATAGCCACAAACGATTTATATCCGGTATGGATACTTCGCAGAATATATATTTATCTCAAAATCTGGCTTAAAACAGGAAAATACTAGGAAAAATCAGTGCCTGAAGTATCTCACACCCGTAAAGATCATGGCCATGTTTAACCGGTTTGCTGCTTCAATTACTTCTTTGTCCCGGATAGATCCGCCGGGCTGGACAAGTGCGGTGGCACCGGCCTTTGCCGCAACTTCAAGAGTATCCGGGAAGGGGAGGAAGGCATCGGAAGCAACGGCAGATCCTGCGAGAGGGGCACAGGCTTTCTCGATCGCGATCTTTGCCGAGTCGACGCGGCTCATCTGCCCGGCACCGATGCCAAGGGTGTGCTTCTGATCGGCAAAGATGATCGTGTTGCTTTTCGTGTGCTTGCAGACTTTCCAGGCAATCTTAAGCGCGGCCATCTCATCAGTTGTCGGATCGCGGTCGGTAATTACCTTCCAGTTTTCTTTATAGGCCGGAGTTCTCTGGACCAGGATACCTCCATCGATGGTACGCACTTCATCCGCATTCACGCGCTTGGAGAGGATGAGCACCCGCATGTTCTCTTTCTTTTTCATCGTTTCAAGGGCTTCTCTGGTAAACGACGGTGCAACAATAACTTCGACAAAGGTAGAGTCGATCGCTTCTGCAAGTTTTTTGTCCACTTCACGGTTGAACGACACGACCGAGCCATAGGCAGAGACCGGGTCTACCTCGCGGGCGGTCAGGTAGGCATCGAGGATATTTGTTCCGATCGAAACACCGCAGGGATTGTTGTGCTTGACGATTACAGCCGCAGGCTCCTCAAATTCCGCCAAAAGGGCTGTACCGGCATTGACATCGAGGTAATTGTTGTACGACATCTGCTTTCCCTGGAGGGGTTCGGCGCCGGCAATTCCGCTTGTCCCGTATACGGCTGCCTGCTGGTGCGGGTTCTCACCGTACCGGAGCATTCTCCCGTGGGTAAACTGGAGCGAGAGGGTGTGCGGGAATGCCATATCCATGTTGGACAGGTAATTGCTGATCGCGGCATCGTACGCGGCCGTCCGGGCAAACGCTTTTTTCGCAAACATCAACCGCTGATCAGGAGTAAAACCGTCACCGCTGATAGTTTCAATTACTGCAGGATAGTCGGTCGGATCAACAACAACTGCGACATCTTTGAAATTCTTTGCCGCAGCCCGGATCATTGCCGGTCCGCCCACATCGATATATTCGATCAGTTTATCAAGCGCCATCGACTGCCCGGACATCTTCTCGAACGGGTACAGGTTCACGACAAGCAGATCGATCCGGTTGATCCCGTACTTTGCCATTACCGCATCGTCAATCTGGCGCCGGCCGAGGAGACCCCCGTGAACCTTGGGGTGAAGCGTCTTGACCCGCCCATCCATCATCTCGGGAAATCCCGTGTAACTCGATACTTCGGTAAACGGGACACTGGCCTCTGCAAGTGCTTTGCCGGTCCCGCCCGAACTCAGGAGACTGTACTTGTTTTTGACCAGCACCTTCGCCAGTTCCACGATCCCGGATTTATCCCATACCGAAAGAAGCGCCCATTTCATAATATAGTATATGGAGATAAAGGCCAAAAAAGGTATGCAGAGCCCGAAGATTTCGCCTGAACGGGAAGGGGATATGACCGGCACGGGGATACCAATCTGGTTTGCAAAAAAAGTATCACGCTATTAAAAAACCAGTACTGGCATTTTCTTCCACAACAAAGACCAATTCATGAGCCGATTAAAAAAAATTCCCCGGTCTATGCCCCACTATTCTAAAAACCTTTGATTTCGGCAGATACCGTCCTTGGCATTTAACTAAATTTTATATAGAACCACAATGCAATAGATATTGGAACATCGAATGGGATGAACTATGGAAGATTACGATACCACTCCCGTACCTGAAAACAATGCAGCAGAGCCGGAAACACCGGTATCCCCACCGCTTCAGCCACGCGATGAACTTGCGGAGCAGAAGAAGCAGTATGAGGATTTAAATGACCGGTATCTCCGGCTTGCAGCGGATTTTGACAATTACCGGAAGCGGACCGCCCGTGACCACGAGGACATGGTACACCATGCAAATGAGCGTTTAGCTGTTGATATCCTGGAGGTTGCGGACAATTTAGAGCGGGCACTCAAAAGCGATGACATTCATCTCCGCACGGGGGTTGAACAGATCCATCAGTTGCTTTGCGGAATTCTCGCACGGCATGGTATCACACCCATAGATGCATTAAAAAAATCATTTGATCCTGGAGAGCATGATGCGGTCGCGCACATTCCGTCGAATGAAGCAGAAGGAACGGTGGTCGATGTCGTGTCTCCCGGATACCGGATGTACAAGAAAGTGATCCGTTACGCAAAAG
The DNA here is from genome assembly GCF_041663825.1 of Methanoregula sp. Taxonomy (GTDB): domain Archaea; phylum Halobacteriota; class Methanomicrobia; order Methanomicrobiales; family Methanospirillaceae; genus Methanoregula. The sequence goes on from NZ_JBAYLY010000005.1 coordinate 63,158, forward strand.
TTGCAGTATCCAAAGGAAAAAACTCACACGATGAAGCGCCCGTTGAAAAATCTTGAAATCAAAAATAAAGGAGGACTGACATTATGGCAAACGAGAAGATATTAGGTATCGACCTTGGGACCACCTTCTCCTGCATGTCAATCATGGAGGCGGGTAAACCCATTGTCATCCCCAACAGTGAAGGAACACGAACAACCCCGTCCGTTGTCGCATTTACAAAAGAGGGCGAACGCCTGGTTGGGAGCCTTGCAAAACGGCAGGCTGTGGCCAACCCCCGGCATACGATCCAGTCCATCAAGCGTACGATGGGAACCTCGGAGAAAGTAAAGATCGACGATAAGGAATATACTCCACAGGAAATCTCCGCGATGATCCTCCAGAAGATGAAGGTTGACGCGGAGGCATATCTTGGGGAGAAGATTACAAAAGCGGTCATTACCGTTCCGGCATATTTTAACGATGCCCAGAGGCAGGCCACAAAGGATGCCGGAAAGATCGCCGGCCTTGAAGTCCTGCGTATTATCAACGAGCCGACCGCAAGCGCCCTCGCGTACGGTATTGATAAAGAAGCGGATGCCACGGTCCTTGTCTATGACCTTGGCGGCGGTACGTTTGATGTATCGATCCTCACGCTCGGGGATGGAGTTTTTGAGGTAAAATCCACCGCAGGTAACAACCATCTCGGCGGCGACGATTTCGATAAACTGATCACGGATTACCTTGTCGAGGAGTTCAAAAAGAAAGAGGGCATCGATCTCAAAAACGATATCTTCGCCATGCAGCGCCTGCGCGACGCTTCGGAGAACGCGAAGATCGAACTCTCCCAGCGCCAGACGACAACTATCAACCTGCCCTATATTACGACAGATGCTGCCGGCCCTAAGTTCCTCAACATCGATCTCTCCCGTTCAAAACTTGAACAGTTGATTGGCAATCTCGTGGAATCCACGGTCGGGCCGGTTAACCAGGCATTAAGCGATGCAAAACTGACCGCAAAAGACATCGATCATGTGCTCCTTGTCGGCGGTTCGACCCGTATCCCCCTCGTACAGGAGACGGTTAAAAAACTGCTGGGAAAAGAACCCGACAAAGGTCTCAATCCCGATGAATGCGTAGCGCTTGGCGCCGGCATCCAGGGTGCCGTGCTGACCGGTGAGACCAAAGACATCGTGCTCCTTGATGTGACGCCACTCACGCTCGGGATCGAGACGCTTGGAGGTATTGCAACCAAACTCATCGAGCGCAACACCACGATCCCCACGAGAAAAAGCCAGATCTTCTCGACTGCCGCAGACGGTCAGACCAGCGTCGAGATCCATGTCGTACAGGGCGAACGCGCTCTTGCAAAGGATAACTTCACGCTGGGCAAGTTCCAGCTGACCGGCATCCCGCCAGCCCCCCGGGGCATTCCGCAGATCGAGGTCACGTTCGATATCGATTCAAACGGTATCATCCACGTATCGGCAAAGGATCTCGGTTCCGGCAACGAGCAGGCAATCTCCATTAAAGGAGACAAAAAACTCTCGGACGAAGATATCAAGAAGATGATGACCGCGGCCAAGCAGTTCGAGGCCGACGACAAGAAAAAGCGGGAAGAGATTGAGGTAAGGAACCAGGCAGACACGGCGGTCTTTACTGCAGAAAAGATGCTCAAGGAGAGCGGCGACAAGGTTGATGCTGCCGACAAGCAGAAGGTAGAAGAAGGCGTTGCAGCCGTAAAGACCGCACTCTCTACAGACAACCCGGAAGAGATCAAGAAGGCCATGGAGACGCTCACCGAAGCCGTCTACGCCGCGACCACCAAGATCTACCAGAAGATGCAGGCTGAAAATGCTGCAAAGCAACAGGAGTCACAGCCTGATGGCAGTGCAGGCGCCGCCGGCGCAGATCCCACATCAGCCGAACCTGAAAAGAAACAGGACGATAACGTCGTCAACGCAGATTACAAAGTTAAAGACGAGTGAGCATCCATGGGCTCGGGCGATTATTATGACATCCTCGGCGTACCAAGGTCTGCCGATGAGAAAGAGATCCAGAAAGCGTACCGCAACCTCGCCCGGAAGTACCACCCGGATGTCTGCAAGGATCCAGGTGCCGAAGAGAAGTTTAAATCGATAAATGAGGCATACAGCGTACTTTCCGACGCCCAGAAACGGGCGCAGTACGACAATATGGGTCACGAGACCTACACAAATGCCTCGAAAGGATCCTATACCGGAGGGGGAGGCTACGGGAGCGGCGGTTTCTCTTCCGATTTCTCCGGTTTTGGGGATATCTTTGACTTCTTTGGCGGGAACCAGCGCAGGTCCGGCCCGCAACCCGGTCCCGACCTCTTAATGCGCATGCAGCTCACGCTTGAAGAAGCAGTGGCTGGCGCAGACAAGGAGATCGAAGTTCTGCACAGCGAGGCCTGTCCTGCATGTGCGGGATCAGGCAGCGAGACAAAAAAGACCAACGTATGCCCGCGATGCGGTGGCAGCGGACAGATGCGGCAGACCGCACAGTCAGTATTCGGCCAGTTTGTCCGGATGACTCCATGCACCATGTGCGGGGGCCGGGGCAAGATCCCGGAGAAGCAGTGCCACAGCTGCCACGGTACCGGGCATACCCGGGTAAAGCGGAAGGTCTCAGTCCATATCCCTGCCGGTGTGGACAGTGGGATGCGCCTTCGCATGGAAGGCTATGGTGAAGCAGGGGATTACGGTGCCCAAAACGGGGATCTCTTTATCGAGATGTATGTCCTGCCTCACAAACGCTTTGAGCGTACGGGTGACAACCTTGAGACCACCGTTGAGATAACACCTGCACTCGCGGTACTCGGGACGACAATTGAGATCGAAACCATCGACAAACGTCACCTTGACCTGAAGATACCGGCCGGTATCCAGTACAGTACCGCGCTCCGGATCGGCGGGGAGGGAGTAAAGCGGCGTGGAAAACCCGGTGATCTCCTCGTACGGGTGAAGATTGTCACCCCCAGGGGAATATCCGGTGAACAAAAAGAACTCTACCAGAAAATTGCCGATCTTGAAGGCCATGCCAGTAAAACCGGCGGTATCTTTTCAGGAATCATGGGAAAGAAAAAAGGAAAGAGATAATCTTTTTTGACGGTCAGACCCCTTGCAGGGTATAATTTTTCCCGGTAATTCACGCAGGTATTTGTGGGCAGGCGCCCCATTGCTAAAAAGATGAAGCTCCTTTTTGAGCTCTCGGGTGAGAACCCGACCCTGCCATGTGCGGAAATTGAATGCGTTGCATCGCTGCTTGATACACGGCCGCAGGTTGCCGTCGCGGAATGCCCGGTACCGGCCGCAGCCCGGCGCCTCGCAATGACCCATATCGTGCTTGAGTACCTGGGTGAATGTGCACCGGATATCACTTCGTTTAAGCACCTGCTTTCTGATCTCTCTTTAACTACCAATCAGCCGTTTGCCGGCCGGGTTAAACTTATCCATGACAGTTGCCAGGAAAAAAATCCCTGCTCCCAGCGGGAATTTGAACGGTTGATTGGTACAATGATTACCGGTCCGGTACAGCTGATTAATCCGGTTGTGGAGTACCGGGCAATTCTTTCAAAAGACCGGTGTTATTTCGGCAAAGTCCTGTACCATATTGATCGTGGGGCATACAACGAGCGCAACCCGGGTAAACGCGAATTTTTTCATCCCGGTGTTATGATGCCACGGATGGCACGGACTCTTGTTAATCTATCTCTTGCCAGGGCCGGGACGACCCTGCTTGACCCGTTCTGCGGAACCGGGGGGATCCTGATCGAAGCGGAGATGCTCGGGCTCCATGCGGTGGGAAGCGACTTTGATCCCATGATGATCCGGGGAAGTAAAGAGAATGTGAAGCAAAGTGCACTTCTCCTTGCCGACACCACCCGGCTTCCGATAAAGAACCAGGCAGTGGATGAAGTTGTGACCGATTTTCCCTACGGCCAGTCGGTCTGCATAAAAAAAGCTGACACTATGGAGCACCTGTATCATGATACTCTTGACGAGATCAACCGGGTCCTGATACCCGGCCACCGTGCGATCGTCGTCACTCACCGGGATATATCAGGGATTGCGGCACAGCACATGACCGTGCTCCAGCACCATACTCAGAGAGTGCACAAGAGCCTCACGCGCCATATCCTTGTACTCCGGAAATAGTGGTGCTGTTTTCGCAAGGTATGGGGTAATTGTTATGAGGAAACCATGCTCCATATAATTCGTACTATGAGATCCAGTGTCATTGTCCTCGCGATGCTCATGCTTGTGCTGAGTATCTTTGTTTTTACGCCAACTGCAGCTGTTTCTGGAGATGCAGCCGGATGGTATACAACCGCATCCACCTTAACCGGGCAGAAAAATTATACTGCAGCCTTGCAGGCGTATGACCTGGCAATATCACTTGATCCTGCCTATGCTGATGCATGGAACGGCAGGGCCGATATCCTCAACCGTGTACACCGGAATACCGCAGATCCTCTCGCCACCCTGAACCTGGCCCTCAATGCCTCCGACCGTGCGCTGGCGCTCAATGCCTCGTCTGCAAATGCCTGGATAAACCACGGCTTGATCCTCTATAATATCGGCTACTACTACCAGGACCAGCTCAACGATCAGACCACCGCAAACACATACTATTCTAAGCAACTGCAATCCTTTGAAAAAGCCATCAGCCTTGAACCGGATAATGCAGATGCATGGTTCAATGACGCATATGCGCTCTGCGGCATGGGCCGGTGCAACGAAGGTCTGACAGCATTTAAGAAAGTCCAGCAACTGGATCCGGATTATCCGTACCTTGAGGGCAACCTCGAAAATGCAGAAAAACTGGCTGAAACCCAGACGCCGTTTTACATAAAATATGCCGTTGAGATCGCAATGGGAGTTATCGTAATTATCTGTGCTGTGCTCTGGTTTGCTGCAGTCAGGAAGAAATACTAATAGGATTTTTAAAAACCCTCTTTTTTTTACGATCTGCGATTCATTTTTCCGGTGTAAAATATTACAGGGAATCCTGCATTTTTGCTTGTTAATCAAAATCCTCCCAAAGGTAGAAGTGCCGCCGATTGCCCGATATTGTTCCGTAGAATTCGGGCGTTTGAATTGCCATTGTCTGATACGATTAAACAACCCGTTGGGAATGTAAGTAAATGCTATTGACTGCACCGGGATCGGTAACCAACCGGGAAGAATGGATGCAGGAGAAGTGGCGGATTCATCGCGGTTGGATCAAAGTTCATGAGGGTATTGACAGGAAATCACAGAATATTCTTGCAATGGAAGTCACTGACGAGACTATGCAAGATAAAGCCGGTTGTATCCCCCTCATCGATTCCATGCAGGATTCGCTTCAGTCCGGAAATATCAGGAAAATCCCGGACGACGGTGCTTACGATCATCTGGCAATTTTTTAATGATCTCAGTACTTCTCTATTTTCAAGTTAAAAGAACAACCACTAAAAATTTGTATGAAACATATCTGGACGCGGAAATATCCTTTTTGACAGCCGCCACCCTCCATTTAGTGCAGGAAGGGGTACCCCCCCTTTTGTACAAAAGTGGCACCCCCCACTCCCAAGCCACAAGAGGGGGGTGGGGGGATCATGTGTTTAAAAAATTGGTCGGGGGTCTGGGTACCTCTCCTTTTTGGGAGCGGGGGGTACCCCCTTGCAGGAAAAGAGGCCCCTACCCCTCCGAGCCATCGGCCAGCAAAAATATCTTCAGGCGATAGCTCCACGCGAAGCACAGGTTTTGGAAATGCTGGAAAGTGGGGGTAGGCCCCCTCTTATGCCCGGACAGGGGGGTGGGGGGTAAAACTTTTAAAAAATCGGTCGGGGGGTCAGGGTACCTTCCGGTTTTGGGAGCGGGGGGTGCCACCCCGGGCTGGCAAGGAAGGGGGTACCCCCAATGGACCGGGAATCGCTTCGGCAAGTCCTGTTAAAAATTCTGATGTTTGCAAAGGAAAATTTAGAGAAGTACAGGATCTGGAAGAACGGCACATTTCATCATCTATCAAAAACTGATCCGCTTCACGCAGCGAGGGGTTGCCCTGCAGGGCAGAAATGTGTTCGCGAATACCTTGATGTCGGATAATCGTGTCTGGGCACATTCGCATGATTATGGGACACGATGGTCGGTCGAAGGTATTTTCTCTTCGATAAAACGGATCTTCAGAGAATCCGTTAAAGCCACTTCTATTCACGGGATGTTCCGTGAGCTGAGATTAAAATCTGGTCTCAATAATCTCATAATTAACTGTAATAATGCGGGATTTCCTAAATCAGACGAATTTTTTGGGATTTTTATAATACAACAACGGAGATAGAAAAACAAGAAAAATTTATAGTACCGGTTTTACCTTAAGTGCAGCAACAAGCAGGTTTACTCCGCCTTCGATATCCCGGATATCCATAACCTCAACCGGTGAATGGATGTACCGGGCCGGCGGGCTGATCGTGGTGCTCGGGATGCCGCCCCTGGTCAGGTGAATGGACGTTGCATCGGTCGTTCCCCCGGTACCGACTTCAACCTGGACCGGGATATCGTGGGACTCGGCAGCATCTTTCAACCACTGGACAACCTTGCGGTTTGCAATCAGGCCCCTTCCGCTGCTGTCGACAATCGTAATGACCGGCCCCTTTCCCATCTCGACTGCCGCATCTCTCATCTCAATGCCCGGGTGATCTCCGGGGATCGTGACATCGGTTGCAACAGCCCAGTCTGGATTAATGGTAAATGCACTGGTCTTTGCCCCCTTGAGGCCGACTTCTTCCTGAACCGTAAAGACCGCGTAGACCGTGAACGGCGACTTCATCTTCTGCATGGTCTTGATGAGCATCGCGACACCGGCCCGGTTATCGAATGCCTTCCCGGTCACCCGGTTGTTGGAAAGCTCGGCGAACTCCCGGTCGATGGTGATGGGCGTTCCGATCTCAATACCGATATCCGCGACCTCGTCCCTGTTCTGCGCCCCGACATCGATGAACATCTCATCGGGCTTGACACCCTTTTTACGTTCCTCGTCGTCCATCATATGCGGGGGCTTGCCTCCAATGACGCCGATCCGGTCGCCTTTTGTCCCGTGAATGATGACGCGCTGGTTATAGAGAGTCGGCGCATACCAGCCGCCGAGCGTGATAAACCGGAGAAAACCCTTGTCATCGACATACTTTACCATGAGCCCGATCTCATCCATGTGGGCGGCAAGCATCACTTTTGACTTATTCCCGTGCTTTACGGCAATGAGATTACCCATGGAATCCTCAGTGATCTCATCGACATATCCTTTGAGTTCTTTTTTTATTACGGCAAAAACACTGCCTTCGCTGCCCGATACCCCGTGGGCATTGGACAATTTTCGTAAAAGTTCTTTTACCATATTACTCACCTGTTGCTTTTTTGATCCTATCAAGAGATCTCTTGAGGTTGTCCCGGGACGAGGCATAACTCAAACGGGCGTAGTCCGGCGCATTTGCCCCGAATGCAGAACCGGGTGTAAGTATTACTCCCCGGTCGATAATTTTCTGGACAAGCGCAGGCTTCATCGGGACAAATGCATAGAACGCACCCTCGGGAACCGGAAGCGAAAAACCCAGCTCGGAAAGTCCCTTAACCAGCAGGTCCCGTCGTGCCTGGTATTCGGTGCGCATCTTTGCTACCGGAGACTGGTCCCCGGTATATGCAGCAAGCGCCGCGTACTGCGAGATCGATGTCGCGCAGGCCTGGCAGTACTGGTGGACCTTGAGGCACTGGCCGACAATTTCGGAAGATGCCGCGAGATACCCCAGGCGCCAGCCGGTCATCGCGTAAGTCTTGCTCGCCGCGTTTATCGTGATCACGTTGTCGCCAAACCGGGCTGCACTCCAGTGTTTCTTACCGTAGATGAAATGCTCGTACACTTCATCGCTGACAATGGTGACGCCGGCATCGTTCGCATATTCAACGAGAGCCTTGATCGATTCCCGGCTCTCCACGGCCCCGGTCGGGTTTGCCGGGGAGTTGAGGACAAAAAGGCGGGCCCCTTTCATGAGTTCCTGCGCCCTGTCAAGATTGATATGAAGAGTCTCATCCAGTGGGACGCCGACCGGCCGACCCCCGGCAAGTGTTGCGAGTGCAGCATACGAGACAAAACCCGGGTCGGCACAGAGAACCCGATCGCCTTCGCTCACGAGAGCCTGCATCACAATATGGAGCGCCTCGCTTGCACCGGCAGTGACTATGATCTGATCGGGAGCGTAGGAGATCTCGTTCTCTTTTTTGAATTTGGCACTGATCGCATCCCGGAGTTCGGGAATTCCCGTGTTGGCGGTGTAGCCGGTTTTCCCCGCACGGATGGCGGCAATGGCCGCATCCTTGATGTGCTGCGGCGTGTCAAAATCCGGCTGACCCAGACCGAGATTGATCGAATCCGGACCCGCCGCTTCAAAGATTTTTCGTATCCCCGAGATCTCGATTCCTTTTACCCGGGGCGAGAATCGTTCTGTCAATTTTTTCCTCCACACAGATACTACTCAATATTTGCATGCCGGTTCTTGAGCGCGGATTCGTCGGTTTTAGTTATCTCCATGAGTCGTGAGATCACGGCATCGCCGAAGATCATCGAGGTCGTTTCAAAGAGTGTCCCGAGCGGTGCAAACGACTTGTGATCCCCAAGCACCTGCCGGATCTCAAACTCTGCCGCATCGTCATCGACATCGTCGCGCTGGTGCTCGATAATCACTTTGCAGTCTGCAATCTTTCCAATCCGGGAGTCAGCATTTGAGGTGATCAGGCAGATATGCGCCCCGATCTCCTTACCGGTCTCGGCAATATCGGCAACAGTCTTCGTCCTGCCGGATCCCGAAAAGATCACGATAAGATCCCCTTTCTGGAGCGCCGGCGTGATCGTCTCACCGACAACGTACGACTGGAGACCGAGGTGCATCAGGCGCATGGCAAACCCCTTTGCGACAAGCCCGGACCGTCCTGCGCCCATCACATAAATGCGCCGGGCATGCAGGATCTCGGCAATGAACGCGTCTACATCCTTATCAGAGATCAACGTCGCGATCGCCCGGATCTTTGATGCCATCAACTGCATCATTTCCTGAACCCTGTGATTTTCCATCCTTCTCGTAAGAATGATGCCACCCCATAGTAGAAGAGAATTTCGTACCTGCCGGGTTACTATGAGCGGATATGGGTAAAAACGTGTGAATATTGTAGAAATTTTTCAGGACAACCGTATTTCAGGATAACCGTATTTTTTAAGGTTACGTGTCAGGAGTCTGACGCGCTGTAATGCATAATCTCTCCATAGGATACCAGTTTTCCGTTCTCCAGCACCGAGACTGCACCATGTCCGCAGCAGCACCGGCAGCGTTTCTGTTGCGGGGCAAGTTTCCGATCTGTTTCTGCCGCAAGTTCAAGAAGTGCCTTGCGCTCTTTGCGCGCGAGATCGCTGTCAACATTTACTGAAGTAACGAGAAAATCAGCAAGCGAACTATAGGATGCCCGTTCCTGGGTGAGGCTGGAAAAATTAATAACTGCATCAGCGGTAAAAAGCAGTCCTTCCGACTCTGAATACAGGTAGATTTGCCCATACGTGTGTCCGCCAAGTCCTTCGAGTACTTCAAGTTCCAGATCGCCGATTCTGATATTCCCAAGAACCGGAAAGATACTGCGTTTTACTGCGCCGGCCGGTGGAAGACAGGTAATCTCTTTTGAAGGCCTGAACTGCGAAAAAAGGTTGATCATCTTGGTATAGAACGCTTCCAGGACGGAATGCTCGTTTCGCGAACCGTATGCCCGGTTGTTTGTTTTTATGATATCCCTGGTTCCCGTATGCATGAGCGCTTCTGACGGGAAAAATCCCCCGGCGCCGCAGTGATCCGCATCCGCATGGGAGATTACCACCCGGCCAAACCGGCGTTCGTCGCCAAGCCCATAATGCGAAAACATTGCCATGACATCGTTGTGATAGATGCCATAACCGGTATCTACCATCAGTGCCTCATCCGGGGTGGTCAGGGTATAGATGCTCCCCCCACAGGGCATCTGGAAACAGAAAAGATCTACCTCGCGGGTTACGTGGATCTTCTGGACATCGGCATAAAAATTACTGCCTGTCGTGGCACGCATCGTCCGGCCGGTTAAAAGCACGCTGTCAAAAACCTGCTGTGGATTGTTCCCCCGGTTCATCAGTTCCTGTGCAATATGGTTGGTGTCGGCCAGAAACGAGAGTAAAAACGTATTCTCGGATTCTCCGATTAACTCCCGGATCTCCTGGGCAAACCGTACATAGAAGATCGTATCGTCGAGATGTTTTCCTGTGGTGTCATATTCGAGAATCTCAATCTGGTAGCGCGATTTCAGCTGATCGAGGAGTCGTTCAACTGCTGCCGGGTCTTCAAGATTCAGGCTGACCGTCACTCGATCCGGGTGTCGTCCGGTATCATCGAAATCGATAAACCCGATATTTGCACCGGAATCTGTGGTATATTTCAGGAACTGGCAGAGGGAACCGGCGGTATGGGGAAGGTGTACGGAAAACTTAAGAAAGCTCAGTGGTTTTAAGGATGTCTGGAGGTATCCGATGGCCGCAAGATCACTGGTGATTCGCGCATAGGATTCTTCGGATGCAGTAACCTCATAAAATACCGTGCAGGGATCGATCCTGCGATCATACTGGATACGATTGATATTGCCCTCATATTTCTTGATGATTCCGGCAGCCCGTTCGAGAGAACCGGGTTCATCCGGCATATGTGCGATAAAACCAAATTTCGTCACAATTGCTGACCCCGTTTGCAGGAATAAAATAGGTACTTGTTTTCATTATAGGTTACGGTAAAAAAATAAAAAATGATGCAGGTGCGGACACCTGCGAGATAACCCGGGAGGTTACCGGTTATTTTTTCCTCTACGCTCTGTTGCCCAGAAAATGGCCATTGCCCCGATAAAGCCGACAATTACCGTCAGCGGTGAAAGCGGGAGTCCGAAGGGAGTCTTCACCATTTCAGGAGAAATCACCGTTGGTTTACCTTCAGAAACGACCACATCGATCGAGCAGGACAGATATCCGGGTGATTTGATCTCTACCGTGTGTGACCCGGGCGAGACTGAATTAAGAGTCAGGGGTGTTTTTCCTACCATCACGGAATCAAGATATACTGTTGCGCCCGTCGGTTTCGATGAGATAGCAAGAGTGCCGGCATCTGGCGAAACTGCGGTTTGTGTTATTGTAGGGGATAATGGTGGGACGGTTGAAACTGCAGTCACATTGGTACTGGCCTCCGCAATCGGAGTCGTACGGGCAGTTACCGAAGTGGTCCCCGTTACTTTCGTTGCAGAAACAGTCAGTGTCTTGGTGAGACTGTTCAGCATGGACGGGCTGCTAATCGTGACGGTGTACTGGCCGGGAGGCATATCCACGTGGAAGCCGTAATTAAAGAACCCGTTGTCGCTTAATGGAGAGGTGAACGTGTGGACTTTGTTTCCAGAAGCATCCACCACATTAATCACGATAGAACTGGCCCCGTTTTCTGCTTCCCCTACTATCTGAACATACTCGTCAAGGCTTGCAGGGTTAGGAGTCATCGACACATAAAATTCCGGTTTCTTAAGCATGACTGATGTTGAAGTGGTAATTTCCGGGTGACTCTGATCAAATGCCGTAAAGGTGTACCGCGTGGTATACAGGTTGTTTATCCCTATTGCACGAGAGGAGTCCCAGTAAAACGCCCATGATCCCGATGGACCAGTTTCTGCCGTGTTACCTGTTCCCGGTACATCGGTCAGGTTATATGGCGGGACACCTTCAGCCGGGAGCCCGGGGCCGGTAATCTTTATCACCGTCATATTGCCAAGTGTGTTCTTCCCGTCAAATGCAATACTGTCGCCGACATAGTAACCACCGGCTCCCCGGTACGTGATGGATATAATTCCATCCCCTGCATATACCGGGATCATACACAATGACAGGACAATCAGAAGAAGAACCGCGGGAAAAATCCCCCTAATTTTACTGGAATGCATTTTTTACCCTCACCTTAAAGAGAATATCTCCGTGAGGGAATAAATATTGTTATTGCTATTAAAAATTTTTCAGGGGATATCCCGCGTACCCGGATTGGATCTGTTACAGGGAGGGGATTGCACCAATAACGAAACTATATGTATGGCTGCGCAGTAACCCATACTTGGAGGGGATCTTCCTGACCGACGTGACGCTGGCCAAAAAAACCGGAAACGAGCAACTGAAAAACAAAATAGCTACGATATCCCGTGAATTTTCCTACGAGGATACCGCATACCATCTTCCAATATCGTATGCCCTGACGGGGATCGCGGTGCATGACCGCAGCACGGCATCAGATGTTTTTACCAAAACGAGCAGCAATCCGCTCGTTGCAGCCGAGTGCCTGCTTGCGGAGGCGACTGCGCTTAATGGAAATGAACCTGCACCGTATACGGGATTTATCAGCGACACGGTGATCCGTAAACTCGGCTATTCACTTGTTGACGGGAGCATCCTTGGGCTTGCACTTCTTGTCGGCACCCCGAAAAGCGCAGAAAGCGCTGCTGCGATCTGCCGTGAACTCCAGGAAAAATACATGCTTACGTTCCTTTCCGGCGGTGTCATCCCATCCCTCTCTTCCGCCGGCGTAAAACTGGGCCTCGATTATCGTCTTATCCCCCTTGGTTCAAAACCCCTGCACAGCGTTCATTTTATTGATATCGTTGCACGGGTCGCGATGATGTTTGGCGGTGTCTCCCCGGGCGATATTAACCGGCTGCTCACCTATGCAGCAGAACGGGCCAAAGCCATCGTGATAGTATTTCCCGGACTCTCTGACGAGGATATTGCATTTGTTGACGGGATGCGCGTGCTGGGATTCCCGATCCTCTCGCTCGGCGGGTACGAAGGAGGGGACTGGACACCTGCTACACCGGATGATGTCGTACGCACCGGCATGGACCTGAAAGGGATCCGGGTTACCGTGACCGCTATCCCCATCCCCATGGCCTGCTCCCCTGCGTTTGAGGGAAAAAGCATCCGGAAAGAGGAGATGCAGGTCGAGTTTGGTGGAGGCCGCTCACCGGCATTTGAACTTTTGCGGATGCGAAATCCCGGTGAGATCGAGGACGGGAAGGTAACCGTGATCGGACCGGAGATCGATGCCATGAAGGAAGGCGCAGCCTACCCACTGGGTATCGTAATCGAGGTGGCCGGGAAAACGATGAAGAAAGATTACGAGCCGGTCCTCGAACGCCGGATCCACAATTTTGTTAATTACGGCGAGGGGTCGTGGCATGTCGCGCAACGGGATCTCATCTGGGTGCGGATATCAAAGGAAGCATTCACGAAAGGAGTAAAGATCGAACACCTGGGAAAACTCCTTGCCAGTAAATTCCGGATGGATTTCCCCCAGCTTCTCGATGCGGTTGCCGTGACCCTCATTACCGATCAGGACAAAGTGCTCGCGGGAAAAAAGGAGGCAGAGAAAATATACGAGGAACGCGATGCCCGTATCAAGGGGATGCGCGACAACGATGTCGATACCTATTATTCCTGCACGCTCTGCCAGACGTTTGCTCCCAACCATGTCTGCGTGATCACACCGGAGCGACCGGCTCTCTGCGGGGCGATCAGCTGGCTTGACGGGAAGATTGCCTACGAGATCTCGCCATCGGGTGCAAACCAGCCGGTTGAGAAAGGGGCACTGGTGAATGCCCAGAACGGCGAGTTCGAAGGTGTGAACCGGTTCGTGAAAAAAGCGAGCCACGGTGAGATCGAGCGCTGCTCGCTCTACAGCGTCATGGAGTTTCCCATGACCTGCTGCGGGTGTTTCGAGGCCATCGCCCTGATGCTCCCGGAGGCGAACGGGATCATGGTCGTGAACCGGGAATACAAGGGGATGACCCCCTCGGGCATGACCTTTTCAACCCTTGCCGGCACCATCGGAGGGGGTGCCCAGACCCCGGGGTTTGCCGGGATCTCGAAAAATTATATCCTCTCGGACCGGTTCCTTCAGGGAGAAGGAGGAATCGAGCGCCTTGTCTGGATGCCGGCACAGTTAAAAGAGGAACTCAAACCCCGGCTTGTACCGCTGTTTGCGGCAAAAGGACACCCTGATCTCTTCGAAAAAATTGCCGATGAGAATAGTGCAGCAACTATCGAGGATCTTACCACGTTCCTCTCAAAAGTCGGCCACCCGGCACTTACCATGAAACCCCTGATGTGAGGCGAGAGATGATACCTGACCTGAACTTTGGCTGGACAAGCACTGTTGGAGAAGTCGTTCTTGGCGCAACCCGCGCAGAGGGTGGCACCCGGTCACGCACGTACCGGATCGGCGGGGGAACAACCCTGCCTTTTATGGAAAAAGATACCGTATCCCCCTCGCCGCTCATCGCCTTTGAGATCTGCGACGACTCCAGGTCCTGGTCGCCGATTGTTAACGAGTTCTGCGGGGATCTCGTTCACGATCCCGGCGCGTGGGCAAAGGAAGCGGAAACAACCTATGGCGCAGATCTTGTCCGGCTCTGCCTCACGAGCACCCGGCAGCGGGATTTTTCCGATGTCCCGGGGCTCGGAAAAACAGTCGAAACCGTTCTTGCATCGACTACCCTGCCACTCATTATCGAAGGGAGCAACGAGCCAAAGATCGACAGCGAGGTATTCCAGAAGTGCGGGGAGACCGGGCAGGGCGAGCGCCTGCTGCTCGGAACCGCCGAGGCCGGCCGGTACCGGAGCATTGCTGCTGCTGCCCTCGCGTATAATCACTCGATCATCGCCCAGTCCCCCATCGACATCAACCTCGCAAAGCAGCTCAATATCCTCTTAAAAGAGATCGGCGTCCAGAAAGATCACATTGTCATCGATCCCTACACCGGTGCGCTCGGCTACGGGTTCGAGTACTCGTATTCAGCAATGGAACGGATCCGGTTCTCTGCGCTTAAAGGGGATACGGATCTCGCGATGCCGATGATCTGCGCCCCGTCGGATTCACTCACCATTAAAGAGGTGCGCGAAGCTGACCCCGAAGTCAGGAATGCTACGGCGGTTGAATGGGAATTTGCAACCAGCCTTGCCGCTGCCGTTGCCGGGGCGGAGATCGTCTGCGTCCGTCACCCGGACACGGTACAACGGCTGAAGGCGGCATTTACCGGGCTTGTCACCCGGTCGGGGGCTTGAACATGGCACTCAAAGCCCTTGATATCTACAAGCTCCTGCCAAAGAAGAACTGCAAGGAGTGCGGCGACCCGACCTGCCTGACCTTTGCGATGAAACTTGCCGCCGGAAAAGCCGATATCGAGCTCTGCCCGTACCTTGATGAGAACGCAAAATCGGTTCTCGGGGCAACAACCCGGCCACCGATAAAACAGGTAAAACTCGGGGTCGGCGAACGTTCGTTTGCCGTTGGCGAAGAATTTGTCCTGTACAGGCACGACAAGACTTTCTACCATCCCCCGGGTATCATGTTCAGGGTTCTGGATACAGAGAGCGAAGAAGAGATTATGGCAGTCACGGCCCGGGTGCGCGACGAGACTTTGACCCGGGTCGGGGCCGATTTAAAATTCAACGGGACTGCCATTGTCAACACGAGCGGCACGGTTGAAGCCTATGCAAAGGCCGTTGCTGCCGTAGAAAAAACCGCCGGTCTCCCCGAAGTCCTTGTATCGGATAACCCGGCGGCCCTTGCTGCGGCCCTTGTCCTGTGCGGGAGTTACCACCCGGTCATCTGTGCCGCAACCCCGGAAAACTACAAACAGATGTGCGCCCTTGCAAAACAGCACGGGTGCCGGCTCGTTATCCGGGCCCCTGCCCTTGATGCTCTTGCCCAACTGACAAAAGACTGCGTCGCGGAAGGCGTCACAACCCTCCTCATCGATCCTGCCCCAAAGACGCTGGGCGATTTCATTACCCGGTCGACCGCGATCCGGCAGCTTGCCATTACCCGGGCGGTCCCGGATCTCGGGTACCCGGTGTACCTGGATGCAACCGCTTTTGCCGATGAAGATGCTGCCATTGCCCTCGGGATTGTCAAGTATGCATCCGTTATCGTCACCTCCCCGCTCGCCCCGGCTTCTGCAAAGGCCGCGCTCACTCTCCGCCAGAATATCTACACCGACCCGCAGAAACCCATCCAGATGAACCCCGGGCTGTACCGGGTCGGCACGCCGGGCAAGAATGCACCGGTGCTCATGACGGTCAATTTCTCCCTTACGTATTTCACGCTCCAGGGATACCTTGAATCCAGCCGGGTCCCCTGCTTCATGCTGATCGTGGATACCGAAGGACTCTCGGTGCTCACCGCCGTTGCTGCCGGGAAGCTCAACGAGACGCTGGTGCGGGACGCGATCAAGAAATTCGGGGTCGAGAGCGAGGTCACGCACCGGAAACTGATCATCCCCGGGTACTCCGCTCCCCTCTCGGGACGGATAGAAGAGGCAACCGGCTGGAAAGTGCTTGTCGGGCCCCGGGACGCGGCGGAGATCGGCGAATTCCTCCACCAGGAATGGAAACCCTAAATGCGCACAGTTACCTTCCTCCCCGGGTATAACAAGATCGTCGCCCCCCGCGGGACGACCATCCTTGACGCGGCCCAGCGTGCCGGCATCAACATGAATGTCGTCTGCGGCGGCCAAGGTAAGTGCGGCAAATGCGTGGTCTATGTGCAGTCCGGCAAGGCCGAGTTCGACCGGCAGAAATACGGCCGGTTCTTTACTGAAGAGGAACTCAAAAAAGGCGCCTGTCTTGCCTGTGTGACTACCATCCAGGGCGATCTCGCGGTGGTAATTCCCGAAAGTACGCTCATCCAGGAACAGAAGATTCTCGTGAACGGTATTGATACCGAGATCGAGTTCCACCCGTCCGTGAAAAAATATTATGTCGAACTCCAGCCACCGACCCTTGCCGACCCGTCGCCGGATCTCTCACGGCTGCTCTGGGGGATCCAGAAACGGGGCGGCCCGGTCGCTGAGAAGATGTACGCACCGCTCGAAGTGATGCGCGAGATCCCTGCCCTGCTCCGGCACAGCGACTGGAAGGTGACCGGCACCATTGCTCTTGTGCCCGGGGGCTACCGGCTCATCGATCTCCAGGAAAACGACACCTCCCACCGGCTCTACGGGGCGGCAGTCGATCTTGGCTCCACCACGGTTGTCGCGTACCTCTGGGATCTTATCACGGGAAAAGTGGCCGCGGTCGCTTCCAACTATAACCGGCAGATCAGCTGCGGGGAGGACATCCTTGCCCGCGTCAATTATGCGCAGAAGAACGGGATCGACAAACTCCAGTCGCTTGCCGTTGAGAGTATCAACACCGCGCTGACCTCAGCGTCCAATACCGCCGGGATCGACCGGGAGGATATCTACGAGGTCGTTGTCGCGGGAAACACCGTCATGACCCACATGCTGCTCGGGATCGATCCGGCATACATCATCAAGGAACCCTATGTTCCGGTAGTCCAGCGGGCGCTCTCGGTTGCTGCCGCACGGATTGGATTAACCTGCAACAAGAACTGCGGGCTCTTTGCCTTCCCGGCCGTCAGCGACTTTATCGGGGGCGATATTATTGCCGACATCCTTGCCTGCGGCATGGGCGAGAACGAGGAGATCTCGCTTCTTGTCGATATCGGGACAAACTTCGAAGTCGTACTCGGCAACAAGGAATGGATGTTCTCCTGCGCAGGCGCCGCCGGGCCGGCGCTTGAAGGCGGCGAGGTGCTCTTTGGGATGCGGGCTAACCCCGGCGCCATCGAGAAGATCACGATCGATCCGGTCACCCTTGACCCCACCTTCTCCACGATCAACGGGACAAAACCCAAAGGTATCACCGGTTCCGGCCTCATCGATATCCTTGCCGAACTGCTCGTAGCAGGGGTCATCGACCGGACCGGGCGGATCAACATGGAGATCAAAAATCCCCGGATCCGCGCCGGCGCACACTTCCCGGAGTATGTGATCGCGTGGTCGCGCGAGACCGATATTGCAAAAGATATCGTGATCACGGAAAACGACATCAAGAACCTTATCATGAGCAAGGCATCCATCCATGCCGCCTGCGTGACCCTTATGAAAGAGGCCGGCGTGACCCGGCTCGATATCGCCACCATCTACTTTGCCGGTGCCTTCGGGAACTACATCAACAAGAAGAACGCGACAATCGCCGGCCTGATCCCGGAGATCGATCTCGAACGGATCAAAAACATCGGTAATGGCGCCGTGGCAGGAGCCAACCTCGCGCTCATCAACCGCAGGAAGCGGAAACTTCTCGACGGGATCGCGGGCCAGATCGCCTATATCGAGCTCAACGCAGAGCCGTCTTTCATGGACGAGTACACATCGAGCGCATTCCTCCCGCACACCGATCTCTCTCTCTTCCCCCGGGTCCAGGCACTCCTTGAATCCATCCGGGAGAAAAAAGAGGTGACCTGAATGTCACGGATGATACCGCCCCCGAATTCACGCGCAACCGGTGTCGGCGCCCTCCCGCATACCGACCCGGTGCTCGCGTGCAGTGACGTCCTTGACATCTTCCCTGAATTCCCCTATGCCCCCACGCTCCCGGACCGTGGCCTGCTTGAAAGTATTGTCTTTAACGACTCCGCCCAGCTCCCGGGCCAGCTCATCCGCGAGGACCGACTGCTGTACGACAGCACCCGGGACAACACGGCCGCGATGGAGCAGGTGTACCTGGACTTTGTCGAAGAAAATTTTTCACCATACGGCCTTGATCGTTCGCATGCATCTGCATTTACCGAGATGATGACCCGGCAGTTCCCGCAGGCGCAGGTACTCAAATGCCAGGTTACCGGGCCGGTCACCTTCGGGATGCAGGTGGTCGATGCAGACAAACGCCCGATCTATTACGATTCCCAGCTTGCCGATGTCCTCTCGAAAATGATCGCGCTCAAGGCACGCTGGTGCGAGAACGAGATGCAGGCCCGGACCGGTGTCAAGGAGACGCTCGTTGTCTTAAACGAACCGTACTTTGCCTCGCTTGGCTCATCGGTCGTGCCGCTCGACAAGGAATCCGTGCGCTCAGGCTGGCACGATATCGCGTCGCTTGTTAAAGGCGGTCTCGGCGTCCACTGCTGCTCGAACACGGACTGGGGTTTTATCATGGGCCTTGACCCCTCGGTGATCTCCCTTGACGCGTACGCGACCGCAAAAGAATTCCTCCTCTATTCCGATGCAATCCGGGAATACATGGAACGGGGCGGTGTTGTTGCATGGGGGATCGTCCCAGCCGAGTACAAACTCTTTGCCGGCGAGACGGTCGATTCATTGTACGAAAAATACTGCGCGATACGCACCCAGCTGACAAAGCAGGTGCCGGTAGAACTCTTTGACGCGCAATCGCTGATCACCCCGAGCTGCGGGATCCGGTTTGCGGACCGGAACGGTGCTCTTGCGATCCAGCGGGCCGCAGCCGAAATATCCCGGAGGATCCGGGCTGAAGCAAAGATTCCCTGATTTTTCTTATGAGGTCCTTACCATGACTACACGCCCGTTTACCATTGCACTCTCCGGAAAAGGCGGCACCGGCAAGACTACCCTCAGCTCACTCCTTGTCAGGGCATTCATCGCTGCCGGCGAGAGCCCGGTGCTTGCCGTGGATGCCGACCCGAACGCGAACTTCCACGAGGCCCTCGGGGTCGAGGTCAGAGAGACGCTGGGGAGCATGCGCGAAGAAGCCTTCACGAGGAATATTCCCCCGGGCATGAACCGGCACGATTACGTGCGGTTCCGGTTCCGGCAGGCGCTCGTGGAATCGAAGGGATTCGATCTCGTCGCAATGGGCCGGCCCGAGGGCACCGGCTGTTACTGTTTCGCAAACGATCTTCTCTCGGAGTGCATGCAGCAGCTCGAACGCGATTACCGGTTCCTCGTGATCGACACCGAGGCCGGCATGGAGCACATCAGCCGGGGCACGATCGGGAAGCCGGACGTGTTGTTAATCGTGAGCGATCCCGGGGCCCGGGGCCTGCGGACCATCGCACGGATACGGGAGATTGCCACCCAGCTCGGGCTTGAACAGTCACGGATCCACGTGGTCTTCAACCGGTACAAATCCGGTGCGGCACCCGTGGATATCGGTGAGGAAAAACCGATAGCCACAATCCCGGAAGACCCGTCGGTCGAAGCCGCCGATCTTGCAGCGACCCCGGTCTCCGGCATACCGGACAACAGCCCGGCATGGCAGGCGGTGCGCGGGCTCGCGGGAAAACTTATTGAAATGGCACATGCACGGCCGGAAGAATAAACGCGATTATTCCATGGAAGATGAACAAACACTAAAACAAAGAAAAATTAGTTGCATTTTCACACCGATTTTGGAAGCGATTTCATTTATTGATTCTCAAAATCGAGAATATTCATGCAATCGTAGTGAAATAGCATACCATGTATGCCAAAAAAATTAGCAAGAGAATGTTAATTTTGGGAGATATTTATGAGTTCTGACAAAATTTTCGATACTCTGGATAATTATTTTAAAAAACTTGATAGTGCTCCCGTTTCCTCAATTGCGATGTTTAAATCGGAACATGACAAAGAAAGTTATGAAACAATTTTTATGCACTCATTCCGGAAATATCGAGCGGCTTTTTATCATTATAATAATGTTAGAAGATTTCTCAATGAACATGAAGAATTTGCACAAACCCCTAATACGCAAGATATTGGGGATAATGGACCGTATAATGTCAAATTATCTTATTCTGCGGATCATTATATTTTTGAATTATCCGCTTTTCTTGAGGCTCTCAAAAGTTCGGTTGACTTTCTTGCTCTCGGTTGCTCGCTTCACTTTCCAGGGATAAACTGTAGTAGTATACGCACTTTAATGAGACTTGTAAATAATGGAAATAATCGAGGCCTGATATTTGATGAAGTCCGAGGAAATCTTGACTGGCTTGACAGGCTTCGTAAGTATAGACATCATTTTGTCCATTGTAGAATTATTTCCACATCATGTGGATACGAAAGGCGAGTTATCAATGGCGTTCAACAAATCATTATTTATCCTGTGATAATCCCGGAAATCCCTCCACCGTATATTCCAGATACTAGACAACGAAGAGCAATGGAAAAATCCCCATTTTTTAACGATTCTGGGAGTTATATCAGCATTACGAATACTATCGATGGTGAAAAAACTATTGATTGTACTTTGAAGTATCCCTCTCCACAGGGTTATATTGGGATAGAGGATTTTATGCTACAATATCTCAATTCGTATGAAAAATTCTTCACTGAAATAATTCGGGCTCTTTCAGATTTAGATTTTAAATATTCAAATCCAAGAAAATCCTAATAAAAACCAAACCCCCAACCCCAAATACCATCCCCTCCAAAATTATCCCGGATGTTCCTCTTCCTCGACACCGAGACCACCGGCCTCCCCAAACACTCCGCAACAAACGACCCCGTCGAAAAATGGCCCCGGGTCGTCCAGCTCGCATGGTCGTTATACTCCAGCAACGGAACGCGTGAAAGCCGGAACAGTTTTGTCATTTACTCGGACGGACTTTTCCATCCCGGCAGACTCTGGCCGGTTCCTAAAAAAACCCGCATGAAGACAAAGACTTCGCACCAAAGCAATGAAAATTTTGCACTCCAAACTCGAATTTCCTTTTGCCGGCTCCATCGTCTGAAGTTTTCAAAATTTTCATGACAAAATAATCCCGGAAAAAATAACCCCTGCATCGGAGTAATGGAGCACGGACGAAAAAAATTACGTCCGGGATCTCTTTTTCCGGTGTTCCATGATCCCGTTGACAACCGTATCAAAATCCTTTTCGAGCGAGTTCTTGCGCTCTTTTGTGTAATCCCCGCTCCCGTGGGTATAACTTTGGATAAACCGGATCGCATCCGCAGGCCCAAGGTTTTTCACCAGCACATCAAAACCCTGGATCCTGATCTCATTGAGCGTTTTTATATCACGGGACATTTGACAATACCGTTACGATTCCGGCGAGATCCGCTGGAGTGCATTCTTTAGATCGAGATACAGCGGGACGGTCTCCCCCGGAGATCTGATGGCTTGTTTAAAGGAAAATTTCTTGTAGAAATCGACCGCACTGTGCTTTGAATCGACCGTGATGATACGGCAGCCGATATAATGGGAGAGCGTAATCGAGACAGCGAAAATCTTCCGCAGCATACTCCGCCCGATGCCGAACCGTTCATAATCGCTGTGCGTTGCCAGCCGTGCAATCTTGATTGCCGGATATTTCCGGAAATGATAACTCTCCTCGCGGTCGCACTCTTCAACAGCCCTCACTTCAATGCTGTCATTAACGAGCGTAAAATATCCTACAACGACTCCCTTAAGAAGTACCAGCCGCGTCACGGAAATCAGGTTGTTCTGGTTAACGAGTGCGTCCTCTTTTAAAAAATCATCGAGTTCAGGCTCGGACGAGTGAAATCCGGATAGATCATGGCCGGCATTTAAAAGAACAAATTCAAGATCCTCAAAAGGGATGGGGGCGATCATTATGAGGCCGGCGTTTAGTCAAGCCCTGCGTGCTCGGCATCGCGTTTTGCCTCACGCATAAGATCGAGGCCGTCGCGGGTAAATGTCGGGTGCTCCAGGTACTTCTGGAACGCTCGTGCATCCTCACCTTCGAGCACAAGCCCGATCTCAATTGGTTTTGCCATAGATTCACCTTGGATATTTTGTTGTTTTAGTATATACACATAAAATTATATCTACTCTCTTGTTGAGGATGGTGCGGGGTCGGTCGGATTGAGATCGGTTGTGGTTTGACACGAACATCCCCCGCGAAACTCCTCCTGTCCCGGCGACTCATTACGTTTCCTAATCGTGATTAATACTACACATGATGAGGAATTCACCGGCCGTGAAGGGGATCCTTATTTTTTAAGCGCAACCTCCGGAGACATTTTTCGCAAACTTACAACTCATACATTCCCTCTTGCGCCGGCCGGGCCGGGAAATTCCCGTACTCGTACGACGCGTTTTCTCGCGTCAGGCATCGCTCTGGTTCAGCGGCTCACTAAAAAATTCCTGTGGGGAAATTTCTCTTTCCTTTCGAAGTTGTTTGTCTCTCCGGCTCTAGAGTGTAGCGGATCTTTTCCTGACTCCCGGCAAAAGCATTCTCGCGTCGAAGGAGTATGGTTGATTACCCTTATCCACCTGATCCGGGCTACACCAATCCGGGCCAGATTTGAGCCCGGATTCACCATTTCGGGATCCGATCGGAGCCCAATTTGGCCTCCGTTCCTAAATAACCCCAAATCAACCTTATTTTGGCAATCGGGTGAATTAAAACGTTTACATAGACGCGTTTTTCAGGCAGATCTCATACCCGGATGGGTTTTCTGTTGATGGTGAAAATGACCGCTGCCAGAACGCGAATATGAGGCGGCAAAGGGTATTATATAGGGCTCAATTTGGGCTTATTTTTGCAAATAACGCGATATTATCGCCCCGATCCACTTCCTGTGGAATCGGACGGTTTTACGGGCGTATTTTTTTGGAGAAAACTGTGAATATCATTCGCGATTCCTCCCCCCATCGCTGATGCCCGAAGTCGCCAGGGCACTTCATCGGGCCTCTCGCTCGGGCGCCGGTCGTCCGGATGATCCGCCGCGGGGGCGCCCCTTTTTGGTGCGGCGGCAATCCTCGTTCGTGGGGGTGTGGGGGCCGTCAGCCCCCACGACATCCCCTCCACACAACCCGGATCTTCCGGCCGGACCCGGAGATTTCCGGAAAAATCCGCATCACGAACCGGAGATTCCGGAAAATATCCGGATCAGCTGCACAAGATTCTCAGGAAAAGACCGGCTCGCGACCCGGCAATTTCCAAAAAAGATCGCCCCCACCCCCCGCCTCCAAAAAAATTGGTCACCCCCCCTCCCCCACTTCCCGCTCCGAAAAAAAATTGATCGGTCCGATCGATTTTAAAATCGGTCGGGGCGGCCTCTTTTATTCCAGTGCCACAACATTCGCTTCCACTGGAGTCTCTGACGAGACGGAATGGTCGGTCAGATCATTCTCAAAACCGATCGGTCCGGCCAATTTCAGAAATGGTCGGGCCGAC
Organism: Methanoregula sp.; assembly: GCF_041663825.1. Taxonomy (GTDB): domain Archaea; phylum Halobacteriota; class Methanomicrobia; order Methanomicrobiales; family Methanospirillaceae; genus Methanoregula. Next base: position 87,213 of record NZ_JBAYLY010000005.1, read on the forward strand.
ATCCAGCACACGCGGATCAGGGGTAGCCCCCCTCCCCCTGCGTTGTGCTCCGCAAAAAAAATGATCGGACCGATCATCTCAGAATCGATCGCCCCGATCACCATTGTCCGCAAAAGGTGGGGGTACTTCCATGATCGTTTCCGGAAAAAACCTCAACTTATCCGCTTGAGGTTTTACAAAAAAACGATCGGGTCACGAACTTCCGAGGATTCCGGGAAATAACCGGCTCATCTGTAAGGATAAAAAAAGATGCGGGATAGGTTCCCAAAAGGGTAAAGATTACAGGAAAACCGCGACGGCAATCACGGTTGTCCACAACCCGTTCTTGTCACCCTGCGCAGACTGGCAGACGTGTTTTGTCCGGATAATCTTGCCGCTTGCCTTATAGGTCTGTTCCCGTTCCTGCCACGCGGCATTCGCATCAAACTCGATACCGAGTGTTGTCGCAAGCATCGTTGCCGCAAGATCCTCGGCATATTCCCCGGTCTTGTCCTGTATCTCACCATATGCGTGATGCTCGGAGAGGTACCCGTATTCCTCAACGTCTTTTGGGAGTGCAAGCCCGACTGCGGCAGAGACCAGCCGGTTTGGCTCGTTTGTCTCATTTCTTGCCATCACGCAATACGTGATGCCGCCGGACTGGAGTTCCCGAAGACCGGTGCGGGAGGGAATGTGTTTGCATTTCGGCGGAAAAATGCTCGACACATACACGAGGTTGCATTTTTCGATACCGGCTTTTCTGAGCGCCAGTTCGAACGACGCAAGACGATCTTTATGGATTCCTGCCCCCTTGGTAAAAAAGATCCTCGTTGGAACAAACATGTTTTTTTAATGGTACCTGTGGCTTTTTTAATTTTTTGTCGTAATTCCCTGCGAAAACCGTCACAATGCAGGATTTCCGGCGCACTCGTATAAATGGAGAGCGTGTGTTTACCCGGATTGCGATAACCATAAGCAGGATCCGGGTCAGGATACCGGCAAACCTTTTACAATTTCAAGGAGTTCATCCATGTGGTCGATGACAAAATCAGCACCCGAATAGTCCCGGGTCTTCGAGAACCGGTCCCCGTACCGGGCATACACTGTCCGGATCCCAAGTTTTTTGCAGGGTTCAATATCCCGTCGGGGGCTGTCACCGATGAAAATTGCTTCTTCCGGTAGTGCGCGGATCGTACCAAGCGCCGCTAGAAACGGGTCCGGGGCCGGCTTTTTTACCCTGACCATATCGAAAGTCACTATGCAGCCAAAGAATGGTGACAACCCGCATTTACCGAGCCTTGGGATAGCATCTGCTCTTTCCGCGTCAGTTACAATGCCCATAGCAAACCCCATCTCCCGGATTGCCCGCAAGGTCTTTGTTACACCGGGATACGGGGTAATGGACCGGAGTTTTTCTGTTGCATAGATATGGCAGACCTCGTCATATATCCCGTCTGTCGGGATATGGCGTTCCTGCATATACTGCCGGATATTTTCCGTGGACTCAAAACCGTGGGAGGTGTTGAGGAAATAGGAGAAAAGTTCGTCACCGTCACTGTGACCAAGGTGGCGCACCACGCAGTCGCATGCAGCAATCTGCGCCCCGACAAGGTCAAAGAGCGTATTGTCCATATCAAATAAAAGAGCACAGACAGGTTTCTGACAACTTTTTTCCGGCATTCTTGCTAGTATATTCTGGTCCTCAATCTCAATGAGCTTAGCCCTTAAGGCAACATTAAACCGGTATTTTTTTACGCTCCACTTGAATCAGCCCATCCGACAACGAATTGAGCACTTTAAAAGCGCCAGTGCACACATTTTCCGGCGCGAGATTATTGCCATAAAAAAAGGGAAGGGATCTAATCCTGAATTTTTATATTTTTAACCGACACGCGAATCTCTTATCCCAGTGGCGCGACTATCTTGCCATAGAGATCGTTAAGAACCGGTGCGAGGGCTGTGTAAATTGCAGCAAGGCCGCTGATTACTTCAAGATACCCGGCGATCACGGTGAACATACCGATGCCCGTAGCAGTGCCAGCGGCTTCGAGGAAGAACACGAGTGCAAGCGTCCCAAGGACAAACTGGAGTGCACGTGATATTTTCAGAGATCCTATAAACATAATCAGCGTGAAGAGACCCCAGAGAGCGAGATATGAAGCCATTGCACCCGCACCACCGGTATCTTTTGCGAGCCCGAGCACCGGCAGGAGGAGAAGTACTGCATATGAGAACCAGAACAGACCAAACGAGCAATAGGCCGCCATGCTATAGGTATCACCTTTCTTCCATGCCATCAGGCCTGCTGTGAACATGGCAAATCCGCCCATGAAGATGGCCATGGACAGGACCATCGATCCGGTCTGGATTATTCCGGCGTTCGCAAGTCCAGTGAGGACTCCTGGCATACCATATCCCAGAAGCCCGAGTGCCGCCACTCCTGCAGTGATGTCCTTAATCTCAACAATTGAATTCTTGTTACTGTTTGCTTCAGTCATCAGTAATCAAACCTGAATGGATGTTAGACTTTTTTTTATTGGTATATATGGAAACTGATTTCCACCTGCTCTCCGGAGCACCCTTTTAATCCCCTGCCGCAAACAAACCTGTACAAGCGGGCGATTATTTCATGGACGACACCTATCTTGTCGAGATCCGTCTTGCCCGGACCCGGTGGCGGATAAAGGAGATAACACGCGCCATCACGCAAAAGTCCGGGGCAGAACGCTACCGGGAACAGCACCCGCACGTGACCCTGTACGGCCCCTTCACGCTCGAAGATCCGGATACTGCACAGCACCTGATGGATACCGTCGGTTCGATTGCAGGAACGTTCGGTACGATCCCGTTTACGCTCGATGGATGGGAGCGGCGTGAGGGGATGCACGGAGGCGTTGTCGCATTTTCCGTCCGTCCCTCCCCCGCGCTTACCGGACTGACTGCGGCTCTTGCCCGGGCGCTTTCCCGTTTCACGGTCAGCCTGAATGTGTGGGACCTGCGGCCTGAAGAAAAATGGTTCCATGTCACCATCGCAAACCTTCTTCCCCCGGGTAAATCCGAAGAGATCGTATCCATGCTTGCCGCGCAGGAAACCGGTGCAGCCGGCTGTCCCGGGGATACCCCGGCTTCGTTTGGCCTGCGCACCCGTCTTCTCGCACTGGCACAAAGGATCGGATTCCGGCACCGGCACCACGCACTCCCGATCCGGCCTGTCCTGCTCGATGACGCCGGTCTCCGGATAACGGTCATGCACAACGATGAGATCCTCGGTGAGTACGATCTTCTCCGGCAGCGCTGGCTTTCACAGGAAGAGATCCACGATCCCCGATCATGGCAGGAAACCCTCGCGCTGTACCGAAGAAGCGCAGGGTTTGAACTCTCTGCCCCGGTCGTCCACGGGCCGGACGAGATTTTTCTTATCGCGGATCTCCATCTCGGTCATGCAAATATCATACGGTACTGCTCGCGCCCCTTTGACCCCTCGGATGTGGCAGAGATGGACCTGGTGCTCATCGACAACTGGAATTATCATATTGCACCATCAGACAGGGTTTTTTTCCTTGGCGACCTTCGGTACGGCAGGGAAGCACGCCCGGAAACGGAGTACCGGACACGCCTTAACGGGAATATCACGTTTGTTGCCGGGAACCACGACACCTCGTTCTCTGTTGGTACCGTGCCGATGGCGAACCTTACCTGTGACGGGATTTTGTTCCTTCTTGTCCATGACCCGGCCGACGCACCAAAAAATTTTGACGGCTGGATCATCCACGGCCATCACCACAACAATGACCTTCGCGCATTCCCGTTCATCGATGTTGCCAAAAAACGGGTCAACGTGAGCGCAGAGGTCCTCGGTTATTGTCCCGTGAGCCTGCAGGAGATCTGCCGGATCATCAGGGAACAGGCATCACGATCCGGGGAGCCCCTGCTCGTACGGTACCCGTACGTGCGGTAAGGCGGCGGGGTGTTTCCTATCCGCCTTCGCTGTGCCCTGATTTTTTTGACGGGCTTTTTGATTTGCGGATATACGACCCGGCACAAGACTTACTCTTAGCGGGAGTTCATGTAAGGGGATCTGAAATGCAATTGTTGCCGAAGGGTTGTGCCACGGCCACTTGTGCAATCTTCGCAGGCTGATTTACGAAGGTTTATTATCTTTCTGCCTGAATGCAGATTGGAGCGAATTAATGGACGTTGTAAAGATCCCCCGGATGGATAAACAGGAATATGACCGGTTGATCGAGAGAGGATATGTCTGCCGGATCGCATTTCAAGGAGAGAAATACCCCTACATCGCGCCGTTCCTGTACGTGTTTGATGGATCATTCATGTATTTCCTCTCCACCAAGTACGGCAAGAAACAGGAATATTTCAGGAAAAGTCCGCATGTGTCGGTGGAAATCGAGAAATATACCAAAGACCTCTCGTCCTATACGTTTGTCACGCTGCAGGGACTTCTTGACGAAGTAGAGGACTCGATAGAGAAGAAGATTATCCGGGAAAAATTTGTCAACCTGATCGTGGAACGCAAACTCTCCAGCAACATTCTTGCCGCGCTCGGGCATTCCCCGGCCGATCCCCCGGCAAGGATTGCTGAAGAGGAGCGGTCGCTTGTCTGGAAACTGGTGGGCGTCCGCGATCTTGTTGCCCTGAAAAACCTGTAATTTTTTATCTGTTTATTGCATTTTTTTTAAATTTTACACTACGTCATCCGCCGTTTTTTGTCCGCCAGGTATTCGTCCGCCATGACGTGACACCAGTGGCACGCCGGGTACCCAATCAAGAGAAAAACCGGTTTGCTGCCCCCAGTGGCGCGGGAGAACGCTTCATCGCCCCATGGGTACCAGTCAACCGGCTTTGTACGCATGCGGGATACGGCAGGGGCTCTTCTCGCGGATAAGCCGGTTTACCGGATGGTCTCCGGGATCAAAATGCGGTGCTGGCGGTTCCAGGGAGAGTCCGGGAGGCATTCCCGTGTCAAGGCTTTCCGGAGAGAGCCACCTTATCCACCGGGCATATCCCTGAACGGGACATGCACTTTTTTACCGATGCCATCGGACATACTGCATCATGGAGAGCTAAAGTGTCGCCGGCAATGGTTGCGTTTATAGTTATCATTTTTACCGGACTCGTCGTCATGGGACTCTCGCGCCTGCTCGATCACATCTGGGCGCGTGTACTCAGGCTCCCGTGGCTCTATTTTATCGTGAGCGCACCCGGTGTTGTCGTCCACGAGTGTGCTCATATCATCGGCTGCCTCGTGACCGGCGCGAAAATAAAAAAAGTTGTCCTGCTCTCAAAAGAGGGGGGAGTGGTCTCCTACACGCAGCCGGCGATTCCCGTTCTCGGGAACGTGATCATCAGTACGGCCCCACTCTTTTTCCTCCCGCTTGTACTTGCCGCACTTACGTGGGTGTTCGGGACATATGCCGGCTGCACATTTTTCTCTGCAATACCGGCGCTGGACTCATATGCCTCCGTGTACTCTCTGGTCGTTATGATCGGCCGGACCCTGTACCAGAATCTTTTTGTTGCGTTCAACGGCTGGTTCCTCCTCTATCTGTATCTCGTGACGAGCCTTGTTCTCTCATTTTCCCCGAGCACGCAGGACCTCAAAAACGCAGTCGTCGGGATCCTGATCCTCATCATCGCCGGTTTTTGTATCCTTGCCACGGGAATCCCGACGGTTAACGGCATCTTTTTTACGGTCATTAACCTGTTTGGCACCGGGCTTGCGATTGGTTTTGCCTTCGAAATCGTCGCACTTCTCGTGTCGCTGCCGGCCCTCGTGTTTTACCGGAACTCCCCGTAACAGGGACGCCCTCCATAATCACCGGTATACACAAAATAAGGGAGCGCCACTTTACCGGATCCACACGGTTTAATCTCCCGTATAGCAAAACAGTAATACAGATGAAAAATGAGCCTTGTTCTGACACCGGTGCGGCGGCCGATGATGACAGGAACCTCACCCCGGGGATGCGGCAGTACCGGGAGATCAAGGCACAGTACCCCGATGCGATCCTGTTCTTCCATATCGGGGATTTTTTTGAGACGCTTGAAGGAGACGCGGAGATCGTATCCCGCGAACTGGATCTCGTGCTCACCTCGCGGTCAAAGAACGGTGACCGGCGCATCCCGCTTGCCGGCGTTCCCCACCATGCGGGCGAGGGGTACATCGCGCGGCTCGTCGCAAAAGGCTACAAGGTTGCGATCTGTGAGCAGATCGAGGATCCGAAGACCGCAAAAGGGCTCGTGAAGCGCGAGGTGGTCCGGGTGATCACCCCCGGTACCGTGATCGACCCGGCGATGCTTCCCTCGTCTGCCGCTGCCTACCTTATGGCGGTAGCACCCGGAACAAAAGGCGGCGACTGGGGCGTGGCGCTCCTTGACATTTCGACCGGAGAATTTTTTGTATCGGCGCTCCCGTCCGAAGGCATTGTCGAGAATATCCGTTCCGAGATCGCCCGGTACCGGCCGGCCGAGTGCATTGTCCCGTCGACCGTTGGCGAAGACCTGCGAACCTCCCTTCAGCAGAACGGTGTCGTAGTGACGCCATACGCCGACGACCGGTTCCTCCCGGACCGGGCGGGACGCACCCTGCTCGACCATTTCGGGGCGACATCCCTTGCCGGCTACGGGTGCGACGCGATGCCGTCAGCAGTCGGGGCGGCGGGAGCCGCGCTCGCTTATGCAGAGGAGACCCAGAAGTCTGCACTCCCCCAGGTGAGCGGGCTTTCTGTGCGGACGTCTGCCCAGAGCATGATGCTTGACGCGGTCACGCTGCGCAATCTCGAAGTACACGAGAGTATCCGGGGCGGCACCCGGGGCGCGACGCTTTTCTCCGTGCTTGACCGGACAAAGACCCCGATGGGCAGCCGGCTTTTACGCAGGCAGCTCACCCGGCCGCTCACGGATGTCGCGCAGGTAAACGGCCGGCTCGACGCGGTTGAATATTTTGTGAAAAATACGGCCTTGCGCCTCTCGCTCTCCGGCCTGCTCTCGCACCACGCCGACATCGAACGGATCACGGCCCGGATCGCGTACGGGAATGCCGGCCCCCGCGATCTTGTGGCGCTTGCCGACTCGCTTGCGACAATCCCGGAGATGAAAAAATGCCTTGCAGCGCCACCATCACCCGGCCCTGCTGTCCCGGAGCGCGTGGCAGAATCCCGGGACATGCTCTCTCTCCTCCCGGATGTCATCGATCTTGTCAGGAAGGCCATCACCGATGACCCGCCGGCAATCGCAAAGAACGGTGGCGTGATCCGGCCCGGTTACTCGGCAGAACTTGACGAGATGACCGGCATCCTGCACTCCGGGAAGAACTGGATTGTCGAACTCCAGCAGCAGGAGCGGGAGAAGACCGGGATAAAATCGTTGAAGATCGGGTACAACCGGGTCTTTGGCTATTACATCGACGTGAGTAAGACCAACGTCTCTCTTGTCCCGGCCCGGTACGAGCGCCGCCAGACAACGGCAACCGGCGAGCGCTACACGATCCCCGAACTCCGGGAAAAAGAAGCACTGATCACGAACGCCGACGAGCGGGTGCTCGCGCTCGAACGCAAACTGTATGCCGGGCTCATCGATCAAATCCGGGCAAAGATTCCCGCCCTCCAGCAGATTGCAACCGGGATCGCAACGCTCGATGTCTTTGCCGCGCTCGCCGATGTCGCGCAGGCCGGCGATTACGTACGACCCCAACTGGATAACGGCGATGCAATCTCCTGCCGGGACGTGCGGCACCCGGTGGTCGAGCGGAGTCTTGCCGGCGGGTTCGTGCCAAACGATGCAGACCTTTCCGGGTCAAAAACCCAGATCATGATCATCACCGGCGCAAACATGGCCGGGAAATCCACCTACATGCGCTCGGTCGCGCTCTGCTGCATCATGGCGCAGGCCGGGAGTTTTGTTCCCGCCCGTTCGGCATGCATCGGGATCATCGACCGGATCTTTACCCGGGTCGGCGCGTTCGACGACCTTGCAAGCGGCCAGAGCACGTTCTTTGTCGAGATGCTTGAACTCGCAAATATCCTCAACAACATGACCCCGAAAAGTCTTGTCATCCTTGACGAGATCGGCCGGGGCACAAGCACGGTGGACGGGTGCTCTATTGCAAAGGCCGTGCTCGAATACCTGCACGGCAAATCTTCTGCCGGCCCAAAGACGCTCTTTGCCACGCACTTTCACGAGCTCATCGACATGGAAGGGGAGTTAAAACGGGTGAAAAATTATCATTTCGCAGTGCAGGAGACAAAGCAGGACGTTGTTTTCCTGAGGAAACTCATCCCCGGTGCGACCGACAAGAGTTACGGTATCCATGTGGCAAGGCTCGCCGGGATTCCAAAGAAAGTGACCGACCGTGCCGACATGATCCTCAACGAGTCCCTCAACCGGGCCGTTGCCCCGGGTGCAAAACCCCAGCGCTACACCCAGATCCTGCTCGTGGATGACAGTGCCCCGGTGCGTGCAGGGCCGGAAAAACCGGACCCGTTGGTCGCGGAACTGTCCCGGGTGAATCCAGACACGATGACACCGATGCAGGCCCTCGCCAAACTTGCCGAACTTAAAAGTCTTGTAAACAAGTCCGGTGAGACCGACCCGGAGGAGGCGGAACGGTGAAGGCGGACGAAAGCGGGCGGACGATCCGGGTTCTCGATCTGGCGACCATCAACCAGATCGCGGCTGGCGAGGTTGTGGAGCGCCCGGCCTCAGTCGTCAAGGAACTCGTGGAGAACGCGATCGATGCCGGGGCCCGCACCATCCGGATTGATATCACATCCGTGCAGGGCGGGATCTCATCCATCCGGGTGACCGATGACGGGTGCGGGATGTCGCCGGCCGATGCGGAACTGGCCTTTGCCCCGCACGCGACAAGCAAGATTACCGCAATTGATGACCTGTTTAAGATCCACACGCTTGGTTTCCGGGGCGAGGCGCTCGCGAGCATTGCCGCAGTCGCAAAAGTGACGCTCGTTACAAAACCCCGGGGCAGCACCACGGCTGGCGGGACAAAACTCGTGGTGCTCGGCGGCACTGTAAAGGAGCAGGGAACGACCGGGGCGCCTGAAGGGACAAGTATCCTTGTCGAGGAACTCTTCTTCAACACGCCGGCCCGGAAAAAATTCCAGAAGAACCTCAACACGGAACTTGCCCGCATCCACGGGATCCTCGAAGGGATCTTCCTTTCCTACCCGCAGGTCGCGTTTAAGTTCTCCCACAACAACCGCGAGCAGCTGGTCACGGACCGGACCACGCAGCCGCTCGATACGATCGCCCGGATCTTCGGGAACGACTGCGCCCGCGAACTGGTGCCGGTCTATTCCGACCTGCCGTTCATGCGCATCACGGGTTTTGTCTCCCGGCCGGGACTTTCGCGCAAGGACCACGACCGGATCCTCATCGCGATCAACGACCGGTACATCTCCTCGTCTCCGGTTACGGCTGCGGTCAAGGAGGGATACGGAACACTCCTTCCCCGGGACCGGTTCCCGGTCGCCTTCCTCTCGCTTGCCATCGACACCCGGCTCGTTGACGTGAACGTCCACCCGACAAAAAAGGAGGTCAGGCTCTCGAAGGAAAAAGAGATCGTGGATGCCGTGCGTGAAGCCGTGCATTCGGCGCTCATGAAGAACGACCTGATCCCAGATGTCGCCGTACCCCGTCCGGAGAACCGGGAACTTGAGGGGGCAGGGATCGCACCCGTCCGGACCGCTCCGGGAGTTGCAGAACCTTTGGAGCCGTACGGTGCCGGGGCCCGGGTACCACCGTTACCGGCCTCGCCCGACCCGGGCACCGCAATCCAGTCTGCGCTTACCGAAACGACCCACACCGGCACTGTCTCGACCGATCACCGGCTCCGGCAGACAGAACTTGCAAGCGGAGTGCCCCCGGTCACTGCTGCCGTGCCCGCGATGGAAGTGATCGGGCAGGTCGGCGGCATCTATATTCTTGCCGCCGCTCCCGATGGCGAACTTATGATCATCGACCAGCACGCTGCTCACGAGCGGATCTTCTACGAACAGGTAAGCCGGAGCATGGCGGCCCGGCACGCGCAGGAACTGCTCGTCCCTGCGATCATCCACCGACCGCCAAAGGACGCAGCGATCCTCCGCGAACTTACTCCCACGCTCGCACAGGAAGGTGTCGTGATCGAAGATTTCGGGGGCGGGTCGTTCCTTGTACGGTCAGTCCCGGCCATCATGGGAAAGATTGAGGGGACAGAACAGATTGACGATCTGGTAAGCGATCTGGTAAACAGCGATCCCACCCGGCCGGTCAGCGACCGGGAACGGATCACTAGGATCATTGCCTGCCGGAGCGCGATAAAAGCAGGCACGGTCTGCACGCTTGAGCAGTGCCAGCGGATCGTCAACCAGCTCCGGGCTACAGAGAGCCCGTTCACCTGCCCGCACGGCCGGCCGACCATGGTCCGGTTCTCCCGGGCAAAACTGGATGAGATGTTCAAGCGGACGTGAGAAAAATCCCGATACAGCTAACCATAACCATCACAGTAATTTAAATACGAACCTGTCGTTCTCCATGGGTAAGGGGAAGCATGTTCCAGAATTTCTGCACGAGGGTGGCACGGAAACTCCGCAGGCTCGGGTACGCAAAGAAAGCGGCAGCCCGGATCGCGAAGTTTTTCTATGTCTCCATGATCACCATGTGCGGACTGTTCGGGCTGTTTTTTGTTATCCCACAGGAATTGTTCGAGCCGATCGCCATTGCCGGGAAAATGCACGCGGACACCCGGTATGGTACTCTTCTGCCCGCTGTTTTTATCATACGTCGGTGACCGCCGGTCCGGGCGCTTGACGTGTATCGATCCTGCCTGATGCGGATGTTGGAGAGCCTGCCGTCCGCTTCATGACAGGATGGGAAATTTGCTGCATGAGATACATCTCTCCCCGGACTGGCGTTAAACGGGACAATCGCGGTACCGGGCAGCAGGTACCGGGTGCTAAAAAAAAGGGATGGAGGTTTCGAAGGAAAAGACCAGGGAAATGGTGATGGATAAATGGAAGTATCAGCAGCAAATCACGGGGCAGTGGCCCGGTCGGATGTAATCGCGTCCGGCGCGGCCGGGACAGGAGAGGAACTCGAACGGGCAGCGGCATCACTGCCGGTATGCAGCAGGGGGAAGAGCCCGAAGCGCCGCGATCGGATCGTGATCGGGCTTGGCGTGCTCAGCCCCGGGGCAGGAGCGGGGAGTGCGATGCCGGAAACCCCGGCGCAGGTTCCCGTGGCGCCGGCAGATGACGGGAGCCGGGTGGAAGAGGGGAGTATCGATCTGATCTTTGCGCTCTACGAGCGCGACGAGCGGATCGCAGAAAGGCTGGAGCGGAAAATTTCCCGGCTGGAAAAGAGAATGGATGCAATCGGGAAGCGGGGGCGGTCCTGATGCCCCGGAGACCGGCTGAAGTCATGGAAGATATCCCGCTCTTTCTGATCCCGCACGTGATCATGCAGAAGATCAGGACCTGTGGGGAAGACCTGGAAGGAGTCGCGGTAAAAAGAACACAGCGGCATTTCTACACGGTGAGTATCCGGACCCGGCCGGTAAACCGCGAGTACCAGTCAGAGCGGGCGGGCAGGAAACGCGGCGGTGAGAGCAGATGACCCGGGGCCGGCATCCCGAACTGGGGCGTAAGATTGCAGAGACGGTCGCGTGCCAGCGGGGCACGGTTCACCTGATCGATCAGGGAAAAGACCGGGCGCTTGACATCCTGATCACGACAAGCGGCCACGTGATCCTGGTGACCGTTCAGAGATCAGAACGGCTCGGGGAGCCGATCCAGAAAGTGGAGGAATTGTATCGTGAGCCGATCCACCGGATCCGGGAGATCCCGGATGGCGGGCCGGTCTGCCGGGAGCTCTGGCTCTATTCACGGTACGAGACTCTGCGGTTCTTTCGGATCGAAAATTCCGCAGTCATTGAGCTGGGCAGGGACGGGACACCCCTCCCCCGGGCCGGGACATGACGCGGGGGAACAGGTTTGGGCGGACAGAAGTGACGGCACGGGGAGAGAGTTCTCCCTGGCAGATCCCTTTTTTCCGGGATCTGTATGTTCGGGGTGACTGGTACGATCACCCTGAAAGCACCCGAGCTGACACCGGGTATTTCAGGCCCGTTTCGGGCTCCGATTACCTCATTTTTTCGTTTTGGCAACAGGAATTCCCGGAAAAACGACAGGAAATGATGACTTTTGAGCAGTTTTCACGCCGTAAAATGAGATAGCGAAATAGCACTAATCCGGGGGCAATCATTTTTCAGGACGGGTTGGTGGATGTGGGTCTGGCAGAACGAAGATATGGGGCTCCGAAGGCCATTGTGGAGACCTCACGTCGGAGAGTTCCTCGCGCGATCCTGGCAGGACCCGGTCTCATCCGGTCTCCGGGATCACGGTTGACTCACGGTGTCCGGCCAGGCATTTCCGGGAAACGAAGCCTGATGTTTGCCCCGGTCCCCCTTGTTTTCCGGCCCGGTGACAGGAATTCGCGGAAAACCGACAGGAAATGATGGTTTTTGAGGAATTTTAACGTCGTAAAATGAGATGGCGAAATAGCATCAATTGGGAGGCGGATCTTTTGCCGGATGGGCTGGTGGATGTTGGAAGGGTAGAATGCGGATAGGGGATCCGGGCCGGAATGCCCCGAACTTCACGGGCACGGGCGACGAACGGGCGACGAACACGAAGGACAGGAAGGGAGGTAACCGGCATGACTGCCCCACTTCACATGAATGACCGGGATACCTATGCACAACAGTTTCATTTGTGCGTCAAATATGCGTCATTTTCATCAGATATGCGTCATTTTCGCATCATGTGCTTGAGGTATGGACGGTGTTTTTAAGGACGTAATAAATTCCTTTCCGGACACCCTTCATCTCTAAAATATTCCTGCCAACAAGATTTTTGAGATCCCGCCGTGCTGTCGCTGCTGATACATCAGCGATCCGCTGATAATCCGCGTTGGTGATTTTTCCGTTCTCACGTGCATAGAGAACTGCGGATATCTGCCGCTCCGATAATCCTTCCCGCACGAGATAATCCCGGTTAAACATATCCTTCCGGAATATTACTGAAAAGCCCTGGTCTTCCTGGAACACCGGTTCGGGGATCCCCGCGTCCGCACTGGCGCTCTGCACACGATTCTTTCGGGTAATCTGGATTTTTCGCGTCCCGTTCGGTATTTCGGAATTTTTTTATTTGCTATTCGATATCCGCGTCAGTTAAAAAAACAGTGGATTATAGCCGGCCGTATCGCTTATGTGCCTCTTCTATTGACATGAAAAGATCGATGAAAACGTTATCTCCCTCGATATGGAAAAACGCTGTGTAGGTGTGGGAAATATGCATCCTCCAGTCATTTTCCAGAATGCGCTCGATATCTCTGGCGGTCTGCAGGTCTTCCAACTGCATGAGATGTTCGGCGATGATCCTTTGGGACTTCTCCGGAAGGCTTTCAATATACTTTCGGGCCTTAGGTTTAACCTTGACCTGCAAGTTCCCGCTCCTTTTTTATCGCCTGAACTGCGGTGAGGGATTCGAGCGGGATATAATCATCCTCGGCACGGGCTGCCAGCATATCCGCATGTAACTGCTTCTTCTTCCTCTCCTCAAGGATCCGGGTTACTGCATCATCGAAGGTTTCTCCGGCCTGTCTCAATCCATTAATCTCCCTCCAGTTTTCTGAGGACAGGTACGGTCTTACTTTTGTTACTTGCATGTGGGACAAATAGGATATGTATCCTAAAAAGACTTTCCCGCCGGGTGGACTCGGGCGGGCGAGACCCGGAAAAATATTCTGGAGCGGATGCGGCAGGTGAATGGTGTGGTGGGGAGAGTGGTGGGAGGAGTTACTGAATGCGTGATGAACGATAGCCTTCGGGATTCCCACGGTACGACCCGGCAGCACTTCAGGGGCGGCCTCGCAGGAGAACGTGCAGCCGTTGGAGTATCGCAATTTTATTTTATTTTTTTTAACCCGGAAAAAGGGATTATCTGATCGTACGGGGCCTGATGCTCTGCACACTTCTCCCGGGATGATCCGGTTTGCACCAGGCAAAATGGGGGCACCCGATACAGGAGGGTTGGATGGATCGTGGACAGTTGTCGGGGAAAGGGTCGGGGATCACGGTCGGATCGTACTGCTGGTTCTTTCTGCGTACAAAGGATCCATCCGGTTTTAACTCGTAATTATAACGGCTGCTGCACATGCCGTATTCCATGTTAAGCATGCAGTAACCTTCGACCGTGACGTAATTCCACGAATCAACTGAGGGATACTCATCTTTCTTCGCGGATACTTTCATAACGGATAGATTTTTTTTGTTGCTCCAAGGTGTTTGTGGTAGGTTACAACACACTTCTTTGCGTTTACACGAACATAAAAAAATCACGATCCATTCACCGACAGGATCGCCATTTTATCGTCAATTCCAGAAGGTTGCACCTGCCGGGTTGCCGGGGCAGTGTTACTCCCGGTCACTGAAAGAACTCCGGAACAGATCCTCCGGAACAACTCTTCCCTTCTCTGACCGGTCAAAATCCGGTAGTGACCTGCCCTCCAACTGAATAGGGTGTGACAAAAATTCTCCCCATGTCCACACATGATCTAAAATTTTCTCAATCATTGCCGGTGTCTTTTGTTTTTTTCAGATCAATCCTCGCGTTCCCCGGCATGCCAGTCGCACGGAGACACCGGAAATTTGTCCGGCAGGGAGATAAGGTCGTGGATGTCTGGGAGTGAAGATCAGAAATCATCTTCAGTCAAACCAGCGACCCTGATACATTCATGAACGATTCCCGCCGATAACTCCCGATGCTGGGGAATGCTGATTTCCTGCGTTTCGTCGGCGTTCTGCATGATGACGTGGCTCCCGGTCTGTCGGTAGGGTTTCCAGCCCTTGCGGTGCAGTACCTTTACCATCTCCCGTCCGGAGATTACCGGGAGTTTCATGCCTCGATCTCAATCTCCCGGGTATAGGGCACCAGTTTGTGGGGGGGGTTTTCCTGCCGTTTGTTCCTCAGTTCGACAAAGACGGGGATCACTTCTTTGATGTTCTGGATCGCCTCCTCCTCAGTCTCACCCTGGGACATGCAGCCGGGGAACTCAGGGGCGAATATTGAGAAGCCCCCCCTTTCCTCCGGGACCAACTTTACAAGAACCTTCATTACCCTTACCTATACCTTCCCGGTTTATCTCTTTTGCTCATTCCGGATTGGGTTCGTATCACAAATGGATGTAAAACCAAAAATAGTGTTGAGTGGATGAAACTTCATCAATCCAGGAATGATCTAAAAAAAATATTTGTATCGATAAGATACATCAGGCTCCCCGCCATTCCAGGGCCTTATGCTGGAGATCCACGGATGAGTACTTTGAACCGAGCTCTGCAAGAGTCCCTTCGGCAGCGCACCGGAACGATTTGGAGGATCTCATTTTTGAACGCTTCACGAGTTCATCGATGTAATGAATCGCTTCCGCCCGGAGATCCGGTGGCAGCGTCTGGATTTTTTCTTCGACTAAAACTGGAAGACGATGACATAATACTCACTTTTCTCTGGATTTTCAGGGATACAATCCTTTCGCATGAATTATCATTGTACTGGCCCGTATACGTTATGGAAACACACTTTTTCCCCGGACAGGACCCCGACGGCCTTCTGGTGGGAAAAGTTGGCGGGCATCCCGCTGCCTATTGCATCCGACCCGCAGCTCATGGCATATCTCAGGCCGGTACTCCAGAACGCCCGGGCCGAGGAACTGGCCTGGTCGCTCGCGTGGACCGTGGCGATGGACGATGACGGGAAAATGGTCGTGGACTTGAGAGGACTGCCTGTCGCTTCCGCACCCGGCTGTTGCACTGCTCCATCCCGAGGGAATCGTTCTTTGCGGTGGACGGGCGAGACCCGGAAAAATATTCTGGGGCGGATGCGGATGATGAATGGTGTGGAGGGGAGAGTGGTGGGAGGAGTCTGATGAGAAAAGATGAGCGGTCAGAAACGTATTCCGGGGAGTGGGATCCTGAGGAAAAACCCCCGTATCTCGCCGGTCATTCCAGATTTAAGATTCTGTTTTTGCATTCACCGGTATGCTTCAGGATCCGACATCACAAAATATTTCCGATAATTCCCGATCCGGATTGCACAAGCGTCGGCCCGGCCCCGGTCCAGAAAAAGAAGGCAAGAGCGAGGGTAAGTGCAAACAACAGGATATAGATCAGGAGGGTGGCAAGAAAATGAATGACATTCAGGTTTTTGGAGGTAAGCCGGTTCGTGAGCCCAAGCAGACCCTGGAAACTTTCGGATTCCTCGATCGATTTTGCATGCTCCACGGCCAGTAACAACATGTGATAATGGACAAGATCGAGCAGTGCCACCGGGAGGATATAACATGCGGCAAAAAGAAACGGGAGGGCGGCGCCATTGCAGGAAATAACAGGCACGACAACCCCTGTGAGCCGGTCGGCAATCGTAAGTCCTACGCCAATAATGACAAGGATAATCGGAATACCGGTGGTCCTGATCCGTACGACGGTCTGGTCAAACTGGTTGATCCGTTCTTTGGCCATCTTCCAGTCTTCAAGCTGCACCTTCCAGCGCTCACCTTCAGGAATAGTAACCGGTTCTATATCCGGGACAGTCATAATAAGAAGAAGATGGCGATGGAAGATAATAAAGAAGGATTATTCGCTTGCCGGGATATCAGGCGAAGGTCGAACGGAACTCACCGGTCACCTGGAAGAGCCGTTTCTTCCCGGGGCTGTCGAGCTGGAATGCAATTTTTCTCTCGATGAGTTTCTGGAT
Source organism: Methanoregula sp. (assembly GCF_041663825.1). Taxonomy (GTDB): domain Archaea; phylum Halobacteriota; class Methanomicrobia; order Methanomicrobiales; family Methanospirillaceae; genus Methanoregula. Next base: position 104,015 of record NZ_JBAYLY010000005.1, read on the forward strand.
GTATCCTGCAGCGGCAACCCGGCTGACAGAAAGCAGATCCGCAAGATCCTCGAAACTCACGGGACGGTTCTGTTCAATCATAATTTCGATTGTCCTTGTCTCGTTCTCATTGAGACCGGAAAGCCACGATCCGAGCACCGGAGAACCGGCAAGAAGCGAGCGGACAAATTCCGGTGTGATGGTACCGGTATCCCCGGTCAGCACTTCAAAAGAACTTTAGCCCCCACTCAAAACTATTGTAAACCAGGACAATAGATTAACTTAAAATAACAAATTCAGTGGCTGGATGAACGGTGATTTACGGGGGTTAATTATCATGGCCCGCCAGGCAGTTTCCGTCATAAAAATGAGTTACTATAAATATTATGATAAATGATAATGAAATATGATGCGGCGTATCTTATGGTTTCAACTAATAATCATTATTGTTGGAATAATTCTCTGCGTTTCACCGGTATCCGGTAAATACATCGACTATGGTTATTCACAAGCGTATGATGCAGCATCCCTCACAAATCCGCCGTTTGGAGAGGAAATCAACGTAAAATTCTGGATTGCTGCCGTAGATAATGATATTCAGGATATATCGTTGAAATTTTCTGAGTCTGAAGCATTTATTGACGAAGGATCATTTTCGTATACCCTTGATTCTCCCTATCAGCAGACAGTGCCCGCTGATATTCGAAAAATCGGGGACGGAAAAACATGGTCAATTGCAGAATTAAAACGTGGTGAAAAGGTTACAATTACATTTAATGCCTATCCCAAAACGATAAGAAACAAGGATCTGACAATTGGAACTGCGGACATAGAATTTGTGCCCATCCTCAATAATAACCAGAAAGGAAATAAAATAACCCAGGATAAGTTCACATTAACGGGAGATTTAAAAGATTCGGTATGGTTCAAATTCGACGAATTACAAACAGCATATAATGACGAACAGAAAAGCAAGGCAGCAGTTCCAGTCTGGAATTATACATTAACAGGAATAGCCGCAATTGCTGTAATCGTCGCTTTTATCCTGTTGATTATCCTGTTAAGAACAAAATCGCAGATGAAGCGGGAGATCCAACAGATCAGGAGAGAATGGAAGTCGGATCTCTTACAAATACGTGATAAACTTGTGGGAGCTGACGAATCGGATATTTCGGTTATTCGAGCATCCGTTGAAGAAATGCTGATATCTGATAAAATGTTGCCCCTGGAACCTTCAGAAAAGAAAGAGGATACTCATCAATCTGAAACACAAATTGAAAAGAAAGGAAACAACGGCGGGTTTTAATTATGACATTTGCACCAACACTTGTGATCGGTCTTGGCGGAGCAGGTATACGGGTTCTCAGAACATTCAAAGAGATGGTGGCAGAGTACGGCGAACCGGATAAACTGCGAAGTATCGGTCTTGATTCCAGTAAGGAAGATCTGAAAAAATACATTGAGATTGATCCATATACTACAAAAATTGAGTTGACAGAAACCGGCTATGCCATCGAGGATGACTTGATCCCTGCCTGCCCGTATCTCTATCCAGGAATCACTGCAAAGGGAGAGGGCGCAGTGCGGGATCGCGTTTACGGAAGATTTCTCTATGATATCCACAGGAACGAAGCGAACAAAACAATTACAAAATTTTTGACTGAACTCCGTAATGGATGGCAAAAAAAAGGTGGAAATGGTCAGACAGAAGGTCATCTCATTATCTGGGTTGTTCATGCAATTGGTGGGGGAACCGGAAGCGGATCCTTCCCATCCTTGATTGCCGATGTAAAAATGATCGTTAAGCAAGTAGTAGAAAACCGTGGCGCTATCAAACCCTATATTTATTGTATCGGGGTGCTTCCTTCGGCATCAAATATTTTTGACCTGTCAAATGCGGAGTTTAATCCCCGATATTTTGCAAATTCCTATGCCGCGCTCAAAGAAATAGATATTATGGCGACTCTTCCCCCCGACCTGAAGATCCAGCCGTTTCAATCAGACAAGCCTGTTGAAATAAAGGAAAAACCATTTTTACGATATTTCCTTCTCGGGATCAATGAGGAGATGGCAAACTCTACCCCCACTCAGGAACAAGCAATTGAGATGGAAGATTACCTGCAAAACAGTAACAGAATTATTGCCAACATGATGTTTACCTTCCCCCAGCAGGATGGATTTGAAAACCCCTGGGAAAATATCTCCAGTCCTTATGTGCCGTTTGGGGAAAGTGAACTTATTATTCCCATTAAAAAGATCATCAAAGTGGCAGAGGAAAATGACCGGTTAGGCCGGGTTCTCTCCAACGATATTAAAGATCAGCTGAAGAAGAAAGTCTTAACCATTCTTGAGCAGGACTTTGCGAATGTCAATTTCCCCTCACTTGAGAAACACTGCAAAGCAGTATATGACGAGCACAAATTGCGAGGTCTCAAGCACTTTGCGGGAATTCTTCAGAACGAATACAGGAAACGGGAAGGGGATGATAAATCCCAATATGAACAAATGATCACCGATCTCTGGAGGGATCTTGGCACATATGATTGGTCAAAGCCTCAAATCCAGAATCTTCTTACTTACAGCAATGATCAGAAATACCGCAAAATCCGGGAACTTTTTATTGCAAGGAAAGAAGAGAACCAGCAGAATCTTACTTCCCTTAAACGTATAGTGGTACACCCTCTACAAGGAGATACAATCAGAGCGGCCAATAAGAAGATTGAACAACTTTTAAGCGATCTTGACAGTAAAAAATCCCGGTGGGATAAATCGCAGTCATTGTATGAGTATATCAGTGTGAATTTATGCCGCGATTTGAAAATTCGTGAACTGCATGAAAAAACCGGGGTGCCTGCTTTACAGGAATGTGTTGAGGGACGTGAAAATGCCCTCAAACGACTTAAAGAGAAACTGATGAGTGCCGGCTGGGGTCGCCAAATCTCACTAACGATTAAGCAAGAGGATCTGGATAAACTATCCCTGTCCGATAAATCCCAGATAATGATAAATCCCGACAGTGATATTCCAGAACTCCTTAAAAAACTCAATTTCAGTAAGGAAGAACTAACGGGTATTATGCTTGGGAGGGTGAACCAGGCTGCCAAAGGGAGGGAGGTCAATATCCGTGCCCGGTCCCACACCACCGGGGATTCTGAACGAGAGGATGATTTATTTATTGTATGCAACAGCAGCAATTACCAGTTCATCGATGACTACCACAGTGTCTTCTTTACAACATCCCCCAAATATATCAAATCGGAGACCTATGATAAGGAAAAGATTATTTTCCTTCATTTCTCTCTCGGGATTCGTTTAGAGGATATCGATGAGTACCACACGAGGAAAGAGGAATATAACCAACAAAAACTTCAGAAATCTGCGAAACTCAGTGGGGATATTGGCAGGATTTTTGCCTATCCGGAATGGTTCCCGGATGATGATCTTGTACGTACAGCGTATCCGAAATTATACAAGAAATAATTCTTTCTTTTGGTGATTGCTTAATTTAAACCACTGCTATAAACTAACTAAAAGCAGCGCGCAGTGGATGAATCTCAGTGAGTTGGCACAATACATTGGATAAAAGAGAAAACTGAACGAGCGTTGCTCGAATCAGAGGATACTCAAGCGATACGCGGCATGTCCGCTCCGGATTGGGAGAGTACGAAGAACCAAGTACATTTGCTATCCATGTACCAAGGAGTGAGGAGTAGTACCCTGAAAGGTCTGAAGGTACTTTTGTATTCGTTGGATATAGTCTCGTGGCTTGTACTGAGGAATCACCTTGAATTATTATGTGGGGGCTGGTTTTTACTGCGGATTGTGGGATACATCGGCAAATTTCACATATTAACGAGTCAGTAGAAAAAATTGTTGGGATTTTGGGACCGCCTTGTCAAAAATATTATGTGTGATCAGGAGATCTGCGGAATGTGGGGTACATTAATCTCATATAATCCATTTACTTCAGAATCGGAAAAAGGATTATTATCAGGAAAAGTGCGGAACCGTGGTAATTTTTACTTCAAGGTTTTCGATTCCTGCAACCGGATTTTTCTTAAATGGTTCAAGTTCTTCTTTAAAATCGCAAATGATAAATTGAGCTTTTTCCTTATCAGATACAAAAAATTCAAAAACTATTTTGTTTTTCGTAATATTCATCCGTATTGATTCGATTGCCCGCTGCCCCTCCCAGTGCATTATGGAGACAATATTTTCATCGCGTAACAGTTTTTTCCTGATTTCGGAGTATAATTCTCTGGCATCATTTTCCCGTGCCCTGCTTTTTGTCTTGTCCAATGCGTCTGCTATACGAAGAAGGACACATAATTTCATCAGCCTTTGATTTTCCGGAAGCGCCTTTCTTTTCCGGTGTCTCAGACACAGATCAGATATATCCTTGAGATCTTCCGGAGTAATTATCCCTTCAAACAGTCCTTCCCCCTGCATCCCTTGCAGAATTTTAGCGGTATATTCTTCGTGTTTATCCCGGGCTTCCTGATGATCCCTGACATCAAGATTGTACCTCTCTTTGTATGACATTGCCGCATTCCCAAGATCATGGAATAATGCCGACCAGTTCAGGATGGCCTGATCTTTCTCTTCCAGATTGGTGAGATATCCTAGCAGGCGGGTATTTGCCAGAACGGTTTCCACATGGTTCCAGCCATGCTTTGTCAGATTGTATGCTATGGGAATATCCTTGAAAATCTGCGAGATGTATCCAATCGCATCGGCTTCGGGATTTGGCGTATTGGGCTTGATGATTTTTTGGGAATTTAATATTGCAATAATTTCTCTAAACCGATCTTGTATTTGTTCACACGTCGTGTCGTTAAACGCTATTACAATCCCCATATCATGACCAAATGCCTGTCGATACTGTGATAGTAGCAATGCTACAGGAATTGCGCTAGTCTTCCAGTAATTGATGACATGAATTGTAGTACATTTATCATTAATTCCGATACCATATGTTGTTCCTGTCTTTGAGCAGATATAATCCAGTTGTTTAAATCCGCCCAAATCCGTATCTGGCTCCGATTTCAATCGTTCGACTGCGGTCACGGATCCTTCCTGATAATGATTGAGATCCAATGAAGGTTTGGGGATTCTGGGAATAAACCGGTCGTCGTCAATAATTTTTTTCAGGAGTGATTGAACATTCTTTTTTTCCTTGTCCAGCCATTCGGCATCATGTTCTCTGCTTTCAAATGGACAAAATTCTTCTTTTTCAAGGGGAAGCTGAGAAGAATCGCGGTCACAGATTGCACCTCGCGATCCCCAGAATTGAGAATATTCATCCGGCTTTCCATAATGGCAGAACTGTTCACCACCGATAGAAAAGATAAGTTCAGCACCGGCATTAATCGCTTTACCGTAATGGGTGATAGCACGTTTATGGTGGTCAACAAGAACAACCCGGATTCCTTTCGAAGATAATTCCCCTATCTTTGTAATCGCTTCATCAGCAGCCGAATAATTCAGATTTACCTGAATTGGAAGGGGGATATCAACAATTACAACAAGTGCAAGATCTGGATCATCAAACGGGGTTTGTAAAAAGGTATGTCCCCAAAAGAATTCTGCGGACCCGGTGCCACATCCATTAGGGCACTCACGATCAATTCGTTCTTTTGAGACATTTTTATCCCCGCGAGGAAGCTTTTTTATATGCCTGCATATATCATCCAGTTTAAGGGCAATATCATAACCTTCACTGACGAGATTTCTGTAAGAGATCGCAGTCATCGTGATACCATGACCGTCAGTTCCTCCAAATAGGATTGCTTTCGTCTTTTTCTTTTCTTCAGATGTCATTTATCTCATCTCCTGCAATAGAAAAATTGGTAAATTCCTCTCCTCACATTTTTTTGGCATGATACTGTAGGGATCTCCCCTTTTATCCTCCCGGCATCTTCACCGGCACCATCTCGATCTTCTTTACTTCCATGAGCTTTGCCCCCGCCGCACCCATCTCCTCCGGTGTCATTTCCTGGTCCCGCTGTGCAAGTGAGACTTCCGGCATCACAAGCAGGTAGAACCGGCTTCCTGCGTCAAGAATCCGCTGGATCATTGGCAGAGGCAGTACACCGATGTAGATGTTCCCGGGAAGGATCGTGTCTCCCGTTAGGTGAGAAACGACCTCTCCGGAAAAGCCGTTTGCCATGAGCCATTCGATGGCGCCGGTATGCCGTGTCACAATCACTATCATAGATCAACCTTCCGATTCTTTTTATTTAAATGATATTTTTCCATCCGGGTGAAATCCGGTTACTGATGGAAAAAACCCGGATTGAGCCGATACCAGTGACTTCCCGTTCATGATCGGGAATACGAGTGCCGTAATCCTGCCAGAGCCGGATGCGGATACCGGCAGCATGATCATATCATTCCCTTTATGACCGGCATTTTGTTCGTTCGTGATATATGGATATACGATATAGATCATCACGAGTCCCAGCAGGATCAAAAGAATGACCAAAACTGTAATCAGTACAATATAGACATACGTCAACTCCCTTTTGTCAAGACACTGCATACGCAAACAAGCCTCATGGTGTTAAAAGTCCATACGTCGATCAAAATAATTACCGCGTTCCTTCAAAATCTGTTAAATTCCGCGGGACTATCTCATTGCTACCCGATTTTTACGAGAGTAAACCCATCGCAAAATAGTTTACCCGAAGAATCCGTTCTCAATGAAGACCCTGACGAAGATGTATCGCTGTCCAGACGGGTGACGAGCTGGTTGTTTCCTTTCAGCCGCCCCCATTTGCCCTTAACGATCGTTCCTGAATTGGTGAAGGTATACGTTCCGTCAGCATTGAATTCATATGTGATCATGTTCTTTCCGGTCCATTCCAGGGTCATTGAATCACCCCATTTCCCTACGATACCCAAATCGCTCCCGGAGGGCGTCAGGATCTTACGGTCATCCTGTAGGGCGGCTCTTTCCAAGTTATGAGTGGTTTGATTGATTAGGGGTACAACCACAAGTAGCAACACAAACCCCACGAGGACAACGGCAATGGTTATGGTCCCGATAATCATTATGGTCTTTTCATTTTTACTCCAGTCTGCCATAGTGAGAATCTCCTTTTTGGTTTTTCACAAGATTCCTGAATTGTTCATCCAGTGGTCGCAATGCGGTACTTTTCCGTGAGGAATTTTTTTAAAACGGGAACTGCAAGGGATTATTCCCGATACAGTTTGGCATTCCCGGGGATGGGATGAATTTCCCGACGGATTTTTGCAAGACCCGCGTGAGGTTTTCCCTTCAGAGCAAAGATCATGAGACGGATGGCGAGGTTTTGGTGAGTTGATCTCCTGCCTGAACAGACCGTAGTTACCCCGTCATAGCAAGAGGGTGTCGCGCCGCCATGCGGGGTGAAGACACCTTAAGAGAAAACGGATCACCGCGTATCCCGCCACTAGTTCACCAGGATAATATCACGGCGGGAAAAAGTATGAGTCCTCCGGCAAGTATACAGGCAGATTCATCAATGGCCCTGAAAAATCCCGGTTAATGAAGCAAGGAACCGGGGATCCGTAAGGGCCAGGTATACAATGAGGGTAATTATACCGATAATCATGGGTATCGCGACCGCCAGTATCGCACGGGTCGTTGTAAATTTCTGAAGTTCCCGGATACCCAGGATCTCAAGCACGAGTCCCCAGATCGTGCCGACGATTATTCCCATCGGCATTATCCATCCCAGGAGAAGTACCGGGGTCATGGAATTTCCAACTGCCCTGAAGGTATTTTTCAGTCCCTGGCGGCCGCCCAGCAGGTAGACCCAGAGATGGAGCCATGCCGTGCCTGCCAGGAACGAGATGATCATCTGCCCCAGCATCGTCAGGAGGACGACAACGATCTGGTTGTTCATCATCAGGAACATGCCGAACTGGGATAGCGTCAGGGAAAACAAGATCCCGTAGACTGCAAGCAGGATAAAGAAGTAAACGAAGGTAAACGAGATTTCATCGTTTGCCGCTGTTCTTAATGTCTCAACAGGTTTCAGGATCATTCCTTTTATTCGCTCAAAGATTTCTTCCAACATTTTTTCTACCTCATGTTTTTTTGATGGTTTTTCATAGTCCCGGTTTTTTAAACCGGGAAAACAGGTTCTGCATATACCGGAGTACCTGAACCGGACCCGGTGAATCCTGCACAACAAAACCCTGTGCATTCGGGATATCGAATCCGCAGGGTCAAAAAAATCCGCATGAAGTCAAAGACTTCGCACCAAAGCAATGAAAATTTTGCACTCCAAACTCGAATTTCCATTTGCCTGCTTTATTGTCTGAAGTTTTCAAAATTTTCATGCTAAAATTCTTGGTGTGCCTGCGGGGAACCTAAAATTCCGATCTTTTTACGGGGATGTAAAAGCGGGGTTGCCACGGTGAGATTTCAACCGATCGGAACTTTTAAAGACGGCTTTCACTTGACAACGGGCCGCCGGATCTCCGATACCAGCAGGCAGCCTGAAAGAAGTGCGCCGACGATCGCAAAGGCAGTGATAACGAGGGTAATTATCACCCTGTTGAAGATAATGTCCGGTGTTGTGGTAATCAGGGCGGGAATTGCCGTGAGCGGATCATGTCGCAGGAGAAACAGGTTTGTAAAACCGTCACTTATCAGGATCATAATGCCCGCCACATCGGCATTCCGGTACTGGTGTCCATCGACGAGAACCGGCTGCGCGTCGATTCTGGTTATCGTTCCATAGAGAGTGAATGTACCGAGGATCGCAATCGCGATACAGATGACAAACACCACACTCATAATCATCATTGTTTTGTGTGCGTTCATTTTTTTACTCCAGTGTAAATCTGCGCATTATTCCCGGGAATCGCGGGCGTGTGCAGTAAGACAATTCGTTTTCTCCGCATCGTTCGCGGGTTTGTAATTACAAAAGAGAACGGCATCTGCGTTATGCCGGACCGGTCCCCGAAACCGGGGATCGTGAAAAAACATTCCGTGGTGCTCAACCCGGTTTCCCGGGTATCATCACACGCGGGGATATGCGGGAGGGAATTTCAAATGCTGTCTCTTTAATTCACGATGAAAGACCGAAAGCAATGACTCGTCGCGTTTATGGGGAATTTGTCCCGGTTGATCACCGATAATAAAAAAATATTTTAGGTGATTCCTCAGTTTGAGCCACCGAAAAATGCGAATACGTTACAAAGGTTATGATAAAACACGTGTAATCTTCAATTTGAAGACGTTCCCGGGTGCTCCGCCCCCGCCAGGGCACCTCCCTGGTGCAATAACGCGGCATTACCCCATCTCATGAAATAATTCAAATTTTCTTGATCTGGCTCTGATTTCATGGGGAATCTCAAGTGCATAAAAATTTTGGTGGCGCCAAACGATGAATTACCAAATAAACCGGGCATCCCGCTGTAAACGTTAATTTATAAAACCGGACGGAAATGAAACGAGAATGATATCCCGGATTTACTGAGGTACCTTTTGTTCGGGACGAAAATATCCCTGATGATTGCTATTAACCCCCTTTCCGAACGAACGGATCTCGTCGGATGATTAATCGAAACCCGGGGGATAATAGATAATCTCCCCTGCGTATCAATACGTCACTTTCCAGTGCACATCAGTATTGTCTCCCGTACAGGTCTGAAATGCCGATGTTACATCCCAGGTAGCAGCAGGTGTTTCAGACTCTGATGGATCCAAACACAAAACACTACCCCTATAAGGGGTAAATTCGCACGTATCATACATTTTAAGTTCAGCGTGTTTTTGCAATCTTGTGAAAAATTCCTGGGACTGTGGATCGGAAAATACAAATTGATATTCAGTCGTACCGCTATCGCCGGGATAAAGAATGTGAGAAGTCGTTTTTTTATCTCCTGTACTGACGATTATAGAGTCCATGAAGCCAGACCGAGAAAGAGCCATCAAATCTCCCTCTGAATCTGATAAATACACCCTTCCTGCGGCCCCGGCTATGGCAGTATTAATGTCTTTCCAGACCTTATTATCGGGAGATTTTGTATTTTTTACGGTAGCGAAAAACTGAATATTTTTTGAATTCCATACTGTTTGCTTGCCAATTACCGGATCGGTATCTGTAAGAGTATTCGCACAATGGCCGGAAGTTAACGTAACCTCTTTATTGTTGGAAAGATGAGCGGTTTGTCCCAGGGAGAGTGTTCCCAATGGTCCCGTTCCGAGGTTAGACAGGGAATTTTTGAATGGATTATCGGTAAAACCGATGACAACTCCAATGACAATTACTGCAATTATCAGAATCAGGATACTGTACTGTGTCTGGTTTTTCATAACAAATCACCTTTGTTTTTTTTAATGCCGGGAGATCGTGCAGCTTGCACCCCCTCCCGCGTTCGCAATCATCAGGTCAGCAGCCGCATGGCGGCCGTTACAAAAAGTTCGGGTTTTGTCCAGGGGAGATATCCCAAAAAAGAGACGTTATGTCATACAAACCTCCGGATCTGGTACCAGGATATGCGGGGCATGCGGACAGCCCGGGCTCCTCGTGTTACGCCATTATTCCCGGAAACCTTCATTTGGAAGGGATCGGTGTGCACTGCATTTTGCAGCCCGCTGCAATCCAGGAACGCGGTACTCCGCCGCAGGATCCTTGAATCAAAAGTTCCCTTCCGGGAAATTCATGCAATACGGGCATTCTGCGGAGAAACTGTCATGAGTTCATCAGAATCCCGAAATGGTGATCGCGGTTTTCGTCCCGTCAGACCCGCTAACGAAATTGCAGCGGACGACGACCGGATATACATTTGGCTGTAAAGATTCTGTGAAGTTTTCAGAATTTTAAAAGCAGAGTTCAAAAGCCAAGGCTCTTGGATATTTCACACTTTGCACTCAAACAATATAAATGCTTTGTAGATTTTCTGATCCGTGATGCGATCTATCCAGGTCTGGCAGACATGATCGTCACCAAGGAATTTACATGCCGTAATATAACTTTGGCATTACTGCGGATTTATATGAAAAACAGGGATGGATTATTCAGAAAATTAATACTCAAAATTCTTCTTTTTTCCGATGGTGATAATCTCGATAAGAAGTATCTCGTGAAATATGAAGAACGTCGCCCGGTACTCCCCGATACGGATTCGGTATCGTGGTGCAACCTTTGGACTGTCCCTGACTTTTACCACATCGTGCTGCTGTCCCGGGTTGGCTGAAAACTTTTTCAACGCGAGTTCAATGTGGATCCGGTGTTCCGTTGGAATAGCCAGCAAATCTTTTTTCGCTCGTCGTGAAAATTTGAGTTGATACACGCGATCACAGTTTCCGCGCTTTGATTATTTTATCATCGCCGCATTCTTTCATAATCTCATCAAGCGTATAAACCCGCCCGGCCTTGATATCGGCGATTCCTTCTTCCATCGCTTTGATCTCTTCCGGTGTCAGGGGCTCATCATCATACGCGGATTCAGCTAAACGGCGGACAACATCGTCATATGTCTCCCGGGGATTCAGTTTCAGATCATCGAGGAGCGCCTTGGTATCTGTTCGCATCCTTACGGAGGTAACTTCTGGCATATGCAGGTGTATATGGGAGCATATGATAATAAGGCTATTCTTCCAGCTAATGGCGACCTTAATTTTTAATTCCCGACAGGGGAACAAATTCAGAATCCGGCCGGCTTTCCCATATTTTTGCATCTTCTTCAAGCCGACGCTTCTTACGTTCCTCGATTATATCCGACAGGAGCTCTGCATAGGTCTGGCCGGCAGAACGCATCTCTGAAAGATCCTTCCAGACCGGTTCTGTTACCGGGATCCGCTTCACTGCTGATACGATCATAGTGTAAGCGTTGTAAATACGAATATTTTTGGCATATTCATTCACCGGGTTTGTTCCTGTGCATTCTCTTTTTAATCCCCGCACGGGCCGCGTTCCGCGTGATCACGTCTGCGATAGCCCGGTATTGCATCTTGCCGCCGCTGACTGAATCGGTAAAACTGTGTGCGTCGCCTTCAGGGACGCCCGGATAGACCCGTTTTTCATACCCTTCCGATTTCGGGTGTCATTGCAACGGATTTCCGGATTACGGTAAAAGGAGGATGATGCCCCCGGTATCAGATCTTCCGGATGAGGAAATCCGATTCCGGGCACCCCCAAGTTTTTAATTCTCCATTGCATCCCTCGCAGTAGCATAACTGCGAACGATCATATACGGTCCCTTTCGTGGCAATGCCGCCACATTTCATGCATCTGATGTCTTCGTTTGTTTCAAGTACCAGTTGTTTCATCTCAATTCCTTCTTTCTGACCTTCTGTCCTTTTCGTTTCATCATTTATCTGTACCCTGTTCCGCATCAGGGAGTCACGTCCATTCCTGATCCCACATAGTGATGCACCCTGCAGTCATACCTGAATTCCGACACAGATAAAACAGATTCATACCCTTCTCATCGCGGGTAATACGCACTTGTGAAAACTCAAAGGAAGAGACGAGGACCGACTCAGTTTTCGTACCCTTCTGATACCGGATGCTGATTCAACATGCCAAGTCTGCCCAGCGCCTTTTTATAAACGTCGGTAGTTTTCATACCCTTCTGATACCGGGTGCTGATTCAACCGTATTGATGTTGAGCATAATGGCAGCCGGCTGCATGTTTTCATACCCTTCTGATAACGGGTGCTGATTCAACGAGCCGATTGCAGAATGCCCGTCGTCAACCTCACGGTTTTCATACCCTTCTGATAACGGGTGCTGATTCAACATTGCCATTGTGGCGATTGCTGCAAGCATCTTATTGTTTTCATACCCTTCTGATAACGGGTGCTGATTCAACAGCAGTACCCAACAGCTGGTGAATATCGACCTGATCGTTTTCATACCCTTCTGATAACGGGTGCTGATTCAACATGATCATCATGGTTATCATTACCCGAATCACTATGGTTTTCATACCCTTCTGATAACGGGTGCTGATTCAACGAGTCTACGACATCGCCATGATCGGGGGTGCGCCGTTTTCATACCCTTCTGATAACGGGTGCTGATTCAACCGTTCGCATTTTTGCCCTAAATACCTTTTGCTTTGTAATACAGTCCCGGATTTTCAGGGTATCTGTGCTGGTCTCAAAAGTTCCCGGAGTTTATAAAGACCAGCACACTTCGGGGTGAACTTTTCAAAAGTACTATTTGAATATTTTTAAACGGCCCTGATCTTCACACGACAAAATACGAACGGGCTTCCGTTGTAACGGTCATATTTATCCAATGCAACTGGGATATGCAGGTCCGGCACAGCGGCATGATCAGGATCCTGTTCTCATCTCCGGCAAAATTATCCTGCACATATTCCGTCATCCGGGAGAGACGAAGTGGTGGGATCACCCCGGAAAAAAC
>NZ_JBAYLY010000006.1:0-116302 GCF_041663825.1 Methanoregula sp.
GACAATGACAGGTGCATCTGCCGCTCCCAGGGTCACTGTCAGATGTTTTGCCGTGTTCGAGAGGTCGTTGGGGTCGACAATGCCGGATTTGACGATCTTGAACTGGTTGAGGCCCGTGTTCTCAATGACAACCTGAATGTTGATATCGTCCCCCGGGGAAAACTCGTTGGTCCCGGCGATATGTGCGTTCAGTTCAGGGTTTCCGGCCATGTATTTCGTACCGGCCTGTGCCGGGGTGATCGCTAGCACTGCAAGAACGATCGATATAAGGCACAGAAACCGCAGGGCGCTGATGCGGCGCCCCGAAAAACGGCTGCCAGCTTTCGCAGCATCCCTGGTACCGGGGAAAATGTATCCGCTTATTTCACTCATGCAGATCCTCGAAGATGTTATATAAATCTTAGTCCATTTTGAAATTCTAACCATATATATTCCGATCCTAACCTCACCAGTATCATCAAAATTTTCACCTGATACGCAGTTTATACTGAAAATTTGCATTCCTCAAGATATTTTTCAGGTGTCGTCTCAATAAGGAAAATCCGGTATACAACCCTTGGTATTCCTGTGCGGTGCCTTTTCCTTTACTCCTTAGTCTATTCGAGGGTACGCCGGTAGGTGACGATCCCGAGGATTATCATTGCTGTTGAGAATATCAACAGTGCGATGAGATCAATGCCAATTACGTTGAGGCCTTGGTTCCTCAGGATAATACTTCGCAGGGCATGGACCCCGTAGTACTCCGGGTTAATCACGGTAATCCAGCGCAGCCATCCCGGCATCCCGATCACCGGGTAAAAGGCCCCCGATGTCATGAAAAGGATGAGGTTGAAGAACGCGATGACCGAGGAATATTCCGCCTGGGAGGAAAAGCGGGATGCAAAGGAGACGACAAGGCTCGTCACGCCCACGCATGCAATCAGGATCACCAGCACGACAAGGAAGAAATCCTGGAAGCTCTGGAGGGCAATGCCGGTGATTAAAAGATCGATCCAGAAAATGGCAAACCCGGCGATAAACGCCCGGAGGGTCCCGCTCGAAATGATCCCGAAGATAATGCTGGAACGCTTGACCGGTGTGACAAGGTACCCCTCGTGGATCCCGTTCTCCCGGTCCTTGATGAGCGCGATCCCGCCTCCGAACATGGTAGACGTAAAGATGGCCATCATGATCACGCCCACGCCGAAGAACTGGAGGTACTTGATGTCCCCGTAGATCTTGTCGACAAGGACCGGGTTGTGGCTCCCTAGTCCCAGAAGTACCCTGGTTACTGCCGCCTCCACAAGCGGGGGGGTGATGGAATCGGCGCTGTCGACATAGAGGCGGATAGCGTTATCGTTTGAGACCGATGAAGGAATGACGATCACGGCCGATATCTTTCCGTTAATCAGATCCTGTTTGGCCGCTGCCTCGTCTGCGTAAATCGTGACATCCAGCAGTTTTTCCGCGTTGGTCTGGCTGATATGGTTGAGCTGGTAGGAGGCGCTGGTAAAGAGCGCCGTATCGTTGTAAGGGGGCACCTCCTGCACCACACCTACCGGGATGTGGCTGATGGTACCGCCCATCGCGTTCCCGAAGATGACGAGATACATGATGGGCATGAAAAGCGTCATCATGATCATAAACGGGTTACTCAGGAACTTCTTGAAGTCCCGTTTGAAGATGGCAAGAGCACTCCGCATCACGGGAACTGCCTCCCGCTCCCTCGTGTCTCATGCCCCTCTCCGCTGTCAAGGCCCTTACCTGTCAGGTAAATGAAGATGTCCTCAAGCGAGGGGGACCGGATCGAGATGGAGATAATGGGAATCGAGTAATCCTCGAATACGGCGAGTATGGCGGGGATCACCCGGCTGCCGTTTGTCGCCGAGATGGTCACCGCGTGTTCGACAACGGACACTGCATTGACAAAGTCGATCTTCCGGATCGCTTCTTCTGCCACCGGGTCCATATGGTCCACGCCAATCTCGATGAGGTCGCCGGCCGGGATCAGTTTCCGGAGGTTTTCCAGGGTATCAAGGGCGATCAGGCGGCCGCGCTCCACAAAAGCGATCCGGCCGCAGAGTTTTTCCGCCTCGTCCATGTAGTGGGTGGTGAGAATGATCGTCGTGTGCTCTGCGTTGAGCATCAGGATCTGCTGCCAGACTTCCCGGCGGGCTTCGGGATCGAGACCGATCGTCGGCTCGTCCAGGAACAGGATGAGCGGCCGGTGGATGAATGCCCTGACGATCTCAAGTTTGCGCTTCATACCCCCCGAGAACGTCCGGACCGGCATGTAGGCACGATCCTCAAGGCCGGCCATTTTTAAAAGTTCCCAGATCCGGTCCGGGAGGATACTGTCCGGGACATTTTCGAGTTTCCCGTAGAATTCAAGGTTGTCGTACGCGGTCAGTTCGACATCGCTCGTATAGTTCTGCGCACAGACGCCGATGATTTCCCGGATCTTCTCCGGGTCTTTTGCGACATCGTAGTTGTTCACGAATGCCTGCCCCGAGGTGGGGGAAAGGAGGGTCGTGAGGATCCGGATGAGCGTGCTCTTTCCTGCACCGTTTGACCCGAGAAGCCCGAAGATTTCCCCGTGTTGTACCTCAAATGAGACATCGTTTACGGCAATTACGGTTTTTGTCTTGTTTTTGAATACCTTGGAGAGATGGTTTATACGGATAATGGCGGTGTTGTCGGTTCCCGAAGAAACTCCGCCCGGGGTTGATGGGACGCTGTCGGGGTCTACACTCACCCAGCCGGTATTACTCGCTGCCGGTTTTTTATCCCGGGTAAACAGGTTCAGGGCTGTCACTCCTGGTTTATTTTTATGAGGATCCGGTAGGCGTCTTCAAGCGCCGTACCCAGTTTCCGGAGTTCCTCATCGTCAAGCCCTTCAAAACTCTCAAGGAGGTCTTTTTTGTACCTGGATACGGATTCTTTGAGGAATTTTTTCCCTTTTGGGGTTATCGTGAGGTTTATTACCCGGCGGTCTGAGGGATCTGCCTGTCGTTCGACCAGCCCGTCCTCAATCATCAGGTCGGCAAGCCGTGTCATATACGGCCGGGAGATGTAGAGCCGGTTTCCGATCTCTGACATGGGCAATGCCTTGAACTTCATGAGAAGCCCGAGGGAGTGGCACTGCGCGACAAGCACCCCGTTACTGGTATGCCTGTTCCGCATCACGTTCTTGTAGTAGAGGGGGATGAGGGCAATGAGGGCCTCTGCGGCCCGGTCCCGGATATCTTCGGACATTATAATTCAGCACCTGCTTTTGATGTATCCGGTTAATAGTTAATTAAGTGAACTATTCAGTTTGTAAATTACTCGCGGATGCCGGCAGAGGAAATATCGTCAGTAGCGTTTTGCAACGGGTTCGTTTAAAAGAGATGAAAGGGTTTCCCGGCCAGACGGATTTCTACGTGACCCAGCCAGTCACGACCAGGGTGGCGAGCAGCACGACCCCGAATGCGGTGATCACGAGACCGGAGAGCCGGTTGATCAGGTGCAGGCGCTCCCGGGTGAGGTAGCTTCGCATGGAGCCGAGCGTTCCGCAGAGAAAAACCCACCATGCCACCTCCCCGAGGAATACTCCGACGACAAAGATCGTGGGGGTCACCCAGGTACTTCCGCTGATTACAACCCCGAAACCCGGGATAATAATGGCAAAGAAGAGGATGGTGAGCGGGTTTGCCAGCGCGAAGGCAAGCATCGTGGAATAATCGGCAAGGTACGACTCGGTTCCGGGAGCGGTTGTGGCATCGGGCGGCGCGGCAAAGAAGATCCGGATACCCACTGCAATGAGGGCAATGCCCCCGAACAGCCGGAAGAACCACTGGCGGGTGAGCAGGAAGTCAGAGATAAGGGCAAGGCCAAACGCCGTCACCGCTGCATAGAAGGCATCGGCCGTGGCGATCCCAAGACCGGAGATGATGCCGTGCAGGCGCCCGTTGGCGAGCGAGCGCTGGATGCATACAAACGCGATCGGGCCGACCGGCGCGGCAAGGGCAATACCGAGAATGATGCCATGAATAAACAGTTCGGTCTCCACTTACACGCACCTTTACAGCACTGCCTGTTGCCAAAGTTTTTGTCACCGCAGGAACGGCGCACGAGACGTCTTTGAAAGCGGGCTCATCCGGGCACCGTATCGTTGTCCCTGCACAGACATTGTACCGTTACTTGTTGCATGTCCCGCATCATCAATATGTTACTTGTGGGATGCCTTTTTTGTACTATGTCCCGTCCCCGGAGCAGCAGAAGGATAAAATGGGCGGGCACCAGTATGGGTGCAGCGACTTTAGTTCAGGAGAAAGCGCCACGCAAGACCGGCAATGCAGATCAGCGAACAGAGAACGACGAGCGCGATGTTGATCGCTTTTTCGCGCCCGGTCATATCCCCCCACGTGGATCGCTGCTGCTTCATGAGGTACCCGATAAAAAGGCCGATTGCGGTACCTGCCATGAGCCCGAGTATGGTAACCATGGCAAGGGATAAAAAATCAGTACTCATGGAATCTCTCTATCGTTGGTTTGCGCTGCAGAGATATAAATCACCGCGAGGATGTACATGTTCCGCCCTTTCCCGTATATCTCCAAAACCCGGGGGAAATATGAGATTCTCCCCTTAAAAACGGTGGATACGAAGGCATTGCACTGTCTGTGTGAGGGTTTATGATGATTTAAAGTGAAATAATAAAAGCATACGATCCCGGGTCTTTCCCGGGAAAGGAGAAAATATTATGATCTCACTGCGGTTTTACCGCATCTATGATATCGGTCGGGAGATCGATATCGACTGGCTGGAGAAGTCTCTGGCCCGGAATTACTTTACGGCCCGTACCAGTTTTGTCAGGGTCAAGCCGAAATCCATTATGATCGAGTCGTCCCCGCTCCTGATCCGGATGCTGCCGGTGACGGTGGAACGGGAGGGGCGCTCGTACGAGTTCTCCGCGGTCGCCCGTGTCTACGATATCGGGGTTATCAGCCTCTGTTTCATCTACGATGACGAGAATGCAGACCACCGGGAACTTGAGGATATTGCGTTCCGGTTCGCCGGCCAGGAAGGGCTTTCTGACTTCTTCCTCCAGTATCTCAATACCCTCGGGGAGATCATCAAGCCGCATATCAAGAATTTTGCAATCGACCCGGACTTTTACGAGGATTACACAATCTACGTGACCGACCGGCGGGACGATTCCATCGACCCGGTGCCGCTGCTCCTTGGGGACAGGACTTGCGTCTCTTCCCAGATCCGCGAGGATATCCTGAAAAATTCCCTCAGCTACTCAAACGAGGAACTTGCGGTTATTTCCTGGGACTCGGCCCTGCTCTGCGGCCCCGAGAGCCCGACCGATCTTATCGATCTTATCGAGTTTGCAAACGTGCAGGTGCTCGAACTGCGGTACTATGACCGGGAGCTCACCCGTGAGATGGCGCGGATGTACGACGATATCGAGCATGCGGACCGGTTGTCCTGGTTCAACAGGGGCAGCCAGTACCATGCGATCATGCGTCACCAGATGAAGAGCTCTGCGGAGATCTCGGAGACGATTGAAAAGGTCGATAACCTGATCAAGGTGACCGAGGATATCTACTACGCCCGGGTCTATGCGACGGCCTTAAAGATCCTGAGAAGCAGCCAGTGGAGCGAGAGCGTGAGCCGGAAGATCAAGGTGATCCGGGAGAACTACTCGATGTTGTCCGACGAGGTGCGGATCCAGCACTCGAATTTCCTCGAATGGGTGGTCATTCTTCTCATCGCGTTTGAGATCGTCGTGATGCTCTGGGAACGCTCGATGTCGGGATAAACTCCGGCACGCTTCAGACCTTTTTTTGTACTACCATTTTTTTATCCGTAAAAACAGGGTGCGTGCCCCGGCCTTTCCGGGGCACGAAAAAATTACTGCACCGGGGCCCCGTTGTCGTGAAGACCGGCTGACGTACCGGGCAAGAGAAGAACCGGGTAACCCGGGAGAGGACACGTTCTCTCGCCCATCAATCGAGGGGGAGCGGATATGCCTCCCGGCGGGGTTTTTTCCCCGCCGGCTTTTTCCTTACTTTTTTTCTTCGCTCTTTTCCATGTGGTCGAGGACCCGGTCCCACATGATGAGGAGACCGGGGATGACTACATACGCGAGCAGTCCTGTGCCGAGGAATGCCCCGGTGATGACAAGCTCGTTGTCCATGACCCTTACTCCTATCAGGCCAGCGCCGCTACGCCGTCTGCCCAGGTCTCGATCCGGGTGAGGATACCGTCGTCCTCGTAGGACGAGATGGTAACCTGCTGCCGGGAGAAGTTCACGTAGAACAACTCGCCGTTGGGGTCGTGGCATTTGAGGGTCGCCGAGTAGCTGTCACCGTCAGAGCTGTGGGACGGTGTGCCGCCGTGGGCCGTGGTGTTGGCGGTGTTTGCGAGGATCGCTGCGATCCCGGTGTTGAACCCGGCGATCGTGCTGTAGGTCTCTGCGGTCCTGCCGACGACTTTTGCATTGCTGTCCTTATACACGATCCGTGCCGTGTAAGTTTCCCTGGTCTTTTCTACGGGTGGGTGGTTGGCGCCCGAGCTCATATACGATACACACCCGAACGGGTTGTTCAGGATAACGGACTGTACCATCGCGTTGAACGCGTCGATGTCCGTGATGGGCTCCGCAAGTATGCGGGCCGCACTCTTCACGTTGGTGTTCTGTGTGAAGTCTGCCATTTTTTTCTGCCTCCTTTTTTTCTTTGTCTCGGGGCGCCCGTTGACATACTATTATAGGAGGTTGGGGGATATATCTGGAAAAAAGAAAGGGAATCCGGGCTCTCTCCTTACCCGGATACGCTGACCGGGCAGGGAGAGTTGCGGGTTTGCTGATCCGCTGGATTCTGTGGGACATTTAGCCTGACGGGGGCCTTTGCGGGCGGGATTTTGAGGATTTTTGTGATGGTTTTCGTGTTTGCGATCCCCCAGTCGAAGACCCGGTACCGGAGCAGGCCGGCTTCTTTTGAGAAGACCCAGAGCTCGATGATGTCCGAGGCCAGGCGGTAATACGGCCGGAGCGTGAGGATCTCGGGAAGGTAGAGCTCTGCCACCCGTGCGGCGCCGGTGACCGGTTGCCGGGGCCGGACGATCTTGACGAGGATCGCCTGGTCCGGCGACCGTCCTACAAGATCGAAGACCGGGGTCGGTCCGGTTGTTTTCCCGACGATGTAACCCTCCGCTGCAAGGAGGTCCGCCGCCTCCCAGGTGCCTCTCGGGACATGCTGCCAGTTCTCTTTTGGCCGGGCGGTCAGGCCAGCGGGGGCCGGGTCCTTCCGGCGGCTGGCGTTCCCGGACTTCCGGCCTTTGACGGTGCGGCGGCGGGGGGCTGGTGTTGTACCGGCGTGCTGCGGTCTCGTGTCCTCCTCCAAAATAAGGGATGGTGTTGTCTCACCTGCGACGTGGCTGCTTTCGTGGCTCACGGTTCCGCAGGGGTTAATCCGGTTGCTGTACGTGGCACCGGATGCAATTGCACCCGGTGTAATCACGTCCTCGTGGGTTGTACTGATGTCTTCCATAGGGTGATTCACTTCCTCTCTGAAATTCTGATATTCATCATGCGATACGGGGAAGAGCGCGTCCGCTCTTCCGAAAATGTTAAAAACGCCGGCCCGGAAAAGGAATCGACAGCCCCGGCCCTTTGCCAGGAACCATCACTCGATTATGCAAAAGCGGTACGCGGAGCCGTTTTTTTCACAATCTGTTACTGGCACGTACCAGCCACGTCCGGACCAGCGGTCACCGACGTATAATAGAAAAGGCGGGCGATACGGTACCGGCCCGGGCACCCGCAACATGCATCCCGGAACTGGCGATCAGGTAGATCGGTGCTTTCTCTCCCAAAAAGAGCCCGAAGAGCCCGCACGTAAATGTCATGGCGAGGTAGCAGAACGTTGCGAGGCGGCGGGCAACCTTCTTCTCGTACCCGATCTTCGCGATCTTCCTCGTTATCCGTGTGCAGAAATCCTGGGTCATTTGTGATTATTCTCTGAAGGTTATTTTATGGTATATACTCTGCGGTGGATTCGAATATTTTGGTAGTTATTGGAGAAATCGGGGGCTTGTGCGGGGCCGGATGGGTGTAACCTGTGGGTTAGCTGATTGAACCGCGGGGATGTCCGGATAAAAAGGTGAATTATAGGGGGATTTTGGCGATGGGGGGACATTACAAACTCAAAGACAAGGGAAAATTAGTTCTATGGGTGTGATATCGATCACTGTATTAATTTTCTTTCGTCATTGTGAAAGTGATTCTAACCTTGTTAACCATTTATCAAAATGGGTACATTCTCTCCGTATTGTCGGGATTCCAATATTTTTCGCAATGATAATCCCATCCGTTGGTTTCTGGAAAGAAGGGTATATTTGTCTAATTCGTTTCGAGGGAGCGGTGGTCGGATTGTCGTTGATATATTCTGGTGAAGGAAAACCCGCCTTGATAGCCTGTAACTTACGAAGCTCGGAAGGTGTGCTGCCTGATGCAATCATCGATTGATGAATTTGCTCAACTTTACTGAAGAGAATTGCTTCAAATTCATGAAGTTGGATATTTGGAATAAATCGTGGATTATTGATGTCTTTTGCCAACTCATTTTCTGCGCTCTCTACTTTTTTATACGGGTCGGGAGTGTGGATAAATTGATTCCTGTTTGGAAAATCCATAGGTAGTGCATACAAGTCAATCATGGTCGTTACAAATGCATTATGATCTTGCTGGAGCCATCGAAGAATATCCTTTTTTAGATGATCATACCTCAGAAAACCCCCCCTGTGGGGTCTTCCATCGCTATATCCTGTCGTGATACTATGAGCCCGGACATCAAAAATTCTGAATTGTTGAAGGTGATCTACAAGAACCATATTGGCGAAGGTCTCTTCTGTTTGACCTTCGGTGACAATATTTATCCTTATTTCTGAAGTCATCGGGAGGGTCTCCCTCCGATTACATTCTTTTCCCACAATTCTCCAACTGAGTAGTCCTCAAGCCACGATGCAAATTCTTCTGGTTTGAGCCGTTCAATAACGGTTGCCTGATTCCTGCGATTGACAACGAGCAGGTCTTCAAGGTTAAACTGATTGACGAGTGGCACAGATTGTGTTGAAATGATTATCTGAGTCCTGGTAGCAGCACTCTTTATAAGGGACGCTAGAGTGTTTATCGCGTACGGATGTAATCCGAGTTCTGGCTCGTCAACGAGAATTGTTGATGGCGGTCTCGGTTGGAGAAGTAATGTTGTCAGACACATAAACCGTAATGTTCCATCAGAGAGATGATATGCGAGGAATGGATAATCTGATCCTTTTTCCCGCCATTCAAGTTGGATCTTTTTTTCGTTGTCTGGCATTGGTCTAAGAATAAAATCATCAAAGAATGGAGCGACCAACTGGATTGTATCACGGATTTTCTGGTAATGATTTGGGTGTGTTTTCTTTAAGCTGTAAAGATAAGCTGCTAAATTTGCAGCGTCAGATCTTAAGTAAAAATTATCATTGATATCACCCTGACGTTTTACAGGGGCTGTATCGCTCGTGTCATGGAAATGATACACTCTCCAACTTTTCAAATACGTAAGAACATAATTTGAGATTCTTCTCGGACTTACATCCAATGAAGGACTATTCAATAATGTTTCCTGATGCCCGGTTCCCAATGAGCGCCAAAGTGGATTATCATAGACCCCTTTATTATGAAATGCAACCTCCTCCATTTCGAAAATAAATGAATCGTTTATTGTGGGAGCCAACCTACACTGATAAAGATTTGCACCAAAATTCAAAGTAATATCTAAATGGGGTGTATGCTTTTGGCCATAATACAAGAATGAATCTGCCCCTCCAGATTTTTTAACATGAAGATTCAGATTTTCTTCGGTAAGTTGGTTAAGAAACTTAAATATTGAAATAAAGTTCGTTTTACCTGATCCATTAGCACCAATGAGTACGTTGAGTGATTTGAGATCCAAATCAAGATCTTGTATTGATTTATACCCTTTAATCTCGATTTTTGAGAGAGTCATAATCAACCGGTGATGATACTAAATTACTTATCGAAATCATAAATCAGTATCGCTATCAATGCGAGCTAGGGTATGTTCATTCTGAGGTAAATCTGATAATGGCCATCAATCACACCACCAATTCCCCACCAAATACCATCTGCATTAGACCCTCGAACACCCCCACGATTTTCTTTCCTGATTTCATCTGCTATTGGAGAGCAGTAGGGAGGGGGTACCCCCCACTCGCCCGGCCACATAGGGGGGAGGGTGGCCCCCACTTAAAAAAAAGAGATGGCGGGGGGTAGGGGATCACCCCCCTCCCCCCTTGTTCGAGAAAACCGCACCTTTCCTGCAAAGCCAAAACCTGTGGTTCGCGCGGAATTACCGTCGTGAGATGCGGGCGCTGGCAGATTTCTGGCAGGGTCCGTGTTCTGGCCCGGCCGGGACCGGAGGGGAGGGGGTGCCCCCCGGTTGCCCGGCCACATAGGGGGGAGGGTGACCCCCACTTTGAATGAAAGAGGGGGAGGGGGGTGGGGGTACCCCTCCCCCCCCTTGTCCGAAAAAAACGGCCCCTGCTGCTATATAGCATAAGATCCCCACTCTTTTTCATGGCAAACCTCTCCCACTTCATGATCCCGGCCGACGACGTCGACCGGGCACGGCACTTCTACACCGCCCTCCTCGGCTGGAAGATAGACCCGGCACCTGCCGCCGATACCATGGGAATAGCGGCGATGCAGTACCACGACATCACGACCGGGCCGGCAGAACCCGGCGCGCTCAACACCGGCGGGCTGTACAAACGGCACCGGAACGAACCGATCCTCGACTTCGCCCGGGTCGAGGATATCGAAGGTATCGTCTCGAAGGTGGAGATGCTCGGCGGGAAGATCGCGCAGCCCGTCACCGCGATCCCGGGCGTCGGACTGACCGCGATGATCCTCGACACCGAAGGAAACCTCATCGGCCTCTGGACACCCGTAACACCGTGAGCCGGGCGGAAGTCTCCCTTTTCTGTTTTTTGCCCGGATCCATCCGGTGTGTCCTCAGCAGGGCTTCCCTTTTTCCCACTCCTGCCGTTCCCGGAAGCACCGGATATTTTCGACAGCTTTAAGCAGGAACCACCAGAATACCCGGACAAGGGTGACACAACTGGCTGCATCTCCTGAAACACCGATCACGGTCGTACGTATCCACTACGTAAAAGCAGGCTGCGAACCGCAGTTCGAAGCGGAACTAAAAAAACACATGGACGAGTTTACTTCAATCCCCGCCAACCTCGGGATCTCGATCTTCCGGCCGGGAAAATACCACGACGGCGTGTACCGGATCGTCTACAAGTTCGCATCCCAGAAAGAACTCGACCGGTGGCATACCTCGCCGACGTATCTCGCATGGCTGGCAACCGAAAAGAATCTCACGATTGCACCGCCCCGCACGGAACTGCTCACCGGTCTTGAGACCTGGTTCACGCTCCCCGGGCAAAACGTCCTCAAACCGCCGACAAAAGCCCGCCAGGCCGTCGTGACCTGGATCGCTGCCCTGCCGGTCTCGATCATCATCTCGATCCTCACCGGCCCGTTCCTTGATGCCGAGCCGTTCCTCGTCCAGAAAGTGGTATTTGTCTCTCTCCTCGTGGTGCTGCTCACGTGGGTTGTGATGCCGCTCGCCTCACAGCTCTTCGCCCGCTGGCTGTTCCCCGCCGAGACCCTCACCTCCGGTGCAGAAAAGAGCGGCTGATACCTGCACCCACTGTAAATGGTTCTGGCACATCTCCGGAGGAACAAGGAATCTTTTTTTTCAGGAAAATTGTTCCCCGGTCAGGACCGGTCAGCCGGTCTCCCCCGCGATCCCTGCGGGAGAAGTGGCACATTCTCCTCGTTTGCAGGACAACCGGGAGCGTCCCCCCGGGACCATAATCGCAAGACCCTCCCCCCTCCTTACAGGGTCAGAGCCGGGGGCCGTCTGCCGGTGTTCATGGTCCGTTGTAACCCTCCACAATGAGAGTACCGAATCGATTTGGTTAAGAGGGAATATACACCACCTGAGTACTATGAAAGCGGCGTCAAGCTCTCTCCTGTGCGTGCTTGTTCTCGGCCTGTTCCTGTCCAGCGCCGGCTGCACACAACCTCAGTCTGACGTAACCCCCTCAACTCCGGTAAGTACTGCCATCCCCCCGCAGGGGAACTACACCACCAATGAAACGCTCGTCGCCTTTGTGGACAGCGCAGTCGCCTATGTAAAAGCACAGGGCAAAGAGAAAGCCCTTGTAGAATTCAGCAACCCGAATGGTTCGTTTATCCGTGGCGAACTCTACATCTATGCCTATGATTTCAACGGCACAACCCTCGCCCATCCGGTAAACCCTGAGGCAGTCGGGAAAAAGCGTGAGGGTGCCAATGGCATTTTTGTTACGGATATGGGTAATGTAGTCCGGAACGGGAGCGGCTTTTACCCGTTTGTCTATGTCAATCCCAAACACAACCGGACCCTTGAAACAAAACTGGGATACGGGGTGAAGGTAGACGATACCTGGTGGCTTGGTTCCGGGATATACACGGGGCCCGTTGAACCCGCCGTTGCATCATCCCCAAATGCTCCTTTGACATATCAGGAGATCAAGGACTTTGTGGATAATGCCGCAGCCTACGCACAGAAGAACGGGAAGGCTGCCGCACTCTCTGCATTCTCCAACAAATCCGGCCCGTTTGTCGTCGGCGACGTCTATATCTACGCGCTGGACTATTCCGGCCATGCCCTTGCCCTGCTCTACCAGCCACAGCTTGTCGGCACCAGTTTCTATAACCTCCAGGACAATTCCGGCAGGTATTACACCCGGACCGAGATCGCGCTCGCGAAAAGCGGCGGAGGATATCTCCTGTACCAATACCCGGATCCGTCCGATAATTTTACCGTGAAATACAAGATCAGTTACGTGCGCCCGGTCGATGACACGTACTGGATCGGGGCGGGCATCTATACGAGCGAGGATATGCTGGTCGACCAGGAACTCCGACAGTTTGTCGCGGACGCTAAAGCCTATGCGAAGACCTATGGGAAAGAAAAAGCAGTTGCCGGGTTCAACAACGTCAACGGCTCGTTCATCAAAGACGACCTCTACGTCTTTAGCTATGATTACAACGGTACGGTGCTCTCATGGCCGTACCGCCCCGACCAGATCGGGACAAACCGGCTCAATGCGACCGATCCCCTGGGAACACACCATGTACAGGCCATGCTCAACGGCGCCAGAAACGGGACTGCGATGGTCGAGTACTACTCGGTGAACCCGGCGACCAATACCACTGAACTCAAGATCAGCTACGTGACTGACGTTGACGGTACCTGGATGCTCGGTGCCGGACGATACATGGAACCCGGTCCTGTCATCCTTCGGAAATAACTACCGGGGATCCCAGCCGCAGGAAAAATTACCCCGGAAACATCGTATATTTTTGGGCTGGTATGCCCTCTTTAAAAAAAGAGAATGGCGACTTAGAGCACATCCACGGCCGGGGTCTCCCCTTCCTCGGCATAGTCCGGGTGGATCTCCACTTTTACCACGAGGGCAATGATCAGGATCACGATGCCCAGCACGAGCGAGAGGACGAATGCGAGATCGAAACCGGCGGAGAGCACCTGTACCTGGATATCGGCCGGGGATTTTGAGGTTACATCGTAATTCTTGGCGATCCGGATGACCCCCTCGATGAGGAGCAGGTTGAAGATCGCAATCCCGATCGTGAGGGGGGCGGTCCTCTCAAGGCTGGTCAGGCTCGAGATCATCCCCGCCTTTGTCTTTGAAACCGCCATCATGATCATGGTCGTCGCCGGGGTGACGATCAGGCCGAGCCCGAAACCGATCAGGGCGAGACTTCCGACCACAAAGCCGGTGGAGGTATAGACATGCAGCTGTGTCATCATGTAGTAGCCGACGATCAGGGGAATGCATGCGAGGATACAGAGCCAGCGCGCCCCCACCCGGTTGAAGGTCACGCCCGCAATGAGACCCGCGACCATCATCGCAAACGAGAGCGAGGTCATGATCAGCCCGGCGGTTGACGTGTCGTAACTGTGGACATATTCCAGGTAGAAGGGCAGGAGGTAGTTGATCCCGGAGAAACTTAAGAAAACCAGGCAGAGGAGCAGGTTGGTCAGGAAAAAGTTCCGGTTCTTAAACAGCCGGATGTCGAGGAGCGGATCGGCAACCCCGAGTTCCTGCCGGACAAACCAGGCAAGGGTTACGACCGCGAGAACGGTCGTGCACAGGATAATGGGGGACGTCCAGCCCATGGACTCCCCTTCCGAGACGACAAAGACGAGCGACGCAAGGCCGACAAACGCGAGCCCGGCGCCCAGCCTGTCAAACCCGCCGTGGCCCGGCACCGGCTGCGACGCCGGGATGACCTTTGCCCCGAGGAGGATCGCGAAGATCCCGACCGGCACGTTGATGAAGAAGATCCAGTGCCAGGAAAGGTACTGGGTCAGGATACCGCCGATGGTCGGGCCTATCGCTGTCCCGAGCGCCGCAAAGAGCATGATGATGCTCATCGCCTTTCCTTTCTGCTCCATGGGAATGTAGGTGCTGATCATGGCAGCGGCAACCGACATGATCATCGCCCCGCCCACGGCTTGGAACATCCGGGATACTACGAGCGAGGGGAACCCGAGAACAATCTCCGGCAGGATCCCGCAGAAGAGCGATCCGAGCGTGAAAATGGCAAAGCCGGAAAGGAAGATCTTCTTGTACCCGATCGTATCCGAGATCTTCCCGAAGACGAGCAGGCAGCCCACCATCACCAGCAGGTAGGACGTCGCAACCCAGCTCACGGTGGTCGTCGAGATCTTGAACGATTCGGAGATCGTCGGGAGTGCGATGTTGACAATCGTGCCGTCAAGGCTTGCCATGAATGTTGCAAGCGAGATGGAGAGGATGAGGAGGCCAAAGCCCTTCTTGTTGCTGCCGCTGTCCGGAGTTTCCATTTGTTGAAATGGTAGGTGAAAGCAGATGAGGATTGCGGCGGATCTTCTCCTAAAAAAGTTACCAGATGACCGGTCGCTCGCTCGCATTCCGGTACAGGGCATCGCCGGGCCGGACCTCCGGGAAGGCTTCATAGAATTCCGGAATATTAAAGACGACACCGTCCACCCGGTATTTGGTATCGGAATGGGGATCGGTATACACCCAGGTGCGCCGTGCGTCATCCCTCGCATTCTCCCTCCATGTCTGTGCGGCCGAGAAGAAGAACTCCCGGTCTGCCGTATGGTTGGATGCCGCTATCCCCGGCGACTGGGTCGCTGTCTCCTTCCACGCATGGTAGGAGAGCGTCAGGCCGCCGAAATCCGCGATGTTTTCCCCGAGCGTGAGGTTGCCGTTGCTGTAGAGCCCGGGGAGGACTTCAAAGTTGTTGTACTCGGTCACGATCAGGTGGGTACGGTTGTTGAAGTTTACCGCATCCTCTGCCGTCCACCAGTCTTTTAAGTTCCCGTCCTTGTCGTACTGCCGGCCCTGGTCGTCAAAGCCGTGCGTCATCTCGTGGCCAATCACCCAGCCGAGAGCCCCGTAATTGTGTGCGGAGTCTGCATCCGGGTCAAAGAACGGCGGCTGGAGGATCGCAGCGGGGAACACGATCTCGTTTGTGGTCGGGTTATAATAGGCGTTTACCGTCTGCGGGGACATATACCAGACATTCGGGTCAACCGGCCTGCCGATCCGGGACAGGCCAGTGGGCCCGTAAATGAAGTTGTACGCCTGGACGGAACGGACATTACAGACATAGGAGTCCGAGAGGTTGAGACCGGCATAATCCATCCAGGTGTCAGGATACCCGATCTTCTCCCGCATCGCCGCCAGTTTTTCATGGGCCGCAACCTTCGTGGAATTGCCCATCCACGTCAGGTTAGAGATCCTCTCGTCAAGGGTCTGCCGGAGGGAAACAAACATGGCCGATACCATCTCCCGGGTCCGGGGATCGACATATGCAGCGACATATGCCTTGCCCACGGCATCGCTTAAGAGATCGCTCTCCGTTGTCTCGACACGCTTCCACCGGGGTTTCATCTCCTCCACGCCATTGAGCGTTGTGCTGTAGAACGCGAAGCTCTCCTCTTCGAAAGAGTGACTGAGGTACGGGGATGCGCCATTGATCAGCTGGTACTTCAGGTAGACCTTCCAGTCAGCAAGGGGGGCAGTCTGGAGCAGGGTATTGAGCTCTTTTACGTACCTTGGCTGGTGGATATTTACCTGGCTTGTCGGCCCGGATCCCGGGAGGGAAACGAGTTTTTCCCATCCGATCGCGGGATACTGTTCTTCCAGTTCGGCGGGAGTATAGAGGTTGGTGGTATTGGTGGGATCGCGGTTTTCCTCTGTACTGTAATGAGACCCGGCAAGCATCGTTTCCATGGCATAGACGGTACTTGCATCAGCCGTAGCATTTTCTACAGTCTCGCCCGAAAGCTCGAATATCCGGGCGATGTGACGCCGGTACGCGTCCTGGATCTCAATGCTCTGGTTGTCCGTTCTCAGGTAATAGTCCCGGTCCGGCATCCCAAGCCCGCCCTGTTCGAGGCCCGGGACCATCTCGCTGCTGTTCCTGGGATTGTTCTCTGCATAATACAAGTACACCGGGCTGTCCCCGTGTGCGAGGAGCGTGATCGTGGCATTGGTCAGATCGCTTCGTGAATCGATCGCGTCGATCATCGTGAGATCGTCGGACAGCCCCTGGAGTCCTTCACGGTCGATCGTCGCGTTATCCATTCCCGACCGGTAGAACTGCCCGATAAGGGTGATATTCCGGTCTGCACTAACGGGGGTTGTGTTTGACGCGTTTAAGAGGAGGGCATGGAGATCATCGTCTACGGTGTCGCCCAGTTCGGAGAATGTCGAGTAACTTTTTTTGTCGGCCGGAACTGGGTGCTTTTCAAGCCATGCATCGTTCACGTAGGCATAAAAATCGTCACCCGGCCGGACAGACGGGTTCAGGACAAACCCGGTGTCCGGTGCCGGTGTGGCGGCAGCCGTGAGGTTTGTCCCGGTACCTGCGGGACTCGTACACCCGGCCGATACCAGACAGAGGATCACGATCAGGATCAATATCACGCGTTTCACAGTGCATACGTGTCTTTTTTACCGGTGAATAAGGGTAATGGCCGAGCTGGCACCTGATACACTCCACTCCAGTTCCCCGCCTCATGGTTCGGTACCTGCCGGTGCGTTCTCCGTGTCCCGGTTGCGAAAATAACCGTGCAAAACACCCGGAATTCCTACACGAGAAGAAAGCGTATATCCCGGCATGAAGAGAACAACAATAAGTGGCACATACCACAAAAGAACGAAAAGGAAGTGATCACTACGTCAAAGAAGAATAACAAGGTTGCAGCAGCCGCGAAGAATGCGCCGGTTGCAAAGTCTGCGACCGCAAGCAAGAACTCCAGCGCGAAGAGCGCGTAAAATCCCCTCATATTTTTCTTTTTTATCCGTTGTTTCTTGTATCACCGCATCGCATTCTTCCGCATCAGCGCCATCACGCCGGGCTTTGCAGGTTTCACGGGTTTTTGCACGGGCGTCATCCCGAATCCCCCCATCTCCATCTGCGGCGCATCGAACATCTCCTTGTTAAGCCGTCCGCCGATTTCATCGAAGATCCGGGCATAAGCGACACAGTGCGGGTCGACCCCCTCGATCCTTCCCGGTGTCGGGGCCATCGCGTTGTAGGGACACCCGCCCCGGCAGTATTTGATGTGTTTGCACTTCCCGCACGCCGTATCCACGTAGTCCTTAAACGCGAGCATCAGTTTTCCCGCCGGCGACGCCATCAGGTTTTCGAGGGTCGGGTTGTCGGCCACGTTCCCCATCACGTACTCCGGCATCCCCACGAATCGGTAGCAGGGGTAGATGCTGCCGTCGGGTCCGATGGCAAACGTGCTCCCCATGCAGTCTACGTACGTGCAGACGCTCCCCCGCCGGGTGAACACGCACCGGCAGAGGTCGTTGATGTTCATCACCTCGATCTCGCCCATGTGGTCGAGCGCCTGGTCGAGGAGATACACCAGCAGATCGCCATACTCCGCCGGCTCAAGCGCCCACTCCTTCGGGTTCTCCGACCGGAGCGACGGCAGGGCCGGGTGCAGTTTCAGGGTAAAACCCTTGTCGAGGAAGAATCGGAAGATCTCCTCCTTCTTCTTCACCGACTTGTTCGTGAAGGTGCAGATGAACCGCACGTCGAGGCCGTGGGCCTTTGCAATCTCATAGCCCCGCATACACTTCTCGTAATAACCGTCCCCCCGCTGCGAATCCGTGATCGCCTCGGGTCCGTCGATACTCGACCCGATGGGCACGTGGTACGCCGCGAGCACATCCGCGATCTCCGGCGTCATCCGCCAGAGGTTCGTCTGCATTGCAAACTCCGGGTGCATCCGGGCGAGCCCTTCCGCGAGCATCGGCAGTACCTTACGGTAGAAGTCCGCCCCTGCAAGCAGCGGCTCCCCGCCGTGAAACGTGAACGTGACCCGTTCCCTGTCGACTCCTTTGAGCCATTCCACGATCTCCGCCACAGTCTCCGGCTTCATCACGGGCGAGCCCTCTTCCGAGCTCCAGCAGTACTTGCACCTGCCGGGGCAGCCCAGCGTCGGGATGATCATCACGTGGAACGGGTTTTTCATTAACTTTTTTTCCGTTCGTCAGAGTATAATTGTTGTTATTCTGCCCAGGCCGTGCGGTTCAGCAGAAAAAATGCACTGCTAAAAAGAGAGAATCGTCCGATGGCCGGATATGCCGGTTCATCAGTGTATCAGAGCAGTTTTGTCTCTTCCACCGGTTTTGGCACCTTTACGACCAGCACCCGGAACACCGATAAGCTCTCGTTTGTCCAGCGGTGGGGAACCCGTGCCGGGCTCTCGACCAGCATGTCTTTTCCGACGGTCTGCTTCTCGTCGCCAATCTCAACAATGCCCGTACCCTCAAGTACGTAAAAAAACACATCGACCGGTGTGATATGTTTCTTTAATGATTCGCCCGGCTGGAGCGTGATGACAACCGCCATTGCATGCGGGGTGTCATAGATCTTCCGTGCATCGACGTGATGCGGGTTTGGTCCCGATACTACTTTTGATACATCTGTGATTTTCATGACAATTTCCTCACTTCAGGTATGTTCCTCATGCGAGCAGGTGGTACATAATGGTATCCTCTTCTATTGGGATACCCCGGGATTTACTGAACAGCGCACCCGTGCGCAGGTCTGATCCATCCTATCCGGGATACCGGTCCTGGTGAGGTCTTTTCGTTTGATGAGATACCGGCATTTCGGGGGATCCGAGGGCCCGGCCCCTTTCACGTGCTCGATCCTGATCACCCGGTAGGAAAACCGGCCGAACGTGCCAAATTCCAGTCGTCTCAAAAATCCTGAGACGGTGTTGCACTGGTACCGTGTCAGGTCGAAACGGTCCCGGAGTTCCTGCACCGTGATCCACTGCTCATCCGCTTCCTGTTCCTGCATGAACTGTTCCAGCAGTTCCGGGATTCTAGGATATTTTCTCATGGTAATGTGGAGTCTTCTCTATAGTTGGCTGTGATCCCGGGTGTCGGTCATTCTTTTTGATCGGACTCGATCTGCGCCACGAGGTTCTCCATGACCTCGTCCACGGCTTTTGCGGTCGGCGAACCTGCGTGCCGGAGAATAAACGGCCGCCCCTCGTCGCCGGCCTTTACCATCTCCGGGTCAAGGGGAATCGCGCCAAGATAGGGGACGCCGAGGTCCTCTGCCGCCTTCTTCCCGCCCCCGACGCTGAAGAGGTTGATGATGTCGCCGCAGTGGGGACAGACCATCCCGCTCATGTTCTCGATAACCCCGATGACCGGCAGTTCCAGTTTCTCAATGAACTTTGCCGCTTTCATGGCATCCATGACCGCGACATCCTGCGGCGTCGTCACGATCACGGCTCCCCGCACGTTCGGGGCCAGCTGGGCGATTGTGAGCGCCTCGTCGCCGGTGCCGGGTGGCAGGTCGACGACAAGATAATCAAGCGCTCCCCAGTTCACTTCCGCGAGGAACTGCTGGATTGCCCCCATCTTCATCGGGCCGCGCCAGACCACCGGGGTGCTCGTATCCGGCAACAGGAATGCCATAGACATGACCGCAAGGTTCCCGGTCACGTGCACGGGCTCGATGCATTTTGCAAGGACCGTCGGCCGCTGGTCTTCGATCCCGAGCATTTTGGGGATGTTGGGGCCGTGGAAATCGAGATCGAGCAGGCCGACCTTTTTCCCGTGGTTGGCGAGGGCATAGGCAAGGTTCACCGAGACGGTGGATTTTCCCACGCCTCCCTTCCCGCTCAAAACGAGGATGACGTGTTTCACATCGATCTTTGCTTTTGGCGGCAGCCCTTTTGGGGCGCTGTGCGGTTGTGCGGAGGCACAGGAGGAACAATTCTCATCGCATTTTTCGATAGTGTGTGGGTCTGGTGTCATGATCGTTTGAGTCCCTAATATCTCGAATCTTTGAAATTTTCACTCTCAATCGCTCTTCTCGTCGTCGGTAACCTGCGTAAGGATCCCGGCAGTTTTCCCGGTCTGGATAATCTTCCCGCCGCGCATCAGGGCGACCCGGTCGCAGATGTCCCGCACGAAGTCCATGTCGTGCGAGACCACGATGAAGGTCTCGTCCATCTCGTCGCGGGCATGTAAGATTGAATGTTTCACGTCCTGCTTGGTGATCGGGTCCATGGTGCCGGTCGGCTCGTCGAGGATCACGAGCCGGGGTTCCTTGATGAGCACCTGTGCGAGCGCGACCCGGTGCCGCTCGCCGTCCGAGAGCTCGCCCGGGAGCCGGGGGAGGATCTCCCGTGATTTCTCTTCGGTAAAACCTGCCATCCGAAGAGTGATAACCGCTTTTCGGACTGCCAGTTCCTTCGGGAATTCAAGGCCGATGGAATCGGTCAGGTTGTCGATGACCGTCCGGTGGGGGTAGAGATCGTATTCCTGGTGGAGGAGGCCGATATACTCCTTGGCCCGGCCCCGCTCTTCGATACCGGGTTTTGTCATATCGACCCAGTCCTCACCGATCCGGACGTTCATCTCCCCGCTCGTGGGTTCGATAATGCCGGCAATGATCTGGGAGAGCGTGGTCTTGCCCGCCCCGCTCTTTCCGATAATCCCGAAGATCTCCTTTCTTGCCACATCGAACGTCACCATGTTCACCGCTTTTACCACGCCCCGGTCGACCGAGATATAGCGTTTGGAGACATCCCGGGCCGAGAGGATCGTTTCACCGAGAGCAGGCGGTGCCGATTCTTCGATCTCATGGTAGTCTTTTGCAAAAGACCGGATCACATCCTTTGGGGAACCGATGGAGGCAATCTCCCCGTTGACGAGCAGCATCGCCCGGTTGGCCATCTCCTCAATCACGCTCGAGAAGTGCGAGGTAACGACCATTCCCATCGTGTTTTTCTTTGCCGCATCGATAAGCATCTCGTGGACAAGGTGTGCGGTCTCCGGGTCGAGCGTGCCGGTCGGTTCGTCGGCAAAGAGCATCGCCGGGTTCTTTGCGAGCTGCCGGGCAAGCACCACCCGCTGCTTCTCTCCGCCCGACAGGTCGCGGGCGATATGCATCATCCGGTGCGAGAGCCGGACCTGGTCGATCA
Organism: Methanoregula sp.; assembly: GCF_041663825.1. GTDB lineage: Archaea > Halobacteriota > Methanomicrobia > Methanomicrobiales > Methanospirillaceae > Methanoregula. The sequence goes on from NZ_JBAYLY010000006.1 coordinate 21,643, forward strand.
GGTCGGCGGCCCGGTTGATGGCCTGATCCTGAGGATAGTTGATATCGTCGAGGGCATGCAGCACGTTCTCGATCACCCGGTCGTCGCCGTACAGGGCGAACGTGCGCTGGAACATGATCGCGGTCCGGTTCATGACCCGGGACTTCATCCCGTTGCTTTTCTCGTCCCAGAGGTCGACATCCACCGCGACCAGGTCCCCGCCACACTCCGGGCACCGGCCCCCGGCCCGGCTCTGCACATCCATGAAGGTGCAGCGGTTGCAGGCGGCCATGTGGTAGACGATCGAGCCCTTGGTCGGCGCTTGTTCGACGCCCCGGAGAAGGTGCATCAGGACGCTTTTTCCCGCGCCGCTCCGGCCGATGACTCCCATAATCTCCCCTTCCGGGATCTCAAACGATACGTTGTTTAAGACCCTCGTATCGTCGAAGTCCATGCAGAGGTCGTTCACGCTGATGAATGGTTGTGGCATCATCTCATCTTCTCGGATACGGTTCATTCCCCGGGAGTCTCGTTCCGGACCGGGGCTTTTTTCTTCTCTGCATTTTGTGTGCAGTCATCAGTACCTTTCTTACAGACCCCGCGTCCCCGGCCGATTACCCTTCCTCGTTTCAGCGGCCCGGTCCCGTCATAGTTCGGCATAAAAAATCCTCACAATCTCTCTGCCGGGATTATTACACATATGAGCATAAAGATTTAAGGATCAAGTACTAAAAAAGGAATTACGCGGGAGGAAGATCCGCACGTGCATCTCCCGGTTGCCACATGGCACCGGCACGCCGGTTTTCCCTCTTCCGCCATGATCGCGTATCAGATTCTTATTTTGAACCGGCTGCACCGATCACGATCTTCAGTGCGGCAGTAATCTCGGGAAGCATCTCGGCCGGGAAGCCCATCACCATCTCGTCATCGGTAATTCCGGAGAACTTTCTCGATCCGTCACAACCGAGCGAGAAGTTCGGCCGCCCGGTAAGATAGGTCTGCGTTGTCGCATCCGAACAGACCGACTGGATGCCGGAGAACTCTGCATAGATCCTCCCGCCGAGCCTGAAAAGCGTGCTCTGGGCGAGCTTGAGCATGTTCCGGGGCGTTGTTATGATCAGGATAACCTGCGGGGTAAACGGTGTCTTCTCTAAGGGGGCATAGAGCGTGGCATACGTCTCGCCCGGGCCCAGATGCGTGACCTTCTCGATGGTCCGTTTGCAGGCGGCTGCACTGTCAAATTTTCCCAGCTTGAAGTAAAATTCGCCGTTCTTTAAGGTTGGCGTTATCTCCTTGAGACCCAGCGACCATGCGCCGCCGTTGCATTCATGCTTGTCGGCAGGCGCGTAGAAGATCTTTCCCTCAGTCCGGGCCAGGTTAACCATAGTACAGTGCCGGATGGTCTTGTCGAGTTCCGCCATCCCGGCCGGGATATCCTCTTTGGATGGGGCGAATCTGATGGCTACCGGCGATCCTTTCAGGCCCAGTATTGATTTCAGCGCTTCTGCTGCCTCAGCATAATTCACGGGTATTTTCATCGGTTCGTTACTCATAATCGTTGCCTCGCATTCCCACGTTCGGGGGTAATTACCCATATGAGCGAAAACACTTAAAGATGATGGAACTGCCAAAAAAGCCAGGAAAAAATCAGGGGATTTTGCGGGGGCACTTCGGGCACCGGCCTTCCGCTGCCTTCTGGCAGCCGGCAATCTCGATTCCTTTCCCGTTTACCAGCGCATCAGCGATCTTGCGGCGGGCCTCGTGCAGGTCCCGCCATGCGGTCTTGCGGGAGACCCCGAGTTTTTCTGCCGCTTCCTCCTGTTCCAGTCCCTCCAGATCGACAAGCCGGATGAGTTCGATCTCCTCGGGCTGGAGCGAGATCACAATGCCGTCTTCGTGCGGACAACAGCGCGGTTCGTAGCAGCGTGAATCAGTCCCGCTTTCAATAATACGGCGGATTCGGGGCCTGCCACGGCGGTGGCATTCTGGTATACCGGTGATCCCGTCCGGTTCCATAGGAGTCGTCATTTAATTATTCTCCCCTGCCGGGATTTAACTGTAGTACCGGAAACATTCCGGAGGTCCGGCATTTTCCCGGCACATCCTCTTCTTTGCACTGGTCTCTCCCGGATCAGGTAGCGCCGGATGATCCGATGGTACGGCTGGTCAACTGTAACGTTTTCAATCCGTGCAACGGTATACCGGTAGGGGACTGACGGGTTATTGTGGAGCCGTTGTAAAAATCCGGCAATTGCATGGGCCGAGGATTTGTCCAGAGACATCCTGGTACGGAACTCCTGCACAGTGATCCAGTGCTCAGCGTCATCGCATTCGCTCATGAACTGTTCCAGCAGGTCCGGGAAAAAAGGTGGTGCAATCTTCATAAAATCCACCTCCGTATGGTGACTTTCGTACCGTTCCGGTGTTATATTACCCATATGCGCAAAAATACTTAAAACCCGATCACTGGCCGTCCGGTCAGGCCCCAGCCGGGGTGGGCTTTCCCCCGCGGTAGCAGCCTTCCGGTATCAGGATCATAAAGAGCACGCCGCCACCGAACAGCCCGCATTCCGTTATCGAGAGCCCGGTGATCGAGAGGATCTCCCGTGTCAAAAACAGCCCGAGACCGGTATTTTTCCCGAATCCCTTCTCGAATATCCTGACCTTATCCTTTGCCGGGACTCCTGCCCCGTCATCCTTGTATGTAAGGACAAGACCGGTTTTGCGTTTCTCGGAATTGATAGTAATATGCCGGACATGCTCCCCGTGCCGGAGTGAGTTGTCGACAAGGTTCTCAAATACTTTTTCGAGGAGCGGGTCTGCGTATACTTCGAGATCGCCGGTAAGAACCGAAAGATGCACACCGGTATGTTCCAGGACCGGTGCAATACGGGATACCAGCTGCGTCACGTTCTGCCACTGCGGGGCATTGACCCCGATCTCCTCGTAATTCTTCGTAAACTCGATCTGGCGCAGGATGTTGTTTGCCACGATCTCTTCCTTATCGATCGTGTCTTTTAGTCCGGGGTCCTGATCCGTCATTTTTAAAAGTTCGATATACATGAGCAGCGCCGTGAGCTGGTTCTTGATGTCGTGCCGCGTGATACTGGAGAGCAGGTTTAACTTTTTATTCGCGGTAAGGAGTGCCTTCTGCGAGGCATCGAGCTGGACGTTCATCTCTTTTACCTCATGGTTCTGCACCAGCACCTGGTCCCGGTACCGGTTCATCTGCTCCACAACTGTCCCGACGACAACTGCCACGACAAGGAGCATCAGGGCGCGGAGCAGCGCATCGAACGGGAAGGTTGTGGCCGCAAGCCAGCTCACGGCGATGTGAAGACCCCCGAAGAAGAGGGCAACGCCGATTGCCTTTCTCCCGTACCAGAGCCCGGCAACAACCACGATCAGGTAATAAAAATGCGTGTACACGACAGGGATGCCATACCGGTAATGCACGAACCCTTCAAGGAAAATACCGGTAAGGATGAGAAGGATGAATACGGGGAGTTTGAGCTGTGCCGGAGTGGTGTACCAGGACCCTGTCGTAGCGCTGTCGTTCAATGCATCATCCTCTTAAAAAAAATTGCCTCAAATTTATGGGACATATGCGCTATATATGTCTCGCGAAACGGTCACAAGGCACATGAAAAGAGGGAGGGTACTGAGCCCGGACCCGGGTCCGGCCCTATTTCCCATTGACCGGAATCACGTGGACCGCCGAAGCCTTGAATGTCGCATACACCCGGCTGTCCGGGGCAATTTCCAGTTCCCGGCAGCTCTCCCGGGTGAGAAGGGCCACGAGGGGAAAGCCTACGTCGATAACGATCTTAATCGTGCTTCCCGAGGGCACGAGTTCGGTCACGGTCCCGGGCAGGCAGTTCCTCGCGCTTGAAGCAAACGGGGCTTTTGATACGATCACATCCTCCGCGTGCAGGGTTGCGACCACGTCCCCTTCGTCCCCTGATGCGGCAACGATACTAACGCCGCCCTCCGCTCCAATCTCAATAAGACTCCCGGCCCTGCGTGCAACGCCTTTGATCAGGTTCCCGATCCCGAGAAATTCTGCGACGAAGGTATCTTTCGGGTGCCAGAACACTTCGGCAGGTTCCCCCACCTGCACGATCGTCCCGTTATTCATGATCGCGACCCGGTCGGCAAGCGCGAACACGTCCTCGAAATGGTGGGTGATCTGGATCACGGTCGTGCCCGTGAGCCGGTGGATCCTCGCCAGTTCCTTTCTCATGCGCTCGCGCATGGCAGAGTCCAGCGCATTCATCGGTTCGTCCAGCAGGAGGACCCGGGGTTCTAAGATCAGCGCCCGGGCAAGGGCCACCCGCTGCTGCTCGCCCCCGCTGAGCGTGACCGGGTACCGGGAGAGCAGGTGAGGAATGCCAAGCAGGCCGGCGGTTTTTTCAACGGCCTCGCGGATGCGTTCGCGCGCCATCTTTTTCTGCCGCAGGCCAAACCCGATGTTTTCTTCAACCGTCAGGTGGGGAAAGAGCATGTAGTCCTGGTATACGACCCCGATGTTCCTCTCCCGGGGTTCTGCGTGCGTGATATCCTCGCCGTCCCAGCAGATCGTTCCCATGTCCGGTGTATGGATGCCGGCGATCGTTTCCAGCACGATCGTTTTTCCCGCACCGGTCGGCCCGAGGATCACGAAATACTCCCCCTCTTTTACGTCAAAGGAGATGTCGTGCAGGGAGAATGCCCCGAGCGTTTTTGAGACCGATTCAACGTGCAGCGCCATCATCCCTCCTAGAACACGTGTGCCTCATCGGAAAAGTGTTCGACAACAAAGAGTGCGAAAAGCGAGATCAGGATCAGGATCACCGAGGCTGCAACGGCCATGTCGAGGTCCCCGGCCGATATGTTGAGGTAAAGCGCCATGGGCAGCGTCTCGGTGCGCATCATGGTCGCGCCGGCAAGCATCAGGACCGCCCCGAACTCTCCCATGGATTTTGCCCACGTGATCGTCGTCCCCGCCACAAGGCCGGGCCGTGCGAGCGGGAGGGTCACCTGCAAAAACGCCCCGGTCTCCGTGCACCCGAGTGTCTTTGCCACGTTCTCGTACCGGGGGTTGACCGCAGTAAACGAGGATTTGAGGATCCGGATCATGTAGGGGAGGTTGACGAATACTTCCGCGACGATGATCCCAAGCGGCGTGAAGATGACTTCGAATCCCATGGATTCAAGCAGTCTTCCCCATGTTGTCGTTCCAAAGAATAGCAGAAGTGCGATACCGGCTACGAGTGGCGGCAGCGCGAGGGGGATCGTGAGGACGAGGCTGACAACCTTTTTCCCCGGGAACTCGTATCGTGCGAGTGCATAGGCCGCAGGAATGGCAAGGGCCACGCAGATGGCAGTCGAGATCGTGCTCGTGAGCAGGCTCAGCCCGATGGCAAACCGGATCTCGGGGCTGGCAAGGCTTGCCGCAAGCGCCGGCAGCGGCGGGTAGAGGACCAGCCCTACAAGGACTCCCGCGATGACAAGAAAGATACAAAACGTGAGGGCAAGGGAAAACCTGCGCATCGGTTGCCCCCTTTTACTGTTCACGCATGCCGTGCCGGTGTCCCGGCATGTTTGCAGGCCTGTGCCGATGACGCTTTGAGACGCCCGACATGCTCTTCTGAGACCCAGCCGGGATTTGCGTCCGGGATGCTGTCAAAGGCCGGGATGTACGGCTTGATGTCGAGGACGGGGGTTCCGTCAAGGAGATCGAGGCCGGTGACGTGGAGCGTCCCGCCATCGATCTTGTCAAGCGCCACGTAGGCGATCCCGATGGGATTTGGCCGGTTGAAATGCCGGGTGGCAAAGATCCCGTGCTGTGCGTTGCCATCGGTTAACGGCTGTTCGCGCAACGCCCGTTTCTGTGCCCGGTCAAAGTGGCAGAGAACGATAAGGTGCGAGAAGCCCTCCACGTCCTTGAGCCCCTCCACGTACTCCGGGTAGATCTCGATAGTCCCTTTAAAAGTGGAGAACCTGCTCTGGAACGGCGGTTCTCCGGGTGTGCAGAGCGGACAGTGGACGATCCCGATGGGTGTATATTCAACGTTCATGTGCGCGAGGCCTCACGGGTATCAGGTTACGGTGTGACATTCGCGTAGGTCGCGTTCGGGTACGTAACAAAGCCGTGCTTTGCGAAGATCGCTTTCCCGTCATCGGATGCGACAAAGCTGACAAACTGGTTTGCTGCATCCGTGTTCTTTGAGAACGTGGTCGCGCCGATCGGCGTGATCAAAACGACATTCTGGCTGAGCGGGATGGTGATCATGTCCATCGTTTTCGCATCGTACTGGTCGAGCGTGAGTACCGCTGCGTCGGCCTGGCCGGTCTGCATGATCACGGTGAGTTCGTTGATGGTTGGCGTGCGTGACACGACGTTCTTTTCAACGGCTGCACTGATGTTGAGGGCGGCAAACATTTTCGTGCTGGCTTTACCGATAGCCGTGGCATTGGCATCGCCAAGGGCGACCTTGAGACCGGGCTGTGCAAAGTCTGCAAGCGTCGTTATGTTCTTCGGGTTTCCTTTCTGGACCGCGATCACCGGTATATGGTAGGCGACGAGCTTGCTTTCATTGACAAGGCCCTGGCTTTTTGCGGTCTTGAATTCCGTGGTTGAACCCGGCATGAAGACGTCACCCTTTTTGGTGAGGTTCATCTGGGAGACGAGCGTCCCGGCCCCGCCGTAATTGTACTGAACGGCAATGCCGGTTTTTTCTGTGAAGAGCGGGCCGATCTCATCCAGCGGCGCCTTGAGCCCGGCGCCGGCGTACACAAGGATGCTTCCCTGCGATGCAGCAGGTGTGGTGACTGCGGCCGACTGGCCGGAACCTGTGGCTGACGAACTGGTCGATGTACATCCTGCTGCAACGAGCAGGCAGACGATCAGGATGGCAAGAATAGTTCCATGACGTAAATAGTTCATACTTCACATATGCGCGAAAACCAGTAATATAGGTAATGATTTGTGTTGCTGAAATCAAATAATTAAATTAATCTGTTTACCTGCTTGTTTTTCCCGGGCGCCTCGATAGATGAATCGGTATTTTCCGTTCTCCGGCAAGGTTTGTCTCTAACTTATCAGGAAAATCTGATTTTACTGGTAAAGTATATTTATCATAAGAATGCAGTCTCTATCCGGAAGCACCCATGATAAAAACACAGGAAATCCGGGTGGGCGGGAGCCTGGAAACCTCGGTATGTAAATGCGGCCCCGATGCAACGTGCAAACTGGAAGCGGTTTTATCGATCGATGAACGCGGCCAGATGATTCTCCCAAAAGACGTCCGGGAAAAAATTGGCATTAATACCGGCGATAAATTCGCCCTGATCAGCTGGGGAAAAAACGGGAAGATCTGCTGTCTTGCCCTTACAAAAGTCGAGAACCTGAATGATTCGCTCAAGGATCTTCTCGAACCGCTGCTCCCGGGCCAGAAGTAAGGAGAGGAACGGGAAATGAATTTGATCACATCCTTTTGTAACCGGTTTTGCAATGTATCAGGAATCCCATTTCATCTCTGTGACAGTTCCTGCCAGTCGATTTTGAGACTGCAAAAATTCTTTTCTGGTTTGTTCATCCGTACGGTGGGCTGATATGGCAGCCTTCGACCCGTCTCTTCTGGGGATCTTCATCTTCGGGCTGATTGCGGGGGTCTGTCCCTGTAACAGTGTACTGTGCCTTGGCCTGATCGGGTACCTGACAAGCGGGAATACGCAGTTGTCCTTTGGCACAATCCTCAAGCTTGTCGTGTCCTTTTGTATCGGTACGATTCTTGTGCTCCTGCCGCTGGGGATCATTGCAGGATTTATCGGGAAATATCTTTTATTTCTCAATAGCACCATCGCGTGGTTGATTGGCGGAATTCTCCTGATCGTGATGGGACTCCAACTACTCCATGTCTATAAACCGCCGATCCGGAGCATATTCAATTTTTTCCGGGTGCCGACATCCTACACGATAACCGGTGCATTCCTGCTCGGGCTTTCCTTTGGCGCGATCACGGTTGGCCGGGGAGCTCCCATGCTTATCATCGTGCTTACGTACATCGCACTTTACCAGACCATGTTCCAGGGATTTTTGACCATTCTGGTTTATGCAATCGGCCTCTCCATTCCCCTGATTGTGATCAGCTCCGTTGGTGGTGCAATTGGTAAGAAGATTAAGGAGAAAGCACGGGTGAGTGGCGATGCTGCCGACCGGATTATCGGGATTGTTATCATCGCGATTGGCGTGTATTTCCTGTACCTGGCATTTCACTGAATGTCAGCCGGGACCAGAAAATCCCCGTTTTTTCGTTGGGAATAGTACATTTCCCGGATACGGAGTTTCTGGACCGTGATCCGGTGTTTCGTGCCGGTAATTTATTTTAAAAAAAGATATGTAATCAGTGGCAGCGCGGCCCGTGTCCGCAGGGGTGGCTGGCGTTTTTAGCCTCCTCTTCGGACTGGCAGCAGCAGGTTTCACCGAATTTTTTAGGGGACGTGCAGGCTTCCCGGTGGCTGATCTCTCCTGTGGGCTCTTCGTGTTTCTCGCCGCAGGCGCAGGTGTGCTCGTCGATGCATCCCCGCCGGACGGGGGCTGATTTTTTAGTGCTGGTTATTGGTTCTGTCATGGTACCTCGCTGGAGTTGTTTTATTATAATTACTCATATGCGCATAAATCATTTAAACTCTCGTACCTTGACACAACCTGACCGGTTACCCCCACCTTAAACGAAAAGGCTAATTCTCCTTTCACCTGATATGTCACCATGACCTCCCGGCTCTCCCTCACCGTCCTTGTCGATAATACAACCCTCACGGATCGTGATTTCATGGGTGAGGCCGGGCTCTCGTTTTTCATCGAGACCGCTGAAAAGAAGATCCTGTTTGATACCGGTTTATCGGGGCTGTTTTTTACAAATGCGGAGAAGATGGGAATCAGCCTCAGGGATCTGGACTTTCTCATCCTCTCGCACGGACATATCGATCACACCGGAGGGCTTCCCGAACTCTCCCGGTACCTCGCCGGAGCAACACCGGAGGGGAAGCAGCCCCGGCTGCCCCGCCTCATCGCCCACCCCCGCTGCTTCTGGCCAAAAGAAAAAGATGGCGTGAACAACGGCTCGTCGATGAGTGAAGATGAGGCAAGACAACAGTTCCCGACAAGCCTGTCCGAAAAACCGGTCTGGATTACGGAGGACCTTGTGTTCCTTGGCGAGATACCACGGAGATTTGCATTCGAAAAGGGAGATCCGGGGAAGCGGACGATCCACACTCCTGGCGGGAACACAGAACCGGATTACCTGATCGATGACACCGCTCTCGCATTTCGTTCAGCGAAAGGGCTCGTCATCATCACCGGCTGCTCGCATGCCGGGATCTGCAACATAACCGAATATGCCCGGGAGGTCTGCGGGGAGAACCGGGTAGCGGATATTATCGGCGGGCTGCACCTCATTTCACCAAAGCCAAAACAGCTTGCAAAGACGGGGAAATACTTAAACCGCCTTCACCTGGACGCCCTGCATGCCTGCCATTGCACGTCGCTTCCGGCAAAGCTCGTCCTTGCGACCTATTGTCCCATGCAGGAAACAGGAGTGGGGACGAGGATTGAATGGTAGAACCCGGGTATCCTGCTTTCTTATTCTGCCGCGTCGGGTTCTTCGTCCGGTTTCGGGTACCTTTTTATATGCCGGAAAAATTTCACGTGCAGGATCAGGTGGAGGACGAGCAGGGCGGCAAAGGCAAAGCTTGCAATGTCATGCCAGAGGATCCAGTCATGCCGGGTGATCCCCATCCATGTGGTCCAGTTCCCACCCCTTCCGCTCCCCGAAGGCAGGAAGAAGTACAGTACAAGCCCGGTGATGAGCGACGGGATGAACGTGATCAGGCAGCCGATATCGACCAGTACATTAACAGTGACGCGTTTCATGATAGTTCCCTGTTGGTTGTCTGAGGGCATCCGGAATAATAAATGCGATGGGATGCGGCAGGGCATCAGGAAGTGGATTTCCTGCGGAGAATAAACCCGGCCCCCCCGATCGCAAGGCCGATGCAGCCGATGATCCACGATGCGGGACTGAGAAATACGATAAGCCCGGCACAGCTCAACGCCCCGACAACCGGTACAGCCTGATGATACCGCCGGTGTTCCCGGGGCAGACGGAGTGCGGCGATGTTGGCTATCAGGTAATACAGCAGCATGGCGAACGTGCTGACCGAGACGACCAGCGTGAGATCGGCGAGAAGGAGAGCGGCAACCATGCAGGCCCCGGTAACTGCGATGGCGTAGTGGGGTGTGCTGAACCGGGGATGGATCCTGCCAAATACGCCCGGCAGATCATTGCTGCGGGCCATGGAGAAGACAATCCGCGAGATACCCATGATTGTCGTCAGCAGCACGCTCGCCGTTGCAATCATCGCCCCCAGTGCGATCACCATCATCGCCCCGGAACTTCCTGTCATCCCGATTGCATCGGCGAGGGGCGAGCCGGAGTGTGCAAGGGCCGGTGCCCCGGCAAGGCCAACGGCGACAAGGCTCACAAGGAGGTAGACGGCCGTCGAGATGGCAAGCGCGAGGTAAATGGAACGGGGGACGGTTTTTTCCGGGTCTTTTACTTCCTCGGCCATGATAGTGACCCGGGCAAATCCCGTGTAGGCAAAAAAGATGAGGGCCGCTCCGCTGAGGATTCCCATCGATCCTTCCGGGGCAAAGGGAGTGAAGGTCCCCGGCCGGAGGAATCCCAGGCCGAACGCGACAAAGAACAAAAGAATCAGGATCTTTGCCATGACAAGGATGTTGTTAAAGAGGATCGACCCTTTCAGGCCCAGGTAATTGATGATGAGGAAGATCAGGCAGATTGCGACGGCGACGACTTTTACCGGGACCGGGGGAAAGAGCGCGACAAAGTAATGCGCAAACCCGAGGGAGACTGCCGCGCCGACAAAGACGTTGGAGAAGATCCAGATCCACCCGGCGATGAATCCCGCGAACGGGGAGATGAGTTTCTGTGCGTATGCATATGTCCCGCCTTCTTCTGGAAGACAGGCCCCCAGCTCGGCAATACTCATTGCCGAGAAGACCGCAATGACGCCGGCAATGATAATGGAGACGATCATCGCCGGCCCGGCAATCCCGGCGACAATGCCGGTGACAATAAAAATGCCGGAGCCGATGATCGCCCCGATGCCAAGCGCAGTCGCATCAAAAAGGCCGATCTCCCGTTTCAGGTGCCCGTGATCTGCCGGCTTTTGGGTCATAGGTTCCAGACAACAGACAATCACTGTTGTGCGGTATAGAGATTGCTAAAAAAAAGAGCAGACCCACATTCAGATTCTCCCGAGAGTTCGGGATGTGCCGGAATGCTGTCAGCCATTATAGTCAAGGGCAGTTTGTCCCGGAGAAAACCTATTTCCCATCAGCATGACAAGGAAGATTCCTGAGGTATAAGTATGGCGATAGACCCCCATCTGTAAAATGACCGTGGATGAAAAGACGGCAAAGCTCACGAGCGAATACAAGGGAAAGAGATACTACTTCTGCGCCCCGGCCTGCAAGAAGAAATTTGATGCGGATCCGGCAAAGTACGCGTGAGGTATCCGGCGCTCCCTTAAGGAGCGATTCTCAAAAAGAAGGCTCCTGTTGAAACGCTCTCGTTTATACTGGTTTTCCGAGACTTCCCCTCTTTTTCCCGGCCTCCGTCGGAAAAAAAGACCCTCATATTCGCGTTCCGGCGGCCTTTTTCCAGGCCGGATGGACTGAAATACGTGGCAAAAACCGGGGCTGTAGAATGGCCATTAAGGGTCATTTGGCGAGGGGCAAACCTGCCGTATTTTGGCAAACGGGGCACTATTCGGGCGTATTCTCCACAGGAACCCAAAAAAAGGGATATACGGGGTTTTCCGGCATGGGATCAGCGACAAAAACGGGAAAATGAGCCCGAATTGGGCTTGTTTTTCTTCAGGGTTCCGACCCCCATCATTTCTGTTTCCTGGTAAAAAACCAGAAAAGGTTTTTACTTTTCATCCCAAGGTAACACCAGATGGAATCTCTCCTTACCTCCCCGGAATTCCAGATGAGCCTGCTCCTTTTTGTCGCACTCGGCGGGTACCTCATCGCGTCCCGGATCAACCAGTCGGCGGTCATCGGCCTCATCCTCGTCGGGCTCCTGGTGGGTCCGAGTGCGCTCGGTCTCATCACCTACACCGATTTCGTCCAGGGGCTTGCCCAGCTGGGCGCAGTGATCCTGCTCTTTGTCATCGGGCTTGAGTTCAATGTCAGGGAAATCCTCTCGATAAGAAACGGGGTGATCGCCGGGATAGGGGTCATTATCCCATGGATCGGCGGCTACTGGCTCTCGCTCGCATTCGGTTTTAATACCGCGAGCGCGATCTTCATCGGGACCGCACTGACGGCGACCAGTATCGCGATCACGGCAAACGTCCTAAAAGAACTCGGCCAGCTCCAGTCAACGGCTGCAAAGGCGATCATCGGTGCAGCGGTCATCGACGACGTACTCAGCCTCCTTGCCCTTGCCATCAGCACGGATGTCGTCAGCGGGACGATCACGGCCGGGGGGATCGCCCTTGTCGCGATAAAGGCCGTGGCATTCATTGTTATTGGCGGCGCATTGGGCATCTTCGTGGTCAGCAAATACGTAGAAAGGCTGGACGCCACGGGTTTCTGCAAAAAATTCCCCGAGTTTATCTTCATCTTCGCCATGATGATCGCATTCCTCTACGCGCTGTGCGCAGAAGCCGTGGGGCTTTCAGCCATCGTCGGCGCATTCATCGCGGGCGTCTCCTTTGAAAGCGTGGAGTTGACCCACAGTAAAAATTTCAAAGAGGGGGCGGAGTATCTCCAGATCATCTTTGCCTCGATCTTCTTTGTCTCGCTCGGCATCATTGCCGATCTCAAGGCGCTGACGCCGGAGATTTTGCTCTTCCTTCTCGTCCTCACCCTTGTTGCCATCATCACCAAGGTCGTCGGGTGCGGGATCCCGGCCCGGCTCATGGGCCTGTGCAGAAAAGACTCGCTCATCGTCGGGTTCGGCATGGCGCCCCGGGGCGAGGTGGCGATGATCGTGGCGCTCCTCGGGCTCGAAGCCGGCGTCATCGACCAGGGGATCTATGTCGCCCTCGTGCTCATGAGCCTGCTCACCACGATAATTACGCCGATCATCTACCGGAACTGGTTCTTTAAAGGGGATCCTGAAACCTATGATTCAAAGGGGCAGTGTGTCACTGAAGGGGAATAACCCCGATGAACCTGTAAGCTACGATCATGGTTCAGGCTCCCGTATGTGACGGGGCTACGTGAGCAATTTCAGGAGAGGGAATTTTCTTCTTTTTTGCAGGCTGCCAGATGACTGGCCCGGGCATACGCCCTCAGGATATCGGTCCTCGTGAGAAACCCGGCCAGCGTGTCCGGTGACTCTTTTTCCACAACCGGGAGATGATTGAAATCGTGGCCAACCATGATCGCAAGGGCAGATTCAAGAGAATCGTCCGGATGAATCACCAGAGGTGCCGGTGTTATGGCATCCCGCAGGGTGGGGCACCCACCATCACTGGTACTAAGGGAACGCACATCCCGGTTCGTGACAATCCCCACGAGCCGGCCTTCATCGATGACGGGAAAACCGGTATGCCCGGTTTTTCCGATGGTATCAAGGACGTCTGAAGGTGTATGGGTCGGGGAAAATGTGATGACGCTTTCCTTTGGGATCATGGCGTCCCGGACCGGGATCCGTGCGAGCGTTTTCTGGTCGTACTCCCCCCGGTGTGCACCGGACTGCGCTTTGGTCGGTACCTGCTGCCGGAAGATGGTCTTTTCCCCGGTAAGCAGGGTCGAGACCGCAACTGCTGCCATTGCGGGGATCAGGATCGTGATGCTCCCGACCATCTCGACGACCATGATCAAAACGGCGATGGGGGCATTGGCCACAGCCCCGAACAGGGCGATCATCCCGACAACGACAAAGACCGGGATCGTTTCCAGCGGAACATAGGCCGGGAAGAACAGGTGGAGGATGAGGCCGAGCGACGCGCCGACACCGGCACCGATAGTCAGTCCCGGGGCAAACACGCCTCCGCTCCCGCCGCTCCCCAGCGTGAGGGAGGTGGCAATGATCTTCGCAAACGGGAGCAGCAGGACAACAGCGAGCGGGAGCATGGAATAGAACATGAGCTGATCAAACCCGTAGCTCGACCCGAGGGAGGCAAGGCCCAGTGTCTCTGCTTCGGGGGATATGAATGCGAGGAGAACGACAAGAACCCCAAGAATGACCGCCCCCGAGACCGGTTTTAAGTACAACGGGAGATTGTACCGTTTGAACTGGGCAGCAAACCAGTCGCGGCTCCCGTAAAAGAGAAAGATATAGATGAGGCCGAACGCTGCACACAGGACACCGAGCAGGAGGAAGAGGGGAATCTGGTACACATTCCACACGATCGCTCCAAGTGAAAAAATGGGCGCGTAACCTTCGAAGAATCCGAAGATGGCATAGCCGATCACCGAGGCGAGGAATGCCGGGACAATCGCATCGGATTCAAAGTCCCGGGTGTAGAGAACTTCTGCCGCGAGCACGGCTCCCCCGAATGGCGCCTTGAATATCGTCCCGATCCCTGCCCCGATCCCGGTGGTGAGTGCGATCCTCCGCTCGCGGGGAGAGAGGCCGAGCATATCGGCGACCATCGATCCAAACCCTGCCGAGATCTGGGCAGACGGACCTTCCCGTCCCGCACTCCCCCCGGTCGAGATCGTGAGGATGGCCGTGACCGCTTTTACGAGCGGAACCCGTCGCCGGATCCTGCCTTCTCCATGAAATGCCTTAATTGCCGCATCGGTGCCGTGGCCTTCTGCCTCCGGCGCAAGCCGGGTGACAAGAATCCCGGTGAGCAGGCTCCCGAAGATCAGGATGGGGACGAGGAGCATGAGCGACGGGGGCCCCGACCACTGGCTGATCGCGGCAACGCTCTGGCCCTCCTGAGGGTACGTGTACTGGAGGAGGTAGCCCATGAAAAATGCCGTTCCCCACTTGAGCCCCTCAAAAAAAAGGAGCGAGCCGAACCCGGCAATGACACCGACAACGAGGGCGATGAGGATAACCCGTTTTGTCGGCGTGATACCGGAAGGGAAGGAAAACGTCATGGAATATCACGGGTTTTTGTATGTTTTGCCCGATACTATTTCATCGTTCTTATCCATATCCGGCTGTGGTTCTCCGGGCAAAAAACAGAGAGATGAAACGGAGCACTATCCCTGCCCGTGAGATCCCGGCCCTGCAGGGAACTCCCTAAAAAAAGAGAAAAGACCAAACGACGATCCGGTTCAGGGGTTTACGATAATCGTCCCTTTGATGGCCGGGTTTTCCGTGCAGTGGAACTTGTAGGTCCCGGGAATGGTAAAGGTCCACTGGAACTCTTCGTTATTAAAGAGAGGTGGCGACATGAAGGCGTCCGGATCATTCTCATCGGATGCGACCGTGTGGTATTCCATGTCAGTATCAAGCCAGGTAACGGTAACGCCTTTGTCCACGACCAGGACCGGGGGATTGACACCGGAACTCCCGATAAGGATTGTGGTCTGGGGATCATATTCCTTACGGGGGGTTGTATGCGAAGGGGACGAACCGGTGCAGCCGGCAGCGAAGAGAAGGACAATCGTGACGAAGAGCACGGCACCGGTCCGGGCAATCTCACGGGCTCTGGTATACATGAAAAGAGGTTGGGCAGTCCTTGGGTAAATGCTTTCACGGATACCCGGGGATGAGGCAACGGGAAAAAACTGCCAAAAAAACCGGCACCGGCCGGGGCCGCACCGGTGTTATGAATAGGGATGGATCTTCCTGAAAAGCCAGACCTTGATCTGGTCGTTTACGAGGAATGACACCAGTGCGTACCCCCAGACAATAAGCGCAAGAGACCACCCGATGGGTGTCATGATGAAAACTCCATAGATCGCGATGAGTGTTGCTGCGATCTGGGTAAGTTCGGCGGTACCAAAAAGGGCAAGAGAGGGAAACGGGCGCTCCCAGAAATGCTGCTGGCCGGTGCGGGCAAGATAGATGGTCATATGGCCGGCGACCGCGAGCTTAAGGAAGATGAGTGTCTGGATGACACCGGCATCGAGATGGAAATATTCCCGTGCCACCCAGAGGAGGATGAAACTGGAGATAACCCCGAGAATCCCGAGGATCGTTGCGAGGGTCAGGATGCGGTTCATCTGCCAGCGGACGGGCTTTGGTGCGACCGGGGCGTTGTCGAAGGCGATCATCATGATGGGAAGGTCGTTTAAGATCGCGAGCACGACGAGCATGAGCGCAGTGACCGGGTAAAAGTCCAGGAGCACAATACAGAGCGTTAAAAAGATCAGGACCCTGACCGTCTCTGCAATCCGGTAGACTGCGTAATTTTCCATGCGCCGGAATATTTCCCGGCTCCGCTCTATCGCATCGATGATGACCGAGAGCCCGGGTTTTGTGAGGACAATATCCGCAGCAGACTTTGCCGCATCGGTCGCGCCTGCGACTGCAATGCCGGTATCCGCCTCCCGGAGTGCCGGCGCATCGTTCACGCCGTCTCCGGTCATCCCGACGATATGGTCGCTGCCCTGCAGGACTTTTACGATCTGGTACTTGTCTTCGGGCAGCACCTGGGCAAACCCGTCGGCAGACTCCAGCTGGTTTTGGGACTCTTTTCCATCGCCGGCGACCAGTGCAGTCCGGGGAATAATGTTCCGGCCAAGGCCCACCTGCCCGGCAATCTCTTCTGCAATGGCAATGTGATCCCCGGTTACCATCTTCACGTTCACGCCAAGTTTTTTTGCCTCGGTGATCGTGGCCGCTGAATCCTCCCGGGGCGGATCGAACAGGCCGATCAGGCCAAGGTACTGCCATGCCCCGGTGCTGTCGGTCCGGGCTACCCCGAGGGCACGAAATCCTTTCTGTGCAAATGCCGTGACCCATTCGTCCAGCGTCGCTGCTGTAATCCCGTCCGTCCCGGCGAGGGTCGCAATCGCCTGCGGTGCTCCTTTTGCCACGTCAAACGACCGGCCCGATCCGTCCCGGACCGTTGCCTTTGAGAATTTGGCAACCGGATCGAAGGGGACAAATGCCAGGATTTCAGGACCGGTGCTGTCCGGGGGAAGGGCGAGACGGTCGTACCGCGCAAAAACCGCCGTATCGATGGGATCGTTGCTCTCTTTTTTTGAAGCCAGTGCCGCCGCGATAATGACGTCCTGCTCAGAAACCCCGGGAAAGGTCCTTACCTCACCGATACTGATGGCGTTCTGCGTGATGGTCCCGGTCTTATCCGCACAGAGGATATCCATGCCGGCCAGCTCTTCGATAGCCGTGAGCCGGCTGACAATCGCTTCCCGTTTTGCAAGGGCCACGGCACCGACGGCAAGGGTCACCGTCAGCACCGCAGGAAGCGCCACGGGGATTGCCGCCACTACAAGGATGAGGGCAAACTGAAGTGTTTCCAGGATCGAGGCTGACCTTATGAGTGAAACGATAAAAATGATGCTGACCATCACTATCGCGAGGAGGATGAGATAGTTCCCGATCTTTTGCACCGCAGCCTGGAAATGACTTCGGGGAGGTTTTGCCTGGACCAGCCGGGCGGTTTTGCCAAAAAAGGTGTTTCCCCCGGTGGTGGTAACCCTTGCATCCATCTCGCCCTGGCGGACGATGGACCCGGAGTAGACCGTATCGCCGGTCTTTTTCTCGACCGGAAGGGATTCGCCGGTCAGTGCCGATTCATCGAGAAGAAGATAGGATCCCGTGCCAAGCACGGCATCTGCCGGCACGATATCCCCGAGCCGGATATGGACGGTATCCCCGGGCACAAGTTCGCGGGCCGGGATCTCCTGCCAGGTCCCGTCACGGAGCACGCGGGCATTGGGCGCGAGCCGTTTTTTTAAGAGTTCGATCGCATTTTCCGCTTTTCTCTCTTGGAAAAACCCGACGACCGCGTTGGTCATGAGCAGCAGGATGATGATGGCACAATCCTCCCAGTGCGAAATCGCGGCCGAGAGGATTGCCGCCGCCTCGATCATCCAGGGGATCGGGCCCCAGAAGTAGGTGAGGAACTTAAGAAGCGGGTTTTTCTTTTCTTCAGGGATATCGTTTGGGCCGTACTGTTCCCGGAGACGTACGACGTCGGCACCGGTCAGTCCTTTCACGGGCCCCGGGGCGGGGCCGGGCGATGCCGCCTGCATATCGTCGGATATCGTACGACCTGATGACATAGGTAACGAGATCTTTGTTTTCCCGCCATTGTAATACCTGTGATCGTCCCGTTTGTTACAAAAGAAAAATCCCTGCCGACACAACCTTTTCCTGTGTTTTTAAAGCCCAGTTTGGCTTTTCCGTCATGTATAATGGAATAACACAAAGGGTTTAAAAGATGAGCCATAAAAGGCACGTGCTGATTTGTGATTTTGGGTACTATGCATTTCCTGTTAATGTCAATCTGAAAATTTCACACAAATCAAATTTCTGTCCTTTCCCGGACAGAGAAGACCACCCCTACATCAGGTGAACCATGATTCCAAAGTATCTGACATCTGTTTCAGAGCTCGACAACCTCGTCGGGCTCTCCCCCAAAGACCGAAAGGAGATGGAGACGGTAACGGATCTTTTCCCGTTCCGTGCGAACGAGTACTACCTTTCTCTCATTGACTGGAAAGACGGCCACGACCCTGTTCGCAGGATCGTTATTCCTGACATACAGGAACTCAAAGACGGGGGATCTGCCGATCCTTCGCATGAACAGGATTATACCAAAAAACCCGGCCTACAGCACAAATATGACCAGACCGGCCTTCTGCTTCTCACCGATGTCTGCGGCGGGATCTGCCGCTTCTGTTTCCGGAAAAGGCTTTTTATGTCCTGCAAGCGCGAAACCGTGCGGGACGTTTCCGATAATATCGAATACATACGGGAGCACAAGGAGATAACAAACGTCCTTTTAACCGGTGGCGATCCCCTCACACTTGCGACGCGTCAGATCGAGCCAATCTTAAAAGAGCTGCGGGAGATCGAACACGTTAACATCATCCGGATCGGCAGCAAGATGCTGGCGTACAACCCGTACCGGATCTTAAACGACCCGGAGCTCCTTGCCGTCCTCTCCCGGTACAGCACACCGGAGAAACGCATCTACTTAATGGCGCATTTCAACCATCCCCGCGAGCTGACGGCAGTATCGATGCAGGCCGCAGAAGCGCTCCGTAACGCCGGGGTTATCCTCGTCAACCAGACGCCGATATTAGACGGGGTCAACAACGATCCGGCAACCCTGACCACGCTTTTCAGGCGGCTTTCGTTTGCCGGCATCCCCCCCTACTATGTGTTCCAGTGCCGGCCGACCACCGGCAACCGGTCCTTCCAGGTCCCGGTCGAGCAATCCTACGAGTGTCTCCAGAAATCCTGGCAGGCGTGCTCGGGACTTGCGAAGAGGGCCCGGTTTGTCATGTCCCATGCCACGGGAAAGATCGAGATCGTGGGAAAGACCGCCTCACATATCTTTATGCGGTACCACCAGTCAGCCGATCCGGCCGACATCGGGAAGTTCATGGTCTTCAAAACCAACCCGGTGGCCCGGTGGTTCGACGACTACCGCCATGCGCTGACGGACTTCGAGCCAAAGAAAATGTGGTTGTTCTAAGGGAGGAACCGGGAAATGACCCCACCATCCGATTCCCCCGGACGGGACCGGCAAAGTGCCGGCCCCCAAGACCGTCCCCTCACGTTCCGGCACCTGAGCGGGCAGGTAAAAAGTACGGTAAAAGATCTCGTCTCCATCCTGAAAGGATATTCCCAGGGCGCAGAGACCCCCGGCGATCCGGCACTGCTCCGGAAAACAGTAGAGACCGGGAATGTCCCGGAATACTGGAAGGACTGGCGCTGGCAGGTCAGGCACGCCATCCGCGATCTTGACACGTTCCAGCAGCTGCTCGGGCTGAAATTCTCACCGACCGAGCAGGAACAACTCAAAAAGACCATCGCGAAGTTCCCGCTCAGCATCACCCCGTACTACCTCTCGCTCATCGATGTGAACGATTACAAAAACGATCCGATCTTCAAGCAGGCATTCCCCTCACCCAAGGAACTTATAGTCGAGGACTACGAGCTGGCAGACCCGCTCTCTGAAGAGAAAGACAGCCCGTGCGATTGCATCACCCACCGGTATCCCGACCGGGTCCTTTTTCTGGTCAGCAACACCTGCGCGATGTACTGCCGGCACTGCACCCGCAAACGCAAAGTCGGGGACGTGGACTCGATCCCGGACCGGAAAAAGATCCTTGAAGGGATCGATTACATCCGGAAAAACCCGCAGATCCGCGATGTCCTCCTCTCCGGTGGCGACCCGTTCATGCTCAGTGACGATTACCTTGACTGGATCCTTTCCGAGCTCCGGGCGATCCCGCATGTTGAGGTAATACGGATCGGGAGCCGGGTGCCGGTGGTCTTACCGTACAGGGTGACCGATGACCTCGTAGCAGTCTTAAAAAAGCACCACCCGCTCTGGGTCAACACGCAGTTCAACCACCCAAAGGAGATGACCGAATCCGCCCGGACCGCGCTCGCAAAACTCGCCGACGCCGGTATTCCTCTCGGAAACCAGTCGGTGCTCCTTGCCGGCATCAACGACTGCCCGAGGATCATGAAAGAACTCGTCCACCAGCTGGTCAAAAACCGCGTCCGCCCGTACTATCTCTACCAGTGCGATCTCTCGGAAGGTATCAGCCATTTCCGCACGCCGGTCTCAAAAGGGATCGAGATCATGGAGAACCTGATCGGGCACACGAGCGGGTTTGCCGTTCCGCGGTACGTGGTCGATGCACCGGGTGGCGGGGGAAAGATCCCGGTCTTTCCCAACTACCTCTTGACCTGGTCTGTGCACAAGGTAGTCCTTCGCAATTACGAGGGGATGATCTGCACCTACGAGGAGCCGGCAAATTATGAACGGATCTTCTGCAACGGCGATTGCGCAGCCTGCAAGCTCCAGCTGAACATCAATCGCGCAGATGAATCAAAAGTGGTCGGTGTCGCAAAACTGCTGGCCGATTACGATACGACAACGACACTTGTCCCGGAGAATACCGACCGGATGGAGAGGAGGCTAAACGATGATGCCTGACAGTGTTGAAAAAATCGGCGAGAGCCGCGTCCAGCACGGGCATTTCAACAACCGGGCCTACGTGATGCGTCTGGATCCATCAGATATCCCTGAAATTATTCCCCGTCTGGGAGCGCTCGTGGAGAAGAACGGGTACACGAAGATCGTAATCCGGGTTCCGGAGCATGCAAAAGACCCCTTTATTTCGGCCGGATACGTGACCGAGGCCGAAGTTCCCGGCTTTTACGCGGGGTCTGAGACCGCGCTTTTCATGGGAAAATTTACCGTGCCGGGGCGCGCTCTGAATCGTTCCCCCGATCTTATTGCCGACGTTCTTGCGAAAGCACGGGCGCATATCCCTGCTGAGTACAAGCCGCACCTGCCCCGGGGTTTTTCGCTCGTGGAGGCTGCACCCGAAGATGCGGAGAGGATTGCGACACTCTACCGCGAAACGTTCGAGAGTTACCCGTTTCCCGTCTTCGATCCCGCGTTTATCCGGCAGACCCTGGAAGAGGATGTCCGCTATTTCTGTGTCCTGCACGAGGGGGAGATTGTGGCTGTGGCCTCATGCGATGTAAATGACGGCGCAAAAAATGCGGAGATGACCGACTTTGCCACGTCTCTCTCGTTTCGGGGTCAGGGCCTTGCCGGCTGCCTGCTCCATGCCATGGAAGAATACCTGAAAGAAAAAGGGATCCTTATCAGTTACACGATCGCCCGTGCAACCTCGTACCCGATGAACGTGACGTTTGCCCGCGCAGGATACCAGTACGGGGGCACGCTTTTAAACAACACCAACATCTGCGGGACGCTCGAAAGCATGAATGTCTGGTACAAGAGGCCTGTGAGGCGGCAGGCATGAGCACACCCCTCTTCACGGGACCCGGGACACCGGTGGTACCATGATGGATCCCGGCTATTTCCACGCAGCCATTACCGTTATCTTCGGGCTGACCCTCGCAGGTGCGGCCCACCTGGTTCTCCGCTGGCTCAAAAAGAAGGCTGACGCCACGGACACCCAGCTTGACAACATCATCCTCAATGCGATCGGGGGGCCGCTCGTGGTCGCGATCATCGCCGTCTCGATCTATGCGGCCCTGACCCGCTTCGATGTTGTCCCGGATACCTTAAGCTGGCTCATCACGGACCAGATCATCACCGCATTTTTTATCCTGCTCGGTGCCTGGATCTGCTCGGTCTTCTCCTATAACCTCATCCGTACCTACGGCACGGTCATTGCAGAAAAGACCGATACGGACCTCGACGACCGGATCATCCCAATTTTAGAGATTGCCGCAAAATACCTGATCTGGTTTATCGCGTTCCTGCTCATCCTTGCGACGTTCAATGTCGACATCACGCCGTTTCTTGCAGGCGCCGGGATCGCAGGCCTCGCGGTCGCGCTCGCTGCCCAGGACCTCCTGTCCAACTTCTTTGGCGGCGCGATCATCACCATGGACAAGCCGTTTGTGATCGGCGACCGGATAAAGTTCGACGAATACTTTGGGGATATCGTGAGTATCGGCCCGCGGAGCACGCGCCTCAAAACGCTCGACAACCAGATAGTGACGATCCCAAACTCGAAGATAACTTCGAACATTGTCGTCAACTACGCGCAACCGGACATTAAACTCAAGGTCCGGATCCCGTTCTCCGTCGCGTACGGATCGAATATGCCCCGGGTCAAGGCAATTCTCCTCGAAGTCGCCCGGGAAGCCCAGACAAAGACGCCGTGGGTACTTGCCGACCCGGGGCCGTCGGTCTACTTCCTCGAATTCGGGGAGTCGGGGTTAAACGGCCAGCTCCTCCTCTGGACCAACAACTACGATTACTCCTGGGACGTGCAGGATTACATGAACTTCCGTATCGATGAGCGGTTTCGGGACGAGAAGATCGAGATCCCGTTCAGGCAGGTGGATATCCGGATGCGAACGACAGGAGGGCAGTGATGCCGGTCGGACTGGTTATCGGGATACTTTCGGGCCTGGCAGTCTTTATTCTTATCATCGTCGTAGGCAGCGGGCTCTTTACCCTTATGATCGAGGAACAGATTCGCTACCTTCGTCTGATCGTCCTGAATACGCCACTGTCTGCGGTCGCCGGCCTCCCGTCAGCTCCATGGCCGGTCACATGGTACCGGTCACGGGCAGCAGGAGAGAACCGGGATTCGGCCGGGTGCGTGCATATCCGGCATGCCGGCAGGATCCGTTACGGGAAAACCGGGAGGTGGATGAACATGTCCGGCGAGGCATTTTTTTCCCTTGCGACACCGGGATTTGTCGGGCATGCGAAAATTGCCTGGGCCCCGGGAATCTGGCTTGAGGCCTTTCACTACTATATCCGTCACGAAGCGGGAATGAAACTCCACCTGTTCTCGGTCCTCCCGCTCTGCACGGCACGCACCGGAGAAATTGAGGACAGCTCGCTTTTCCGGTACCTGGCAGGCACGCCACTCTTTCCCCTGATTTTTAAGGCATCCCATTTCATCAGCTGGGAACCGGTCCACGAGTCGATGGTAAAAGCGATCATTCGGGACGAGGACCGGTCTGTTGAAGCATTTGTCCGTTTCGACGATGCGGGATGGATTAAGAGTATCGAGGCGTGCCAGACAACACACCCGAAAACCGGCAGACGGATCCCCGGTCTTTTTTCGAGCAGCTTCTCGGGGTATACGGATGTGGGCGGTTACCAGATACCTATGAAGACCGCATCCGAGCTGCTCCTCCCGGGAGGGGACTATCTTCAGGCCGAGTACACCCTTACCGGCATCGAATTTGATATACCGAAAAGGATCCAACCGGGGGGATGCTGATACCCGCACAAGCAGATGTCCCGATTCCCTGCCGCATCGTCGCCCTGGTGCAGGAGCAGAACCGGCTCTTTGGTTACCCGCTTGCGACCCTTGCAGAGGAGATCCGGCAGATCGGATTTACGTGCAACCGTTGCGGAACCTGCTGCACCCGTGCCGTCAACCGGCACATCTTCCTCTTGGACCGGGATGTTGAGACCGTGAGGGCGATCGACCCCGGTGCGTACGTGCCCGCCCCGGACCCGGAGTTTTGCGACCAGAACGGCACGCTGTACGTCTCCGGTTATGCGCTCCGTATGGACGGCGATGACAAGGGATCCTGTAGATTTTTACACGAGGACCGGTGCAGGATCTACGATCGCCGGTTCTCTGTCTGCCGGATCTACCCGCACATGCTCCGCCGCGAAGCCGGCCGGGCAGAAATCGTATCGTGGTGCACATTCTCGCGGATGAACGAGCACGGGAGGTACCATGAGGCCATACCGGAAGACGAGTGCCTTTCCCTCGCGCGGGAGATCCTGGAATATGAAAATGCATTTCTTTGCCAGCAGATATCGTTTCTCGAAACCATCCACGAATATTTTACGACGCGTACCCTCCGGCATGATCCGGAGATGCACAAACAGGGAATGCAGCGGATCCGGCAGGGCCGGCCGGTCGATATAAAAGTGTTCCATGCCGGGGAACTCGAAGACTGCCGGATGAGGGCATCCTGCCCGGAAAAACAGTAACCTGCTGCTGACCGATCCGGAAAACCTGTTTTTTAGTGAAAATCCCGATTTTGCCAGAATATCGGATTGTCCAAAAAGGGATAACGTTCTCCCGGTATTTTCCAAAGGGGGTACATCCCGTCACATCACAACCCTTGTCACGACACCGTGGATCTTTTCCGGGGGAAGAGCATAGAACTGTACGAACGGCGGGGAATTCTTTTTGATAACCCCGTAGAGTCTCCACAGGGGTTTATCGCTCACGATATTCTCGATGCCATAGAAAATTGTTTTTTCATCAATTGCCCGCTCCTTTAACAGTCCGACGACATTAACGATTTCCATATATCCTGCGGTGACGGTGAAGAGATGGAGGCCCGGGGCAAGATCTGATTCGAACGCGGTGCTGATACCAAACGGTTTCTCGGTGACCTTGATCGAGACAAGGATATTGTTTTCATAGATAATCTCGTTCTGGAAAAAGACCTGGGAGAGATAGGGAGACAGTTTCCTCGCATCCCCCACAAAGTACAGTGCCGTTCCCCGAATCTTCGGGAGGCATGCGAAATTCTCCCGGTACCGGGGAAGAAATTCATCCAGCGGGAGAGGCCTGAGCATCGCGTGGAGCTTCTCCTGCCCGAGAATGAACGTGACGATGACGATGAGCGGGATGGCGGCAATAATAAACGACCAGAACGCACCGTGCGGGATCTTGAAAAGCGTAGAGATGAAGAACAACCCGTCAACGACGATGAGCGCCCCGGCGATTGCCATCTTCACCGGTTTGTGCCGGTACAGGAAGATTATCGCCATCATGAGTGCGGAGATTGCCATCGAACCTGAAACCGCAAGGCCGTACGCGGACGCTAAGTTTTCCGACGAACGGAATTCAAACATCACCACGAGCACTGCGGCAAGCAGCATCCAGTTGACCGCACCGATATAGATCTGGGACCGCAGTTCAGGCGAGGTATACTCGATCTTCATCTTGGGGATGATGCGGGTGGTCATGCCCTGGTAGACAATCGAGAACATCCCGGAGATCATCGCCTGCGATGCGATGACCGTGGCACCGACGCTCAGGATAAGGAATGGGACATAGACCACTGGGCTGAGGGTGTTGATCATCGCGAAGAGAACGTTGTGGGTATTACCGGTCTGGAGAACAAACGCGCCCTGTCCGAGATAACTGAGCAGGAGTGCCGGGAAGACGACGACCCAGCCTTTGACAATCGGTTCCCTCCCGAGGTGTCCCATATCCGCATAGAGTGCTTCTCCCCCGGTGACGCAGAGGATCACCGCCGACATTACGATGAGCGAGGCCCAGCCGTTTTCGAGGATGAATCCGAATGCAAATGTCGGGCTTAACGCAAAGAGTACCCGGGGGGCGCCAAGAATCGCGATCACACCGGATATCGCGAGCGCGCCAAACCAGATCACCATGACCGGGCCAAATGTCCATGCCACGCGGTCGGTTCCCCTCTTCTGGAAGAAAAAAAGCCCGATGGCAATGAGAGCGGCAATAAGCAGGATCGTCATCCCGCCTATATCTTCAAACCCGGGGATCAGCCGGATCCCTTCAACTGCCGAGAGGATACTGATCGCGGGCGTAATCACGCCGTCCCCGATGAAAAGCGCGATCCCGAGGATCGTGAGAACGGATACACCCGATGCGATGATACCGGGTTTCAACAGGGAATCAAGGATCGTTTTGAGAACGATCGTCCCTCCTTCGCCCTTATCGGAGAGCGACATGGCAAGCCAGATGTACTGGACGGTGATGATGGTAAACAACGTCCAGGTGATAAGAGATACAAGCCCCAGGATGTTTTCTGTTGTCGGCAGCAGGAAGAGCAGGATTGCCCCGACCGTGTAGATCGGGCTCGTCCCGATATCCCCGAATACAAGACCGAGGGACTTAACGATTTTCGAAGATGAAGTCCCCGTCTCGGTCATGAGTTATACTCTTCACCCGACCGTGGTAAACCTTTTGGATTGGTTTTGCCAGGCAATGTTTCGTCTCTCTGGCTCTGTTAAAAACAGGAAGAATAGTTATACTTTTTAGTGCTCTGTAGAACCCATTAAGAATTACTTGACGCTCAAGGGGTTCCGCCCCTCCGCTCATGGCGCCCCGGTTGCTATAGTATTGTCGTATGACCTGTACACAAAAACACATGATTTGTACAGGTAATACCCGGGTATCACATACACCCCCGCCCCCAACGGGGGCTGGGCTGGCGCGAAGGGGAGTAATAATATCTCATAAAAAAAGCAATTCTACAGAGCCTTTTTTAGATTATTTACAGGATCCGCTGAAGGATAAGCCCAACTATATGGATAAGGTCGAGGATTCCGCCAACAATCTGAAGTTCCCGGACAGAATCAGCATTTGTAGTTCCGGGGCGGATTGTGGCTCTTTAATGGATTTCATAGGAACCCTAAAGGCCGGATTCTTGATCTCTTTTTTGTTTTGGGTTTTTTAAAAACGGCGAGTCAGGGTTTTAGATCCTGATCCGGCCATCAGAGGAGCATAAAACCGGCCGGTGCAATATATCACCGGGACTATCAACAACTTATTTGGCCTCTTGCGATCTAATCAGAAAGCAATGGATGCAGCAGTAATCGTACTTTTTCTCGGGCTTCTCATCTTCATCGGCAACATCCTCTCGCGTTTTTTCACGATCACAAAAATTCCCGATGTACTCTTTTTGATCGCCATCGGGATCGTGGTCGGCCCCCTGCTCGATCTGGTCGAACCCTCGGCATTCGGTGTTGTCGGCCCGATCTTCACCCAGGTCACGCTTGCTATCATCCTCTTTGAGGGCGGACTGCACATCACGATAGAGACCTTAAAAAAGTCAATCACCGGGTCCCTGGCGATCACGGCCGTTAATTTCGTCGTTATTACGGTCATCTGTATCGTCATCATGCAGTACCTGGCAGGTTTCTCGCTCCTCGAATCCTGCATACTCGGGGCAATCCTTGGCGGCACCTCATCTGCGGTTGTCATCCCGTTTACCAACTATCTCAATATCAAAAACGACACAAAAGCGATCCTCGCGCTGGAATCCGCGCTCAGCGATGTGATCTGCATCGTTGTACTGCTGGCCCTCCTCGACATGGTGAAACTCCAGGACTTCAACGTCGGCCACATTGCCGGCAACTTTATCGCCACCTTCCTCATTGCGATCATCATTGGGGTAATTGCCGGTGTCTGGTGGTCGTCTGTCTACCATAATCTCGCAAGCATCAAGAGTATCTTTATCACGCCGGCATTTGTCTTCATTGTCTTCGGGTTTGTCAGCCTGCTCGGGTTCTCCGGTGCAATCGCAGCGCTTGCACTCGGCCTGACATTCGGGAACCTGAATTATTTCAAGGCAGAGAAGATCATCCCGTTCCTGGGAGATACCGTCACGCAGGTCGAACTTACCCCCACCGAGATGGAGTTCTTTGCCCAGCTCGTCTCGTTATTGAAAACATTTTTCTTCATCTATATCGGGATCTCGATCCACTTCTCCAATATGTCGATCATTTACCTGGGCGCCCTCATCACCATCGTCATCTACCTTGCACGGATCGTGATGGTCTGGCTCACGATCCCCCGGAGCATCCCGGCGTCTGACGCAGCGATTGTCTCTGTTATGGAGCCAAAAGGGCTTGCCGCCGCAGTCCTCGCCTCCCTGCCGCTTGAAGCCGGGATTGCGGCCGGGCAGACCATCCAGGATGTCACGTACATCGTGATCTTCTTCTCCATCCTTGCCTGTTCGATCCTGATCTTCCTCTTAGAGAGAACGGCGTTTTCCCGGGCGTACCGGAAACTGTTCTGGGCGTTTGGGAAAACGCCGGAGACCAGCTGACAACCCGTTTCATTGTTCTTTCCCGGTATCCGGCGCTCCCTTAAGGAACGCTTCTTTTAAAAAAAGAAGGCTCTTTTGTTGATCCCTGTCCCGTTTTTTTTGCTTTCTTTCCCTGTGTGTTCATTCCCCGCAGTGAATCTAACGGGCAGGTCTTTGCCGCCCCGGTGGCGAGCGCTCTAAAGCCGATGAGTGCAACGGGATTCGACAACGGTGCCCCCGTTTTTTCGTTCACCTGTCTTTTACGCAATCAATATCCGGTGAATAGGGCTTGATATCTACCACCGGCGTCCCGTCAAGCGCATCGAGCCCGCGCACCCGCAGGATATTTCCGTCACGTTCTATAAGGTCAACCACAGAAAATCCAACCGGATTGGGACGGTTGGGTGACCGGGTAGCAAAAACTCCGTGTTCAACAGGATCATGAGGGGGGCTTGCCCGGAGCATTGTCCTGTCTGCACGGTCGAACCATGAGAGGACGATAAGATGTGATTTCTTCTCAATATCATCAAGCCCGGGAAGATATTTCTCTTCGATAACGATCTCCGAAACCGTATCCGAGAGCCGTCCCTGCCGGGGGGCATCCTTCTTCTCCTTATACGGAGACCGCACATAACCAATCGGCTGAATAGTAAAATTCATACTTCCACAACACCCCTGTCTGACTCTTATCCCCGTATTGCATTAAACAGGTAGCCCTTAAACCCAACATATTCATGATCAAAATGTCATGTGTATCCGGGCATATCATGACCGATACCACCTATGGCGCAAAACTCCAGCGGGATGGCACAACCTATGCACTCCAGACGCGGATCCCGGCCGGTGTCGTAACACCGGAAGATCTCGAAACGATCGCCCGGGTTGCAAAAGAGTTCCGGATCCCCTTGATCAAGATCACGTCGGGACAGCGGTTCCTGCTTGTCGGAGTGCAGGAAAAAGATATAACACCGATCAGAAAAGAACTGGGTGACCTCGGTGCGGCCTCCATCACGCCCGGCGTGCGGTATGTCCAGTCCTGCCCGGGCATCGCGTTCTGTAAAAACGGCACGCAGGATTCTCTTTGCCTCGCCCGGGAGATCTCCGATGAATGTGCGGGAAAAGAGTTCCCGGCAAAGATCAAGATCGGTATCTCCGGCTGCCCTCGCTGCTGCGGGGAGAGTCGTGTCCGGGATATCGGCATCATGGGCTCTGCAAAGGGATGGACGGTATTCTTCGGCGGGCACAGCGGGTTTAACTCACGGCAGGGCGTGCAGGTCGCGACCGGCCTGTCTTCCGATGAGGTACGGGATCTAATCCGGAGACTGCTTACCTTTTACAAGTGCCATGCCAGGCCAAAAGAGCGGACCTCCCGGTTCCTGGAGCGGGTGGGGACGGCGTGGCTGGATGCAGGGAAAGCGGAGTAAAGGACAGGTATCTAATGTGCAACCGCAACGGCGGGAAATAGCAAAAGGAAATACTCCCCTGCATAATTTTTACCGGTAGTCCCTGTCTTTTTTAAACCCTCCAGAGAAAACACCGTTCTTCCCATCCCTCGCTTTCCAATAAAAAACGGCACCCCGGAAAAAACGACCCTCATATTCGCGTTCTGGCGGCCTTTTTCCGGGCTGGATGGACTAAAATACGTGGCAAAAACCGGGGCTGTAGAAAGGCCATTAAGGGTCATTTGGCGAGGGGCAAACCTGCCGTATTTTGGCAAACAGGGCCGGATTCTGGCGTATTCTCCACAGGAACTCAAAAAGAAGGTAATCCGGGTTTTTTCGGTATTGACCCGGAGATAGGGACAGGAAACGGAGCCCGTATGGGGCTTATTTTCGATCATCCAAACGACATCAACAGGGACGGGTGGTTCATACCTTTTCATCCGGTGAAGAAACCTCTTTTCCCTGCTTCTTTTTAAGCCGTTCGATCATATCGAGCGCCCTCTGCTTCGCCCTGCGTTCGCTGTCATCGCCCGGCTCTGCCCACGGCTGCGTGACGTTCCATGTCAGTTTCCCGCCGAGCGGGGGCTCCGGGAAAGCCCCGGGATCGAAAAGCGACTGCCCGCGAAAGTCCACCGGTTTTTCCTGGAAGCACGACCAGACCGCTTTACGGATCACGGACTCGTCCTGGAACTGGCAGTCCACGAGCGTCAGCTGCTCGCGGAACCGCTGGATGAACCCGGCCGGGACATTGTAGAGCACTGCTGTGAGTCCTGTCGTGCCGATGATGCGTTTCTTCTCGTCCACCCCGTTCCGGAATAACGCCTTGATCGCATCCCCGGTCTTGTGCCCCTCGGATTCGGGACCCCCGAGAATGAGGTAGCGGATATTCGGGTTTGCAACGATATTGCAGATGACCTTCTCGATCCCGATATTTGCGGTCTGGAGCGTCCCGGAGAGTGCGGCCCCGCTTTCCACGCCGGTCCGCACGAGTTTCTCGATCTCGGGCGGGATCGCTTCGGCATCGTACGTAAGGATGATGATAACTGCCGCCGGGGAATAATCATTTCCCCGCAGGTACCGCCCCTCTTCGGGAGGATAATCCGGATGAGGTTTTACTTTCAGCATGATTTGGATCCTGTCGGCCAACTGAATCTTCGTTTTGTGGAATACGTGCGACGTATCAAAATAATGTTTCTTTTAATCCCGGTTCCCGCTTCATAGTCAGGTTTTCTTTACCCGAGGAGTGCATTGAACAGGTATCCTGTCATGGTGATCGCCACGAACATGATTCCTGCAAAGATCAGGATTAATTTGAGCTTGATAACTTTCCTTAAGATGATCATCTCAGGCAGCGAGAGCCCGATGACCGCCATCATGAACGCAAGTGCAGTTCCCATTGCCATTCCTTTCGCCGTGAGGACTTCCATGATCGGTATCATCCCGGCGGCGTTTGAGTAGAGCGGGATACCGATCAGCACTGCAATGGGGACGGCGAGCGGGTTATTCGGGCCTGCAATGGTCGCGAGGAAATCTGCCGGGGCATACCCGTGGATGATCGCCCCGATGGCGATACCGATGAGGATGTAGGGGAGCACTTTCAGTGTGATATCCCGGGATTCCCCCTTTGCGAACGTGAGCCGGTCCTTCCAGCTCATCGCTTTTTCCGCAAGGTCGTGAAGCTTACATTTATACACGAATTCCTCAACCTCGCTTTCGAGGTGGAGGCGCCCGATGATGATGCCGGCGATTATCGCGATGACAAGGCCCGAGACGATGTAGATGAGCGCAATCTGCCAGCCGAACATTGCAAACAGCATGGCAACGGCGATCTCGTTGATGAGCGGCGAGGCGATGAGAAACGAGAACGTGATACCGAGCGGCACACCACTCTCGACAAATCCGATGAAGAGCGGAACCGCCGAGCACGAACAGAACGGCGTGGGGACACCAAGAAGGGCGGCAACCACGTTGCCCACCCCTTCAGTACGACCCGCCACCCATTTCTTCACTCTCTGGGGAGTGATGTACGTCCGGACGATGGCAACGCCGAAGACGATCACGGCGAGCATCAGCGTGACCTTGATCGAATCGTAGATGAAGAAGTTCACGGACGATGCGAGGGGACTTCCCTGTAACAGCCCAAGGATCGAATAGGTCACCCAGTCGGCAAATACCTGTAAATAGTCCAGCATTTTATTATCCTCCGGCTATTTTCTGAGCTAGAATCTTCTCCATCTCTTCGGTGAACGGGCGAAGCCGCTCGCCGGTCGCTGCATCGGAGGCCGTAACCCCCCGGATCAGTTCCCGTACATGAAGCAGTCCTGCCACTTCCTTGTCGCAGGTCTTCCCGAACCGGGGCGCCCGGCAGAAATGACAGATACGCAGGCCGTAGTGCTGGAGCTGTTCCGGGCTGAGCCGGGTACCGGGGAGTTCCGCGCTTGCTTCAACGGTCGAACCGCAGGGAGATCCCCGGATCACCCGGAGGCTTTCGAGGGTGCCATCGTCCTGCACCTTCACTTCAAACGAAGGTTTCCCGAACACTTTCGCATACTCGTTGATTGCCGGCACCCAGGTATTGTCCTCAAGCGAACACATGGTTACGGGCGCAATGACGTTCTCGTTTACCCCTTTTGCCTGCCGGAGAAACCCGGGGCCGAAACTGACGCCGAGAATAACCGGCTTCTGCTTCTCGATAATCGCGAGGGCTACGTCCGGATGGCGGACGTACGAGATGTAGAGATCGCAGTCGGGAAGAGTCAGTTCGAGGTCATCAACGACCATGCTCTGCGGGAAGGGCGCCAGAATCCATTCCGTCGGGAATCGTTCCCGGATAATCTCATAGGCCCGGTCGCCGAATTTTCCGTCAGATACAATACCGATTTTCATGACGATGCCTCCGTATCCATAACCGCACGGACGACTTTCTCGATCTCGTCATACTGCACGTCGCCCATGCCCTTCTTCTCGATCCCGAGATCGGTAGCGATAATATGGCAGTCGGGTGCGAGCCGGGAGGCAGAGAGTTTTTTCTTCGCACAGCAGTCCGTGCACCCGTCGATCACGATCACCTTCTCGGCGTCCCCGATCTCCGCTTCGAGCGTTGCGGCGGACTGCTTTGCATGCATCCAGACATAGTGCCCCGGCCGACGCTGCATGAGCAGTATGGCTGCCTGTGTGGTGAGCTTGCCGGTATTTGAGATGCCGGAACAGGTGACAAGGGCAACGGTCATTCTTTTTCCCCGGTCACCGGCTCTGCGGTATCCTTCCGGTAATAGAGCTGGCAATGGCAGTGCCCGTCTTTTGCAATCTCGTCTTTGTGGTAGATGCAGGGACAGATAATTGCCCGGTCCTTCTCCTTGTCACCGGACCGGAGCCGGCAGGGGCAGTATTGCTCCCCAAATTTTGTCTTGTTACGGACAAGACCGCGAATAACGGTATCCAGTATTTTAGTACCCGGGTTCAGC
The DNA here is from genome assembly GCF_041663825.1 of Methanoregula sp. Classification (GTDB taxonomy): domain Archaea; phylum Halobacteriota; class Methanomicrobia; order Methanomicrobiales; family Methanospirillaceae; genus Methanoregula. The sequence goes on from NZ_JBAYLY010000006.1 coordinate 54,997, forward strand.
ACCCAGCCGTTCTTTTGGGCATACTCCTGTGCCCACGCCCGGATCTCGTCTTCACTGGTCATAGCAGCTGTACCGTTCACCCTCAGCAGGTTCCGCCGCAGCCGCACCCGCTGTTTTTCCCGCCGGTCTTTTTCCCCGGCGTCGCTGCATCTGTCATCCGGCCCTCTCCCTTCCAGCACGCAGCGACGATCTTCTCGATGTCGTCGTTCGTGTAGGATTTTGAGGGTCCCTTGGTGATGCCGAGTTCCGTCATGACCAGGTACTGCCCTGCCGGGACCCCCTGCGCCTCTGCAATCTTCTTCCCGCACTGCATCGGGCAGCCGTCGAGGATGAGAACTTCATCGACATTCTTTGCGCTCTTCACCAATCCTTCAGCACCGATCGCGAGCAGCGAAGCGCAGGCAATACTACCATACCCTTCCTCAGTCAGCTGGAGTGCGGCAAGGTTGGTCAGTTGTCCGACATTTGCCTGCCCGGCACAGGGTATAATGATCCGTTTTGGTTCATTTGCTCCGCATGAACATTTGGGTGTCTCTGTCATTGTTTTACTCCGTCAGCATTTTCCTGATCTCGTTCACGTCCGGAATCCTGCCTTCCGACCGCACTTCGCCGTTGATAAAGAGCGCCGGCGGGAGCATAACGCCCCTCCCGACAATTTCGGCAAGGTCTTCCACTTTGACGACCTCTGCTGTGATCTTCAGGTCCTTGACTGCCTGTTCGGCGTTTGCAAAGAGCCGTTTGCACTTTGCGCAGCCGGTCCCGAGTATCTCGATTTTTGTCATGGTTTCCCTCACGTTTTTTTAATTGTTTTCCGGTATTCTTCCATCAGGGCATCGGCATACTGATCCTCGACACTCTTCGGGATGTAATTGTAGATCCGTATCCGTTTCACGAGCGCCGCCCGGATCTCCGGTTCGCACCCGCAGCCCTGATCCTGCACGTACGCGATGCACTCGTCAAGCATCGTGATACCGGTCATGATCCCGTTGATCTTCACCTGCCGGATACGCCGAAGGGCATCGGCAGGGCAGCACGGTCTGTCGTTGTTTTCCATATCATGTCACATGAAGTAGCTGTGTGGTTCTCTCTTGATAAGCAATTCAAATTTTATTGAATCATAATAAACAGGGCAAGATTATATATCTTGTCATTTCAAATTAATTTGAAGTGAAGCGTGTGACCCTGTCTTGTTGCGGGACAAAAAGTAAGAATGACTCCGGGGAAAAGGAGATGGAGATCCCCGGGCAGATCCGGAAGGAACTCGATGATATTGGAGGATTCGATGCCCTTGCCAAGAGCATTCCCCCGCAGGGAGAGCTCATAGAGAAGAGCAAAACGCATCATGCGCTCTCCGATCCGCTTCGGCTCACGATCCTGTACCTTCTCCGTGACCAGCCTCTCTGCGTCTGCGTCATCAAGGCCTGTATCGGGATCGCCGGCTCAAAGTTATCCTATCATCTCAATATTATGAAAGAGGCCGGACTTATCGGTTGTGAACAGCAGGGCAACTGGCTTATTTACCGGCTTACGGATCTGGGAAAGCAGTACGCCGTGGATACCGCGTGACCTGCCCCACTTCCCGGCAACCAGCACAGTCCAGTCATTAAATTTTTTTTGGTGATGAACAGAAACTGACCCTTCCTCCCCTTCACGCATGGGAAAATGCAGTCCCGGCAAATTATATATAACCCCTGCAACAAGGTAACGCTCATGACAACTTCAAAAAAAGTTGAAATCCCTCAGGGAGTCTGGGACTTCCACGGCCACATCTGCCCGTTCATGCCGATCGGGTACCGGATGGGACAGGTCGCCATGCGGGAACTGGGCGTTTCGCACATCGGGGATCACGGCGCATTCGGCCTCTCGGAGATGGGTGTCGGGCACCCGCAGACCTGCATGATCGACGGGTTCATGGCAGTCACCGGCTGCACGTACGGGAAGCTCATGATGGAGCGGCTCAACTATGGAAAAGTCGCCTGCCTTCTCGTTGTCCCGGGGAAGGGCGCCGTCCGCGTGTACCTGAAATCGGAGTTCCAGGACGCGCTTGGCAAGCAGGAATTCTTTGTCTACCGGAAGAAAGGCATCGAGCCATCGCAGGTCCCGGCCGATGTGGTGACGAAGGTTGTGGATATGGTCCTGACCGCACCGGAGTCGGAGATGTTTTCGGTCACAAAACTGCCGGACTTCACGTTCAGCCGGCCGAAAGGTTCCTTTAACAAGATCAAGTGCAGCAAATGCGGCGAGTACGTCTTCGAGCGCTACGTGCGGATGGTCGACGGCAAGCCCGAGTGTATCCCCTGTTCGGGGTATGACCAGACCTGGGTGAATGTCCTGAACGGCGTGCAGTAAACCGGTGCAGAATGGACAGCACCCTCCTGATTGCGATCGCTGCGGTCTTTATCGTCTCCATCATTTTCTCGATGTTCGGGCAGGGTGGTGGATCGCTCTATACTCCAATCCTCTTCCTGCTCGGCTACGCGACCCTGACCTCGATCTCCACCTCGCTCGTGCTCAATCTCATCACGGCACTGGCCGCATCGATCGTCTATTACCGGTCAAACCTTATCGATATCCGGTTCGCGCTCTGGTTTGTGCCGGGCATCTGCCTCGGTGCGTTTCTCGGCGGGGTCGCTGCTGCGTACATCAACCCCGTGCTCCTGATGTGGCTGTTCGTCATCTTCCTCATCGGTGCGGGGGGGAGGATGATCTACACGTACTGGGAGAAGTCGGTACCCGAAGGTGCCTGCCCGGTGCACTATTCCACGGGGATGTATGCCCTCATCGTGGCGTTCAGTTTTTTTGTCGGGATAATCTCCGGCCTTCTGGGAGTGGGCGGCGGGATCCTGATCGTGCCCTTCCTGATATTCCTCTGCCGCTACCCGACGAAAAATTCTGCCGGTGTGGTGAGTTTTATCGTCATCTTCTCGTCCTTGTTCGGGGTATTCGGGCACCTGACGAGCGGCGGTTTTGACATTCCCCTGATTATTGGCTGTGCGGTCGCTGTCGTTATTGGGGCGACCATCGGAGCGCGGAGTATGGTGAAAATATCGAGCGGCTACATCAAGGCGGGTTTTGGGGTGATACTCCTGGTGTTTGCGATCCAGCTTATTTTCAAGCTGGTGCATATTTTTTAAAAATAATTACGTTTCACCTGCATCCGCTTTTTTCGAACCCGGCGTGAGACAGTTCCGGATATTCCAGAAGTACATCCAGTGCAGGATCAGGTGGAGGATGATCAGGGCGGCAAAGGCAAAGCCTGCAATATCATGGTACAGGACCCAGTCGTGCCGGGTGATTCCCATCCATGAGGTTCCGCCCTTCCCGCTCCCCGAGGGCAGGTAGACGTACAGTACAAGCCCGGTGATGAGTGTCGGGATGAGGGTGACCAGACAGCCGAGATCGACTAGTGCGTTAACGGTGATGCGGTTCATGAGAATCTTTTATGATTGTGTGAATATCTCCCCCTCACATCAGCAGCCCGGCAATTGCAAGCACCGGAAGCATGGTTACCAGTGCAAGATGTGCACTATATCCCGGAGCGGTCTGGAAGTTGTCCCGCAGGATCTTATAGATCTGGGTGTATGCGGTGAATGTTACAATCACCTGGAGGAATGCTGCAACAACTGCGATTGCCGAAATCCCGGTTATCAATGCAGCGAGCGTTACGATCAGCGCAAGGATAATCGCCCCGAAATGCGGTGCGAGCTTCATGCCCTGCATCCGGAATGCAATGAAACCGGTTACTATGCTGCCAAACAGGATCGCAAGAGCGATCACCTGGTAGGTCATGTCCATTTTTGTCACCTTTTTAAAAATTCACAACCGCATATGAGGGGTCACTTAAGAGCTGGATATAGGTCGCAGCCCCGGCAAGTTTCACGCCGGAAGCGAGATCCTCTTGCGTCATTCCCCGGAACTTTGCCGAGAGTTCGCAGGCATACATGGTGACACCTGCCTTGATCATCTCGTCCATCAACTGGTCAAGGGGGGCAAACGCCGGGTGTTTCACGCCGGCAGCGCTCCCTTTCCGTGCAATACTGACCCCGTCCATGAGAAGGAAGATGGTCACCTTCTTGCCCATGCTCACGGCCACTTTCGAGAAGATGAAGGTTGCATACGCCCGTTCGGCATTCCCGGTGCCGTTGCTCTGGACAACAAGGACGCGGTCCCGGTTCGCCGCAGAAAGGGTATCCCCGGTCTTCTCCTTTTTCTCACCTTTCTCGATAGTGATAACATGCCGGTCCCCTTCTGTTCCTTCTCCCAGAATCCGCGAACCGGATGCAGTGATGGCAACCGTAACGTCAGCAAGGGTATCGGGACTGGTGCTTTTGACTTTCAGCCGCTCGCCAACTGCAAGGGCAGAGAGCCGTTCCCCCACGATAATTACCGGGCCGGGGCAGGTTTCCCCGGTTACATCGATCTCTTCCAAAGTTTTCCCCGAGGGGATCATTCGGATTTCAAGATCTTTCTCAAGCCGGCTTACTTCCATCGAATAACCGTATTTCCGTGCAACGGCATCCATGCCGGCTTCAGCACCCGGGCTGACGATGAACCGGACTTCTTCTTTTGGATCTTCCAGGCTCCGGAGGACGTTTCCTGCCAGAATACCTGCGTTCGGGGCCCTGATACCGAGAGCCTTCACGGTTTTTACCATATTATCCCCACTTCTGCCTGAATGTCTTAAGTGCTTCCACCATCGCTTCAAGTTCTTTTGGCGGGAACCCAAGGATCACTTCATCCTCCGCAATCCCGGAATACTTCCGGGACCCGTTGCACCCGAGCGTCATGTTCGGGACTCCCCGCTGCCGCACTGCGACAACTGCATCGGCGCAGAGCGACTGGATCCCGGAATAATCGCTTGAGATCCGGCCTCCTGATGTATGGAGGTATGCCTGCGACAGCCGAAGCGCCTGCCGTGGCGTCACAACGAACACCACAACATCGGGTTCGAACTCCGCCTTATCGAGGGGCGCATACACCGAGGCATAATAGGTCTCGTCAAGTTTCGGGATTGCATGGACCGTCTCCACGGCTCCTTCGACCGTCTTGAAGTTCCCGAGTTTCTGGTAGGTTGTGCCATCAGCCACGAGGTCCGGGGAGGGTTCGATTCCCATCACGGCAGCCCCTCCCTTGCAGAGGTGTTCTGCCTGCGTGGCATACCCGGTCACTCCCTTAAGCCGGGCATCCTGCACAAACTGGCAGTGCCGTTCTTTCTTGGCCATTTTTTCATAACCTGCCGGCACATCCGCCGGAGTCCTGGCAAGTTTTACTGCAACCGGGCTCCCTTTTAGCCCCAGAATCTCAATGAGCTCCTTTCCTATCGTCTCGTAGGTCATTCTTGTTCACCTGTTCTCCCGGGTCCTGCCCGGGCACCAGACTGTATGGTCTAACCCTGCTGTATAGTCGAACCTATAAATAGGGTGTTATTGCTGCAAGGGAGATTACCTACATCTCATCCCTTCATATTCAAAAGATAAAAGTGCGGGAGCACGATCAATACATTAAAAACCGTGCGTTTCTGAATACCCCCATAGTATGGACATCACATTCTGCGCTCATTACCGGGGTGATGCACTGCCCCCGACGAACCGGTTTTGCCGGGACTGCCCCATGGCAAAGACCGCGTGTGACCCCCTGTGGTCGCTGGTCGTTGCACTGTCACAGTCAAACGGGGGTGAGGCGGTCCGGCTGCCCGGGACCCGGGCCGTGATGTATCCCAATCCCAAAAACAAAAATATCGTTCACCTGAAGATCAACACGAAATGGGGTCTCCCGAAAGAAGATTTTCTTCACTTCATTGCAACCGGTTCTGCACAGATGGGCAGGAAAGGGGAGCGGCTGGACAAACGTGCCTCACCAAGCATGACACGGCAGGAGCCCTATGTCCAGGCAATTGTTGCGGCACTGGGGGGAGCGGATATTCCCGGGATCGTGGCCGTTCGGATGGTCCAGCAGGGGGACCCGGGATACCAGCGGTGATCCGGCCCCCGGAAAAAACGACCCTCATATTCGCGTTCTGGCGGCCTTTTTCCGGGCTGGATGGACTAAAATACATGGCAAAAACCGGGGCTGTTTAAAGGCCATTAGCAGCCGTTTGGCGAGGGGTAATCCTGCCGTATTTTTACAAACGGGGTTAAAATTGGGCGTATTCTCCACAGGAACAGAAACGGCGGGCTGTACAGGCGTTTCCGGGGGAGGCTGGGATATAAAACCGGGAAACGGAGCCCGTATGGGGCTTGTTTTACCTGAGTGATCATACTCCTCTTTTTTCAGGTGTCTCCGACGTGGGATAAACAGGGGTGATTTATCCCCCCATCCCCGTAATCATCCCGACAATCTGCTGCGCCGTCACCGGGTCCACAAACTGCGCCAGCACCAGCCCCGCCATCGCGGCGAACAGCGCCCAGAACACTTTTTTCACCTGCTCGTTCTTCCCGAACGCCTCTATCACGCTATCCCCATCCGCCTTCATCGCCCGGCGGATGACCTTGGGCAGGAACACAAACAGCGGAAGGAACAGGACCGCCGCCCCTATGAACGCTAAGGTCATCTCCGCCCGGCCCGCAATGAAGATCCCAAGCGGAACGGCAAACACTCCGGCGAGGATCGCAGCCATCCCGACCTCGCCGAACCAGAAGTAGTGCCGCTTCTCGGCATAGTTTTCCCGTTCTGTATCGGTCAGCACGGAAAGATCGAAGATGCCGAGCGTGGAGAGCATCCCGTACCAGACTGCGTGCGTTTCCTCCGGGTCTGCGACGAGACCGAGGAAGAAGATTGCAACCGGCACGATAAGCAGGAGAAGGGGAAGGCCGGCCAGCGCCATGACAAGGCCGAGCAGGAGCCCGGTCCCGCAGATGGCGCACCGGGTCAGCACTTCATTCTCGAACATCGGCATCCTCCGCAATACGGATCCCGAAGACCGGGCTCGTGTATCTGCCAAACGTGCCCCGGTACAGCCCGGTCACCGTTGCGACCGGCTGCACATTCTCATTGTCCATGATATTCCTCCCTGTGATGTTCGTGTTCGTCCCGGAGTTTTTTGAACTCCTCGACTACCTCATCGTATTTACCAATTTTCTGGTAGATGGCAAACAGCAGGGGATACAGCGGGAGCACGGCCCCGAGCACAATCCCCAGAAGTTCCGTGTCCATAACGCTCCTTAACCGAAAGTGGCGATCCAGACGGGAGGGGGACTAAAAAGGAGGTTTGCCCTCCTGCCGGCCTTTGTTCTCTTTTAGAAAAGCCGGGGAGGGGCATGTCCTCCTGACGTTTCCGGTCCGATGACCGGTCAGGGAACGTGCGTCCCTCTCATCCGGCCTCCCGTTCTGGAATGCCGGTGTCTTTAGGCAAGAGCGGTAACGGTGTCCGCCCAGGTCTCGACCCGTGTCCGGATCGCATCGTCCTCGTACGAGGTGATAGTGACGCGGTCCCGGCTGAAGTTCACCATATAAATCTCGCCGTTTGCGTCGTGGCACTTCAGGGTCACGGAAAATGTGTCCTGATCGGTATCATGAGCCACGGTACCACCGTGTGCCGTGCTGACCGCAGCAGCGGCAAGCAGCGCAGTCACCCCGGCATTGAACTTGGCGAGCGTGTCGAACCGGTGGCTGCCCGTGCCAACGCTCTTGGCATCGGTGTCCTGGTAGACGAGCTTCGCGGTGTATGCCTCCCTGGTCTTCTCGACCGGCAGGTGGCTTTCACCGGCAGTCATATACGCTACACATGCAAACGGGTTGTCGGTGATGACCGACTGGACGATCGTGTTGAACGCCGCAATGTCTGCAATGGGTTCTGCAAGGGTGCGTACCGCACTCTTGACATTGGTATTCTGTACGAAATCTGCCATTTTTTCTTTTCTCCCGCCCTCGGGCGCCCTTGGGCTAAAATATTCCTCTATAAGACGGGGGTTTTAGGTTTTGCTGAAGGGAGGGGAAAAACAGGAAACCTCACGGCCGTTTAAATCCTCATTTAATTTGTGGCAGAAATTATCACTGATATCTTTATCATATTATCACTAAAATGCGATAAGTGCAAAATTTTCAATTATCACTGATACATTTATTATAGTATCGCATTATAGTGATAGAGTAACAGGATGATTAACGGCGAAGAGAATTTGATACTGGATTCCATAAAGCGCGAACTGGATATCAGCGACAACGCATCCGTGTCCTGGGAAGTACCGGTCTCGGAGGAATTCCCGTTCAGGGCTGATCTGGTTATCGAAGATTATTCAAAAAAATACATCATTGAGATCAAGTCGCGACTGACCATCGATACCATCGGGCGCCAGCTAGTCCTGAAAAATCTTCTCCGCACTACAGAATCCCGGAATAAATATGCGGAATTCGTCATCGCAAGCAAGCTCATATCCCCACAGACCGAGAAAATCGCCCATTCCTGCGATATTCGGATAATCGCATTACCATACCGGTCGAACATCCCGGAAAACGAAAAGTCCGATGTACGCCGTATCGAAAAGATCAGTTCGGCAAAATCATGGAAGATCGTGATAGCGCTCCTCACCGAAAAAGAGACCTCCATCCGGCATATCGCCATGAAAGCGAATGTCTCGTACGGGTGGGCCCATGCAACCGTGAAGAGCCTGGTAGCAAAGGGGATTGTCATCGAAGTTAACAATTATGTAAAACTTAACGATATCCCAAAACTGTTGAATGGAATCGCATGGGAACGCCCGTTTGAAAAATTATATTATAACGAGGTTATCCTCCCGGAGAATGACGCAATGTCAGTGGCCCGGACTATAACAATGATGTGCGACAAGCAAAATATTGCCTGTGGGTTCACAAGTTTCACGGCAGGGGGGATGTATACCAATTATGGGTTCCGCCACGACACGGTGTATGTCTATATCCGTAAGGAGAGCCTCGATCCGTTCCTTGCGTGCTTTGATGCTTCGGACACGCAGGGGCTAAAAGTCCGGGTATACAAACCGGACCGGGACATATTCTCAGATACGCGGATAATCGAAGATATCCGGCTCGTATCGCCGGCGCAGGCCCTTCTCGATCTGGCAGGGCAGGGCTATAGTGGCCGGGACCTAACCTTAAAACTCGTGGAGGACTATGCCCGCTTATGAGGTTCCCCGATCTGTCATTGATGCCTCGTTAGAAGAACTGGTAGAAATATATCGCTGGGTTCATGAGCGGGAAAGTCCGGAGAGTCCTGTCACGGTCCTGATCGGAGGATGGGCAGTGTACTGCTATAACCCGTGGTACGGGTCTATCGATATCGATCTGGTGACTAATGCCGGAACGCGACAGCATCTCATGCGCCATCTGCTGACGAGTCGGGGTTTCATCCGGAGGCGCAATCCCCCGTTTAAGAACAGTGTTGTGAAGGTCATCCCTCTTAACGGCGAGATCATCATCGATTTCATTCGCCGTAACGAGAGAAATTGTTTCGAGGGCAGGGATGAACCCTGCCCTATGAATCTCCTGAATGGCAGGACGATTCAAAAAGAAATTTCACCAGGATTTTCCGTCACCCTCCCTGAGCGCTCACTCCTGATGATCCTGAAATTAAAAGCTGCATGGGACAGGGCATACCGGATAGAGGAGCACACCTCCGACAGGGAGGATTGGGAGAAAGGCAAACTCAGGAAAGACCGTGCGGATATTTTATCTCTCATCGATCCACAGGCCGGAGGGACAGAACTTGATTTCATGTTCCTGGAGGAAATGCTGCACCGGTACCCGTTTCTCAGAGAAACTCTTGTGATAATTCCCGATGATCGGGATGCACTTCAGATGTACACCCGTATGAACCGAAATGTTGCACAAGACGCTATCGAGAATGTGCTCCGTTTGATTGAATAAAATCCACGCATATTCCCAAATAATAATCCTGAACGCATAAGGGCAAGAGAAGGGCTTTATAAGGGTCTAAAAAAGCCAGTCTCTCCCGGAGGAGAGGGGCCTATTCATTTTCACCCCACAAAAGAGTGATTAATAACCATGTGAACCGGACGATCTTATGATCGTCCGGTTCACAGGACCTACTTTTCTTATTCACACCATATCCATCTCCCGTGCCTCATCCCGAATACCACCCCTGTAACAATACCCGCAGAACTTCACACCCGCGATGACCCTCATAATCCCGCCTTCTGTCCCATCGCCATCCCCGCGAGTCTCCGTGCCTCCGCGGCCCGCGCTCCTACACCGGGATCCTCCTCTTCAAACACCGGGTCGATCCTGTCCCTGATGCTCCAGCGTTCCGAACCGTCATCACCCATCGACAGCCATGCGGAGAGCCGGTACAGGCACAGTTCCCGATCCTTTTCTTTCCGGATTCTGGAGAAGAGCCGGGTTCGTACCCGGTTGCCCAGAACCATAACGGTATTCTCGCAGATATCGGAAAGGAGATGCATTTTCTCCTTCATCCACGGCGATGCGAGCGCCTTTATGTTACATGCAGCGAGAAAATCGACAGCAAGCGATTCCTGCCCGTCTTCTGTGTCCACCATTCCGACCGCCTGGATCTCAAGGACCATAAACGCCTCTCCCTCAAGGAGCGCCCTTCTGGCGTCCTCCTCCGTCATCTCGGTAATCTCCGGACGGTATTTTATCACGGGCAGTATCTCAAAAGGTTCTTCCGGCATAGGTTTCCCTCATTTCATTCCCGCCGCATACCTGTACATGCGTTGCATCTTTTGGTGGCATACCCGGCCCTTTGCACATCTTTCCGTACCTCCTTCCCTGCTCATATGTTTTGTTCCGGCAGCAGTCAACCCAGATGCTCCGCGCCCCCGGGTCCGGCCCCGTCCTCCTGCTTCACCCGCTCTTCGTGCTCGTCGCGTGATTCGACGATAACGGCGTACCGGTGATTAAACCGGCGCTCGACCCTGATGAGAAAGACCGACTCGCGTTTCAGTTTGATCTGCTCTGCGATTGCCTTTGGGATCAGGTAGAGCGGGATTCCCTCGATCTTCTCGGTCACTACCGGCGGGCAGGCAACCTCACCGGGCATAGGCGGCCACCTCGCGGATACCGGTCGTCTGCACATCGTAGCAGTGGATCGAACCGTTCGGCGATACCACCCAGACCTCGCAGCGGACAAAGGCGTTGCCCGGGTCCATCATCAGCAGGGAACGGAACTGGCAGATCTCGTACCTGCAGAACGACTCGACATACCGGACGCTCACCGCCCCATACGCCATACGGAGTTTCACGCAGAGCGCCTCGTAGTCGCCCCGCATCCCCACGAGGTGGAGCGGGATGTAGCGCGAGAGGTAACTGCTCTCCACCGGCAGGACCGGCTCGTAGCCCCGGGACACGAGCAGTGCCGTTGCCCGCTGCCGGTAAGCGGCAAAAGCGCACTTCCGGATCATCCTGCACCTCCGGCGGGGGCATCCTGCTTCTGATCCGGGGGGATCTCCCGGAGTCCCCGTGCAGTAATTTCGAACTGCTGGAACACATCCGGGGGGATCGAGACCCAGCACTCGTACCGGGCTCCCTCCAGTTCCGCCGGGAGACCGGCCCACACGTTCTTTACCTGCGTGATTTCGGCCCGGCAGAAGATGTCTGCATCCTTTGCGTCGAACCGGTGGAGCGCGACTTTGATCTTCACTACCAGGGTGTCGTCGCTCCCGTCGTCCCGGAGCCGGTGGGCGATCAGGTTGTAGGGAATATAATGCCGGTCCTGGAATGCATCGCTGACGCTGATGGAATCGTAGCCCCGTTTATGGAGCAGGCGTCCCGCCTCGCGTTCAAGGACCGCCATACGCCGTCCGGGGCTCATACGATCCCCGCGATGTCGGATGAGGGCGACTGGCTGACTGCAAACTTCGGGATTTCCCGGACGGCATCCGGAGATACCCCAAAGGATCTGAATCCGTGGGTGAGGGAATAGGTCCAGATCTCGCAGGAAAGCCCGGCCTGTCCGGGGTGCCGTGCGAGATATTTCCGGAACAGCACGATATCGCGGTTGAACCGGCTTTCGACCGTCACGGCCGAGACGGGCAGGCGGGAGATCTTCCGGATCCGGATAAACCGGGTCCCGCCCGCTTTTGACGCGACGAGATGGGCCGGAGGGGCCCGCTTGTCAAACCCGCAGGGGATGACCCGAACAGCGTACCCGTGCGTCTGGAGCAGTTCGCTTGCCCCCTGCTCGATGACCGTTCCGCGCCGGCTGGTCATACCGGTACACCCCAGGCAGGCAGCGGGGTGATCTTTTCCCCGGACCTCATATCGACGAGCGTCTCCGGCAGGATCCTGATAAGGTAATATTTACCGAAGGGCAGCGCAACCCAGCACTCGTACGGGTCGGTTGTTCCGGGATTGTTTTTCATTTGCCTGCGGAGGATGCGGATCTCATCGTCGCAATACCGCGCGACATCCGCCCCATGGACAAGCGTGTTGGGGCAGATTTTCAGTTTGACATGGAGCCGTTCTTTCTCGCCACGGGTGCAGACAAATGTCTCCGGGGCATTGTGATCCGTCAGTGTAACGGACCAGACCACCGCGTAGCCACGGCGGTTTAAGATCCTCTGGGCTTTGCGCGAGATTGCGTGCAGCGGGCTTGGGGTCATGCGGTGCCTCCCTTGCAGGGCGAAATGATTTCCCGTTCGGCCCGGTCCGACGGAATCTCGAAGATAAGGGTCGAGATATCCTCACCGAATGCGACCGCGAGGAACCGGTCGCGGGGAACCATGAACCGCTCCCGGCCGTTCTCAATGATCACGGACCGCCCCGAGGGATTGAGCCGGACCCTGCCCGACACCATCGGGGTTTCGTTCGCGCCTGCCCGTTTTGCCAGGAGCGGTACCGATTCCCCGATGAATACGAGCAATCCCAGATCTTCCGGGCAGATGAAATGCGCCTGCCCGTTGATCGTGACGTGGACGCAGCCCTCGCTTCCGCCCCGGACCTGCCCTGCGGCTACGGGAATCATGCTGCCCCCGTTTCCCGCAGTACCGCGATGCGGTTGTCCTCTTCCCGGACCCGGGACCGTGCGGGATCATCTCCCGTGCCGCTGATCCCGTGCCCGTTGTTTTCCCTGATCGTTTCCCTGCCAGAAAAGCCCGTCCGCTTTTCCTGTGCTTTGACTGCCCCCTGAATCACCTTCAGGGATGTGCCGGCAGTTATGTTCTGCATAGTTTCCACCGTTTTTTTTTAAATTCAACCTGCCATACTAAAAAAAACGGGTGACACCGGGACCCCCGTTTATGAAATACTTACCGGGCCGGTGGTTCCGGGGAGGATGAAGGTTGACACGCCGATCGATCGTGACCTGTTTTTAGATTCGGCAGGTCCCCTGTCGGATGAAAACGATTCATTCTGCCCGGGCACCGGTGTTACAATACCGGTCGATCACCAAAGAAAGAGAAGAGCGAAAAGATGGGGGCGTGGCCGCTCGTCTTTCTGTACCGCAGCCCCGCGTTCAATGCATTTTCTGCAACGGTCGGGACAACGAATCCGAAAAACGGAAGGCACGCGGCTGCGGGCAGTGGCACCTGAGGGTACGCGGCGGACATGAATCCGGCCCTGATGGCCTTTACCGCCATTTTGAACTTCATTTTCAGGTGCGTTACGATTTTTCGGATCATTGTAATAATAGAATCAAGCCTATACACGTATTTAAAATAAATGTAACCCGGAGGTTATACGCGCCATTTTTACGAAAAACCGGCTCAGATATGAGGTTTTTGCCGGATTTGTATGAGAAAATTCCCGGGGCGCGGCTGAAAATCCGGGAAAATGCATGGACTATCATCAATTTTGTGGTTGGAGGTGTTGGGGGGCGGGGGGTGCCGCAGTATTCAGAATCTTAATGTTCACGAACGGTGAGTTGTCATGAGGATTGAGGATCGTGCTTGGCGAAATGGGATCTGACCTGGTAGAATTTGAGGCCGAATGGTCCAAAAGGTGCAAAGATCTGGATGGGATTGAATTATCTCCCCGCGAGGCAGTATCAAAAAAAATGGATTTTGAAATGGCGGAACATATGCTCAAGGTCCACCTGTTCACGATCGATCTGGAGGAGTTTAACAAACGAATGAAAAAAGTTGAGTGGGACGTGGATATCGCGTTAACAAAGGCAAAAACCAATTTCCGGAATAACGAAACCCGGCGTTTGAAAAAAGCGTGGGGGCCCATTGCCGGATTTATTTATTTTGTTAAATCGAAATTGGGATATTACTAAAATATACCGGCAAACAAATTCCTCTCTTCATTATACCGGAACGTGCTGTTCGTTCATGGTAGCGGGTCTGATGCAATCCACTCGCGACAATCCCGCCATTTGCCACTTGTCTTCACGTCTTGCAATGCATCTCCTTCTGGCAATGGCAGGTTATGCAGGCGGCCAACCTCTTTTTTCCCCGTCCCGTCGAAAAAATGACCCTTATATTCGCGTTCTGGCGGTCTTTTTCTGGGTCAGATGGACTAAAATACGTGGCAAAAACCGGGGCCGTCCAAAGGCCATTAAGGGTCATTCGGCGAGGTCGAAATCAGTCGTATTTCGGCAAACGGGGCGCTATTCGGGTGTATTCTCCACTGGAACAGAAACCGTTGATTTTACGGGGATATCCCGGCATGGCCTGAACAGGAAAAGGGGAAACAAAGCCCGATTTGGGGTTATTTTCCATATCCTGAGAGTAGTCTCATCGTAAGGATGTGTCTCCCCCATCACCATCGTCGGGAAGACGGTCTCCTTTTTACCAGGTACCGTGTCGAGATCCTGCGCTGGGGGATTTTGACCGGTATTCTCTCGATTTTCTCCACGGAATACAGGCCGGTGCGGGAAGGATTCCGGTAGATCCTGCGCAGGTATCCCGAAATTACCGTTGCACAGGATTCGTCAAGATGGAAGTACATCCTGAGTTCGTATACAGTGATCCACCGCTCCGAATCCCCCGATGCCGCCATAAATGCGTCCAGAAGTTCCGGAATTTCGTGAGTGTGATCCATGGTTATGTGGTTACGGGTATTTGGTAATCCTGCAAACCTGCCCGCCCCGATGCAGCCCGGGTATCGTAGCACTCCGTCATACATGGGGGGATTAGCGTTCGAGCGGGCACGATTTCACCGGCAGTCCCTGAATATCCGGGCTCCCGCTTCCCTCTCTTGTGTACCGTGCCGCATTCCCGCAGGGTCACAAGGTAACGGTCCCCGCGAATGTTTTCGGACGGCATGGCCGGTATGCGTTCGATTTTAAGAACGATGTAGGGAAACCGGACAAACGGCCCCTGCTCCAGGCGCCGTAAAAACGCGGAGACCGTTACACTCTGGTACCGGGTCAGGCCGAACCGGTCGCGGATTTCCTGCACGGTGACCCAGCGTTTGTCTGCCGCGCTCTCCTTCATGTATGCTTCGAGCAGTTCGGGAATGCCGGGATATTTCCTCATATCAGTACCGTCCGTGATTTTGTTGCATGATTCAATAAATCCAATCAGGATTCGACCCGTTTTACCAGGTTTTCCATGACCTCGTCCACTGCCTTCCACGTGGGTGTATCGGCATGGCGGAGGACGTACGGGCGCCCCTCGTCTCCTGCTTTTACCATCTCGGGATCGAGCGGGATCGAGCCGAGGTAGGGAACGCCCAGTTCCTGTGCCGCCTTCTCTCCGCCGCCGCGTCCGAACAGGTCTACGGTCTTCCCGCAGTGGGGGCAGACCATGCCGCTCATGTTCTCGATGATCCCGATGACGGGCAGTTCCAGTTTCCCGATAAACTTTATTGCTTTTACCGCGTCGAGCACTGCCACGTCCTGGGGCGTGGTGACAATAACGGCGCCCTGGACATTGGGTGCGAGCTGGACAATGGAGAGTGCCTCGTCCCCGGTTCCCGGGGGAAGGTCTACGATCAGGTAGTCCAGCGTCCCCCAGTTCACGTCGGCGAGGAACTGCTCGATCACCGCCATCTTCATCGGCCCGCGCCAGATAACCGGCGAACTTGTATCCGGCAGCAGGAACGCCATCGACATGACCGAGAGGTTTCCCAAGACATGGACCGGTTCCATGTGATTCTCCAGCACGGCCGGCCGCTCGTTCTCGATCCCCAGCATCTTGGGGATATTGGGACCGTGGATATCGAGGTCGAGCAGTCCGACCTGCCTGCCATGAGCTGCGAGAGCTGAGGCAAGGTTGACGGATACGGTTGATTTACCCACGCCCCCCTTACCGGAGAGGACAAGGATTACGTGTTTCACATCGATCGTTGCTTTGGGTGGGAGCCCTTTAGGGGTATGGGATGTACCCTTCGTTTCCGGGTGCTCATCAGAATGTGGCGTCATGATAATCAGTAGGGTGAGGTACCCGAAAACGGGTCATGCCCGGGCTGTTGCCCGGATGCATGACCCCGTATGCCGGGTGCCCCGGGGGGATCTTCATCGTTTTTTTAAATATACGGGGATTTCTCTGGGGTTAATGGCCGCTGCACTCGTGCCCTTCTTCACCGTGGGTACAGCTGCTCTCGCCCTGTGTAATTTTTCCTTCTATGAAATCCTTGATGACTTCCTCGATCTTGCCCTGTACACCAAGGAAAACTTCGATTTTGTTTTCGCAGAACAGGTCCACGGCCCGTGGGCCCATGCCGCCTGCGAGGACGTGCGTAACCTTATGCCCGGCAAGGAATACCGGCAACTTTCCCGGTTCGTGGCCGGGGCTCTCCAGTATTTCCTTACGGGTAATTTTTTTGTTTTCAACCGTGAACACCGCGTATTCAGTGCAGTGGCCGAAATGCCCGGACACCATGTCTCCTTCTTTTGCAATAGCGACTTTCATGTCAATCCTCTTATGGTTCATTTCCCGGCAGACTGCCGGATGCCATATTTACTCATATGCGCATAAATGGTTAAAACCTTCTGATTGTACAGTTCCCGGAAAATGCATATTTTGTAAGCCTGACATCTCCTGCGATCGCAGCGGATGAGATACCTGAAGAGCCCGAGGCAGGATCAGTTACCGGAACGACGGTGTGCGGGGATCCCGGGAAAATATTCAGTTCCAGATCGGGTCGTCGCCAAACCTGCTCATCCAGAATTCCTTTGAGTCATCGTAGTCCGTGCCTTTCCGGATATCTTCCTGCTTAA
Source organism: Methanoregula sp. (assembly GCF_041663825.1). Lineage (GTDB taxonomy): Archaea > Halobacteriota > Methanomicrobia > Methanomicrobiales > Methanospirillaceae > Methanoregula. The sequence continues at coordinate 72,053 of NZ_JBAYLY010000006.1, forward strand.
ACGAGATCTCATAGTTCATGCAGTAGTTCACCAGGACATCATACGCACCCTTGATCCGGATGAACGTATCGTGGGAAAGAGCGGGAGCGTGACAGGAAACATCGGGATGCCACTCTTTAGCCAGCTCGCGGAAGCGGGTATGGACGGTATTCAGGCTCGCCGCACCGGTAATCCCGAGCACTCCCGCTGCTTCGGGGATAGTTAGCGTGGATCGGGTTGTCATCGGGGGAGTGTAGGTGGGTGCATATGATAAAAATACCCTGCTCCTTCAGTGATGGGGCTCTTCCCAAAAATCACCGTTTTCCCGTTTTTCCGGATTCCCTGCAGGATCCAGACCGATGAAACTGACGGATCGAACTGCCATAAGAACTGCTTAAAATTGAAAGATGAATGCATGACCGCGTGCAGTTCTCTTTCTTGCGGCTCCCGTCACTCCTTGTGATCGGGGTTACCCGATCCAATACCCATAAAAAGATGTGAATGTATATTCATATTGCGAGGCAACAATAATGCCAGGATTGGATCAGACAGGCTCTGCCGGCTACGGTGCTGGTACGGGAAGGGGCATGGGCCCCTGTGGACAGGGAATGGCTTTGGGAAGAGGCACTGCGCAGAGATGTGGCCGGGGCTTTGGCAGGGGCCGGGGGTTCTGCCGGAATTCGTTTCCCGAACCCGGGCCCGTAAGCAGGGAAGCACAGAAACAACTCCTCGAAGCAGAGCTCAAACGCATCGGGGCAGAAAAGACTGAAATCGAAAAACGGCTCACTACTTTTGAGTAATGCCGGGAAGACGACGGTGCAGGAGGGTGGGGTGTCAGCCTTCCTTCACCTCATTTGGACCTGTGACCGCAGGGAATACTGAACCTGAAGAGGCGATCCTCTCTGTCGACGAGTTTGAAGCGGTCCGGCTCAAAGACCTGGAAGGTCTCGACCAGAACGAATGCGCTGCCATGATGGAGATCTCGCAGCCCACGTTTCACCGGCTCGTGGTATCTGCACGGAGAAAGATTGCCGATGCGCTGACCCACGGGAAGACCATTAAGATTGAAGGCGGGAACTACCGGATCTGAACGGGAATGGGGACAGTATTCCTTTCGGATAAGGCCCTTTTTCGATCCGAAAGATATACCCTTCGTCCTTGTGCTCCCTGTGTAACTATTCCTGTGAAAAGTGCACCCGATAATCCCCCGAAACCCCCTGTTCTGTTTCTCCGGGAACGATGCCCCGGGCCGGTGGTTATTATGCCTTGTTTCTTTTCATAACATGTTTATCGCTGGATGGACAACTGTTGATTCATGCAAGCAGTCCGCCCTGAAGAGATGCCCGATGCGCTGAGAGCCAGTATGGAGAGAGGCCGTGTAAGGCCAGAGCTTCAGCAGGAGATCCTCAAACTCGCAGAGTTCCATACCTACCCGGCACCCGGGGTTCTCATCGGGGCGTTTATGGTTGACTATGCAATGGAACTTCTCGGGGTCAAAAAAGGCCAGAAACTCTACGGGGTCTGCGAAACCCCCAAGTGCCTTCCCGATGCCCTGCAGGTCCTGGCCCACATCACTATCGGGAATAACCGGCTCAGGATCGTGCCCATCGGGAAATTTGCGATCACCATGAACCTGCCATCCGAAGGTGAGACTGCTGATGCCGTCCGGGTGTACGTGGACCAGAAGAAACTGAAAAAATATCCCACGGTCGATATATGGTATGCCAACAGCCCGGCATTTGACAAGAAGACCATGAAAGGCCAGCTCTTCGATGAGATCTTCCGTGCCGGGCAAAACATTCTCTCATCAGAAAGGGTCCGGGTCACCGTGAAGAAAAAGGAGAAATGGTCCTCGGTCACCTGTCCCTGCTGCGGCGAGACCGTTCCCGATTACCTGATCGAAGGAGACCGGTGCGGGGCCTGCGGTTCGATGAAATATTATGAGAGGGTTTTTTGACCGAGCCGGGCTGGAATGGGGATAACGGGGAAGGTGCCGAAACGATATCCGATCGCTGGCCTGTCGTTCGGCTTCGGTATCCTCTACACCCTGTCTCTCCTGAAGCAAGAGCCTCTTCATCAGCAGAACGTGTCATATCTTTTCATTCGTTTAGATAAACTATAACTCCGGGCGTCGTTTTTCGTTACATGCCAGGGTTTTGTTCATTTCCGATACTTTATAGAAAAGTGAACAAAATCGTAAAATAACGCCGGACACAAATACTTCCTGTCGTCATAAAAGTGCAGATGAGAAACCTAAAAATCCTAACAGTACGAATCACTCACGTGAACAGTTATGCCCCTTTTTTGGGGAGAAGATCTCTTGCGATTAAAATACGGGCGCCAGTGTTTGCATGGTCAAATCCCGCGTCGATGGGGCTCTGATCCATAAGGTGACATACCTGAAAGTGTACGAGTGTTTGAGGGAACCTGAACATGATCTATTTTACCGAAAACGATATTGACCGGCTGATCGAAGACGACGTTCCGGCAGGGGATATGACAAGCACATTGCTGGACCTGTCCGGAAAGCAGGGTTCGATCTCATTGATCGCCAGAAACGGGATGATCGCGTGCTGCACCGAAGAGGCAGTACGGCTTTATAAAAAAGTCGGACTCGAAGTCAGTTATTCTGTCGCTTCGGGAACCCGGTTGCAGGCCGGTGAGAAACTGCTTGAAGCCAGGGGCGATGCCAGTGCCATTCACCTGATCTGGCGGACAGGGAGTGCCATGATCGAATTTGCATCGGGCATTGCAGGGCGCACACGGCACCTGGTCGATTCTGCCCGGGCAGAAAACCCCCTGGTTTCGGTAGCCGGAACCCGTAAACACCCTCCGTTTGTAAAAAAACTGGCATTGAAAGCCCTGATTGCAGGTGGCGGGGTGCCGCACCGCACCGGGCTTTCCGATACAATCCTTATCTTCCGCGAACATCTTTTGTTTACCGGCGGCTATGAAGAGTTGCCCGGTGTGGTGCGTTCTGTTAAGCAGAAACAGAAAGAGCGGAAAATTGTCGTAGAAGCCCATTCCCTGGAGGAAGCCCTGATGGCAGCTAACGCCGGAGCCGATGCCATCCAGCTGGATAAAATACCCCTTGAAAAGTTTGCCGGATATGCCGGTCAGTGCCGTGCCATCGACCCAAATATCTGCATGATAGCGGCCGGGAATGTTAACGATACCAACGCGGCAGCCTATGCCAAAGCCGGGGCCGACGTGCTGGTTACTTCATGGATGTATTTTGCTCCGCCCGCCGATATCAAAGCAGAAATTTTGCCCATACGTACCTGTCCCTGAGCGAAAGCGGGATCTTGTTAAAGAAATCTTCGCACCCCGGAGAAAACCTCACAAGAAGTCTGTACGTGTGAAGGATCCAGCCAATCATTTTACGTGCAGGATCCTTTTTATGGCTGGCAATGTTTACGGGTTGTGCAATCCCGGTTTTTCGGGCTCACCGCGTGGTAAGGGGACACACATTCTTAGATCTCTTCGGTCGCCTGGCCGCCGGGTTTTGGATCAGGATCTCTCCAGACCAAAAAATCCACGAAATCTCAAAAAAAAGTGTTATCTCCGGATCAGAACTTGAAATACCGGTTTACAATTTTGAGGGCGCAGTAGTCCCCGCACATCGTGCATCCATCGGTATCGGCCGGCATCCGCTCCTCGCGGATCTTCCGGGCCCGGGCCGGGTTCATGGCGACCGCAAACTGGCGCTCCCAGTCGAGATCGCGGCGGGCGTGGCCCATCTCCAGATCGGCAGCCCGGGTCTTCCTGAGTTTTACCATGTCGCCGACATGGGCGGCGATACGGGAGCTGATGACACCTTCATAGACCTCTTCAGGAGTCGGGAGTGCCAGGTGTTCGGCCGGGGTGACGTAACAGATGAAGTCGGCACCAAGGGACGAGGAGATCGCTGCGCCGATTGCGGAGACCCGGTCGTCATAACCCGGGGCAATATCGGTCACGATGGGCCCGAGCATGTAGAACGGCTTGTTGTTGGTGACCCGCTTCATGAGCTGGACGTTTGTTGCGATCTCGTCGATCGGCACGTGGCCCGGGCCTTCGACAATCACCTGCACGTCCTTGTCGTGCGCCTTATCTGCGAGTTCCGCGTTGATTAAGAGTTCCTGGATGCCGGCCCGGTCTGTCGCATCGTGGATGGCTCCTGCCCGCATACCGTTTCCCATCGAGAGGGTGACTTCGTGCTCCTTCATGATTTCGAGCAGGTAGTCAAACTCTGAATAGAGCGGGTTCTCCTTCTCGTTGTGGAGCATCCAGGCGGTCATGAGCGCCCCGCCCCGGGAGACAAGCCCTGCATGCCGGCCCTGGTTGCGGAGGCGTTTTACCGTCTCCCAGTTGATGCCGGTGTGGATCGCCATGAAGTTCGTGCCGAGTTTTGCCTGCTCGGCCGTGATCCGGAAGAGGTCGTCCTCTTTCATGTGGATAATTGCTCCGTCTTTTTTCACCGCTTCAATGAACGCCTGGTAGAGCGGGACGCTCCCGACAGAGAGCGTGGTATTGGCAATGACCTGTTTCCTGATCTCGGTAAAATCGCCGCCGGTCGAGAGTTCCATGAGGGTGTCGGCACCGGCACGTTCTGCCTGTTTTGCCTTCTCGATCTCCTCCGGGATATTGACAATGTCGGTGGAGGTCCCGATGGAGGCATTCACTTTCGTGCGGAGGCCCTCGCCGATACCGCAGATCTTCACCTTGCGGTACGGGGAGACCGGGATTACGATGTGACCTTCGGCAACGCTGCGCCGGACAAAGTCTTCGGTGACGCCTTCCTGTGCCGCGACCTGCTTCATCTCGTCAGTGACGATGCCGCGTTTTGCATCCGCAACAATACTCATGCCTATCCCGTTTCCTAAAAGAGCAGATAAAGGCTCGGTTTTTGGTTTTCTCACGAAATATGGGTTGTTGAACGGGCAAGTAAAGTTGATTTTCAGATAACAAAATCCTGCTTCCCGAGAACCTCCAAAAGAAGAAAATACGGAGGGGATTATTTACCGTTATCGGGGATACCCGGCCCCATCCTTTCTGAAGAGCGCGGTTCGGCTCCGTAAAACAAACGGGGTACCGACCCTGCGGAATCCGGCCGATGCTGCCATCGAAAGATCCGTTTCAAACTCATCACGGGAAACCTCATGCTTCGGTTCAGCGATGAGGAATGTCCCGCCCGGTGCGAGAAGGGAATACACCTCCTGCACGAGCCGGGCCGGATCGGAGACTTCATGGATAACACATAATCCGAATGCCACATCGATACGCCCCGGATATTCGAGCGCCAGCGAGTGCGGTCCGGCCTTGTGGAGCCGGATGCGGGCACCAAGTCCTTCCCTCGTGGCCTTTTCTTTGAGGATCGCGAGCATCCCTTCCTGGAGATCCACTGCGATCACCTGCCCGTTCTCGCCGACACGCCGCGCAATGGGCAGGGTAAAGAGGCCCGGCCCGCACCCGATATCGAGGACCGTATCGCCCGGGCGGACATACCGGTCAACAAGCCGGCCCGGCTGGTACTTGAACCGTCGCCACCACCCGTCAAGGTAACCGGCGCGGGATACCGGGAAGACTTCGTGACTGCCGCTCATGGGATCACCTCCGGTTTTTACCGGTCCGCGTACTCTAGTCGCAGCCCCACGCCGGTCTCCTGCAGGGGAGTCACCTGCGCAAGGGCGACCTTGGCTGCGAGCGACGTACAGTGGCAGGCGTGGAGTGCGTCAGGGCACCGATCTTTAAGGTACGCAAGTGTCCCGTCGAGCTGCGGCCCGGCCGTCCGGAGGTGAAGGCCGCCGACAATGTCGTTCACCCGCTCCTCCCCGCAGATCTTCTTTGCATACTCCACGGTGTTGCAGATACCGGCATGGGCGCATCCCGTGATCACCACCAGCCCGTCGCGGCCCCGGAACGCGAGGGAAGTGTCGTCGAGGATCCGGTCCTCCTGTAAGCTTCCGTCCGGCATCACGATTCGCCGGGACCCGGGTGCGGCATCCTCGAAGGGGAACTTCCGCTCGATCTCGCCAAGGAAGAACAGGTTGGGCGTGAGACTGACCGGGCTCTCCGACAGTTCAAGGGGCATGGCCCGCTGCACTTCATCTGCGGTGAAGACCGGACCTATATCGCCAAGGGGCGGTTTGGGGCGGGGGAGAAAACAGCAGGGGTGGGCGATGAGCCGGGGGAGCCGGTGGGGTGTCTCCTCGATCGCTGCTTCCATGAACCGGTGGATCAGGTGCCAGAGCCCCCCGGTGTGGTCGAAGTGCCCATGGGAGAGGACGATGTAATCAAGATCGAAGAGATCGATCTTCATCTTCTCGGCATTCTGTAAAAATGCACCGGAGTAACCCGTATCGAACAGGATGCGTTTTCCTTCCGCCTCGATATACGCAGAAAAGCCGTGCTCTGCAACAAACATCCGGTCGAAGAGCGCGGTATTGTCCATGAGGATTGTGACCTTCATTTACGCTCCCTCCCTCCTTTCTTCAGGTTCCTGGCACATCGCGTAAAAAACCCCGCGTGTCCCCCGCTGCGGGATGACCTCTCCACCCCGTTCGAGGGCCCCGAGTATCTTTGCCACTTCACCGCCGCTCAGGCCGGTGGTTTGCACCAGGTCTTCTACCGTAGAGGGCCTGCGGCTGAGCGTTGCACGGATCAGGTCTACTGAGCCGGTGTTTGCCAGCACAGCCCGGGAGACTGAACGCTGATGGCCTGATATCTCGATGCCCGGCCGTCCGAGAGCCCTTTTGACTGATTCCAGTTCAGCGCCGGATGCGGCCCGGACCCATCCCTCTGCGGCAGGCCGGTCGAGCGTGTTGAGCTGGACCCGATCAGGATCGATCCGGTCGATGGCCATCTTGAGCCCGGCCAGTTCCTCATCAGTAGTGTTCAGACCGGGGATGACGAACACTTCGAGCCAGATTGCACCCTCATACCGTGAACGGAACTGCACAATCCCGTTGATAATTGCATCTATCTTCAGTGATGGGTGGGGGTTATGAATGCGCTCAAACGTCTGTTGGGATACCGAGGTCAGCGTCGGGATGACCCGGTCGGCAGGAAGGAGTTCGTCCTGTACATCCCGACGGGTCAGGAGACTCCCGTTGGTCAGAACGCTCATGAGGTATTCCGGATACTCGCGTTTCACGAATGCGATCACCGGCCCCAGCGAGCGGGCCAGTGTCGGCTCGCCGGAACCGGCAAGCGTAATCGAATCGAGGTGAGGACGGGATGCGAGCACCTCGCGGAGTTCGGCAATCACCCCGCCGGCGGGAAAAAAGTCCTGCCATGTTATGGTCTTATCCGTGGTGTGCCCGCACTCACAATAAGCACAGTCGTACGAGCAGGTCTTGAACGGGACAAGGTCGATGCCGAGCGAGAGCCCGAGCCTGCGGGAGAGGACCGGCCAGAAGATGTGCTTTTGGGTCATGGCAGTCCCCATCCCCTCGTGGTTATCCGATAGAATCGTCCTGATCGCGTTCGGTCATCCGGGGGCACAGTCCACCCCCGACCTTCGGGCAGAGGTTCTCGTTATGTTTCGGGCAGTGTCCTTCGAGCCTGCGGATGCACTCAGCCATCTGGATCGTTTTACCGTTGATGAGGGCATCGGCGATCTTGTGCCGCGCCTCGTGGATGTCTCTCCAGACGGTCTTTCTGGAAACGCCGAGCACGGTTGCGGCCTCTTCCTGTTCAAGTTCCTGGAAATCGATCAGGGTCAGTGCCGCCATCTCTTCCGGCAGCAGCGAGACAACCCCCTCCTGTTTGTCCGAGTTGCACTGTGGCGCATAGCACCGCGCGGACGGCCCGCCTTTGAGCGACCGGTTCAACCGGGGCCGGCCCCTCCGCCGGCAGCACTCGTTGTTCTCACCGCTGGTTGTCAAGGTGTGTCAGCTCCTGTTCAAGATTGGCTGCCAGTATTTGAATGGCTTGCGCTGCCGGGGATGCGCCCGTATCCGTCACGGGAACTCCGGCCCTCACCGACTCAATGACTGCCGGATCGAAGGGGATCTTCCCGATCAGGAGAATATTCTCCCTGCGGCACCAGTCCTCGATCTCTCCTGCCTGGTACGCGTCCAGATCGAAGCGGTTGATGGCAACAAGGATCCGGGGGCGGAACTGGCGGCAGACCGTTACCACCCGCTTGAGATCATGGAGACCTGATACGCTGGGCTCGGTAACCACAAGCACGACATCCACGCCGCTGATCGTGGAGATAAGCGGGCACCCGGTCCCTGGCGGGCCGTCGATAAGGAAGAGATCACAGGAGCCGTCGCGCTCCATTGCGGTTTTCTTGACCGCATGTACCAGCAGCCCGGAGTTGTCCGCGCCCGGCACCAGCTGCGCGTGCACGAGATGCCCCCGGTCCGTTTCCGAATACAGGATCTCGCCGGTCTGTCGCGGCTGCATGGCGACAGCGGCGGCAGGACAGACAACCGTGCAGACTGCACACCCTTCACAGCGGAGCGGGCTCACCTTGTATGCATCGCCGTCCCGTTCGACCGCGTCAAACCGGCAGTGCTCCCTGCACTCCCCGCACTGTACGCAGAGAGCGGGATCGATGACGGCCGTCTTCATCCCCATGAAGGGTTCTGTCCGGATCAGGTTTGGGCGAAGGACGAGTTCCAGGTTTGCCGCGTCCACGTCGCAGTCCGCAAGCACGAGGGATCCTTTCAGCAGCCGGGAGAGCGCGGCGGTGACCATGGTCTTTCCCGTCCCGCCCTTGCCGCTGATGACCGCAAGCCGGATCATTCTTCCACCCCGGCAAGCGACTTGCATTTGGCCGCGAGGGCAGAGAAGTCCTTCTGCCACTCCGGCCGTACCTGACAGAGAAGATCGCCCCGGCTCTGGATGGCGGCAATCTCCCGACTGAAGGGAATGGTCATCAGGATCTCAAGATCGTGGTCAATGCAGAACCGGACGGTCGCCTCATCCTTCCCGTCGCTCCGGTTGATGACGATGCCGGCGGGTACACCCAGCCGGGCGGTCACGTCCACCGCAAGCCGCAGGTCGTGCAGGCCGAACGGGGTCGATTCCGTGACAAGGATGCAGGCGTCGCACCCGTCAAGGGTCTCGACCACGGGGCACGATGTGCCGGGTGCAGAGTCGCAGATTACCAGCGGATCGTTATTTGCCCTCTCTTTGATGGCTCTGATGATGGGGACGGTCCGGGAACTCCCCGTATCCAGCAGGCCGGAAATAAGGTTAAGGCCGGGCAGCGGAGCAGAGACCGACAGGGTCCCGATCCGTTTTGGCTCTTCGTGGATGGCCCTTTTCGGGCAGACCAGCGTGCACCCGCCGCAGGAGTGGCAGAGCTCGGGGAAGAAGAGGACCCGGTCGCGCAGCACGGTGAGCGCCCCATACTGGCAGAACTCCCCGCACTTCCCGCAGCGATCGCACGAAGCATCGTCGATTACCGGCACCGGTACGGTGACATCCGTTGTCGTGGCGGAACCTGAAAAGAAGAGGTTGAGGTCTGGCTCCTCGACATCGCAGTCGACGAGGGTAACGGGTTCGGTCCGGGAAAGTGTGAAGGCGAGATTTGCGGCTACCATCGTCTTGCCGGTGCCGCCTTTCCCGCTTGCAACTGCAAGTTTCATTCCCGTGCTCCGTTATTTTTCCTCAAATAACCATTTCCCCGAATACCTGAGCGGTGCGATCCTTATTTCGCTCGTTCGAGAGTATTGTTCTTAAACTCCTTCAGCGCATCCAGCACCGAGCCGCCGGAGCGGTATATGTACATGCTGACGCCCGCAGACTCAAAGACTGCTTTGGCGTTTCCCCCCAGAAGACCGCTTATGAGCACCGCCACCTGGTGGTTTAAGATCAGCTGGGCGGCTTTCGGCCCCACTCCCCCGGCACCATCGGCAAACGGGTTTGCCACGGCCTCAAAGGCTTCCGTCTCGCTGTCCATGAGAATGAAATACGGGGCTCTCCCGAATCGCTCCTCGACCTTTGCATCCGGTGTCGCGCCCTGAGCGGTAATACAGACTTTCATGATACCCCTGCGTTCTTTTTTACTCATACGCGCATAAATCATATAAACCATCGCACCCTACCCTTTCATGTACGATCCGCCGGCCCGGCCTGCTACCGGTAAGATCCGGGATACAGGGAACCATACCCGCCGGCGGTCCGGGACGTTACCATGAGCAGCCATACCATCCTTGACGATCTGATCGCCCGCCTGCCGGAGAAACCCGTTCCCGTCCGTTCGGTCCTTGTCGGTGCCCACTGGACGGCCGTGTGCAGCACCGCCTGCGGCCTTGCGACAACGGTCATGGGCGGGGGATGCCACAACCACGAGAACGTTGTGCGCAATGTCGGCCACCTCCATGAAAAAAGCGCACAGGAACTTGCGGCGTTTGCCCTCTCGGATAATCCCATCGAGGCGGGTATCGGTGTCGCGGCAATCAACTCGCTCCTGGTACCGGACGAGAGCAGGGCAGTGCTCCTGAATGCGTCCGAGGTACTGATGAAGAAGGGTGCCGGAAAGAATGTTGCGCTTGTCGGGCATTTCCCCTTCATCCCCCGGCTCCGCACCGCTGTCGGGAACCTGTGGGTGCTTGAGCTGCACCCCACCGGGGACGATTACCCGGCGGCGTCTGCCGCCGATCTCATCCCCAGGGCGGACATTGTCGCCATCACGGCAAGCGCGCTGATCAACCATACCCTCGACGACCTGCTCGGACTCTGCCGGCCGGGTGTCGATGTGCTCATCCTCGGGCCGAGCACGCCCCTCTCGCCGGTCCTGTTCGAACACGGGGCAACCATCATCGCCGGCTCCCGCGTTGCCGATGAGTCCGCTGTGCTGCACGCGATCGGCCAGGGCGCCATCTTCCAGCAGGTCACCGGGGTGAGGCTGCTGGCGTTTACCCGGCCGGGTGATGCCCCGGTATGACCCGGGGGTCGGGGAGTGCCGGGACGAATCCCCCGGTTACCCTAGTGACAGGCAGGGATCGTGAGCCGTGCCCGTTTTGTTCGCCGGAAAAAGATGCGGTGGTTTTCTGTACTGCGCTCTGGTATGCCCGGTGGGATGCGTTCCCGGCCAGTCGCGGTCACCTGCTCGTGATCCCCTTCCGCCATGTGGCCGGTTATTTCGAGACCTCGCCGGAAGAGAAAGCCTCGTTATCGGAAATGCTCACGGAAGGAAAGAGAATTCTCGATCACCGGTTTTCACCATCGGGCTACAACATCGTGATCAACTGCGGGTCGGCGGCAGACCAGGCCGTCATGCACTGCCACGTCCACCTTATTCCCCGGTATGCCGGTGACCCGGATCATCCCCCGGGCGGTATCCGCGGGTTTGTCATGGACCGGTGCGAACGGGTTTGCATGAATCCCCTGGCCTGACCGTGGCCTCCTCTGTAAGGAGCCCCCGTTCCCTGCCGATCCCAAACGTAAACCATCATACACAAAAGCTGATGAACTATGTTTGTTCCCTCAAAGATATTCTTCACAAAAGGAGTTGGTATTCACAAGGACCAGCTCGCATCATATGAGCTGGCACTCAGGAAGGCAGGTATCGAGCGCTGTAATCTGGTGTACGTCTCCAGCATTTTTCCCCCGTACTGTAAACAGATCTCCGCAGAATCCGGACTCAGGCAGCTCAAATCCGGGGGGATTACGTACTGTGTCATGGCGAGGAACGATACAAAAGAACCCAACCGCCTGATTTCAGCAGCGATCGGTCTCGCACTCCCCAAAGACATCAACGAATACGGGTATCTTTCGGAGCACCATGCCTATGGCGATACCGCCGAGAAGACCGGGGAATATGCCGAGGACCTTGCGGCAACGATGCTTGCGACCACGCTCGGGATCGAGTTCGATACCGACAAGGCCTGGCAGGAGCGGGAACAGATCTATAAAGCCAGCGGCAGGATCATCAGGACCACGCATACCTGCCAGTCTGCCCAGGGGAATAAAGACGGGAACTGGACGACCGTGATTGCTGTTGCGGTCTTCCTGCCGTGATTTTTTTTTAATTTCGTTTTCGTATCCAATCTTTTCCCGGGGCACTTTTTTTGTGATTTGCGGGCTCTGTTGAAATCCTTCCTCAATTACAGGATTTACGTTTGGTTTCAGGAAAAGTAGCGATGTGTGAAACTTGTTTTGAGGATTTTAACAAAAGCCGGTTTGCGTTTTTTTGCAGCGGGTTTTTTCCGGTATGCCTTATGAACAGGGCAATTTCCGCAGGGATCGAAATCGGAATGACGACAAGGTGTCTTATCGGATTCCAAAAGACGGCACCGGTCCTGTCTGTTGACTATTCCGTCGCCGTTGCACCAAGCGCGTCTTTGACGGTGCCGGTGCCGGAAAATATATGGATCGGGATCCCCGCGCCTTTCAGGAGATCCGCGGCATTCTCGCCAATCTCCCCGGTGATAACGGCCTCAAGTCCGTTCATTTTCAGTAACTTTACTGCATTCTGGCCGATCTTGGCATCGCTGACAACAAAACCGTTCCGTACCGCGTCCAGTTTGCCGGTCCGGGTGTCGTAGAAAATGAAGTACGGTGCCCGTGCGAAATGGTGTTCGAATGCACTTTCCAGCGACGGGCCCTGCGCCGTGATACAGACTTTCATGACGTACCTCTTATTATTACTCATATGCGCGAAAATCATATAAATCTACGGGTGTGACCTGCCCGGAGACCGGCACCCCGGAAAAAATGATCCTCATATTCGCGTTCCTGCGGCTTTTCCGGGTGCCGGATGGACTGAAATACGTGGCAGAAACCGGGGCTGTCCAAAGGCCAGTAATGGCCATTTGGCGAGGTCGAAATCAGTCGTATTTCGGCAAACGGGGCGCTATTCGGGTGTATTCTCCACTGGAACAGAAACCGTTGATTTTACGGGGATATCCCGGTTTGGCCCAAATTGGGAAAGGGGAAAAGGAGCCTGATTCGGGCTTATTTTCCTTGTCCGGAGAGTCGTCTCATGGTAAGGGTGTGTCCTCCCTTCAATCAGGATAATTTACGGTGGATATTGCCAGATCAACCGCTCCAGGTAGTTGCCTGCGAAGTACGGCGGCTACGCTCGTATCAGGAAAAATTACAAAAAAGAAAAAAAATTTGGATTAGGGAAGATCGTGCTTACCTTGCAGGGATGATCAGCGAGCGCTCGCCAGCGGGCATGAACTCGCGGATTGCACCCTTTGCGAACTCGCGGCGTGGTTCGGAGAAGTCGAACTTGAGCGACGGGTCTGCGAAACAGATCTTCATGAGCGGGGACAGGGTCCAGGCATCCTGGCGTCCATAGTGAGCGGCCGCGGCAATTGCTGCGTACTCTCCCTGGTGTCCGACGTTCATTGCGTAGTTCGGGTAGTTGGGGCCACGGAGTTCTCCGAGGCAGCCCTCGTCTGGCCGGACGGACATACAGTTTGCGGAACCGCACTGGTCCTGCAGATCGTAGCCGAAGAAGCCGAGACGTGACCAGCCTTCCTTGTGCAGGAGCATCGACATGTACCAGCCGTTCAGACCTGCATTGGAGTTTGCCGTTGCAAGTGAAGAGGTGATACCAGATGCTGCCGCAAGGACGGACGCACGCTGGGAACCGCCGAAGTGGTCCTCGAGTGTGGTCGGGTACTGCTCGTACTGCTCCATACCATAGAGCGTGACTTCGGAGGCAATGTCGCTGACTGCTTCCTGGGTCGCCTTTGCCTTTCCGAGACCGCCGTGGTTTTTCTTGACATAGTCAAGACCATAGTAGCAGTAGTCGTCGAGGATGTTGTCGGTGTATGCAGCGGTTGCATACTGGGTGAATCCGACACCGCCGGACATATAAGATCCGAGCCAGATCTGGTCGAAGAGCATGGTACCTGCACCGACGACTTCAAGGGATGCCTTGACGGGGTCGTTGGGGTACTTGCGGTCTGCCTGGATCATGTCGGCGAAGTGACCGAACTTGATGCCACCTGGCTCGTTCGGGCCACGTGCACGGCGGGCGGGCAGGATATCTGCCATCTGGATGACACCAGCGTGCTTTGCTGCGAATGCAAGGTCGGCGACTGCCGCTTCACCGGCGCACATCTTGTACGCACCGATAAAGGACATACCGATCTGCATTGCAGACCACCGGGAGGTCGTTCCACCGTCGCAGGTCCTGCTGACGGTTGTCGGGATGTGGACTGCCTGCCACATGGACTTGCCGACTGCGGCCTTGAGGGCGGCTGCCTGCTTTGCCGGGAAGAGCTTGTCGAGGTTTAAGACGAACTGGGGCTCGAGGTCGTCTGCCATCTCGTCATCGCCGGTAAAGACTTTGACGTAGCAGTCGTCGACGAGTGCCGGGTGGGTCTCGACCATGTGTTCCTGAACGACAGCTGCGCCGGGCATGGCGTGGTTGAGGACGTGGAGGTACTCGTTGATGGTCTCAGGGGTAACTTCCTTGCCGAGACGCTTCTGGAGGGTGCCGTGGGCGAGGTCGAGGCCGACGATGATCGTCCGGCGGATGTCGTCCCACATCTGCTGCATTGCAGCGTTGTTCACAAAGTGAAGGTCATCGCCCTCGACAAAGACGCCGGTTCCGCTGACCTCGTAGGTCATCAGCTGGCGCTGACCGAGCGGGATACCACCACAGTGGCAGCGCTTGGGGTCGTACATCGAGATGCCGCGCTCCATTGCGGCTTTCTGGCCTTCCTTTAAGAACTCCATCTTTCTGGGAGACTGCTCGAGACCCTTGCGGCCAAACACCGTTGAGGTTGCCGTCGGGTCTTCTGCGAATTTCTCCTTCATTGCCTTCAGGAAGAGCTTCTGGGTTCTTTCGATCTTTGCTTTTGCCATAATTATGCCTCCTTTGGCATGAAGCCGTACTTGACTCTCAGTGCGTGGATGCGCTGGATGTATTCAACGTATTCTGGGTCGTCGCGGAATCCAGTGCCGACGAGGGAGTGGTACATGGTGGTGTGGCTTTTGAGCCACTTTGCGTCCATTGCCTTGCCGATCTTGACCTCGGAGTCCAGGGGGACACCGACCTGGTCCTTGACGTACTTGATGACGCCGGACTTCTTGTCGAGAACAACACGCTGGAGCATATCGAACATCATACCGTTCTCATCGAGACGGAGGGAGTGTCCGTGCACTGTGCAGCCACGGATGCCGGTAAGTGCTGCATCGAAGAGCTCGGTGTTGACGAGTTCCTTTGCATACTTTTCGAGATCTCTCTCACGGCATTCGATGATCTGACGGCCTGACAGCGTGCCGGGGTCAATGCCACGGAATCTGTACATCTCGAGCCAGGATCTCTGGTAGGGCTGGCAGGGTGCGTTGTACATCGAGTCGGCAAACTGGATGTAACGGACACGGTCGCCGGCCTTTGCGCCGTCGGTCGGGGTTACGAGCTTGCGGATCGGGCATGCGGGTTCCTGCTGCTCTGCAAGTGGCGGGTGTGCACTCTTGTAGGCTGAGCCGGGTGCACGGTGTCCCATAACGAGGACGAGGTCCTTGTCGGTTACATCGCGAAGCTTTTCCAGCTTGTGGGTCGGGTCCAGCTGCTTGCGCCTGTTCTCGGCGATTGCAGTCTGTCCGGGACAATATTGGGGTTTGTATGCCATTGTTTTATCACTCCAATGTTTCCTTCTTTTTCACGATTCTCATGACAGACGAAATGACTTCCGCCATCTTCTCGCGGGTCGGGGTCTGACCCCGGGTCACGCCGCTCACGATCGCCATCACCGTACCTTTCGTACGGATCTTGTCGGCCGGAGGCATCACCACGGCGGTCTTCACGCCCTCCTTTGCGAGATCCTCATAATCAATCGGGGACTGGGAAACGACAATCGCCTTCACGTCACAGGCCTCAAGAATGTATCGGACCTTGGCGACAACATGGGATCGGACGTTCCCATGGTGAAGTATGGCAACCTTGTGTTTCTCAATCTGGGTAACTTCCTTCTCGGTAAGCCCGAAGTAGGCGCCAATCACGCCGCCGGCAATATTGGGGGCGTCCGGAGGGACGCCGCTGCCGGCGTTCAGTACGAGAGTACTGATGCTGTATTCGACGCCCTGCTGCCTTAACCCCGAGGTGATATCGCACACCGGTTTTGTGACGTGGCGGCGTCCTGGGGACATTCCGACCACGATCACGTCCGGGTACCGGCATTCGGAGATGGTGCCCCGCTGGGCTATCCCGCCTCCTTTACCCATGCCCATCGCCTCGCGGCAGTCAACAACCTGGGTTACTCGTCCTATCGGCATAGTTACTTGATTCCCTGAATGATTGTCGGGCCTGTATGGCTCTTTGGATCTGATAATCCGAGGATATCCTTGTCCGCATTCGGGCCGTACTTTGCGTAATCTACAAGGGACGGGGAAGTTTTCATGAACTTGCCTTCCTGAATGCGGCAGGTGAATGCGGTGATGGTCTCATCACACGCAGTTTGCAGTGCGGGAATGGCCTCGCGGTTTTCCAGTTCCAGGAGAATGGTTCCTACGTGAACCTGTAGTTCAATCTCCTCGGTTCCGACATGGATGGTCTTCCTCATGACATGGGGATTGGCCATTCCTTTGGCGGGCCCGTAGGTTACGGTGGAGGGAAGGCGCGGGCCGTTTAAGACCATGCGCCGTATTCCACCGGCCTTCAGCAGGTTGTTGAGGAGCCGTTCTACTGTTTCCGGGTTCATCAGCCGTTCGGTGACAACCCTGCACTGCGGGAACGTGGCTTCAGTCATTCGTATCCTTATGAGGGTTTATACACCCTTTGCGATCGTCTGCATTGGCTTCTTGAATGCTTCGATCTGCCCGAAGGTGTCCTGGTATACCTTTGAGGTTGCTTCGGGGCCGAACATCTGGGTGCCTGCATCCAGTGCGCATGCTGCGACGATACAGGGCATACCGACACCGGCTGCGTGACGGGTAACGACGTGGTTACCGTTGAATCCGCCGGGGCCGCCGCCACCGTAGATCGAGTGGCTGAAGAACGAGAACCCGACTGCGACACCCATGGTACGACCGAAGTCGGAGCCTGGGAGGCCGGTCTCGTGCTCAAGCAGATCGTTGAAGTAGAGCAGGGTTGCGGAAACTGCCTGTGCGAAACGTCCTGCACCGCAGTTTACCATGGTCGCTGCAAGGGTGCCTGCGGATGCGTAGGCGTTCCAGAGCATCGGGTCCTTGGTGTCGTAGAAGATGTAGCCGCTCTTGCCCTTCTTGCCTGCCTTGATGATCTTGTCCTCAATGGCACGCTCGACGAGGCTCTGCACGACAGTACCGACAGTGCCGGTCTTGCCGTTCTGCTTGACGAGGTCGTAGACGATGTTGTTTGCATTCAGGCCCTGGTACCCGTAAAGCAGGAGCTGTGCACGCTCGAATGGGCCGATTGCTGCACCCATTTCGAACTCGCCGGCCTGCTCGAAGGTTGCCGAGAGTGCTGCACCCTGGATTGCATTCCGGTGGGTCATCATGACCGCGTGGTTCGCGGGGATGTTACGGAGTGCGTAGCCGAGACCTTCGTTGTTCTGCGGGATGGACAGGATCGAGACGACATTGCCGCCCTGCATGTCCATTGTCTGCGGGTAGGTTCCCCAGACTGCACCCTTGATGTAGGAACCGTCGAACATGCCGACCTTGTACTGGTCGATCAGCGCGTAGGTGGTCGCTGCTGCAACGGATGTGGATGTCGCATCGTAGGTTGCTGCTGCTTTTATACGTGCAGATGGAATTTCCACAAGGAGCATCTTGCCGCCGGCGACCTTGGTGATCTTGGTGTCGTCGCCTTCGGCAACCTGCACCATTTCCTTGATCTTGGCTGCGAGTGCATCGCAGTCCTTGACACAGCTGCAGCTCATGCTGCGGCCGAGGATCTGGTTGGACTTGCCGCCCATCTTACCGGTCTTGAGTGCTTCCTCAATACCGCCGAGGTTGACTGCCACGGTCCTCTTGGTGAGGTCGATGAGCTCGAGTGCACCCTTGTTGGTCAGCGGGCTGATCTTGTCAATGGTGACGTTGCTCTTTAAGAGCTTACCCTCATCGTCGTAGAGGTCGATTGCATCTTTATATTTTGCCATGTAATTTCCTCCAAATTGACTTTTAACTGCTGTACCGTACGAGAACTGAACGCTGGTGGTGACTAACAGAACACTGGTAATGATTGAAAGTCGCTATTGCACGTCCCCTAGATCGGGACATTGATTAATTCCCAATTTCCCCTTATAAGCGTTCCGATTTTATCTCGGAACACTTCATTATAGAATTCCAAAAATATTACATAAAAACGAAGCAATGTTCAAATATTACATATATCTGCCCTTTTATTGTTTTACGCAGTGTGACAAAATTTTTGAAAAGTATTACAATGTCGCACACTATATTTAAAAATCGTTTAATTTCCTGTGCGCTCTTTTATAAAAAATATTGGGTTGTGACAGGGTCTTTGTGAGGGAACCCCTGACAGGAGTTTACTTGTTTTCCTTGAGCGGGCTTGGCCCGAGTTCTTTAATGGTGTTAACGACGTCTGTTACCACATTTGCCCATTTTGCACCTTCCGATGCAGAGACAAACGTCATCCGGAACCGGCGGTCGTCAAGGCCAATGCTCTTCATGAGCCTTTTTACCATGAACATTCTCTTTGCCGACTTGAAGTTGCCTTCAAGGTAGTGGCAGTCTCCGAAGTGACACCCGGAGATGAGGACACCATCCGCCCCGTCGGCAAACGCCTTGAGGACAAAGAGGGAGTCGAAACGACCGGTGCACATTACACGGATAATCCGGATGTCCGGGGGGTACTGGATACGGCCCCCACCGGCAAGGTCGGCTCCTGCGTAGGAACACCAGTTGCAGACCATACCGAGGATCTTGGGTTTCCACTCTTCAGCCATTTACTGCTCACCTCCGAGCAGGAACGCATCGATCTGAGCAACAATCTGCGGGGTTGCAAAGTGGTTCATCCAGATTGCGCCACCGGGGCAGAACCCACCGCAGGTACCACAGCCTTTGCATTTTGCTTCCGTAACCTGCATGACCATGCGTCCATCTTTCTCTACGAGAGCAAGGGCGGTGTAGGGGCAGAGGTTCACGCACATGCCGCATCCGGCACATTTCTCTTCGATACAGGTGGCGAAGTACGGCTCGAGTTCGACTTCTCCCTTGTGGATCGGGATGCTGGCCGCAGATGCTGCGCCTTCTGCAGAGGCTACCGTGTCCGGGATATCCTTCGGGCCCTGACAGACACCGGCGAGGAAGACACCGGCAGTGGTTGTTCCACACGGGTTTAACTTCGGGTGGGCTTCCTGGAGCCAGCCGTCGCCAGTGCAGGAAACACCGAATAATCTCCGTGTCCTTTCTGTGTCTGTCTTTGGCTGGACCGCTGCTGCCAGAACGACAAGATCGACTTCCATGTCAACCGGACGGTCAAGCAGCGTGTCATCTGCATACACATGGAGATTCTTGGTCTTGGGGTCTTCGAGAATGTTTGCCACGCGCCCGCGGATGAACTTTGCACCTTCATCCTGGATGCGGTAGTAGAACTCCTCGTACGCCTTGCCGAATGATCGGATATCCATGTAGAAGATATACGGGATGCAGCCGGGCAACTTTTCAACAAGCTGGTGGGCATGTTTCAGTGAATACATGCAGCAGAACCGCGAACAGTACGGTTTGCCGACACCGGTGTTGTCACGAGAGCCGGCACAGAGCACGAACGCGACTCTTTTCGGTCTCTCTCCATCACTCGGGCGGACTGGATAACCACCGGTCGGACCTGATGCGCAGATGAGCCGCTCGAACTCAAGGCTGGTAATAACGTTCTCGTACCGCTTGTATCCCCACTCTTCTTTCTTCTCGATGGGGAAGATGTCAAAGCCGGTTGCGAGAATGACCGTTCCGACCTTGACTTTGACAAATTCGTCCTTGGATTCGAGGTCGATTGCCTTCTTCTCGGAACCGCAGGCGGTAACACAGATGCCGCACTTGACGCAGGCATTGAAATCGATCGTATAAAGAAGCGGGACGACCTGCGGGTGGTTGATGTAGATTGCCTTCCGTGGCTTCATGCCCACTTCAAATTGGTTGGGCTTGATAACCGGGCAGGCAGTCTCACAGTCACCGCAGCCATTGCAGCCGCCTCCGACAATACCCCGGGCTTCCGCTTCCGCGGGAGTGATCACGCCTCGGGCTTTCTTGCGGATCGTAACATCGAAGTTGCCGATGTAACCTTCCACTTCATGAACCTCAGACCAGGTCATGAGCTCAATCAACTGGGCCCTGCCGACATCCACCATCTTGGGTGTTAAGATACACTGCGAACAGTCGAGGGTCGGGAAGGTCTTGTCGAGCTGGGACATACGCCCGCCGATACTGGTATCGGACTCAACAAGGTAGGTCTTGATCCCTGCTGCTGCAAGGTCAAGGGCTGCCTGCATACCGGCAACACCGGCACCGACGACCATGGCGGCCTGTTCTACGGGGACGGTCTTCGGGTAGAGGTCCTGGAGAAGTGCAGCTTTTGCTACTGCGATCCTGATCGCATCCTTTGCCTTTTCGGTTGAACCCACGCGGTCGTGCATGTGCACCCATGAGTTCTGCTCACGGATGTTTGCCATCTCGAACCGGAACGGGTTCAGGCCAGATTCCTTTGTTGCCGTCCTGAATGTCGGCTCGTGGAGACGGGGCGAGCATGCAGAGACAACGACACCTGTCAGGTTGTGGTCCTTGACTGCCTTGCGAATCACAGCCTGCCCGGGCATTGAGCACATATACTTGTAGTTGTCAACATAGGCCACATTCGGGATGGTTTTTGCATATTCCTGCACGGCAGGGATATCCATTGACCCGGCAATGTTGGTACCGCAGTGACAGATGAAAACACCGATACGGGCTTCTTCCTTTTTGGTGGTGACACCGGGTGCTGCGACAGCCTTTGCTGCCGGGGCGGGAGCTTGCTTCTTTGCTTCCTGCTTCTTGGGTTCGGTCTTTTTGGTAGTTGCTTTCTTCTTTTCAACCATGTTTCCCACCTCACAGCACCTTCTGCAGGAACGGTTCACAGCTGATCGCATGGAGGTCAAGCCCGAGGTCCTGCGGGCTCATTCCCTGTGCCAGTCCGAGTAGTTCGGCAAAGTGCAGCACCGGTAAGTTGTACTCGACACCGAACTTTTCCTTGATCTCGATCTGGCCACGGTCAAACTGAAGCTGACAGAACGGGCAGATATCGGTAAGTGCATCTGCTTTTACTTCCTTGACGTTGATCAGCTTCTCATTGGTGATATCCAGTGAGTGGACGATATCGTATCCGCGGACACCACCGCCGGCTCCGCAGCACTGCATCTTGTTGCGGTATTCGACCGGCGTTGCACCGAGTGCAGCGACCAGTTCTTCCATCCACATCGGGTGCTCGGTGTTTAACATGACTTCCTTCTCAAACTCCCGGTCCTTGTGGGGCTTGGTCAGGTGGCAGCCATAGTGGACAGCAATTCGTGCACCGGTAAGGGGGCTTACAACCGTGTTCTTGATCTTGTCAACACCGACGAACTTATCGTTATAAAGAAGTTCTGCAAGGTGGTAGACGTTGATGGTACCCTTGGACTCCATGTCTACTTCCTTGAGTACTTCGTTGACGCCATCGCGGAGATCCTGGTTGTGTTTGAGTTTGTGGTTGACTTCCCAGATCGACTTGTAGCAGCCGTTGCAGACCAGTGCAATGTCCATCTTCATCTGTTCTGCAAGGACAATGTTACGGGCCGCCATCGCATAGAAAACATTCATGTCGATGGAACCGAATGCACCGGGTGCAGGGCAGCAGCTGGCTCCCTTGAGGGGAACAAGGTCGATGCCGAGCTTTTTGCATCCCTTGATTGCTGCCGATTCAACACCGGGATAACGGTTCGGTGCAATACAACCAAGGTAGAATGCGAACGTGTGGTTTGCTGTTGATTCTGACATGCTCTCTTATCCCTCCCGTTCCTTGATGATCCGGTCTGCATTTTCCTTGAGATGGTAATGATCAAGGATCTTCCTGATGCCCGGCATATATTCAGGGTACATGTGGGTGGTCGGCGGGTCACGGGTGAGTCCGAGTTTCTCCCGGGCTGCACGGTTGACATCATTGTTTGGCACACCGTGGCCTGAAGCATAGATTGCCGTAACGGTCTTGAGGAAGTTCACTGGCACGATATCGTGGGTGAATGCCATGTTCCTCATGGCCATGATAACATCCGTGGGTGCAATGTCACGCGGGCACCGGTCGGTGCAGCTATAACAGGTAGTGCAGAGCCAGAGATCCGGGTCGGTCAGTGCCTCGTTCTCGAGTCCGAGTACTGCCCTCCGCATAAATTTGCGGATGCGGTAGGTGCTTCTGGGTGCCGACGGACACGAGCCGGTGCAGGTACCGCACTGGTAGCACATGTGGGCGATGGTGCGTGAAATGCCCTCAACCCTTTTTGTAAAGTCGGGTGTCGAGTCTTCACGGTAAAACCGCTGGTCTTTGAGTTTCTTTTCCAGCGCTTCCGGGTAACCTTTTGTTTTTGCCATACTGCTCCCTCACGCCTTCTCCATCATTTTCAGTCCAACCTGTCCGGCAATATCTTCCTTTACCTTCGAGGTTCTCTTCGTGCAGAGTTTCGCCTTTATCTTCTTATAAAGGTCCGTCTCCGTGCCTTTCATCCGGATGCCTTTCCGCTGGAGGACAATGATATCCTCACCGGGGCAGGCATTCACGCAGGCACCGCAGAGAATACAGTAATCCTTGTTGACTGCGATGGTGGCTTCGATATTGTGTCCCATCTCGGCTGCGGGCTTCTCACTGGGGAGATAGATCGCATTTGCCGGGCAGATTTCTGCGCAGGTCGAACAGCCGCCGGGGCATTTCTCGGCGTGGAATTCAATATCGCCTTCGAAGATCTTCTCAACGGTAATTGCCTCGGTCGGGCAGTTCTTCGAGCACCAGGTACAGGTGCAGCAGTTGTCCTTCTCAATTGTGACCTTGCCGTCAACCTTGTCGGAGATAACTTCGCGTTCGACGGTGATACACTCTTCGGGGCAGACTTCCACGCACACCTTGCAGGCATTGCATTTGGCCTCGTCCCAGACAACCTCACCCTCGATCTTACCGACTTCAGCAGTGAACTCCTTGTGTTTCACCGTGAGCGCCGGGCAGAGTGCCCCACACAGGCCGCAGAGCGAACATTTCTCCTTGTCTACGGTAAATGTCGTCTTGGTCTTGATCGCGGTGTGGCGTTCTTTTGCGCCAGCAACCGGGCTCTTGTAGGTTCCTTCAAAGGCAGGGACATTTCGATCAATGGCGTCACGCGGGCAGACCTCTTCGCAGATCGTGCACTTGACACACTTTTCGTCATTAATCTCTGCCTTCATGTCATACTGCGGGAATCCTTCTTTTTCAAGAATGGGGAGCCGCTCCTGATTGTCGACCTTCAGAGTCAATGCATTGAACGGGCACATTATTACGCAGACACCGCAGTACGAGCACTTGGTCTCGTCTACATCGATGGGTGTAGCGTAGTTGATGGCCCCACGGCGGGATGCACCGACAAGCCCGAGGACGATAGCTTCCTCCGGACATGCTTCGGCACAGATCCCGCATCCCGTGCAGGTCTCTGAATTAAGAATCAGGTTGTTCACGCTCTGAAGGAGGCGCTGCTCCATCACAACGTTGACACCATCCCTCTTTTTGGAAAACTTTGGAAACAATGCCATGAAATAACCCTCACGCTGTTCTTCTATTGCACCTTTGCCTCTGCTCTGGTTTCCCAGGGCCCTGTCAGCCTGATAACATCATGTGGACACACCTGAACACATACACCGCAACCGGCACAGAGTTCACCCTTGAAGTCAAGGATGATCGATTTACCATCACGGACCATGTAGATCTTTCTGTTTAAGACAGGATCTACCGTGTGAAGTTCCAATGCGTCCACAGGACATGCAACAACACAATTGTTACAGCCGGTACAATGTTCTCTGTTAATATGCACTGCAAATGCCATGAGTTCATGCACCAGCTATGATCGATTCCAAAATCGATTATCAAAAGAGTGGTGGAAGAATCTAGATAAATGTTCTGAAATTTATCGCGGTAAAACGGCAATTTTATTCATTTTTTCCCATGTTTGTTTATATGCTCCTCCGCGGTGTTAAATATATATAGTGTACTTTTCTGTCATGTTCCTGTGCGCTCTGATTGCGCTCTGATATCACAGGATTAAATGGGAAAATTTATTCAGTAATAATTAAGGTACTGTTGTTATACCGGAGGTTATGTTATAATGGAAATCAACGGCGTTACAATCGACAACACCTACGCAGAAGCATTCCCAACCTGGGTCTGCCGGGTGATTATTACAGCAGTGACAAAAGACTGGGCAATCAAGGCAGCAACCGAGGCAACCGGGTTTGCGACCTCTGCTATCGGCTGTCCCTGTGAAGCAGGGATCGAGTCTGTCCTTTCCGGCAGCGAGACACCTGACGGAAGGCCGGGCGTTGCGATCCTGATCTGCGCAAGCAAGAAGAAACTCAAAGAGCAGGTCGTAGAACGGCTTGCCGAATGCGTCCTTACGGCACCGACAACCGCAGTCTTCAATGGTATCACCGAAGCAGAAGAGAAGATACCGGTGAAACTTCACTTCTTCGGCGACGGGTATGAGTACCAGAAGGAAGTTGGCGGCAGGAAGTGCTGGGCGATCCCGATCATGAATGGCGAGTACATCGGCGAAGAGGAGTTCGGTATTGTCAAGGGCGTTGCCGGTGGCAACTTCTTTATCATGGGTGAGAACCAGATGGCAGCGCTCGTAGCTGCCCAGGCCGCATCGGATGCGATCGCGGAAGTAAAGGGCGTTATCACGAGTTTCCCGGGCGGGGTTGTGGCGAGCGGTTCGAAGGTTGGCAGCCTGAAATACAAGTTCATGGTTGCAACCACAAACGAGAAGTACTGCCCGACGCTCCGCGAGAAAGTGGCAGACAGCAAGGTTCCGGCCGGCATCAAGGCGGTCTACGAGATCGTCATCGACGGTGTGGACGAGAAGAGCGTTGCCGCTGCAATGGGAGCCGGTATTAAGGCTGCAGTGCAGGTACCTGGCGTGAAGTTTATCTCAGCCGGTAACTTTGGCGGCAGTCTCGGACCCTTCAAGCTGGATCTTGAAAAGGTTCTTTAAATTCTCTTTTTTTATGAAAAAATTTCTGCAGTCATCATATTCTATAAATACAGTTATTGCCGAATAAGTTGTTAACGAAAATTTCGGCGATAACATGATCACCTTAACACCCGATGACGTGAAGAAGCGGTTCGGCCCGCTCTTCTCAAAGAAATTCCTGGTAATGGTTGACGAAAAGGCAGGTCTTGCAGAGATCATCGAGCAGTGTCATGCCCGGGGGACGATCGAGTGGGACGCGATGAACCGGCGCCGGGCCGGGGGGGCAGTCTCCACTTGTGCCGTCGAAGGGAGCACGATGACCATCCGTGCCCGTCTTGGCCAGCACACGGTCAACTTCGGGGCTGCCAGCGATACGATTGGCGGGCAGGCTCTTGCAGGCGTCGAAGTGAACGGCGACGAGGTTATCACGAGCTGGGCCGGTATTGCCGGTGCCGGTGTCGGTGTAGCCGCCTGCCTCCCGCAGGCGCCGGGAGTCATCCGGTCTGAGTACCCTTCAGAAGATGATCTCAAGGTCGGTGGAGCCCGGACGAACCATGTCCGGATTATATCTCCCAAATATGAGAAGATCTCGTTTGGCATCGATGATACGGACACCAAACAGGAAGGCGCTACGTGGGTGATGGTGCTCAAGTGCGCAGAGGCCTGCCATATCGAAGGAGTGGAATTCTTAAACATGCGCCTTGTCCAGCTCAACCCGGCGGTTCCGAACAAGACGACAAACTGTGTCGGTTCCGCCCTCAACTTTGCCGTCCGTCCCGGCAGCATCGGAGCGCTCCGGGAGTTTGTATGCTCATTTGTTGAGGAGCACACGTTCTCAAAGGATACCGGCATCGCGTTTTCCCGGGGGATCGGGACGGAAAAGGATTCTCCGTTTTTAAAGGCGATCAAAACCGAGATCCTTACTGTCGGGAAAGCGGAACAAGAGGCAAAGCGTCTCGGCATCGAGTACCTCGACCACAACGGGCGGAAGGGGCGGATCGGGGCGCTTGGCGCTGTGCTGTGGGCGAACAGGGGCATCGAGGCAGCAGGTCTCTATGGCGAGCATCTCTGATCCGTACGTGATCAAGTACCCGCAGATCGTTGCGGTTGCCGACAAAACCGGCGATCGTGTCGAGCTCATAGAATTCTTCGACTGCGTGGGCGGGGCGATGTGGACGCAGCACCATTACGCACAGAGTCCGCTGGTTGAGAATGTCCGGTGCGTGGGAGCGACCACCCGGTTCCTGCTCCGGCCCGGTACCGTGGATCTGGCACTCGAAGGGTCCCGGTTCCCTGCCGGGATCTCCGGGGTATCCGTCACAGAGCACGAGATTGCGATCACCTATATTGGTATGGGCGGCGGCGGCGTGGGTGCCACGTCCTGCCGTGCAGCGGCTAAAGGTGTGCTGCGGGAGCGCTCTGATCCCGCCGGTGGGGGAAAAGTAGCCAGTGCCACCCTCTGGCTTCCCCGACGCCAGCGCGTGCTTATCGGCGTCGATGATACGGACACGAGCGAGGAGGGGGCGACATGGACGCTTGTCCACAACATTGCAAAAGCCGTAGAGGACGAGCAATCGGTCTACCTCTCGCATACGATTGTCCAGCTCTTCCCGGTCGCGTACCGGACGAAGAACTGCGTCAGTCTCGTCGCTGAGTTTGCAACGACCGAGCCGGAACGCCTCACGGAACGGTTCCGCGAGCTGCTGGAAAAATACACCCTTTCAGACAAGACCGGGATGGCAGTATATACCGGTTTTGCGCCGTCTGCTGCCCTCCTTGAGTATGGCCGGAAAGTGAAGCGGGGTGAAGTTGGTCCCGACATCGTCCGGAACCTTGCCGATCCCGCTCTCCGCGTGATCCTGAACGGGAGAGGGATTACCGGGGCAGTGGCGGCCCTGCCCTTTTACACACAGTACGAGGAGGCGCTTGAGTTATGCAATGGAAAGACCTAAAGGCCCGCCTGCTGTCGGCCGGTTCAGCCCGGCTCAGCGGAGAACCGGCGGATGATTTTATTGCAAAGTCCACCGCAGGCCCGGGTGCCGGGGGAAAAGGCTCGGTTTTCTTTGCCATGGGAAGCCACCGGGTCAAGCTGGCGATCAATCCCTCATCACCTGTCGAGATTGCCCACCGGGGCGGTGGTGTCGCCGACCTGTATTTCGAGGACCAGCAGATCCCGGGCCGGCTCATTCAGCCGGGGCTTCACTGCCCGGACCAGGCGTTTATCACGGTAACCGCGAGCTGCATATTCGCCTGCCGCTATTGCCCGGTCCCCCGTCTCTCCGGGAAACGCAAGACGGTTGAAGAGATCATGAATCTCGTCGAATCAGTCAGGCACCGGATCAGTGCAATCTCTCTTACGAGCGGCGTTGCCGGGAGCATCGAGGAGGAAGAGGCATATGTCTGCGAAGTGATCCGGCACCTGGCCTTCTTTGACCTGCCAATCGGTGTCTCCATCTACCCGACCGAGACGACCCCGGACAAACTGTTTGCCCTTGGTGTGGCCGAGGTAAAATTCAATATCGAGGCCGCGACCCCGGAACTGTTTGCACAGCAGTGTCCCGGTCTTGATTATGACCGGCTCTGGCGGGTGCTCGACCGATCTGTCGAACTCTTCGGTAAGAACCGGGTCTTCTCCAATGTCATTATCGGGCTTGGGGAGACCGATGCCGAACTGGAGACCTGTATCAACAGGCTTACGTCCCACGGTGTGATCCCGGTCCTGCGCCCGCTCAACCCGGTTGCCGGTTTTGCGGGCACGCCCCGCCCGTCAGCGGAACGGCTCAACACCGTCTATGCCATGCATGCCCGGGCAATTGCTGCCGCAGGACTTGACCCCTCTCTTGCCCGGACGATGTGCACGAACTGTGCAGGGTGCGATCTCGTGCCCGGGAGGGACGAATGAAAGGTGTGGAAGCGATTGCAAAGGCGATCTGTGCCGGTACCGACCGGCAGTACACGGTCCCGGGTTACCCGGTCACGGAACTGGGGGAACTCACCCGGGCCAAGATGGTCATCAACGAGAAGACGGCGCTTGAATATGCGCTTGGCGACTCCCTTGCCGGGAAACGGGCAGCGGTGATCATAAAGAATGTGGGCGTGAATGCCTGCGCCGATCCCCTGCTCCAGGCCTCAGCACAGGGCCTTATCGGCGGGGTACTCCTTGTCGTCGGTGACGATCCCGAGGCAAAAGGCTCCCAGACTGCTCAGGACTCCCGGTATTACGGGGAACTGGCGGAGATCCCAGTTATAGAGCCTGACTCTATGACCTGCTACACCGGGGTCGAAGCAGCGCTTCAGGCTTCGGAACTGTTCTCAAGGGTCGCCATGCTCCGGCTTACTCCACCGCTTCTGGATAGCGATGCCAGCGGTACGGTTGTCCCCCGGAAAGACCGAAAGGGCCGGTTATCCGACCGGAGCTGGACGATGAACGGGCGGGTAACTGCCTCGGAGGCACTGTACCGGACGATGTTTGCCTGGTCCGATGCATCCGCTTTAAACCGGTGGGATGAGGAACCGCTCGGCGTCGGGCCGGCGCCGGGACGCTCCCGGATTATTACCGCAAATCCCCTCCCGGCCCGCGCCGCTGAGCTGCACGAGGTTCATGAGATTGGCAGACCGTTTGTCCGGGATCACCGGGGGGTCATGCCCCCCGACCCGCAGGAAGGGCCTGAATCACGGGATGGGCGGGGGTTCTACAAGACCTTCTGTAAAGAATGTCCGTTCAAGCCCCTGCTGGACCTTCTCAAAACCCGGGATCTGCGGTTGATCTGCGATGCGGGGTGCTCGATCTTCGGGATGACCCCCCCGTATGAGATGGGCATTGCCAGTTACGGTATGGGGTCGAGCATCGCGGTCGCCGCCCGGAGCACGCAGGTGGCGCTTATCGGGGATTATGCGCTGCTCCACTCCGGGTTAAACGCCCTGATCGACGTGTATGAAAAGAGACTTCCGCTCCTGTGTGTCGTGCTGAAGAATCACTGCACCGCACTGACCGGTGCGCAGCCTGCCTTCGATCCCGTCCCCTACCTTGCCTGGGCTGACCCGGTTATCTGCCGTGCGGAAGATGAACGCCGACTCCGCGAGGTCATCCGTCACCCGGATGCACCGCTCACCGTGGTCGTAGAAGCAGAATGCCCAAAGGGGGCCCGTCATGAAACCGTGGAATGTTGAGATCTGTGATGTAACGTTGAGAGACGGGGAGCAGACACCCGGCGTGTCGTTCTCCTGCGAAGAGAAAGTGGATATCGCCCGGACCCTGGATGCCATCGGTGTCGAGGTGATCGAGGCCGGGTTCCCGGCAGTATCCGAGAACGAAAAAAAGTGCGTAAAAGCCATCGCACATCTCGGGCTCGATGCACGGATCTGCGGTTTTGCCCGGGCACGGGAACCGGATATCATGGACGCCATCGACTGCGGTGTCGACATGGTCTCCATCTTTATCCCGACCTCGGATCTCCACATCCGGCTCAAGTTCAAGAAACCCCGCGAACAGGTGCTCGACGATGCCCTTGCCATGATCGATTTTGCCCGGGATCATGGTGTCAGGGTACGGTTTGCCGCTGAGGACGCCTCCCGGACTGACCTGACGTTCTTAAAGGAAGTCTACCGGCGGGCCGCTGAACACGGGGCCGTCCTGCTCAGCTTTGCCGACACGGTGGGCTGCCTGATCCCAGACGAGATGCGCACGATCATGACCGATCTCGTGGCATCTGTCGACACCCCGTTCTGCGCTCACTGCCACAATGACATGGGCTGTGCCGTTGCAAACACGATCACCGCGGCACAGGCCGGAGCCTTCCAGCTCCATACCACGGTAAACGGCATCGGAGAGCGGTCGGGCAATGCCTCGCTTGAGGAGGTGCTCGTCATCCTGCGGCAGAAGGGTGGTATCGACCGGTACGATCTCTCACACCTCTCCGCACTTTCCCACAAAGTAGAAAAGTATTCGGGAATAGCGCTCCCGAAGAACAAGCCGGTGACCGGCGAGCTCGCATTCTCGCACGAGAGTGGCATCCATATTGCAGCCATCCTTCATGATCCGGTCTCGTACGAATATTTCCCCCCGGAACTCGTGGGCGGCGAGCGGCACTTCATCCTCGGCAAACACACCGGGCGAAAAGCGCTCGAACATGTCGTGGCATCGCTCGGGTACACCCTCACCGAACCCCAGATCTGCCACGTGCTTGATCTGGTAAAGGAAAATTCCGAGCAGAAATGCAGCATTACGCCTGAGATCCTGCAAAACCTGATCCGGCGGGCACAGCAGGAGACCCCCGCATGAGTACGCTCTCGGAGCGGATCCTCGGGGCTGAAGCAGGGGCATATGTCGACCGGAAAGTTGACCGGGCCTATGCCCATGACGGGACCGGTGTCCTAGCCCTTGAAGCCTGGAAACAGATGGGCGGCGACCGGCTGGGAAAAGAGACTGAGTACTACCTCCAGTTCGATCATATCGCGCCGGCCAACAACAGCACGACGGCCGGCCTCCAGCACGAACTCAGGGCATTTGCCCAAAAAACCTCGATGCACTTCTCCGACATCGGCTGCGGTATCTGCCACCAGCTGATGAGCGAAGGTGTCGTCCTGCCCGGGGAGATTGTGGTCGGTGCCGACTCCCACAGCGTCACGCCCGGGGCATTCGGAGCGTTTGCGACGGGCGTCGGTGCGACCGACATGGCTGCGATCTGGCTGACCGGGGAAACCTGGTTCCGGGTCCCCGAGTCGGTGGGCATCAGCCTCACCGGGAGGCTGAGCGGTGCGGCCGAGGCAAAAGACCTCGCTCTTTCCTGTGTGGCAAAACTCGGTATGGACGGCGCTACCTACCAGGCACTTGAGTTTGTCGGCGAGGGAGCACACCATCTCACCATTGACGAACGTCTTGTCCTCTCCAATCTCTCGATGGAAGCCGGGGCAAAGGCCGGGCTCTTTTATGCGGACGATGTAACGGTGCGCTACCTGAAGGAGCGGGGTCATGCGGTCCTGCCACAGGAGCCGGAAGCCTGTTCGTACACAAATGAAATTGACCTTGACCTCGCCGATATCGTTCCGCTGCTTGCAGTTCCTCCCCGGGTGGACACCGTTAAGCCCGTCGAAGACCTGGCGGGTATTCCCCTCGATCAGGTGTTTGTCGGCACCTGCACGAACGGGAGGTACTCCGATCTCGCCCGTTTTGCCCGGCTTGTCAAAGGCAGGAAAGTGGCGGTCCGGACGATCGTGGTCCCTGCCTCGGAGGAGATCTTCAAAAAAGCGATCCGGACCGGGGTGCTTGCCGATATCGTCGAAGCGGGCTGCACCATCGGGACGCCCGGCTGCGGACCCTGCCTCGGCTACCATATGGGCGTGCTCGGGGAGGGGGAGGTCTGTCTCTCGACGGCGAACCGGAACTTCAAGAACCGGATGGGTGTCGGCGGGGAGATCTATCTTGGGTCTGTCGCTACTGCCGCGGCAGGAGCTCTCGCCGGCGAGATCACGTCCCCGGAGGCGGCCTGATGCAGGGCAAAGGTACAGCGGTCTGCCTGCCGGCCGACATTGACACCGATATGGTTATCGCCGGCCGGTACCTGCGGACCAAGGACCGGAGTATCTGGGCGACCCATGTTTTCGAGGATCTTGACCCCTCGCTTGCCGCCCGTCTCAAAGGGGCCGTGCTCGTTGCCGGCAAGAACTTCGGGTGCGGGTCATCCCGTGAACAGGCGCCCATCGCACTCCGTGAGGCCGGGGTGGTCGCTATCATTGCCCCGTCGTTTGCCCGGATATTCTTCAGGAACGCGATCAACCTCGGTCTTCTGCTTATCGAGTCAGACCTGACCTGCGAGGAAGGAAGCACGGTCGCGTTTGATATATCAGAAGGCTGGGTCGAGACCGGAGGAAACCGGCACACGATCCGCCCGTTGTCCCCCCGGATGCAGGATATCCTCATGGCCGGCGGCCTCGTGGAATACTGGAGGGCTCACCGGTGATCTTCCCGGAGCACTGCAAAGTCGTGGGGCTTGCCTCGACAAAACCCTGCGGTGACAAGGTCTATGCCATCAGTCGGTACCTCCTGCGGGAGACAGGGGCCGGGTATGAACTTGTCGAGGTCTCCCTTGATCCCGCGAAGAAAACCGTCATGCGGGATATCGTCTCGTCCCGTGTCATTGCGACACCGGATGAGGTCTACAATTACCCGAAGAAGGTGCAGCTCAACGACCGGGCCCGGCTCGTACGACTTGCACTGGTGAGAGGGTACCGGTGCACGGTCTTTACCGGGGTTGAAGAGAACATGACGTTTGTGCTCGATCCCGACCTTTCGGGATTCCTTACCGTGCATGTCTACGATGTCATCCCGCCCCGGCCTACCCTCTCGGCGAGCTTAAAAGAGATGGAAGCGATCGGGCTCTTTGGGGAACTCTCGGTGATCTTCGATCACCACGTGCGGGACATTACCACGGTTCCTGCCGATGTCTATCCCTGCCGGGCCGCCGGGTATACGCGGACGCTGGACGCCGACCCGATGCAGGGTGGCGAACGGGTGGCCGGATGCCTGACGGCAAAACAGTTCTGTACGGAATGCTACGGGACAAATTTCACCCTGGAGAACATCTGTCCCCTGGAGCAGGTCCAAAAAGAGCCGTTTATTGCCCGGTGCTGCCGGTCCGAGCGTGAAGGGGTCGGAACCTGGAACGGGAAGTTCGGGGCAATCGTCCACTGGGGTGCAAGTCCCTCAAAAATCGCCCGGTCGGTACAGGAACTGGTCAGCCAGTGGAGGAAGAGATGACACGGATCGCAATCGTTGAAGGCGACGGGATCGGTCACGAGGTGATCCCGGTCGCACAAAACGTTCTCGCATTACTTCACCCAGATTACGAGTTCTTCCCGGTCGGGGTGGGGTACGGGCGCTGGGAGCAGACCGGCTGCCCGTGTGCAGACCATGATATTGCGGAGCTCAAAACTGCGGACGCCGTCCTGTTCGGGGCGGTCACGACCCCGCCGATGAAGGATTACCAGAGCGTTGTCCTGCGGATCAGGAAAGCGCTCGACCTGTATGCGAACCTGCGGCCGGTCAAAGGCGACGGGTTCGATATCATGATCGTGCGGGAGAACACCGAGGGCCTGTACTCGGGCATCGAGGAGACCGGGCCGGATCGTGCGACGACGCTCCGGGTGGTGACCCGGGCGGGAACCGAACGGATCGTGAGAGCGGCGATCCGGCTTGCGCAGCAGCGGCAGGGGAAACTCACGATCGGGCACAAGGCAAACGTGCTCAAATCCGATGTCCTCTTCCGCGACATCTGCATTGCAGAAGCAAAAAAGGCCGGGGTGTCGTATAACGAGAAGTTCATCGATGCCCTCGGTCTTGACGTCCTCCAGCACCCGCAGGCCTACGACGTGATCGTGACGACGAACATCTTTGGCGATATCCTCTCCGATGTTGCCTCGTACCTTGTCGGGGGTCTCGGCCTTGTGCCAAGTGCAAACATCGGTGACCGGTATGCCCTCTTTGAGCCGGTGCATGGCAGTGCCCCGGATATCGCAGGGAAAAACATTGCAAACCCGATCGCCACCCTGCGGAGTGCTGCAATGCTCCTTGAGCATCTGGGTGATAACGGGGGGTCTGTGCGGATAGAATCCGCCATTCAGCAGGTTCTGGCGTCCGGTGTCCGGACCCGGGACCTCGGCGGATCGGCCGGGACCCGTGAGTTTGGCGATGCGGTTCTCCGGGTTCTCGGCAGGCAGGGATGAATCCCGATTTTTTTTAAAAGCCGGTTGTACTGTGCGGATTCGGCACGGCCTGTTCACTCATTTTTTCAGGAAGCCGTTTCAAGAGGGATTGTTACGGCTCCTGTCCTGATCTCCCGTTCTGTGCATCGCGATTATCCGGGCTGCATCGGTATCGATCCGTGCTATTCCGGCAGTCCTCTTTTTGTTGTGGAATCGGCCAGGAGATGGAAGAGATATCCGAGGGCAAAGCAGGACAGGCCATAGACAATGGATGCATGGGGAATAAGTGGCGATGGCAGTAAACCGATTGCCGCAGTTATACCAAATGTTCCCACCATGCATTTCAGCGCTTGTTTGCTGTGGAATATCCCCCGGTGTCGCCAGCTGGTCGGTGCTTCTAGGATGTCCGGCATGATTGAGCCGGTGACGACTGCGAAAAGTCCGAGAAGAAACAACACATTCGTGGTCTCACGCAGGAGGCCGAGCAGGTACGCGTACCCCAAAAATGCCAGTACCCCGATGATGAGGTGTGCACCTTTCCTCATTTCAGGTACTCTCTTGATTGGAGCCGGGGGATAAGTTCCGGCCGTGCATGGTGAAAGTATTCTCCGCCCGGCCCGGAAAAAAAACGTCTGCTGCATGTGCTTCCATGCAGATTCATCGTGACCTGACAGTTTTTGAAAGATTCGACTACTGTGCCGTGTCAATGGCGGTATGAAATTCCCCACTTTCGGCGGGATAAAAATCCCCGGCTGATAACCTTCAAGCAAGAGTTTGAGGGTCATGGCAATGTTGAAAAATGGAGAACTTTTTAAAAACATCCGGGCCTGTAGGGGCAGGGGTATCCCCCATGACCCGTGAGGAGGTCCCAACCCCCCACAATGTTTTGGGGATCACCCCCACCCCAGGTACCGGCCCGGGATGGGGGTACCCTCCCCGGGGGTCTATCTCCACAATCGAGTGTTTCGCGTGGAGCCTTCGTCGGAGCAGGCTTGTTATTTATTGTCAAGAGGGGGTGGGGGGGTAACACTTTAAAAAGGCAGGTCGGGGGTCAGGGTACCTTTCATTTTTGGGTGAGGGTGGGGTGCCACCCCGGTCTGGCAGAGGGGTACCCCCCCGAGGGACGGGATCACTTTGGGAAGTCCCATTAAAAATTCTGCCCTGTTTGTGAAGGAAAATTCAGAGAAATACTGAGGTTGGCTTTCCGGTGTTTCTGTTAGGGAATAATTGCCGGGTAAAAAGAATGTGCGGTTTTGCCGATAATAAAAAAACACCGTATTCTGAGCATAGCCGGGTATCTGTTTTTCCACTTCCGGCAGGGTACCAATACGCAACCCCCCGAACTATTTTTCCATTAGTTTATCCTTTTCCTTCATCATCTATTCACCAGCACTCCAATTTTCCGAAATGGTTACCCCATAGAAGGAGCGTTGCCAGTTCACCCAACCCGTTTCCGGGCACTCTGACTTTATTGTACCGCCCCTGTAACGCGCAATCAGGCAAGAGATTCCCTTCATCCAGTTCGAAGTTCTCATAGAAATCCGCGGGTCGTTGGGTTATTCAAAATTTACCTGTGTGAAATTCATTTAAACTCTTAAAAATGGCAGTTGTCTAAACCAATATATTTATATGAGAAAAACAGAAGTTTCACCACACAGTGTCGTGCCAGGAAACCGGCACATTTATGGAAGTGAAACTAAATGGCATTTACAAAAAAGAATGAAGAAGCAGTATCACCGGTCATCGGTGTCATCCTGATGGTGGCGATCACCGTGATTCTCGCAGCGGTCATCGCTGCATTCGTGTTCGGCATGGCAGGGAACATCCAGAAGTCGCATGTTGTTTCAATAACGGCACAACGAATAACTGGCGGTGTTCAGTTTACAAATAACGGCGGTCAGGATGTGGGCAGTCTCAGCAGCCTTAACATAACCCTTACGGGTAACTCAACTAATCTTAATGGTCTATTGGGAAAGACAGTTGGAAGTCAGTATACAGTAAACACTTCTACTACATCCGGAGCGAGCGCTCTTGTCATTGGTACGTTTGCTGATGGATCCCAGCAAATTCTTCTGCAGACCACAGTTTAAATGAGGTGTATCTGAATGACAGCATCCACTAGAAAAAATGAAGAGGCAGTTTCACCGGTCATCGGCGTCATTTTAATGGTTGCCATCACCGTGATTCTCGCAGCGGTCATCGCTGCATTCGTGTTCGGCATGGCAGGAAATATCCAGAAGTCGCATGTCGTTTCAATAACGGCACAACGAATAACTGGCGGTGTTCAGTTTACAAATAACGGCGGTCAGGATGTGGGCAGTCTCAACAGCCTTAACATAACCCTTACGGGTAACTCAACTAATCTTAATGGTCTATTGGGAACTACCGTTGGAAGTCAGTATACCGTAAACACTTCTACTACATCCGGAGCGAGCGCTCTTGTCATTGGTACATTTGCTGATGGATCCCAGCAAATTCTTCTGCAGACCACAGTTTAAACCCATATCTTTTTTTACCGCAATCTTTGTTTCACGTGCTTTTAGTCCATTACCGTCCTCCCCCCAAGGGTGTATCAGGCTCCTGTACTGGATATGTACGTCTGTTCCCCCACTTCCTCCCACCTGCCCGTGTAGCCGATGCCCCACCGTCATCGTAAGGGATGCGTGGGATATGTGGAGTGGGTCGCACAGGATCACCTATCAGCAGCTGAAGTTTTCAAAAACAGACAGACTTATTTAAAAAATAACCGGGTCACGAGCGGAAGATTTCAAAAAATCCGGGTTGCAAATCCAAAGGGCGAGATATAGGGATTTTAATGGAAGTTTACATTTGGTGAATACGGGATTCACGGCAGGTGTTGCTGCCAGGATTTTTTAGCAGAGCGTGCTCTCGGGGGCTTCGCGCCCCCGCCGCACGGGCATCCCCCGGTTGCGACAGGGTCTCAGACGGTTGAATGTGATTTATAGTCGAACACTTCTTTCCCGGAAATTTATTCACTTGATCCGCCGCGGGGGCGTCCCTTTTTGGTGCGGCTGCACTCATCGCTCGTGGGGGTATGGAGGCATCAGCCCCCCATCGTTGCAGCATCCGGCCTTGCCGAACTTTTACGGAATAGTTCGGATCACGAGCAAAAGATTCCGGAAAATGGCCGGCTCAGCGGCTGAGAATTTCAAAAAACGATTGGATCGATTCATGAGAATTCCGGAAAATGACCGGCTCAGCAGCTGAGAATTTCAAAAAACGATTGGATCAATTCATGAGAATTCCGGAAAATGGCCGGCTCAGCAGCTGAAGATTTCAGAAAATGTATGACCTGGCAGCTGGACATTTTAAAAAAATCCGGATCGCGGGATTGATAATTCCGGGAAAAACGTCATTTGGCCGAACATTTGCCCCTTTTTCAGTCTCTGCCATAAATCAGGGCCCATACATCTTGACATTTTAAAAAACAAGCCCATTTTGGGCCCCATATAATGCCTTTTGCAGCCCCGTATTCGCGTTCTGGCGGCCTTTGTTTTTTGGATCGTAGAAGTACCCATACGGTATGAGATCTGCCAAAAGAACCATGCTATCGAGTCCGTTTTATTTTGTCCGTTTGCCAAAATAACCCCGTATTATTGACTTTTCCAAATGGGGCTCTATACGGGCTCCGTTTGAAGGGGTCGGCACCCCATCGGAGCCCGTAACGGGCCCGGATTGGGTATGATTCAATGAGAGGGATCAGATTAAGAACAACAGGCTCCACCCCCTACACCATGACACAGGGGAATGAGAAGCAGGAATGGCACACATTTTCATAGCGGGTCAAGTACAGCCAGTAAAGGTAAATTTTTACAATACTTACCATCTTGTCATGACAGTACCTGAATGCGCCACAAAAAGGATCCCTGTTAGCCCCAGTACCTGGAGAACCGTCCACCAGCTCAGGAAACCTGGACAAACCTATGATGATGTGATTCAGGAATTGATACAGAGGGACTCAGAACAGAAATTAATTGATGAGACCGAGCGGATAATGAAGCGTGGCAAATTTGTTCCGCTTTCGGAGATTAAATTGTGAAGTTTGAAGTTGGCATCGATATTGACGCAATCGCATTTGTCAATTCTCAAAACGACAAGAGCAGACGAGTTATCCGATCTAAACTCGAGATCCTGAAAGATGATCCCTTCCCGGGCAAAGCGGGAGATAAAGAACTTCTGGAACTCCGGCATGGCATCCAGGTTTACCACTTACCTATCAGCCATACGTACACCGCATTTTACAAAATTATGGAGAATCTGGTGTTTATCACCGAAGTAACGACTATCGATCAAGTCCATAAAAAATACAAATTTTTAAAATAATTTACCGGCACGTTACTTCTCTGAATTTTTGTTATGAAAACGGACATGATGCCAAAAGGCCACAAGCATACAGGATGAAAATCCAGAGGCATTTTTATATTCAATTTTGAAAACTTCAGACGATAAAGCAGACAAATGGAAATTCGAGTTTGGAGTGCAAAATTTTCATTGCTATGGTGCGAAGTCTTTGACTTCATGCGGGTTTGTCATAAAAATTTTGAAAACTTCAGATAATAAAGCAGACAAATGGAAATTCGAGTTTGGAGTGCAAAATTTTGATTACTTTGGTGCGAAGTCTTTGACGTCATGCGGGTTTTTTTAGAAAGATTGGAACAGTTGTTAACAATTTTAAAAAAAGGATCCCTCTGAATGTAATCGTTTTTCATGTTCTCTTAACTCTCATAATTTCAAACGGTACCTTGACTCCGCGTGGGACGTCGCGCTTGAGCGCAGATGTTTTCGCAAAATTATGAAGTGCCCCCCTCCCTTGGCAAAAATGTCCTGATTGCCTATACCTTCAAAGGGAATTAATGAATCCCTCACGGTAAAGTGGGAGGCATGCCTTCAATAACCCTATGTCCGATGGTGTCCTTCCTGACTGTCGGAGTCACCGTGTGTCCATCATATGCATAATAATTGAGGTTGTAGTGATAGTAGACAGGGTTAGTAGATGGAGTAGAAATGAGAGTGATAGTATCGACATCAAGCGCACCATCAGTCTCTGCCCCGGTAATGGTTGCGGTGTAGGTGTACTGTGGCCACAAAGAATTCCACGAATAGAAGTCTGGCATGTATAAGATTTGCCCGGTGGTTGTGTAAACTGAATAGTGCCCGTTAGCTCTCGTAGTTGACAGTACTGTACATTCAATGACGGTTGGATATGCGGATGTTGGTACGACTGTTGGCGCGGGAGTCGTGACAGGTGCAGTGGCAGGAACAATTGTCTGTTGTACCTGCTGCTGGCAATTATGATCCACAACACCCATTGCAATCATATTTATGATCGCTAACACACCCACGATAGCAAAAAAGTAGAGAACCACTTTTTTGATCGTGTCTGTTTCTATAATGAGTTGGGACATAAAAGCACTCCACACGTTACATCTTGTATGGGCTGTAAGTTTCTCGCATTGACGTATGTATTCCCAAGATGGTTCAGGTGAAATAATTGAACCGCCGGGTTAGTACAATTAAAAAAGGCCAGACCTGTTGGGTTCTCCCGGCGAACTCAAATACCTGAAATGATGAACGATGCGCAGCACTCAAATCCCACTCTAATCCCATGCAAAGAAGCATAAATCCGGATTATTACCGGGATGGGGTGTGTGAAACCACCGCTCCCCCATTTATCCCACGTCGGAGACAGCTCGAATTGGAGGGCCTGAACCCCGATGGGAAAAAAGTCCATCGCATGCACTTTTTCCCTTTCCGATATGTGGGTCTCTCCAAGAAAACCCCCAAATAGTCCCCGTTTCTTTTCCTGTGGGAAATTCGCCACAAATTCGCCCCGTTCTCAAAACAAAGTCCAATTTGAGCCCCATATGATGCCCTTCACAGCCCCCTATAAGCGTTCTCGCGGCCTCTTTTTTTCGGATCGTGTAAAATCACCAATCTGACTTGAGATCGGCCAAAAAAACCGCATTATCGGGTCCGTTTTAATTTGTCCGTTTTCGAAAATAAGCCGAATTTGGGGACTTTTTGAAACGGAGCCCGTTACGGGCTTATTTTGGGCGGGTCAGGAGGCAATCGGGGGCTGAATTGAACCCGGATGGGATCGTGTCACAAAAAGGTGGTTAGTAGATGAAAGCACAGATTACCGATCTTTTTTTTGGGATTTCAGCCAGGCGTATCCGCCTCACACATCCACCGTCATCCCGTCTTCTGCTACCACGAGTCCCGGGCACTCCTCCCCAAACTGCACCTTCAACACCCGGCGTTCCTCTATGGTATGATAGACTTCCGCCCCGAAATGCATTAGCGCGAGACGCTTAACCTTTGCAGCTTTTGCAATGTGGATCGCGTCCTCCGGGTTGAGATGCGGCCAGCCGGGACTTTTCTGCCCGGGTTTCAAGCCGCACTCAGTGATGAGGAGATCGGCGCCACGTGCGAGCGTGATCGCATTGTCACAGATCCCTGTGTCGGTGCAGTAGGTAATCACCTTCCCGTCAATCTCGAACCGGAAACCCCTGCAGGGAACGGGGTGGACAAGCGGCAGGCACGTAACTTTGAACGGCAGCTCGTGAACGCCGTCTGCAAGTTCGGTCACAGTCACTGCGAAGGGAACTTGTTCAAGCGGCACCGTGTAGGGCTCGCGGACAAGGCCCGCAAGGTCTGCCGTGGTGCCGATCTGTCCGCAGATAGTCAGGCCTTTTTTAAACCGGAACTTCACGAGTACGTGGAGCCCTTCGGTATGGTCAAGATGAAAATGGCTGAGAAACAGAAAGACCGGTTTGTCCTGCGACATATACCGGTCGGCCTTTGCGATGCCGTTTCCTGCATCAAGGATGATATCATAGTCCCGTGTTGAGATCAGCGTCGAGACCGTGTTTCCCGTGGAGGAATCGTACCAGCCATTTGTTCCAAGGAAAGTAACCTGCATACCCGTAAATTGACTCTCTTCCCTCTTCAAGATGCAGGTACCTTCTTTGGCATTACGTTTGCGAAAGGTGGCTCCGAAGAAGCCGTATATTTTTTTAAAATCCTCCCGAAAGATCCCATTCTCTCCGAGGATTCTACCGGAATCCAGTCCAGCGCCGTGAACATGTTTTCGGGCTTTTTCTGGCAGATGTGTCACATCCATTTCATCCGGGCTGTCATCGGAAACGTCCCCCGGAAACATCAGATGGAGATCGCAGAGACCTTTAAAGAATGCCTGAGTGATTCCAGAAGATTGTTGGAGTATGCTGCCCGGGGTCTTCTCATGCTTCCGATACGATTCGCTGGTTTCATCATGGGTTGATGATGTATCGGGTAGTTCCTCCGGAGTTCTGGAAAAAGGACTACCCATCTCCTCAAACGGATTGATAAATAACTCAAACGACGGAGCAGAAAGATTGGGGCCTTCCCGAATAATACTTTGTCGTTAAGACTTGCCGTTTAGATCATATTTACCGTAACGATAAGTGGATCACGGGTAACTGGCGTATAGGTCCATCTATTTGGATATCTATCAGGTAGTTTAATATTGTAATAGATTATATTAAGAATTGTCATTATTTATATTGATAATTAATATCGGTATATTTGTTTTTTTATCATTAACAATCGTGTTGATTAAGAGGTGGGTATACCGTATGACAAAAAATGTTCACGGACGAGAACTTGTAGGGACTCTGCTACAAATCCCCCAAGCTGCACAAGATCATTTCACGCCCCATCTCCGGTATTTCCCGCGGGTTGAACATCCCAGCGGAGTACTACCCGGAGAGCCGGAGGTGCCTGCATGATAGTTAATCTGGGAAACGGTAAATTCTTTGACAAAACTCTGGACTCCACCATACGAAATACCGGTATCATGAATGGTGAGGGAAAGCTGTCCCAGGCAGACATATCAATAAAAATCAAGAATCTGTTAAAGGAAAACCCAAATGGGATGACCACCGAAGACATTGCTAAAAGTCTTCCCTCAAACCGGATCACGATATCAAAATATCTTAATACCCTGCTTATCTCCGGGCAGATCGAGTACCAGCAGGTTGGGCGTTCTAAACTATTCAGGTGCTGTTCCCGCGTGCCCATATCGCAGATGTTTGCTCTTCACTCTGATGCCATCGTCGTTATGGATAAGGAACGCCTGATCCGGGAAATAAATCCGCAATTTTTGGAGATGTTTGGTATCCCGAAGCAGGATCTAACCGGGGAAAAGTTCGATACCCTCATCTCTGAAGTGGATATTGCTCATATCCTGATACCTGGTATCTGCCAGGCAGCTAAAGGAGTGAGCGTTACCAAAAAACACGAACTAAAGAAAGGGGGGGAAAATCTCCATTTCCAATCAAAATATCTTCCGGTTGTCTTTGATGACGGGGTGCCGGGCACTGCGGTGATTCTTGAGAACGTCACGGAAAACCACCAAATCCAACAGAAGTATGAGAAGATAATAAACGAAATGACGAACGGACGGCAATCGACCAATGACCAGATCCACTCTGAAGTCAGCCGGGATCGTGTCGGGAATACTGCACAGGCAACGAGCCGGATCCCTTCTCATCAGGTCATCGAGAACCTGTCGGATCTTGTCCTTGAGATCGATACCAACTTAAAACCCGGATATGTGAGTCCATCCCACCAGACAATTTTGGGATATTGTCCTGAAGAACTGATGACCGATGGCGTACTGGATCTGATCCATCCTGATGAACGGGAAATGATTATTTCTGCTCTACATAAGTTTGTCAATAATAAAGAACCGATACGGCAGAAGTACCGGGTCCGTCATAAGAACGGCGATTATGTCTGGCTCGAATCTGTTGGTAAACCCATGTGTGATGCCGCAGGCACATGTACCGGAGGGATCATCAGCTCCCGTGATATCAGCGAGCAGGTCTGCCGGATGGATGCACTGCGTATATACTATGAATTGTTCCATGTGATTTTTGACTATGCTGATGACGACGTCTTTCTGGTTAGTGTAAATCGTGACGGCACACTGGGGAAGTTTATCGACGTCAATGAGGTCGCATGCAGTCACCTTGGGTATTCCCGCAAGGAACTCAAAGGGATGCCGGCGGGTGATATCCTGTCGCGTACCTCCCAGAGTACGATACTGCCCATAATCGTCGAACGGATTCATGAGCCATCCAATGAGTGGTTTGATGCAATCTATACCCGTAATGCCGGGAAGGTGATCCCGGTAGAAGTTTTAGTACGCATAATCCTGCAAGGCGAGGAGAAGATTGCAATGGTGGCTGTCCGGGAGAAGTAACAATGTGACGCAGGTGCCAATGTCAGCGAGTGCAGGGGG
This sequence comes from Methanoregula sp., assembly GCF_041663825.1. GTDB lineage: Archaea > Halobacteriota > Methanomicrobia > Methanomicrobiales > Methanospirillaceae > Methanoregula. Next base: position 115,094 of record NZ_JBAYLY010000006.1, read on the forward strand.
AGGGGGTTCTGTGGCGATCTTTAACGTTACACGTAGGACACCTGCTGGCACAGATATGACCGCTGATACGCACCTTAACGGAGAACGTCACGGATACCAGAACGGGGGCGCGAGGAGGCGCACAAGGATACTATTTTATTTCGCGCTCGTTCTGGTTGTCGTACTTCTCTTGATCGGAACGGCAAGTGCAGCTACCTGGACCGCAGCAAATGGATGTTGGACTTCTTCTGATGCAAATGCTGGATACATTACCGTAATGTGGAATACCACCGGGATAAAGTCGTGGACAGCACCGGCAGCGATACCCACGAATACTAATGTCTGGTATCTTGTTGTCGCTGGAGGCGGTGGTGGCGCAGGTGCAGCCATGTCGGGTAATGGAGGCGGTGGTGGCGGTGGGGGTGGTTTTCTTAATGGAACTACCACGGTCACGGGTGGCACAGTATATAAGCTCACGGTTGGTGTCGGGGGGAGTGGAGGAGCAGCTGGCGCAAACTCTGGATCAACTGGGGGAAATTCATCGTTTGCGAACACGACATCTGGCAACGGAATTCAGGCAAAGGGTGGAGGGTACGGAGGTAAGAATACTGTCGTTGGCGGAAATGGTGGTTCCGGCGGCGGTGGCGGTAACTATAATAAAGCTAATGGAACTGCTATAAACGGGCAGGGATTTGGTGGAGGAAAGGGAGGAAGTACTACAAATACTACCGGAGGCGGTGGTGGTGGTGGTTCTGCTGTCGGTTCTATTGGCGCTAATACTGCTGGCGGAAATGGTGGTACTGGTAACCAATCTGCGATCAATGGAACATTGACATATTATGCCGGTGGCGGCGGTGGCGGTGCAAATTACCTACATGGCGTTTCTGGTGGTTCCGGTGGTTCCGGTGGTGGTGGTGCCGGTGGGACAAGTACTGGTAGTGCCGGGAATGCCGGAGTTGATGGACTTGGCGGCGGTGGCGGTGCGGCCGTTTCTAAAGCCGGAACAAATTTGGGTGGCGGTAAAGGTGGCAACGGGATTGTCTTCATCGCCTACCCCAGGACTGCACTCACGTCAATCGGTATAGCGAGCGGCACGGCCCAGGTCGATCAAACGCTAATAAATAGTACAGTCCAGCCAGCAGGAGCGACGTCAACAATCTGGTGGAACACATCAGCCAACGCAAACGGTCCGTGGACACCGGTCGGGTCCGGGAATACCTACGTTGTTCA
>NZ_JBAYLY010000007.1:0-111904 GCF_041663825.1 Methanoregula sp.
ATAGAATACGACCGATTTCGTCCTGATTTCCATTGTCGCTTTCACCCGCAAGCACCGGTTCGGTGCTCTTGAAAGCGGACATAAATACTGTCACTATATGAGGACAGAAACTCTGGCACTCTAAACATATCGTTTGAAAATCGGGACAATACTTTTTATTGATATTGGGTTTAACCCTGTATTTTGCCAACCCTCAAATATGAAGAAAGAAAATTACGGATATCATGAAAGTCGTCATCGCAGTAGCACCGGAAAAATATCGTGATGAAGAACTGGCCGAGCCAGTTGCTGCCCTGAATAAAGCCGGGATCGTGTTCGATATCGCGTCAATCCACCCCGGCCCATGCACGGGAATGCTTGGCGGTAAAACATTAGCAGGAATTTCGTTTGATGATATCGACCCGAAGAGTTACGAGGGGCTAATCATCATCGGGGGCTCCGGGTGCCAGTTACATCTTTGGGAGGATGATATGCTCGTGCAGTTGACCCGGTATTTCCACGAATCCGGGAAAGTTGTTGCTGCAATCTGCCTTGCGCCCGCAGTGCTCGCCCGGTCCGGGATCCTCAAAGGAAAGAAGGCAACAGTCTATAACAGCCCCGCTGCTATTTTCGAGATGAAAAAAGGAGGGGCTGTGCTTGTTGGCCAGCCCGTTGTGACCGACCACAGGATCATCACCGCGAACGGCCCGGCTGCCGCCAGGGGTTTTGCTGCGGCGACGGTAAAGGAACTATCAGATGAGTTCTGGTAAGGGACAGAGCATATCTTCGGATTTTTTTATTTGGCGATCACTCAATAAAAGACCACCTTGAATCAGTATTGTAACAGAAAAAATTCCTGTCACTTTTTTACCCGGGCCGGTGATGAGGGAAAATCCCGCGATAACCTGCCTCGCTGATCCGGCAGGATAAAATAACCACAATTTTTTTCACATCACCATATTCATCATATTCCCTGCCAATGCGCTTGTATTCGTGCCGTGATGCGAAGACCCGGGCCGGGTACGGATGGCGCATGATGTCGCCCGGGCCATCATCAGGACAATCCGGCCGGAGCTGGATATGGACGTGCTGGACTTCGGGCGCGGGACGGATCTGTTGACCCTTCTCCTCCAGCCCCAGGTCTGCACGAGCACGGCAGTCGACAGCTCGCAGGGTATGTTCGACGTGCTGGACAAAAAGATCATGGCGCATGATCAGAAAAAACGTCATCATCCGGCGCGTGGACCTGGAACAGGGAGACGAACTCCCCGGCACATTCGACCTCGCGGTCAGCAGCATGACCTTTCATCACATCCGGGACACCTGCATGCTCCTCAACCGGATCGCCGGCGTCATAAAGCCTGCAGGAAGAATTGCCATCGCCGATCTTGATTCCGATGAGGAAAAGTTCCATGACTCAACCGCGGGTGTGTTCCATCTCGGCTTCGATCGGCACACTATGATGAAATCCTTTGAGGGCGCCGGTTTTTCTTCGATCCGGAACCGGACTGCGGCAATTTTCAAAACCCGGACCTTCCGAGGAGATGCGGATGTTTGTGATAATTTTGATGACCGGGGAGAAAATGGTTTAAGTTACCCTCCAGAGTGTGCTTTTTTAACGTCTCACCCTCGTTTTTGGGTTTTATAAGGTGGCAGGATCCCTGTGTCAGCCCGAGTTCCGGGAATACATCACGAGCGTAAAAAGGGCGTTGAAGCGTTGACGAGACCCCGCGTACCCGCTTAAATAAGCCCTGATGATCGCGATCATCCCGTCTGTTTTTCAGATCTGTGCCCGCACCTTGCCCATGACGATGGTCAGTGCCTGGATAATGACCGCATTGAGTAATGCAGTAATAACGATGAGGGGAAGAAATGCCAGGACAAATCCTGCAAACGTGCTGTATGTGGCACGGATTGTTCCGAACATAACCACAGTGACAATTACAACGAACGTAACACCGCTCACCAGCGTGGCTGAAGTGGTTGAGACGAGCGGGGCAAGGTTGCTTTTGTCCCGGACAAGTTCATAACAATAAAAACAGCAACACGCCCCTACGATCCCGCTTACCAGGTTTGCAGGAGGGAGGATGGAACCGGGGATCATCATTGACAGGGCCCCGCCAATGATACCGATACCCAAGGCCTCGTTCACCTTTGGCCAGAAGAGAATAATCGAAAGACAGTAAAATGCGGTAATTACATCCGGTATAATCGGAGTGTTGAGCCAGGAAAGGCAGTATTGCAGGACCGTACCCGCGGCAAGCAGGACTGCGACAAGGACAATATCACGGGACTTCATCGGTATCACGTTTTTTTATAACCGGACACTTATTCCGGTCAATCCCTCTTTTGCTCCCCGGTAAGAATGTATGGAACTGCATCCCATGCCGGGTTTATTATGATAGTATACAACGGATGAGATTCGGGTTGATAATTATTCTGACACGAAATAAACTTTTCTTGAAAGTTTTACAACCGGACACTCTGTCCCTTGCGTAACCTTTTTAAAAATACGGTTTTGCAACACCAGGTTCTGGCAGTAACCGGATCCAGAAGCGACGTGTGAAAAGAGGTAATATCGACTCTCCATGCGCGGGCCAGATAAAAAAAAGTCCTGGCGCTGCCTTCACGCGCCGGGGAACGACTGGCCCGAGGACTGGCCTCCGTAAGGCATGGAGAAATGGTACTGTTCGATTTTCCAGCGGCTGCCGGTGTTTCTCATCACCATCGTGGACCGGCCGTGCATCGTCTGCTTTTTTGCACCCGGGAGGGTAAATGTGATGACTGTCTCTGTCATCAGCCATGCGACCCGTCCCTCGCCAAAGATCACTGTGTCCGAGAAATCGACCGCGTTCACCGTGGCCTGGCTCATGTCGCGCGTAATCTGCCGGATGAAATCGTTGATGTTTTGGACCACTTCGTCCGGCCCACTGCCAAACCCGCAGATACCGGGGGAAAATACGGCAAGTAATCCTTTGACATCCTTGTTCCGGTATGCCATGACGTACTGCTGCATCGTTTCTTTGACTTCAGCTTCCTGAGCATTTGTGAGTGCCATAGAGATTGGTTGTCGAGTCCGATCAATTATTTTTTGTTACGTGTTGCCAAAAACAGGGGGAAATTCATGAAGCGCGTCCTTGCAGGGTGTGACATAACACGTGACCTGTGAAGAACAGGATCATCCTGCAAAAAAATCAGGTACTCCCGTTTACGTACCGGTTCATCCAGTCGATCTCCCGGAGCCAGAGGTCCCGGACCTGTTGTGGCTCGGTCGGGAAATGGGCGGCTCTCGGGTAGATGACCAGTTGCGTCGGGATGCCTCTTTTTGTGAGCCCGGTATAGAACTGCCGACCCTGCCCGGGCGGGACCTGGGCATCTTCCTTATCGGTGACAATGAGCGTGGGGGTCGAGACATTCCCGATATGCCGGACCGGTGAACGTTCCGAATAATAATCCCAGTCATTCCAGTACTCGGTCCCGAAATAGAGGGGTGTCATGTCAAGGCCTTCCCTTGTCCCGGCATTGCTGATGATATCCGTGATGGGCGCTATCGCGACAGCTCCTTTGAACCGGCCAGTCTGCGTCACGGTCCAAACCGTCATGTACCCGCCATAGCTGTGCCCGATGATCCCAAGCCTTTCCGGATCCGCAATCCCCCGGGCCACCAGGTCATCGACGCCCGCCATCAGGTCCCGCTCGTCCCCGCCGCCCCAGTCATGATAATTTGCCCACGTAAAGTTCGGTCCGTACCCGGTCGAACCCCGGATATTGGGCCGGAGAACTGCATACCCGAGCGAGGAGAACGTGGCGACCGGGACTACACCCCCGGTCCCGGTGTAGATGTGTACATAATTATCAGATGGCCCGCCATGGGGTACGACAATGAGGGGGTAAACTGTGCCCGGTGTATAATTGACCGGGTAGGTGAGCAGTCCCTCAATCCCGGTACCATCGTACGATGTCCAACGGACGATCTCGGTTTTCCCGAATTTCGCCGTGGGGAGATCGCTGTTGAGCCGGGTCACCTGGACGGGACTGAACGTGTCCGCCGGGGTAACGTAGATCTCCGATGCTACATCCGTGTCTTCAGCGGTGCAGGCAAGGATAGTCTTTTCCCGGTTTTCGGCAAGTGTCCCGATGGACCCGTACGTGAAGAGTACTTTTTTCCCGGATCCATCTGTCGCGATGGCATAGACTGAGACCAGGGTCCGGTTTGATTCCGGTGCATACAGGTACTTCCCGTCTATCGACCAGAAAAGTCTGTAATTGAGCAGAAGCGTGGCCGGGATGTCGAGGTCGTGTGCAACGATCCGGCTGCTGCCGCCGGTTACGGGAACTACAAAGAAGTCCTGGTAGGGAATGGCGCCAATCATGCTGTAGGCAACCGTTGTTCCGTCCGGGGAAAAAACGACCCGGTAGTAACTGCCCTTATCCGGCTGTGGGGCAATGGTTGTCATCTTCCCGGTCGTTGGGTCCAGGAGGGATATGGATGTGTCGGGCGAGAGCAAATCAGTATTTGGTGCAGTGATAGCCGCGATGGATTTCCCATCCGGCGACCAGTCCCAGCTCACAATGCTTGCCGTATCCGGCGAGATGAGTTGTGCGGTCTGCGGGTATTTGGCCGATGAGATATCGGAAATAAGGTAGAGGCCGGTCCTGTACGTATTGTTCCCGAAAACAATCACGATATTTTCCGCTGCGGCCGCACGCTTCTGTTCATCGGTGAGTGGCAGCATCGCGGAGTACGTGATCCGGTTTTTGTCCGGTGCCCAGGCAAATACCGCGACCCCGGTCTCCTGGTTTGTCAGTACAAAAGCACCGGAGCCATCAGCGTTCATTACCCGGATCTGGGGGAGACCGGATTCAACACAGATGCCCGCGATCTGTTTCCCGTCCGGGGACCAGGCGGGACTTGAGCAGGAATCCGTATCGTTGGTGAGCTGCCGTGTGCCGGTCCCATCGGTATTTACAACATAGATAACCGACTGGTACCCGCTTTCCGTACCATTCAACACCGTTTTCTGGACCGCGTATGTGATCTGGTTTCCATGTGGTGATACATCCAGGGACTGGACTGCAGCAACATTGAACGTATCGGCGATTGTCCATGAGGCATTCTCATCGGCGGATCTCTGGGATCCTGCAGCCGAAGCGACCGGCATGCAGGAAAAGAAAAACAAAACCAGAAACCCGAAGGAGAGATATGTTCCCCATGAGTGCCTTATGAGGGATATCATAGTCCCGTCTGGATGCAGGAGAGTAAAAACGTTATGAAATGTTTTTTGCCGGATAAAACAAGGAAGGTGCGGAGGATTACAGATCGATTTTCAGGGCTCTCTCATTTGGGTCTCCTGACCCGTGACAGATAAGGGGATGTGGTGGAAAATGCACGGAGATAAAAAAAGGTACGAATGACCTTACCGATAACCGCAAAAAAATTTTTCAACTGACACCATGTTTATGGCAAATCGTGCTGTCTATTACAGTATGAAATGTTGTGGCTGCCGGGTCTGGTGGCTGTGCCCTTACTACAATGCTGACCGGTATTAAACCCTCATGCGCTATTGACAAGGCCGGGTTTCTTCGTTGTTTACTCTTATGTCACCCCCGCTCTTTGTTTATTCGAAGTTAAAGGGGCGCCACAATACAGGGATATATTAAAAAGGAAAAAAGCCAAATTAAATCAGCCACAGACGTAGCGAGGTAACTGTATGCCAACGAGTAAAAAACAGATGACGAAGCTGAACCAAGTGAAGAAGGCCAAGGCTGAAGAGCTCTCAAAACAGGCGGCTGCGGGTAGCAAAGACGCCAAGAAGAAACTCAAGAAACTCGAAAAAAAACTCAAGTAAGCTGCCTGGAAACGGCATCGTCCTTTTTTTATCCGAAAAGTTATCCTGAAAAATTTCCGCAGGTAAAAGAATCAGGACGAGACCCGGACAAATGTCCCGTTTTACATCCGGATGTCTCGAACACGTTGAACCAGACGCGGTCGAAAGTCCCGCAGCTTGCAAAACGTGAAATTCACGACAGTGTCGGACATGGTTTCGCGGAACATATTCCCGTTATATGATGTGAGGAACAGGGGCGCCGGAGCATGGCCGGGATAGAAAGGTAGCCCCAGTGGCATTCGGGACTATCCGGATCCTGCCGTAATATCCTCCGATTAATGGTTGGAAATGATCTTTTGGGATGGCGATCACCTCCGGGCCGGGAGGGCCATAGCGGCCTTTTTTGCCCCGATCACGTATTCTAACCCATCCGGAAAACAGGTGCCCGTACAGGTCCGCTATTATGCAGGTTCAAGTGGCCTTGGTTTTGCCCTGTTTTCAAAGATAATTCCAAATTGTCGTTTTTTCTGCTCTGTAGAAAACCTCAACAAAGAAAAAGAGTAAGAACCTGTGAATGTTACAGACAATCATTTTGTTAGCGATTTCTTTGATCTGAATCCTGAATCTTCTTGCTTTAAGATCCCCACCAAACTTTCTTTTCAAGACGGAAAATTTTGTTTCTACGAGTTGTCGTCGAGGATAAATAATATCATTGAACCGTTGCGCCATTTCCTGACGGTAAGTACCGCCAATAATCTCGTTATTCCAGGAGCGGATGGGAATAACAGAATTGGCGTGAAGGCCCTCTCGGATCTGTCGATGAATTGCTTCAGAGTCGTATCCTTTATCCATGACGTAGCAATCTGACTTTCGGAGTTTGTGACATTGTCGGAGTAATTTCACAGCATGTCGAGTATCGTGAACCCGGCTGTTCGAGGCAACAAACCCTGTAATCGCCTGTTGCTCGGTATCAACGGATATGGAAACTTTCAGGAAATGTTTTCGGATCTTACCCGTTCGTTCGGAGAAATAATGGCTACAGTACCCGCTGGTAAACCCGGATGAATCAATGGCGGTTATGGGAATATTTTCATCGGAAGAATAAAACAGGTTCACCATTTTTCTGAAGGTGAACCGAAGATAAAGAGTTTTTAGCCGACTGATAAATCTCTGGAGCGTTGTGAAATGAGGTACCTCGGAGAGATCAAGAATCCCCTGAACTTCGGCCATATCTCCGACATCTTCGATGAATTCCCGGTAGTGCTGGTTTCGGAAATCTTTGAACAAAATCAGGACGAGAAGTTGGTGTTGCGTGTAGATCTTCTTTGAAAATTTACAGGAATAGGGATTGAGATGCGTGAACTTTACGATAGAAATGGCCGCTTGGATAAACCTGATATTCCGGCTTAACGATTTCTTATTTGTCTCCTGTCTTTTTGACCACACATCAAAAGAAGGAGACGCTGTACCTTAGATCTTTCGGTCATCGGTACAACTCGTTTTAAATTAGGATTTCTACAGAGCAAAAAAATTTTATGGTTTCTCTTTCTTCGCGACCACTGAATCGATGATCTTATCCATGATCGCTTCGCTGCGGTTCTTAAGCCCGAAGCCGACGATGATAGCAATTGCTGCGCCAAGACCAAGACCGATACCCCATGCAACCGGGGTAACAAACGTGTAGATGATGGTGAGGTCGAGCATCAGCTGGGAGAGGGAAAGGACTACAATCACGAAGTACAAAAAGAGCCGGAGCAGGAACAGGAACGGCGAGATGAACGAGATGTCCTGCTTTGAATAGTACTTTGCGAGAAAGTCGATGAAATAATCCGCGAGAAGGAGACCCACTACAAGAATGATGACAAATGCTACAACATGCGGGATATACTCAACAATTACTGTCATCAGCTTGCTCATGTAATCCATGTTGAGGATGTCAACTGCGGCAAGGATTGCAATCAGGTAAACAAATATCCTTACTGCGATATCACCGATATAACCGACAGTGAGGCCGGCGTTTTTCACAGACCCGGCAAAGGATGCCTGATCGGCAACCTGCTCGACAATATGCTGTTCGCTGATCTTATCGAGAACAATCCGGACTGCTTTTCCTAACAGGCGGCCAACAATCCACCCGATAAGAAGTACAATAATTGCTCCCAGGATAGTGGGAACATATGTCATTATAGTGGCATACCATTGGTCTATCAGACCAGAAGCGATAAAAGCCATTTACATTTCCTCCAGTTTTCTGTCATACTTTAAAATAATTGAATATTTAGAGTAAGTACATTGATCATGATAAATTATAAATCTTTTCATTATCTGCCATACATATAAATGAGTGACGGCAATTATAAATATGTATTTGAGTATACCATTTGAAAAGGAACAGTCATTCATATGATGCACGATTACCAGCAGGAACTTATTCTCATAAAGAATCTTCTCAAACAAAACCCTGAAGGAATGAGTGTTACTGACATAGCAAAGGCGCTCAAAAAGAACAAGAATACGACTGGCCGCTACCTCGATATTCTCCTGATCTCCGGGCAGGTGAATATGCGGACATATGGGATGGCAAAAGTGTTTACCCTCTCACAGAGAGTCCCCCTGTCAGCGATGCTCAGTTATTCAAAAGACCTTATCATGGTCCTTGACAATGAGTCCCGCATCATCGAGATCAATGATAATTTTCTGGCACTCCTTTATCTCACACGAAAAGAGGCAGTCGGGAAAAACATCTCGTTTCTCAAATCACCTGAGGTGGATGTACATGAACTTGTCAATTCCCTTGCTACGACACCCTCTGAAGAAACAGAAACTACCCTCTCGTTCCAGGTAAAAGAGACCGGCGAACGTATCTTCAAGCAAAAATCCATTCCCACGGTTTTTGATGATGGTGCCCGGGGGTTCACGATCATCCTTTCCGATGTGACCGGGGACATCATGAGGGAACGGGGGATCCGTGAATGGGAAGAACGGTTCAGGATGATGGCAGAGAATATCCAGGACGGCCTGCTTATCCTTGAGAATGAAAAGTGTACGTTCGTGAACCGGAGGGTTGCCGAGATTACCGGGTATACTTTTGAAGAACTGTGGGCAATGGACCCCATGACCATCATCGCGCCGGAAGATCGGAAAAAGATCAAGCCGCTGGTGGATCCCCGCAAGAATCTTCCTTCGGGGCTCGCCGAATTCCATGGACTGATCCGGAGGAAAGACGGAGTGTACCGACATGTGTATGTCAGGATCACCGGCATTGAGCACGGAGAGATCCTGTACCACTTTGTTATTATAACTGATGTCACGGACCTCCAGTTAAAAGATGCCGCACTTGTTGAGAGTGAGCAGCGGTTCAGGATGATGGCAGAGAACATCCAGGATGCCGTGCTTATCATCGAAAACGATCAGTTTGTCTATGCCAACCGGCGCATCTGCGAAATCTCGGGATATTCATTAGAGGAGCTGAGTACGAAGAACACTCAAGACCTGGCGACACCGGAGACAAGGTTGATGATGGATGAGCTCTACCGGAAATCCCAGACCTGTACAGAACCTCCGGCAAAATTCCAGACATGGATGCTCTGCAAAAACGGGGAGAAGCGGTGTATATATGGACAGATCAATTCGGTGCGGCACGGGGACACGGTAAGTACGTACTTCACGATGACTGATGTGACAGCATTTGCACAGCGTGAGCAGGATCTTATGGACAGGATCGCTGCGCTTGAAAAACGCCTTGCCGCAGATCGGTGATCGTCTCCCTCTTTTTAGGAATTTGGAAAAATGGGTTCTGTTAAAATCCACACCGGTTCACAGAAATCTGCCGTTACTCTTTTTGGAAAGTTCGATAATGCCAGAGGCAACAGCGTCTGATCAGGAAGAGAAATGGGCAGTATACCGGATAAGACCTGCGTACATCCGCTTAAATTTAGACATAAAAAATTACCGATTGTCTTTTTGTTCTTTGGATACTTGTTGGCCCGGTACGGTTTTACGACAAACTTCGTTTGCTGCGATCCGGTTCAGGATCACGACAAGGACACACATCAGGACTATAGCAATAATGTATAACAGATATTGTAGCCCGCCGGTTGTAATCCAGAGAAAAAGACCGTAGCAGATCCCGGCGATGGTGACAAGTGCGATGGCAATAAAGCCGGCCCGCAGACCGGTAAATGCCCTGCTCCGGATATCCGGAAAGAGAATCAGACCAATCACGCTGATCCATCCAAAACCGATGGCTGCAAGGAGCAGGATGTACAGGAACACATCCACCGCCCACTCGATCATAGAACCTCACTCCGGTGTACCTCAGCGATCCGTATGGTGGCCACAAATACGATACATTCAATCAGCCCCGCAATTACCGGAATGATCAGGTTCCCCGCAGACACCGTGAGGGTAAGCGCTCCCGCACATGCAAGGGTAGCCGCTACGTTTACTGCAAGAAGTCGGTCATGCAGAGTCGGGCCGGGAATGACACGCAGCACTGCGCAAAAAGCAAGGACAAAAAGGCAGACTGCCGCAAAAAGCCAGATGTCAAGCGTCACCTGCGATCACACTCCGAAAACCACGGGATATCCGGGTCCCCTGCGGTCTCGTATCACAGTATTAAAATGGAGAACAGGTACATATCAAACCTCCCGATACACCCGGCATCCCCGGTTTTGTCCCATGGTAATACGGCAATTGTAACCTTACATGTGATGGGAAAAGCGCCTACCCTTTTATCGGACAAACGCGAACAAATGTAGGAATGCACCCGTCCTATCTTGGTAAGATCCTGCTGCGCTGGTGCGACAAGTGCCATACGCCGGTCTTGGCAAAAACCTGTGCCTGCGGTGCAGCCACCCGCGAGGTTCCACTCACCCCCCCAGGTGATGCCCGACCGGCATTTCCGGCGGATGTCGCGCTCATCAACAGTATCTTTACAGAGCACTTCAGGGCGCCACTCGTTCCTGACGGACACCTTGTCCTCTTGAACAAGGTACCGGACAACGACCGGATGGAAGAGATTATAATCGGCGGCGGGCTCGCCGGCTCCATCCGGTACATCCCAATGGAGCGGCGCTGGGAACCGATCCCCCGCCCAGAGGCATACGGTCTTTTCAAACCCACAAAACACGTCGTTGTCGTGGATGACAGTGCTGCGCCGTTTATCCGCGACCAGGGGATGAGCGTCCTCAGGCCGGGCCTTGTTTCCCTCGATGATGCCATCCGTACCGGTGACGAGGTCTTTGTTGTTACCGAAAGCGGGGAGTGCATCGCAGTGGGCCGGGCAAAAGCGGGGGCAGAAGAGGCGCGGGCGATGCAGAAAGGCCAGATCGTCCGCACCCGCAGGAACGTTCCCTCGCAGATCGTGCCAGGGAAGGCAACCTGGGAGGATGCAGTCCGGGCAAATGCAGATGTGATCACGCGGGCTGAAGAAGAATCAGTCCGGTTCGTCAAAGACGTCGCCGCTGCGTATCCCCTCCAGCCTACGGTCTCCTACTCAGGAGGAAAGGACAGCCTCGTGACCATGCTTGTCGTGAGAAAAGCACTCGGGAACGTCCCGCTGCTCTTTGCCGATACCGGTCTCGAATTCCCTGAAACGTATGCAAATGTGGAGGCGGTGCAGCAGAAGTACAACGCAGAGGTTATCCGGACCAATACATCGACCAAATTCTATGAGACGCTTGCCCGGGAAGGCCCGCCGGCGGTTAACGCCCGCTGGTGCTGTAGCGTCTGCAAGTTGTTGCCGGTCGCCGCGACAATCCGCTCGACCTGGGGTGAATGCCTCTCCTTTATCGGACAGCGCCGGTACGAATCCCTCTCCCGGGCAGAGAGCGATCGGGTCTGGAAGAACCCGACGGTAAAAGTCCAGGTCTCCGCGGCACCGATCCAGGACTGGACCGCACTTCATGTCTGGCTGTACCTGTTCCGCGAGAAGGCCCCGTATAATGTCCTCTACGAGCGCAGGCTGGACCGGATCGGATGTTTCATGTGCCCGTCCAGTGATATGGCATTAATCCACATGATCGAGACCGACTTTGCCGATCTCTGGAGCGGATGGGTAGAACGACTTAATGCGTGGCAGCAGGCACAGGGGCTGCCGGACGACTGGATCACGAGCGGGGCATGGAGATTAAAGGAGGGCGTACATGGGAAAGAACGTCACCATCATTGATTACGGCCTGGGAAACCTGCGGAGCGTAAAAAAGGGACTTGAAGCCGCAGGAGCGGATGCGACAATCACCGGGAATACGGAGGAGATTGCAGCGGCTGACGGAATCGTGCTCCCGGGTGTCGGCGCCTTCCACGAAGGTATGGACCAGCTGGGCCCACTTAAGGAAACGGTCTGCGCTGCCACAAAAGAGGTGCCGCTCCTTGGCATCTGTCTTGGTATGCAGATGCTTATGGACTCAAGCGAGGAACACGGGACACACCGGGGCCTCGGCCTCATCCCGGGCTGCGTGCGCAGATTTCCCCGGGTCCCGGGTGTAAAAGTGCCTCACATGGGCTGGAACACTATACAACTCAATAAAGAGAATAACCCCCTCTTATCAGGACTCTCCCCGGAAGAGTATGTCTATTTTGTTCATTCGTACTATGCAGATACAACACCGGAATATACGCTTACGACAACGGAATACATTGTCCCGTTTGCTTCGTCGATTGTGAGGGATAACGTGTACGGCGTCCAGTTCCACCCGGAAAAGAGCGGGGCGGTCGGCCTGCGGCTGCTCAGGAATTTTATCGATCTGGTCTGATGCATTGCTGTGCAGCCGGACCTGTACCAAAACCTCTGCAGATGAAGGGGGAACCTTTTTAATTTTGCCATTCGACAATTTAGACATGAAAAAGTATCTTTTTGTCCTGCTTCTGGCGACCCTGTTACTTGTGGGATCAGCATCCGCGTACGGGATGTACCTGAACTGTTCACCCAAGACAATCCCGGTTGGGGATACCCTCAAATGCGCGGTTGATTCCGATTTCCCGCCAGGGACCAGTTTTGACCTTGTCTTTTACCAGTCGCAGTATACCTCTACGGAAATTGACCGTCAACCCATGACAATCCAGCCAGACAAGTCTACCCAGTACAAGCTTTTCGATACTACGGGTCTTAAAGGCGGCCAGTACAAAATGGAGATCCATTTCAATGGAGTTGTTCCGTCAATGCGTGATGACTCCGTATCGAGCCTGCTTATAACCCTCACCGACCGGTCCAGCGAACTTACCATTACATCACCAACCACCCAGAACCTGGCTGATGCGCTCCTGATTGCAGGTTCCCTTAAGAAAGGAGGAAATTCGGGCATTCAGTTACAGGTTGACGGTGAATCGGCCGGGCGGGTGTTTGGTCCCCAGTATATCAGGACTGAGAACAATTTGCAGAGCGGTGACGGCTTTTTCACACAGACCGTAACCGTGACGCAACCGGATAATTATAATGTTCAGTTCGCCGATGCCAAAGGCACCATTGCTGTAATAACGTTCCATGTCGTGGCACCTACTGCAGCAACAACGGTACCTACAGTGACGACAACAAAAAAGGTCACCATAGTAAAAACTACTGCTCTTACTCCGATACCCACCGCAACCAAATCGCCCCTATCGGCGGTTCTTGTGATCGGGGCACTGGGAATCGTGATGTTGATCGCAAGCGGGATCAAAAAAGACCGAAAGTAAATAAATCCCCAGATTTTTTTTTTAGTAAGAGAAACCCGGATAATTTTACGGTACAAATAATGTGTACCGTAACCGCAGATAATTAAAAAAAATCTGTTGTTCACGTTGCAGGTTTATCGTTTCTTCTTCCAGAGATATGCTTCGTAGCAGAGCAGGACAAAGATGACAAATGCCCCGCCGCAGAAAAAGGCAAGTGCCAGGTCAGGAGATACTTCCTGCACAATACTTGAGTCTGCCACGGCTTTTACGGCATACATTTCCGATCCCCCTGCCCGGTTCGCCGCCATGGGAACTGCCCCGACCGGGGCCTGCGAAGCAAGAAGTGGGGTGAGTGCGAAGATCGCAAGCGTACCGGCAATGACAATCCCAAAGAGGGAACTGTACTTGAGAAGAAGGGCCCTGACATTGGTCTGTTTTGGCGCGACGATCAGGAGCTGATCGGTGAGTGAGTACATCTTGACCTCGCGCCCTTTGATGCTGTACCGTGTCTCGGAAACGGTAATGAGACCGGCATCGAGCAGGTTCTCGGCATGATATTTTGCCGTGGTGAGGGGAATGTTGAGCTGCTCGGTGATGTCAGTGAGGCTCTTTGTGCCGGCGGCAAGGAGGGTAAGAATGTCACTTGCTGTCTGGCTGCCCATGGCTTTTGCAATCTTCTGCGCCCGTTCATCGCCGGGTTCCAGCACCACGACATTTCCCGTCATGTTTAACTCTTTTGCAGCGCAGCAAGAATTCGCTCGCGCCCTACGTTCAGGGCAAAGTCAAGTTTTTCGACTTCCGGCCCGCCTCCCTGTGCCATGTTTGGTTTTCCGCCACCTTTGCCACCAAGGAGACTGCAGACCTGCCCGATGATCTCCCCGGCGTTCACCCGTTTGTCCCCCGATGCAAGGACAACCCGGGCGGTTTCGCCTAGGGAGGCAAGGAGAGCGACCCCGCCCTTTTCAGAAATTGCTGAAGCAATCGTTGAGAGTTCGCGTGGTGCGAGATCGATACGTTTTACAACTACAGGAATCACGCCGATCGTTTCGGACCGGATCGTCTTTATCTCAAGGTCTACCAGTTTCTGGCTCATGCGTTCGATCTCTTTTTTCTGGTCTTTCCATTCGGTGAAGAAACGGGAGACTGTGGTCGGGAGGTTTTCGAGCTGGACTGACAGGGTATCGGCAGAGGAGGTTGCAATCTGTTCAAGATGCTGCAGGTAATAGACTGCTGCCGTCCCGGCCGCAAACTCGATCCGTTCGATCCCGTCCTGGATGTGTTCGACCCGGAGGATCTTGATAATCCCAATCTCCCCGGTGCTCCGGCAGTGTGTCCCGGCGCAGGCCTCGATATCGCCAGCAACTTTTACGACACGGATGTCTTTTCCCTGCGGGACGCCCCCCTGATACAGAGAGAAACCGTACTGCTGTTCGGCCTTGGTGCGGCTCTCGACAGAGATCTCGACCGGTTGGTTAGCCATGACCATCCGGTTTGCCGCGATCTCGATCTTGCGCAATTCTTCTGGAGTAATGTGCTTAAAGTGCCGGATATCAATACGCGAGCTTTCGGCCCCTTTCTGCGCCCCCGACTGGTGGATGTGGGCACCAAGCACCTCTTTTGATGCGTGGAGGAGAATATGGGTAGCCGTATGGTGGCGCATCAGCGAGAAGCGCCGTTCCTCGTCAACCATACCCTTGACCCGCTCACCACGCTGCAGGAGACCGCCGCTGATATGATGGAGGATGACATCGCCGACTTTGACTACATCGTCAACGCGTGCCATGCTTTCGGATCCCACAAGGCTGCCGGTATCTGCCGGCTGGCCGCCGCCCTCCGGGTAAAAGAGCGTCTGGTCAAGCACCGCATACCCTTCGAAGAAGTCGATGACGACCGCTTCGAATTCGATATCTTCGGGTTGCTCGTAATAGAGTTTCTTTGTCGGCGGAAGGCCCTGTACTCGTTCGGTATATTTCGCGGTCTTGTCCAGAACAACCTCCTTCTTTGACTCGGAGTGCATGTCGGCAATCTGGGAATAAAAATTGTCCGGGAGATCGATGACAGCGCCTTCCTTTGTGGCGATATCCTTGATCATCTCGGGCGGGATGCCGTGGGAATCGTACAGGGTGATGATCTCGGAGAGCGGCACGCGCTGGCTCTTTGCCTTGTAGGTCTTTGCGACCTTCTGGACGATCCGGGTCCCGCGGTCGAGTGTCGCCGCGTATTTCTCTACTTCGCGGTCAACAATTTCACGGACAATGGCAATATCCTGCTCGAATTTTTTCAAGCCAATGATCTTCATCTGTTCTTCGATGAGATCGGCCAGGGAATCCTGCATCTTAAAGTCGTTCATCATCCGCAATGTCCGTCTGATGACAAGCCGGGCAAGGTAACCTTCGCGGACATTTGAAGGCACGATGCAATCACCGAGCATATACGCAAGGCACCGGGTATGATCGCAAATCGCGTACACCTTCTCGATGGGTGTCATCATCTTGTCAAGTTTCTCGGGCGAGATGTCGATGGCAGCTGCCACTTTCTTCCGCAGGTTAAAGAGATTGGAGCCGGAGATGTCCATGAGCCCGGCAAACTTCGCGTTCAGGGCCAGGATTTTCGTATAGTCCTTGTTTTCAAGCAGGTGTGAGATCCCGGCCGAACTCATGACCCGGCTGACCATTTCGGGGAACACGGCGTCGTAGATTGTCGGGGATCCTTTCGAGGCCCAGACCAGCCGTTCAAGCCCGTACCCGGTATCGACAATCCGTAGTTTTATCGGGTAATACATCTCGCCATTGAGATCGTAGCCGGGGTGGTTTGTCTTCTGTCGGCCAAGGCTCATGAAGACAAGGGTTGCAACCTCAAGGCCGCCGATCATGACCTCAACACTCGGCCCCGCGTTTCCGCCGCCAATCCACGGGTGTTCCTTATATGTGACCTTGGTGAGGTCGCCGCCGATGGAAGCGAGGAACTGGTCGCAGAGTTCGACAGTGCGGTCTTTCCAGTAAATCTCTTCGGTAGGGGTGTTGAATGCGTGGTGGGCAAGCATCTCGAACGTGGTCAGGTGCCGCCCGGATTTCCCGACCGAATCAAGGTCGTTTAACCGGATACAGGGCTGGGAGATGGTGAGCGGGTTTGCGGGCGGAGGGACAATGCCACTGGTCACAAACGGCTGGAAGTCGGCGATGGAGGCGATGGTGAGATAGATATCGTCCCGCCAGCGTGCGGCCACCGGGTAGCGCTCGATACGGGTGTGCCCGTTCTTTTCAAAAAATGAGAGAAATGCCTCGCGCATCTCGTCGATCGTATGGGGAGTAAACACGGGATTGCCGATAAACGTATAGGGTTCGCAGGCTGCGTCGCCGCAGTTATCCCGGGAACTGTCGCGGGTCCAGAACGGAGAACCGCATGATTTGCAGATCTTCCGCGTAAATCCCTGATTCTTGAAATATTCGAGCTGGTATTCTTCTTCGAACATGTGAAAACCACGACTGCCTGTATAGATAAGGATACCAGCATAGTTATTGTCTTTGGCTGCACTTATTTTTTCCAGTTTTCCTGGTACCAGGTATCGATCGTCTCAAACAGGCCGGTTGCTTCCGCAATCCTGACGGCAATAAGATGCCAGCAGGGTTTTTGCCGGAAGGCAAAATCCCGGCAGGTGCAGACGTTTTCAGAGACAACGTACTCGCCGGTTGACCCAATGACTACAAAAAAATCAAGATATTTTTTCACCAGGTTCCGGTCAATGGCATCAAGTGCCTTTGTGCCCCTTGTCCCGAATTCAGCGACAATACCGGCGCGGAGCGCGTCATCCAGTGCTTTTTTTTCGCGCAGCTGCTGCCAGAGATCGTTCATGGGCATACGGAAAGGAGCGGCGGATCGTCAATGTACTGCCAGCCCCGCAGGCCGGAAAGGCGCTTCATGGCCGGCGCTTCGAGTGCATAATGGGTCGACTCAATGCAGGGGAGTGATGCGGCCCGGGCGACCGAATGTTTCATCTCGGCCGAGAGGAATGCATCGGCCCCGAGCTGCTGTGCTTCGGCAATGAGGGAGAGATCAAACCCGCTGCCCGCTACAACCGCAAGCCGGCGGCAGGATACGAGAGTGCCCCAGATCCGGAGGTTCCCGCCCAGCCTTCGGGAGATTTCCGGGAGCGGAAGCGTGCAGGTGCCGACCGCGCCAAGAGACATCGGTTCGCATTCTGAGAGCCCGAGAAGTTCGGCAAGGGCATCGTTGACGCCGCCGGCCGCGTGATCGAAGTTCGTGTGCATCACGTACACGTTCAGGCCCCCGACAAGGATCTCCCGCATCAGGGAGGCAGTGGGCCCGGTGATCGCAGTAATCGGTGTCCAGATTGGCGTGTGATGGACGACGAGCATGTCCGCCCCGGAGGCGACTGCCTGCCGGACCACGGCGGGTGTGGCGTCCAGCGCACAGCAGACTTTATCAATTTCCGGTCTTCCTTCCACCACGAGCCCGATCCTTCCGGCATCGAACTCTTCGGCAAGAGCCGGGGGGGCAAGGGCCTCCATCTCTTCTGCAAAGGCACGCATCTGCATATACAATGAGTATCGCCGGGCGGGGATATATACCATTTATTACTATGGGTAATAGCAATGAGTTTTAATATTCATAAAACGATATTTTCAGCCATGCACAAGTCCATCGAACAGATCAACGAGCGCATCCGTGACGGCAGTGCCCGTGTTGTCACCGCAGAAGAGATGCCCGGCCTCGTTGACGAGTTGGGTGAAGAAGGCGCGCTTAAAGAGGTCGATGTTGTTACCACCGGGACGTTCGGTGCAATGTGCTCCTCGGGCGCGTTCTTGAATTTCGGGCACTCGGAACCGCCGATCCGGATGGAGCGGATCTGGCTCAACGATGTCGAAGCCTACGGCGGGCTTGCCGCGGTCGATACCTATATCGGCGCGACCCAGCAGTCGGATACGCTCGAAGAGCAGTATGGCGGGGCTCACGTTCTTGAAGATCTGGTCTCGGGAAAATCGGTGGAACTGCGGGCAACCTCCCGGGGCACTGACTGTTACCCGCGCAGGACGATCACGACCGAACTGCTCCTCGAAAACCTCAACCAGGCGATCATGTGTAACCCGCGGAACGCGTACCAGCGGTACAACGCGGCGACAAACACGACCGACCGGCTCCTGCATACCTATATGGGAACGCTCCTTCCGAACTCCGGGAATATCACCTACTCGGGAGCAGGTGTGTTAAACCCGATCTCAAACGATCCGAAACTCCGGCTGATCGGAAGCGGCGTCCCGATCTTTTTGTGCGGGGCTCAGGGTATGGTCGTTGGCGAAGGAACGCAGCACTCTCCGGGCGGCGGTTTCGGGACGCTGATGGTCACGGGCAACCTCAAAGAGATGTCATCCGAGTACCTCCGCGCTGCAACCATGACCGGGTACGGCGTCACGCTCTACGTGGGGCTCGGGGTGCCGCTGCCGGTGCTCGATATTGACGTAGTCAGGGCAACGGCGGTCCGTGATAAGGATATCTCGGTCGACCTGATCGATTACGGCGTGCCAAGCCGGAACCGGCCCCTGGTCCGGAGCGTAACCTACGAGGAACTGCGATCGGGATCGGTCGAGATCAACGGCGAGCAGGTGCGGACTTCGTCGCTGTCGAGCTATCGCAGGGCGCGCCAGGTTGCCGGGGAACTAAAAGACTGGATAGGGAAGGGAGCGATGCAGCTTACCCTGCCCACCCGGCCCATAGATAATACCAAGAAAGCACACCCGATGCATGAGACCAGAAAAGGCCCGCGCGTCATGGACATCATGGACCGACAGGTCGTGAGCGTCGGAGAATCAGAAGAGATCCGTGCGGCAGCGCAGAAACTGCTCAAGGGTGAGACCAACCACCTGCCGGTCATCGGGAAGGACGGGAGACTCGTGGGTATCGTGACCACATTCGATGTCTCAAAGGCAGTTGCTAATCCCGGCAAGGCCAGTATCGTTGGCGACATCATGAAAAAGAAAGTGGTGACGACCACGACCGATGAGGCAGTCGATATCGCGGTGCAGAAACTTGAGCAGAACAACATCAGCGCACTGCCTGTTGTCGATAAGGATCGCCACGTGATAGGCATGCTCACCGCGATCAATCTCGGGAAACTCTTCGGCGGGAGGTGGCTGAAATGAAACTGCTCGTGAACTTTTCCCGGGGGAAGGGGAATGCCCCGATCATCGCGCAGGTGGTAAAGGATACCGGCGTCCTCATCAATGTCGAACGTGCCGTGATCGATTCGTCGGAAGGCGAAGCGCTCATTGAAGTACCCGACGACCAGTGCCAGCTGGTCCGGAAGACCATGACCCGGCTCGGGGCGACCGTGCGGCTGCTAGAACACGGGATCAACCTCAACACGAGCGAGTGCGTGGACTGCGGCGCCTGTATCTCAATCTGCCCCCGCGAGGTCTTCTCGTTTGATAATGAGTGGAAACTCGTGATTGTTGAAGACCGGTGCGTGCTCTGCGGGAAATGCGTGGACGCGTGCCCGCACAGGGCGTTGTCTTTGCCGTTATGATCCGCGAGCCGTTCCGGTTCCGCGAGACCTTTGCGGCGATCCTCGCAGAGACCCCCGCTCACGCGGCAGCGGCAAAGGAGGGTATGATCGCCGCCCGGCAGGTGCTCGAAGGCTATATCGCCCGCGATCCTTTTTTTGCAAGCACGTTTTCCCCCTACACGCCGGATACGGACGAGCCCCTGATCCTGCATATGGCCGCTGCTGCATCCGCCGCCGGCGTCGGGCCTATGGCAACTGTGGCAGGAGCCATCGCTGCCGCCGGGATCGATGCCATGATCGGGGCAGGTGCTCGGTTCGGAGTCATCGATAACGGAGGGGATATTGCGCTTGTCAGCGACCGGGACGTGAGGGTGGGCGTGCATGCCGGGACTGCCCCGCTCTCGGACAAAATCGCCTTTGTCGTCCCGCCGCGCAACAAACCGTTTGGGATCTGCACCTCGTCTGCCACGGTCGGCCCGTCCATCTCGTTTGGTATCGCGGACGCGGTCACGATCTTCGCGTACGATCCCCTGCTTGCCGATGCGTGGGCAACCGCAGTCTGTAACCAGATCCGCCCGGACGACAAGAGTGTTCTTGACCAGATCGACCCTGACACGGTGCAGGGAGTCTTTGCGATTATGGGAGAGACCGTAATAAAATGGGGTGTTGTCCCGCCCGTTGTCCCGGCCCGGGTGGACGAACAGCTGATAAGCGCCGGCGACCGGTTATAACGTCGATTCGATATAGGTCTGGCTGTCGGCCACCGCACTCGCGCCGGAAAATGTTTTTAAGGGGTCTTTCCCGTCAGTTACAAGGATCTCGGGCCGGTTGTTTTTGACCCGGAATACTCTCGTAAGCAGCTCGATCTCATCGATCTCCACTCCTTCGACAAGCGACGATGCAGGTTCGAGTTCGAGGCGCTCCCGCACCAGTTCGTCCGGCACGGTGCGGAAGAAATAATAGAATACCTGCCACGCGTTCAGGAGATCCGAGACAATGAGTTCGTTTCTTGTCGGCCCGGGCAGGGTCTCCAGTCCGCGCATGAGCACGTCATCATCCTCGCCGCTTTCATCCAGCAGGCAGTCCGCGATTTTCACCAGTTCGGGAAATGTCGGCGCGGGATTTTCTGTATCCATGGGATATGGTATGCGGGAAAGGACAAAAAGAGTGCCGTAAAGGCCGGCAAAAAAACCCGCCGGCAATAAACTATAATCGGGCCGGGCGGGAATGATTACAGGTGAAAGAAGAGGATGCCGACTGGCTGATCTACCATCTCATCGCGCAGAAAAGTACGGCAACTGCGGAAGAACTGGTAAAAGAGAGCGGCCTTGACGCAGCAGCTGTCGACGCATCGCTTTTGCGGCTCGACCATAATCTCCTCATCAACCGGACCGGTTCAGAGGTCCGGGTGCTCTCTGTCGGGGAGTCACTCGTAAAATGCCAGGCAAAATACGATAATGAGCTTCCGTACGTTTTCGAAGATGGCGTGATAAAAGCCAGGAAAAAATAATTATGACGGGAAAAGATGTTGCAATACTCCGGATCGGCCACCGGCCCGAGCGCGACCAGCGGGTGACCACCCATGTCGCGCTGACCGGCCGGGCGCTCGGGGCTTCGGGCATGTTTCTTGCTGCAAGCGACAAGGGCGTGGTGGAGAGTGTCAATGACGTGGCAGACCGGTGGGGCGGGAAATTTTTCTGCGAGGACAATGTCCAGTGGCGTGCCTGCATCAAGGAATGGAAGGCTGCCGGGGGAAAAGTTGTCCATCTCACGATGTATGGGATCAACCTGCCCGATATCATCGGCGAGATCCGGCCATGCGAAAAACTTCTTATCGTTGTTGGGGCGGAGAAGGTGCCCGGCGAGATGTACGGCCTTGCGGACTACAATGTCGCCGTGACCGGCCAGCCCCATTCAGAGATCTCAAGCCTCGCGCTGTTTCTCGACCATCTCTACGAGGGAACGGAATTCTCTCACCAGTTCCCTGATGCAAAGATCCGGATTGTCCCCTCAAAGGCAGGGAAGCAGACGGAGGAGTTGTGAGAGGCCGGGTCCTCGTTGCCGGGTTTTCCACGCGCCATGTGGTGCAGTCGGCCGCACGGGCCGGCTATGAAGTCTGTGCGGTCGACCATTTCTGCGACCAGGACCTGTTCTGGTATACCCGGGACCGGATGAAGTTTGAAGATCTCTCTGATCTTCCCGAGACCGTGGACCGGATGTGCCGCAACTATTCATTTGATCTCGTGATTGCAACATCAGGGGCTGAAGACCTGACGTTTCCTGTCCCGCTGTGCGGCACTCCCCGGGATAGGGTGGGCCGGTTCCTTGACAAACTGGATATGCAGCACTTTTTTGAGGATCTCAAAGTTCCGGTTCCCCGTATTGCTGCGGACGGAAAATACCCGGTGATGGCAAAGCCCCGCAGGGGTGCGGGCGGGTGGAGGAACGCGGTGATCCGGGATGCCGACAAGGAAAAACACTGGGCATCCCTGTACCCGGATATTCCTTATATCCGCCAGCAGGTGGTTGACGGAATCCCCGCAAGTGTCTGCTGCGTGGCAAACGGCCATGAGGCCCGGGCGATTGCCGTAAACGAACAGCTGCTTCGGGGAGATGGCGAATCCGCATTCGGGTTCTCCGGGTCGGTGACACCTTTTGACCATCCATTGGCCGGGCAGATGATCGCCCTTGCCGAAAAAATTTCCGCATCGAGCGGATGTAAGGGAACGCTCGGCATCGATTTTGTTCTTGGTCGCGACACACCGTGGGTAATCGAAGTGAACCCCCGGTTCCAGGGAACGGTCGACACCGTGGAGATGGCCTGCGGATGCAGCCTGTTCCAGTACCATGTCAATGCCTGCGCGGGAACGCTACCGGAAGTGCCGGAGATGCAGGAATATGCAGCGCGGCGCATCCTTTTTGCCGACCGGGACATGACCCTGAAAGCAGATCTCAAGGATCTCGCACCCGTGGTATCCGATATCCCGTGGCCGGGAACTTTTTTTGAAGAAGAGCAGGCAATCGTGAGCGTTTCCGGGACCGGAAAAACACGCGATGAGGCACTTTCTGTGCTGGATAAAAATATTAGCTCTGTCCGACAATATGTTCACTAATGGACCCTGTGGAAGAAGTGCTCAATAATCCGGCAATGCGGGCTTACATACACCGGCTGATTGGCGATGAGGGGCTCAACCTTCTGGAAAAATTCCCCAAAGAAGGCGAGCACAGCGACGAGGATTTGGCCGCAAGTACCGGGATTAACTTAAACTCCGTGCGTCACACGCTCTACACGCTGTATGAGCGAAGGCTCGCCGAATATCACAGGATCAAGAACAACGAGACCGGCTGGCTCACCTATCTCTGGCAACTGCGGATCGATCACATCCACGACGCCATCCGCGATGATATGGAAGTGGTGCTGGACAAACTCGAACACCGGGCGCAGTTCGAAGAAGAAAACGATTTCTTCATCTGCAAGGACTGCCACGATATCTTTACCTTTTCGCAGGCGATAGGCGGCGACTTCAAGTGCCCGAACTGCGAGCAGCCGCTTGGCCATTTCGATAACGACATGCTTGTAAAAGCGCTCCGGGATCGCATCGACGCGATGAAAAAAGTCCTGGGTCATGCCTGAAACACGGGATCGCTGTATCGCGCTCTTAAAAAGTGCCGGGTGCAGCCCGAAGGTGATCGCTCACTGCGAGGCGGTCTGTGACTGTGCGATGGAGTACGCACGAAAGTGCGATCGTGCCGACCAGGAACTGGTCATGACCGGGGCGCTCCTCCACGACATCGGCCGGGGGAGCACGCACGGGATCGACCATGCCCAGAAGGGCGCGGATCTCCTGCGCACGATGGGATTTCCCGAGAACGTTGCGCGGATCGTGGAGTGCCACACCGGGGCCGGGATGACCGCGGACGAATGTGTGGCCCTCAGGCTTGCCCCCCGGGACTGTATGCCGCAGACAATCGAGGAGAAGATCGTCACCCACGCGGATAACCTGCTCTCCGGGACAAAACGGGTGACCATCGATGAGAGCATCGCGTCAGCGAGCCATTTGCCGGAAGAGATCCGGGAACGGATGCGCCGGCTTTCCGATGAAGTAGAACAGCTTACAAAGTAAGCAAAAAGGACTTTTTTTTAAGGGCTGTTCTAGATTAGCTAATCTGCTAATCTATGAAAATGAAGCTCAACAATGGTAAATTAAAGAAAAATTCTCAAATCAGGCTGCTTGAATATTTCGTGCTGGAAGTTACCACCAGATCAGTAACTAATCTGCTTGATATTCACCCCAATACGGCAGATCTATTCTATAAAAAGATCAGGCAAATTATCTCCTTTCATCTGGCGCTTCAGGCCAGTGAAGTTTTTGATGGTTGTATTGAACCTGATGAGAGATATTTTGGCAGTGTGTTAGCCAAGGGTAAGAATCATATCAATGGTATTGAAAATTTTTAAAATCAGGCCAAAAGAGTGCTGATGAAATATAATGGAATCCACACGGATTCTTTCCCACTGTTTTTAAAAAAAGAGTGTGAGTTCAGATTTAATTACGGAACACCAAAAGCAACAACTCGAAACGTTGAGGCTGGGGTGTGATATTTAAAACCCCTATCTACTACAGTCACTAAAGGTATATCCCAGTTATTTCACAACTTAGTAAAAGGAGTGTGTGCATTGGACATCCCACGTATCTTTAACATTACCGAAAGTGCTCACCGCATCCATAACCCGTTCACACCAGAAAATCTCGCCACTCTCGGCGCAGCGTTGCGCCTGGAATTGGGGGCCCGTGTACTCGATCTCGGCAGCGGTTCGGGCGAGATGCTGTGCACCTGGGCACGCGATTACGGAGTTATCGGCGTCGGCATCGACATGAGCCAGTTGTTCACCGAGCAAGCGAAACTCCGCGCTGCAGAACTCGGAGTCGCCGATCGAGTCAAGTTCATCCATGGCGACGCTGCCGGCTACGTCGCCGATGAAAAGGTCGGTGTGGCAGCCTGTCTCGGTGCCACGTGGATCGGTGGGGGAGTCGCAGGCACCATCGAACTTCTGGCGAAGAGTCTTTGCTCCGAAGGGATCATCCTCATCGGCGAGCCCTACTGGCTGAAGTTACCTCCGACGGAAGACGTTGCCAAGGGATGCGGTGCTAATTCTGTCTCCGACTTTCTCATGCTTCCAGATCTTCTCGCGTCTTTTAGCGACCTCAATTACGATGTTGTGGAAATGGTTCTGGCTGATCAGGAAGGCTGGGACAGGTACGAAGCCGCCAAGTGGCTCACCATGCGCCGATGGCTCGAAGTGAATCCCGACGACGACTTCGCGAAAGATGTCAGAGCCCAACTGACTTTGGAACCAAAACGCTACGCCACGTACACGCGTGAATACCTTGGATGGGGTGTGTTCGCGCTGATGGCGCGGTGATGGGAGGCAGCTGGGATATTCGAGCGGATTGTCAACGGCCGGGGCAGCTGAGTTATACCTGATGGCTCATCGAAGTGGGAGTTCAGGTTTCATTACGGAAACACCCTGGCAACAACCCGCGAACGTTGAGGCTTGAGGGGACCATATAAAACTCTCATCTGGTACCACCCCTTTTTTTATGTTATATGATGACCTGGCGCACCTGCGGCAGGGCGCGGATCTCGCTTACCACGCCGGCGGGAAGCGGGTCTTCCACGATGATGACGAGTTTTGGGTCCTCGGAGAACTGGGGGTCGGTGACAAAGATCTGCCGGATCGAGAGTGAATGGTTGGAGAGCACCCGGACGGCTGCGCCAACGATGCCCTTCTCGTTTGCGTCTTTTGGCATGACGGTAATGACCGCCATCCCGAGCGACTCTGCCACCTGGCTTAAGTCGGGGGTTGCCCGCATATTGAGGAAGAGATCGCGCAAGGCGGGGCGTTCGAGGATGCGCCGGGCGGTAGAGTCCACGACGCGGCGGTCCGACCCGATGGCCTTTGCAACGGCAGTTGCCGGGATATCGATGCCGTTACAGCAGATCTTCCCCGATTCGTTGACCCCAAAGCCGTTATCGAGAAGGAACCGCACGACGCGAGCCTGGGAAGGCGAGTCGGAAAATTCGTGGATGATATCAGACCACATACAGACTCCGGATAAAACGTATGAAAATATACATGTATGCCTCCTGCATGTCATCAGCGTATATAAAAAAAGAGTCCGGGTGTCTCCGGCAAATGACGGATCAGACTGGCCCGGCATATCATAAGCCGGGCAGGCGCCCGGGCACCGGCCGCACCGGTCACGGGCCCGATGTTCTGACGTGGCCCGCCCGTAATATGCCATAACATTCTTTTAGATAGACAACCTCTTTGTTATGGCACAAAAGCGAGGTAAGCCGGGGTTCCGGTGTTCGCGTGTGCAATCGTATTCGGGCGAGGGTAGCCAAGCCAGGTCAAAGGCGCTAGGTTGAGGGCCTAGTCTCGTAGGAGTTCTTGGGTTCGAATCCCATCCCTCGCACTTTTCTGATGTTTGTCTCTCACTAACACGTAACTTATATAAACGGGAGTCAAGTATTACTGTAATATTACACTGGGAATTCAGGTGTCAGACAAAAGGTGGTCAATATGGCAAAACAGATTGAGTTAGAGACGGTATTACGAGGTGAAGAAGCAAGGGCGTTTAACCGTTACATCGAAACCCCTACCCAATCCTTCACTCCAGAGAGCCGCGCTCTCTTCCGAGAAGCACGCCAGCTCTCAAAAGACTGGTTCCGTAAATGAAATGACAATTGATCTCCAATCTCTCATTTTTTCAAAATTATCCGATGAGTCAGACGTCTCGTCGTTTCTTTGTTCTGACTCTGAAGATCTTCGGGATTTTCTACAGAACGCTGCAAAAACCGGGCAGCATGAAAAGATCAGCATCACCTATCTTGTCTATTCAGGCCCTTGTCTAGTAGGATTTTTTTCCTTATCGATGGGGTGTATCACATCCAAGGATGTGCCAAAAAAGACACTTGAGATTGAAGATCCCCCAAATAAATTTCCGGCACTTCTCCTTGCAAGGATGGCTACAACCGATGGGATGCGTAGTCAGGGTATCGGTCGCGAAATGCTAAAGCGTGTCTTTAACATAGCATTCGATTTGACGGAACAGATAGGGTGCAGATTTGTAAAAGTTGACGCAAAAAAGGATCCACGGACGGTTAGTTTCTACAAAAAAAATGGTGGGTTCATTCAGATACATGAAAATTCGGACACCGTTCAAATGATAGTTGATCTCAATAAGATCCCTAGTGAGTGAAGATGCGACACGAGGGAGACCATGAGGGCGTGCCGGGCTTTGTCTGCGGGGTCGGCAACGTTGAGGGTTCGGAGGGAGAGGAAACATCACCCCCGACGAGAAAAAAATGGGACTGATATTATAACAATTCAAGAAATTGTTCAACGGTAAGATCGGCATCCTTGATAATAATCCGCAGGGTACCCCGGGCAATTTCCGGGTGGTTGGGTACGGTCAGCGGGCGCCGGACCGGATGCCTGAGGTGGACATGACTTCCTTTCTGGTCATTTACAATATATCCGAGTTTTCCCAATGCCCGGATAACATCGCGGCCGGAGAGGATGGGGAGTTTGTCCGTCATATGTCAACGGCGACAAATGTCTATTTTGTACCCGGCCGCTGATAGAGGGGGATGCCGTCGCGGGCGAGCGCGCTTAAGTGCAGTTCGATGGCTTCGGCAATATTTTTCTTCGCCTCTGCCTCGGTCTTTCCCTGAGAGACGCAGCCCGGGAGTGCCGGTACGGTAACGATGTACCAGCCATCCTCGTCCTGTTCAATCGCAATTTTGAAGTCCATGCCTGCTCCCCGTATTGTATACAGATATTTGGTTCCGGTATTTAAGAGGGTTTATTGCCTGCCTTCCACAATCTCGATCTCTTCCGGTGTCAGCCCGTACAACTCGTACACCAGTTTATCAATCGCCGCATCCGTCGCCTCGATCTGCCGGTGCTCATGCGAAAGTCAAAGATCCCCTCGACCGTTTTGGGCTCCGGGCAGATGGGGAGTTCATCACTTTAGCCAATTATTTTTTGTATGGTTCAAGTAAAATGAAACTCTTCTCTTTTCGTATGCAATAGCCCTTATTTTCCAGAGAATCTACAGCTAATTCTAAATCCAATGCTTCAAGTTTGGATTCTCTGATGGCTTCAACCATTGAGATCTCATTTTCTGCACCAAAAATATCGTATAAGTTTAGGAAAATTTTCCGGGCATCTCCGGTTAACTCAAGCATATGGCTCGTTTTTATGGGAGAAGATTCGATCTGTTCAGCTCGTCTCCACATATCAAACCATAAATCCGTGACGTACTGAACATCCTCTTGCCGAATGTCGGCACTGGATTGCAAACGACAATATGATGTGGCCAATTTTGGGATCGCACCCATATTTTGATTATAGGGCATAAGCCCCACAGAAAAACATTGTTCCCGCATCCTATGAATTTCGTTTAGCATCAATTTTTCAACTTTTTTTGGTGTTTGCGGTCGGATTAAGAGCGCGTCCAAAATATGCGCTGTAATAATTTTAGATTCAACTTCCAATTGGTCCTGAAAATCTTTGGAGATCCTTTTTGGGGATTCATCAAGAATTACGATTGGAATATCTGACAGAAGTTTTTTCGGGCGATGTATTGCAATATTTGTTTCTCCGATTTGCTTTGGAATTTCTTTTTCAATTTTAGAAATATAGTAATAATAATCCGATGTCAATTTACGTAATTCCTGTGGCAGGATCTGAAGCGAATTGTTAAAAAGTTTCCATTGATAATCCCGGCTGAGAACCGCAGATCTAATTCCGCCACAGGTTTGCTCTTGGTGCGGTGAAGATACTGCAAAAAGTGAAGTGCAACCTGCAATCTCAATAACGCTATCGGCTTCTCCTTTATAATACCGAGTGAAATAATCAATAATTTCTAAGAAATCCATTGTTTTTCTTCTAGCTGCAAGCGGAGATGGATCGAAAGGTTGCCACCGGTCAATTATTTTTAGGGGGATCCACCCTCCTCCCGAGGTCCCCGAATAAATTGAAGTTTCTTCAACAATATGGATTTCGATAAAACTGTGATTTTCTGGCAACGGGGACTGGGGGCAATAATAAATCTCTTTTTCAGGACGCTTCAGGAACGGGGATGGCTGGAGGAAGAAATAATTCCCGGATTTAGAGTGATATTCTACATATCCCACATTTACGTATTTTTTATCAAAGGTCAATGCCCATTCAATTTGCGATAGTTCAGATCCCATCGTTCTGTTGAAAAGGCTCATACTGAGATATTCCTCCCGGACTATTTTATAATTGTAGTTTTGTTGATATTTCGAGCAGGATCCTGCAAAAATTGCATTGATCAAAGGATCTTCATCAACTACCTTAACACTTTCACTCCATGCGGTGGCTCTTATATCTGATGTGAGGTGTTTTTGGGATCTGGGGTAATCTTCATGATCTGAAGATTATTTCCAGGTGAAAATATGGCAAAAAACACCGGTAATGACTTTCGCCAGGGAGCAATTGATCAACGGAGTCAGGTTCTTAATCCAAGAACCGACCAGTTTGTAAAGAGAGATACGACCACCGGACAGTTTATTGATGTTAAACAGGACGGTACGCCTTTCAAAGGCGTGAGAAAAGAGAGATAACTCTCATCTATTTTCCACCAGTTCCCTCCACAATCCCAATCTCCTCTTCCGTCAGCTCATACAATTCGTACACCAGTTTATCTATAGAAGCATCCGTCGCCTCGATCTGCCGGGACAACTGCGTCTTCTCCTGTTCGAGGCGGGCGGCCTGCAACCTCTTGTTCAGGTCAAGCATCTGCGTAACGAGTGAAACCATGCGGTCGTGCCGGGCTTTGTCTGTGGGGTCGGCGGGGTTGAGGATAGGGATTTCAGATTGCACACAATTTGCATGAGTACCCATGATTTTTTTCATCCGGTGCGGCGATACCGGCTCATTCTCTCGTTTCGTATTTGCGAGGGGATTCACGCAATTTTCGCGCAATACGCGCAATGCCTTATGCTTTGGGATCGCCGTTACGAGATTCATGTTCGTGCATTCTTCGGATTATTTTGTTTCCACTCGATAAGGGAATTGTGGATAAAGTCGATCTACATCACCCAAGATTTTATTTATAAGATTAATTGCATCTGGAATAATATCATTTAATTGCGGACTACTATTTATTGGAATTCTATGAAATCTGTGTAAGGGGTTGCCACAATATTCAAAAGTGGCCTCATTAACTGCTTCCCACATTCCATGGACAAAACCTGAAGTGATGGTATAGTATAAATCGTACTCTTTTTTTGTTCCGGATTTTTCGCTCATATCTCGCAATGAAGTTTTTTCCCAATTCCCGAGATTTATCGATAAGAATTCTTCCCCACGATCATAATTAATATTCAATTTTAATTTTCCTTGATCAACGAAATTGGGGCATTCACCGATTTCATCAAACTTTAACAGAGCCAGTTTTACTTGTCCTGATCCATAATTCCTATATGCTAACCATAAATCCGGATTATCATTTTTGCGTAAATATCTCAATGTAATAAAACATTCAACAATTGATCTCAATGCAGTTCTCCCAAGAATTGTATTTTGCATTTGATTTTTTACAATCTCTCTAAAAATCTGGAGGGAGTATAGTGAAATTCCAAAGGTTGTATCAAATTTTGGATTGATTGCACTATCCAAGCGATTTTTATTACAATGTTCATTTAGTTGTAAGATCAACGAATCAATTTTATCGATATTGATTGAAGTGCATGTTTCTTTTTGTTCCATCAGGAGTTCCACCTTTTCACATGGGGTATTCAGCAGACATGTTTGCCAAAAATGTTCAGTCCAATTATTGGGATTTGCTCCTATGTTCTGTAGATCATCGATTGCCCCTTCCATTGAACGAATTGTTGGTCGGACCGCTCTCATATCTCCATGATGCGGATAACGCAATAACTCCTCTGAAAGGTGAATTAAATGTTGGGGAAAATGCATTTTTCCCCTAACCGTTTGATATAACGGTCTAATCCATCGACAATCTGTTGCTTCTTGGGATTGATGGTCATAACATTTAACAATGGCCTCTTTTAAAAGATCCCATTTTTCTAATGATGCCATCTCATCCAAATTTTTTATCCAACTTTTTTGTCCTGGCAAATTTGGAAAAAGGGTTAAGGGAGATAATGAAAGATTCACATCATCATCGTCACAGAGTTCTACTATTAATCCATCAAGTATTTCGGGTTGAATTTTTGATAATGCAGTTAAAGTCAAATCTTGAGGTTGATCCCCTTCAGGTAAACCTGCCAAGTAATTTACAACATTTCTGAAATGATATAGTGCAATATCGCGTTCAGCATGAGAAATGATTAGAACTGCCCATAACATCTCAGGCAATCTGAAATTAGTCCAAGATTTTAACGCCAAATTTGGAAGCAGCAGAAACGGTGGAATTAGATTTTTTCCTTGTCGTTTATGGTCAGATAACGAGGGGTAATATTTCTCTCGTTTATTATAGGTTTTCGTCATTTTCTAAGTCGTTTTTTATTGATTGACATTAAAATATGTTCTTCTAGATCAGCGCAAATTATTTTATATTCAATTCTTTTTTTCAACAATCTCAATCTCCTCCTCCGTCAGCCCGTACAACTCGTACACCAATTTATCGATAGCCGCATCCGTCGCCTCGATCTGCCGGGACAACTGCGTCTTCTCCTGTTCGAGCCGTGCGTCCTGCACCTTTTTGTTCAGGTCAAGCATCTGCGTGACGAGCGTAACCATGCGGTCGTGCCGGGCGACGTCGGCGGGGTCGGAGGGGTTGATGGTGCGGATGGGAAGTTTGGAAACGTACATCGGTTTGTATTCGTAATAGCCGCCTTGTTTTGTTGATGAAATGGAATGCATAACAAAATCGAGCACAGTTGAATTGAGAAGCCCCAGAAGGTAGAGATCATTTTTGGGGATAATTGAGGTTTTATCACTCGAATAAAAGTTTTTATCATCAAAAGTATATGAGGCACTTTTCACTATAGCAGGAATAACTATTTTGGGTTTATCGAATTCTGTGTAATAATTTGATCCAAATCTTTGGAGTGCATACCATTCATATCGAATTTCTGTTTCATCGGTATTTCGTGAAATTAATTTATCTTTATATGAACTGAGATGGTCGTAAATTGCTGGATATTGAGATTTAAATTCACTTTCTGCCTTTTTCGATGCACCCGTTATTGATGAATCCGTATGAATAGGGAAATGCCAAGGGATATAAATCAAATACTTTTCACATTTCAATGAGCCATACCGCTTCACATCTCGACCTGTAATAAACGGTTTAATTACGTCTCCACTTCTTGGATCTTGCTCGATCAATCGATTCTTAATTTTTTCATCTATAACAAATGCCTCATTACAACCTGTAACAACCCCTCGATACATTTGACCATTCGTATATTTTTCAAGAGAAAATCCCACACTTTGTAATTTTCTTAACAGGTCTTCAATTCCTTTCACACCGAGTGTCCATCCATCATCTGTAAGGGTTTTTGGATCTATCGGATGCCAATTTCCCCCTACATATTCATCAAGGCTAGGAAAATCTAGAGCATTAACTTTGACGTTACAGAACTCTCGCTCGGTCTTTTCGTTGGAAACTCGGATAATACAGGGATACGCTATCGCATTCTTAAAAACCGGAAGATCACCAAAGTCTATGATCTCCTCGATCTGTTTCGTTAACGAATATTTTCGGAGCGGTTTCCCATAATTCGCTCGCATCCATTTATTAGCAACTATAAATGAAAACAACCCTTTGGAGCGAAGAAGGGAGATTCCTTTCTCAAAGAAGTACGCATAGAGATCCGCCGTTCCCTGATACACCGTGTAATGGGTCTCGAAATATTTTTTCTGCTCCTTCAATCCTTCCTGTCTCACATACGGCGGATTCCCAATCACCGCATCAAACCCGCCCGCCTTCATGATATCGGCAAACTCCGTGTCCCAGTCGAACGGGTTGATCCGCTTGATCTCATCGGCCGGCATCTCGGGGGTCATCACGTCCCAGCCGATCAGCGAGTTCCCGCACTTGATGTTATCCTGAAGCGAAGGAAGCGCCCGCTCTGCAAAGAGTTTGAGCTGCTTGTCGATATTCTCCTCGTTCTCTTCTTCGAGCACTTTCAACAGGAGCGAGAGTTTGGTCACTTCAACGGCCTGGTTGTCGATATCGACGCCGTAGATATTGTTTAAGAGGATGCGTTTCTTCTCGGCAGTCGTCAGCCGCCAGTCGCTCCGGGTCCGGGTCGCATCGCCGCTTGTCCCGGCCTTGTAGATCGGGAGATCGACCTGCGTCATTTTCTTTTTGGATCGTGGTGCCGGTTCGGGAAGAAGAGCGAGCACCGCCGGATCGGTTACGGAAGCCTTCTCCTTAAAGACCGGGACGAGATGTTCGATATACCAGTCCCGATGCCAGGTGAGCAGGAAGTGATATGCCCCGATCAAAAACGAACCGGAACCGCACGCGGGATCGAGAATGCGGAGTTTCGCAACGTCGCGGGGCGTCTTGTCCTTCACCAGTTCGCCGACCGTGTGCGCAACAATGTACTCCACGATATATTGCGGAGTGTAGAACACACCGCCCGCCTTCTTTACCTCCGGCTTATACTCCACCTTTGCCTGGTGGCCGTCCGTGAGCCGGATCACCTTCCCAAGGAACTGCTCGTACACGTGGCCGAGAATTGCCGGCGGGATAACCGAGAAAAGGTACGGCGTCTCCGGGTAGTAGAGCCGTTTGATAATCTCTTTGAGCACCTTGTCATCGATCACAAGCGAGAGCGAGAGGGTGTCGGGCATCTCATCCCCCTCATATTCCTTCTCGAAATGGAAAATCCCGGAATTGTACTTTGCATCCGCCTGCCGGAAGATCTCGCAGAGCCGGGAGTAGACGTTATCTCCCTCGCGCAATTTATGCAGGGTCGTGTACTCTTCGATGCCCCGGTCTTCGCAGATCCGCAGAAAGATAATCCGGTCGATGGTGCGCTGGACGACCGTGTTGAGTTCATCCACCGAAAGCGAGGGATTCCGCAGCGCGATATTCTTTGCGAGTGCATCCCGCCAGGACTCGATCTCGGTCAGGATATCGTCGTCAACCGTTGCCGTGCCTTTCTTTCCTTTGGTCGATTCCGCATACTTGTCAAACGACCCTTTTAGGATACTGTCCTGCGAGAAAACCGAGACAAGATATTCCCATTTCGCCGGAATCTCGTTATACAGGAAATACTCGATCCGTCCCTTGGCAGCAGAATCGCCATTCTCCGGCTTTACCGTGCAGTCATAGATCGCAAACTCCTCAAAGTTCGTGAGAATAGAGAGCGGGAGTTTTGCGTTCCACGCATACCGACGCAACTGGAGTGCAGATTCGGCATCGTCTTTGATCCGCACGGAGGGCTTTTTGGTTTCTACGATAAACTTCCGGACTCCCCCGATGCGGAAGGTATAATCAAAAAAGTAGGTTGTCCCGCGAATCCGGACCGGTTCTTCAAGCAGCACTTCACGATAGGCTTCCGAGAATCCTTTGTTATTGTTCACGTCCCAGCCAAGAGCATGAAAAAGCGGATCGATAAAATCCTGCCGGAGCTGGGTTTCGTTGTATTTTTCCTGCCCGCGAAGATACGCATCGCGGTGATACGTATACCGGTCAACAAGTGGCTGGATCGTGTCGGGTGCTGCCATTACCAAAGTGTTGCATTCAATCCCGTTAAAGGTGTTGAAATATAATTCTCATAAATTTTACGGAAACGTTCGGGTCACGAGCCTGAAGATTATGGGAAAAGAGCGACCCGGCAGCCGGACATTTTTTTTAAATTCGCAAAGGCTGGTGACAATTCCGAAGAATGCTCACTAACATTACCTGACTTTCCAAAAAAAGTTCACCGAGGTTATCAACTTTTTCAAAAAAGTTCACCCAGAGTTACCGGTCTTTTTAAAAAATGATCGGATCGCAAGCGGGGAATTCCGGGAAAAAACCGGCCCGATCTGGATCTGATAAGAGGGGGGTACCCCCGCCCAGCCCGGCACATGGGGGGGAGGGTGACCCCCACTTTGATCGAAAGAAGGGGAGGGGGGTGGGGGTACCCCCCTCAACCTTTTGTGCCGGAAAACCTCTTTTTCCTGCACGGCCAAAACCATCGTTTCGTGTGGAATTGTCGTCGTGAACTGCGGAGGTTGGCGTTTTTTTTGCATTCCTGTGGCAGGCCCCGGCCGGCACCTGAAGGGGAGGGGGTACCCCCTACCTTGCCCGGCACAAGGGCGGGGGGGTGATCCCCTTTTTAAAAAAAAGAGGATGGGGGGGTAGGGGATCACCCCCCTCCCCCACTTCTTCCGCAAAACCGGGCCGGCACCCGCACCGCGATTTGCCGGGCAGTCCGGTA
This sequence comes from Methanoregula sp., assembly GCF_041663825.1. Lineage (GTDB taxonomy): Archaea > Halobacteriota > Methanomicrobia > Methanomicrobiales > Methanospirillaceae > Methanoregula. The sequence continues at coordinate 35,431 of NZ_JBAYLY010000007.1, forward strand.
ATTGTCGTCCTTGTGTCTGGCTCTCATAAAACAAAGTTCTGATTCAGGAGAAAAACCCACGTGTACAACAAGAATTTCTCTGAACCGGTACAGGCCTGGTCCCTGCTGCCGCAGTCATGAGTACGGTCCCGGGTTGCCCTCCAGTAATCCGGCAAATCGGAATTTTTAATTCAGGGCGAGTACCCGACAGGAAAAAAATAGTGGCAGAATTCAGGTCATGGCACTGCTGTGCCCTCTGCTGGGCACGGGTCCGGAGATACGTTGCTTCTTCTTCCTGTGCTGTTGCTTCCCACGCACTGACCGTCTCATTATAGAATGCAAATTTCGGGTTGTATACCATGCCGGTTGCGCCATCTTTGAGCCCGGTAACTTTTTCACCACCGGCAAAGGACCCGTTCAGGTACTCCCCGATACCGGTATAAACGACCCGGTCCACCCGTTTTACTGCTGACGCAAGCACGAATTCCGGGCCAAGCGGGGACTGATCGGAATCTGTACCGATAATATACCGTCCGGTTGAATTTTTTGCTGCATTAATTGCCCCGGTATTGGAATACCCGGCAGTCGTATAGATCACATCGGTCCCGTTGCGGTACATCCCTTCAGCAATCCGGCCTGCCTCTTCAGGATCCTTAAACCCATCCGGGGAATATTGCTGCACCCAGGCATGATCAACGATAATCGAAGAATTGACCGCATGGACACCCGCTGTGTAACCCTGCCGGAATGCATCAAGAAGTTCGGACTGCATCCCCATGATGATCCCGACATGCCCGGTCTTTGTTGCCGATGCTGCAAGTACGCCGGCCAGGTAACTGTCGCCGTAAGAGGTAATCTCGGACGCCCTGACATTATCCGAACCGATCCCCGTCATGTCAATGGCAAGGAAAGAAATATCCGGATACTTCTCTGCGAGCTGGTGAGTATAGTTGGTATACTGGAAACCAATCGTTATGACAAGACCGGGTTTTTCCGATCCCTTGGCGCGTTCCAGAAGCCCCGGAAGGGTTTCACTTTCATTTAATGTAAACTCCTTTGGGGTAAATGACATATCTTTTTGCGCTGCGAGAAAACCCTGCCAGGCACTGTCGGTATACGACTGGTCACCTTTCTCCGATGCATACACGATATACACTGACTGAACCGCAGGATCGTGCGGCATGATACTGAATGCAGCAATTGCTGCAAGAACAATAACCGCTGCACTGATGATCCCGAAAGCGAGAATTTTTTTATCCATGTAAATTTCCTGGTATACTGGTTTTAGCCCCGGAGGTTGACCGTGCCTGGTTCCATGTACCGGCCGGCGCCAGGCACCCTTGTCCCGTCAACATCTGCCACATACCTGATCTTAAACCGGGTGGTGTCAGTCGAGGGATTCACCGAATAGTACTCAATCATTCCATTACCTGTACGGGCACTTTTGAGGATTTTCCGGACAGGGTGTGTTTCCATGATATCCGTTGCATTGTACCTATGAGCGCCAGTGCAGGAACCGCTAAAGTGGGAAATGCGTGGAAATCCCGTGTCCATGTATAGTAATGGTGCATTATTGTTTTTAAACAGGGATGATTTTTTCTTTAGACGTTAAAACGCGTTGATATTTTCGGCATAAAGAATGGTTTGAATTTTATTTCGTGATCTCGTGGCATCTCCTCCGGCTCCGGGTCTCAATATATTTCGATAAAAACAGATTGGCAGACCAGATAAAATTATTTCACGTCCCTCATATTCTTCTCGTAATACTACCCGGTTCTTTTTAAGGGCCTGATCCCAATTCTCTCTAAAACCACCGTCATCGTGCGTATCGTTCGTAAAAAAAACCCGCATTATCGCAGTCCCGACAAGGTTTTTAATTCATCGCATGTTTGTAACTTTTGACTATCTGCCTGCGGTCTGGATTTGTGTTACGGGTTCAAATTAAGGTCAGTAGCAAAATCGACATGTTTTAAGTGGAGAATTGTCCAATTATAGTCATGAAAAAATTGTCAATTTTAGTTTTGGTTGTGCTTGTTCTCGGCCTGTTTTTTATCACCGCCGGTTGCACGCAAAACCCGCCCGTTGTAACCCCTTCAACACCGGGAAGTAATACAACCCTGCAGCAGAGGGCATCCACCTCAAATGAAACACTTGTTGCCTTTGTCGACAGCGCGGCAGCCTATGCAAAGGCAAATGGCAAAGAAAAAGCCCTTGCAGAATTTTCGAATCCGAATGGTTCGTTTGTCAAGGGCGAACTCTATATCTATGCCTACGACTTTAATGGAATAACTCTCGCCCACCCATTCAACCCGGAGAAGATTGGCACAAGCCGTCTTACTGAACCCGATGCACACGGAGGCCTTTTTATCACCGATCTGCGTAATATGGCGAGGAACGGAAGCGGTTTTGTGAGATTTTATTACATCAATCCGGTCCATAACCGGACAGTTGAAGCAAAACTGGGATATGTGGAAAAAATTGACGATGACTGGTGGCTTGGTTCCGGAATATACACAGGGCCGGCAGACACGGTCACAAAAAATTAGCAAGGATGTAATAACCCTGTCCCTGCCGGTTACTTTTAGTCCCGTCACGGACATTGGCGGGATTTGGACCGGGACAACCGCCGGGCATACCAGAATCAAGCCCGGTTTCCTGACCCGTGTCTGTTTTTATCCCGCCGATTAAAAATTACCCCCTCCCCCCTTCCATCCCAAATCACCCCCCGACAGATCGCCGCCAGAGTGCATAAAAAAGTCCTCTCAAATCCGACATTTCCAAAATCATACTCCGATTCAAAGACTTTCTCTCCCCTGAACAATAAGCCCAAAAATCCTGCCTGCCACAGATCATTCCTGGGAATCGGGGAACAATCCGGGCCCGGATGTGCTGGGAAAACCTCAGTTCTTACCGCCCGGCCGATCAACCGCAAATCTATATAGCCGGCCCACTGACATATTGACTGACCAGTCAATTTACCTGAAGGAAGGTATTTTTCATGCTCTTTCGAACCGTTCCAAAAACCGGCGACCGGCTCTCCATCCTTGGCTTTGGCTGTATGCGGCTCCCGTCAAAAAACGGCGGCATCGATGAAGCCCGGGCGATCCGGCAGATCCGCCACGCGATCGATTCCGGAGTCAACTATCTTGATACGGCTCCGGCCTACCATCTCGGCAAAAGCGAACAGGTCCTCGGGAAAGCATTGCAGGACGGTTACCGGGAAAAAGTGCGGATCGCAACCAAGCTCCCTCACTGGGAAGTCCGCGACGCGGGTGACATGGAATGGATCCTCGCAAAACAGCTGGCAACCTTACAGACAGATCACATCGACTACTACCTGCTCCACAGTATGAGCAAAGAGAGCTGGGAGAAGATGGCAAAACTCGGCGTGCTCGCGTTCCTCGACCGTGCAAAAAGCGAGGGGAAGATCGTAAACGCCGGGTTCTCGTTCCATGGCACCCTTTCGGCATTTAAGGAGATCGTGGACGCATACGACTGGCAGTTCTGCCAGATCCAGTACAATTTCCTTGATGAGAACAACCAGGCAGGGACTCAAGGGCTCAGGTATGCAGCAGGAAAAAACCTTGCCGTGATGGTCATGGAACCGCTGCGTGGCGGGAACCTTGCCGGGCCGGTACCGGATGACATACAGCGAATCTGGGACAAAGCCCCGATAAAACGGTCAGCGGCCGAGTGGGGTCTTCGCTGGGTCTGGAATCACCCGGAGGTAACGGTCGTCCTCTCGGGTATGAATAACGAATACCATATCGATGAGAACCTCAAGGCCGCCGGTTCTGCACTCCCGGAGTCGCTTACTCCGGACGACCTCGCCCGGATCAGCCGGGTAAAAGAGACGTATCTACGACTCATGAAAGTCGGGTGTACCGGATGCGGGTACTGCATGCCTTGCCCGGCCGGGATTGATATACCGGGTTGTTTTGCGCTCTATAACGCCCACCACCTTTTCCCGAAGGACCGGAGCACACGTTTTCATTATATCAGCCGGCACGGGGGAATTATCGGGGATGTCTCGTATGCAGGGCTCTGCCTGCAGTGCGGGAAATGCGCGAAGGCCTGTCCCCAGCACCTGCCAATCCCTGAACTTATGAAGGATGTGAAAGCGGACATGGAGGGGATGATACGTGTCGCTGTGCCGGTGTTCAAAGGCGGCTTGTGGTGCATGAATAAAATAGCAAAAGTCCGTGCCCTTTTCTCGCGGGAGAAATCCCATGACTGACCGCAGTCCCCCCGGAGGTACCATCGTTTGCCCGATTGCGCTTGGTCATGTGAACGCGTTTCTTATAAAAGGAGCCCGGCCGATGCTGGTCGATACCGGCCTGCCGGGAAATGTCCCGAAGATCCTTGCCGCTTTACAGGCAGAAGGTATCATGCCGTGGGAGTTAGCGCTTATTATTATCACCCATGTGCATACCGACCATTTCGGGAGTGCAGCCGCAATAGCTGGAGCAACCGGTGCACCGGTGCTTGTCCATTCACGGGAGGCAGAGTACCTTGCTTCCGGGGCTGGTGTCCCTTCCGTACCGGCTTCATACCTTGGTCGGGTGCTTGGCCTTATGATCGGGAAACCTGCCCCCGCACCTGAACTTGCCATTAAGCCGGTGATTCAGGTTGATGCTCCGTTTCGGCTTGACACGTTTGGTATAGATGGAGAGATTATCCCCACACCCGGCCACACGGACGGGTCGGTTTCCGTCATGTTTGCAACCGGCGAATGCATCGTGGGCGACCTTGTGATGGGTATGTTCCCGGCATACAAGCCCCGGCTCCCGGTCTTTGCCGAGGATCCGGAAGCGGCAAAAGAGAGCATCCGCAGGGTTCTTGACCGGAAACCTGCCGTAGTCTATACCGGGCATGGCGGGCCGTTTTCCTGCGATCAGCTGGAAGCCCTTCTTTAGGTGATTGGCATGGAACCTCCAAACGACAAGCGGGAAGCGATCCTTGAAACCGCACTCGTGCTCTTTACCGAGCGGGGATTTTATGGTACGCCGACCGCGATGATCTCCCGGGAGGCCGGGGTCGCCACCGGCACGCTCTTTTTTTATTTTAAGACAAAAGAGGAGCTCATCGATGTGTTGTACCGGCAGATCAAGAGCGAGGCGGCATCAGCCCTCCGGGAAGGAGTTGATCGGGAGCAGACCGCGAGAGCAAAAATTTTCAGGGTAGGGGAGAATGCAATCGCCTGGTCGACCACGAACCAGAGCAAGTTTCGGTTCATGGAGCAGTTCGCCCATTCGCCCTTTGTCTCAACGACAACGCACGAAGAAGGCATGTCGCATTTTCTCTTTTTAAAAGAACTTATCCGGGACGGGATACGGGAGGGTGTCATCCGGGAGTCCGACACGGAACTCCTCTGTTCGGTGCTGGCCTCGTCATTATCGGGAATCACGGCCCGGATCATGGCAACCTCTGATCCCGTCCGACAGAAAGTCCTTGTCCGGCAGGGACTTGCCTTTCTCTGGAATGGCATTGCCACGCACCCTGACGAGGAGCCCTGCGGTAACAATGGAGAAAAAACGGGAACAACAAAACAGAACAGACAACCCGGGAACGGGAAATATCCGGGAGGAATACGATGACCGATTACGTAATCAAGGCCGATGGCCTCACGAAGATGTATGGCGACCTGACCGCTGTCAACCATGTGAACCTGTCGGTGGAGAAAGGCGCACTCTACGGGCTCCTTGGGCCAAACGGCTCCGGTAAGTCCACAATGATTAAAATGCTGACCGGCCAGATCCGGCCAAATGCCGGCACGGCAACAGTCCTCGGGATTGATGTGCAGAAAGATCCCATCGGCGTCCGGGAGCATGTAGGGATCATCCCGGAGCAGGAGACCCCCCCGAGTTTTCTTACAGCATCCGAGTACCTGCAGTTCGTGGGTGCGATCCGCAAGATCCCTGAAATAGACCAGCGGGCGGTGGAATGGTTTGATCTCCTGGATTTTGCGGACAAAAAAGACGTCCTCTGCAAGGACCTCTCTCGGGGGACCCGTCAGAAACTGATGTTTGCGCAGGCCTTCATCCACAAACCAAAACTTGCCCTGATCGATGAGCCGCTCATCAATTTCGACCCGATTATGCAGCACCTGGTGAAGGACTACCTCAGGGACTATGTAAAAGCAGGGAACACGATCTTTATCTCAACCCACATCCTCGAAGTTGCGGAGGAGATCTGCTCGGGGTTTGCGATCCTGCACAAGGGAAACATCCTCCACACCGGGACGGTGGCCGATCTTACCGCAGAACACCGGCACCTCGACGAATTCTTCCTCTCGCTCGTACAGAAGGCACCCCATGCTTGAGCTTTTTGTCGCGATGGTAAAGGAGGAGTGGCGGGTCCACTCGACGATGTTCGGGAGCCTCTCCTTTGCGCTTTTTCCAATCCTCATCTTCTGGATCGCGTTCATGGGCTCGTTCCTTCTGCCCCTCATGCGCCAGGCTCTTCCCGCAGGAGAACTCTCGCTCATCCTCCATGCAAACTACCTGATGCTCGGCTTTATGGTCGGGGCGTTCGGCCTTCTCGGGAGCGAGGTGATGAACCGGCGGTTCGGGCAGGCAAGCCTGCTCTCCTATTCCGCACGGAGCCTGCCGCTCTCCGAACGATTCATCTTTGCAAACTTTGTCGTGAAGGACACGCTCTACTACTTTGTCCTCTGGGTGCTCCCCTTAGCGCTCGGGTTCCTGCTCGCCTCGCCCTTTATCGGTATCCCCATAACCCTGCCACTGCTCCTTACGCTCACCCTCACGCTCTCGTTTTTGTCCGGGCTCTGTGCGGTCTTTTTCCTCTCCTCGGTCTACTCGCGCTCAAAGCCGGCGCTCGCAGCGATCCTCACAGTACTTGCCGTAGCAGCAGGAGCGCTCTACCTTGTCACCGGGCAGAACCCGGCGGTCTACTATCCACCGCTGAACCTCTTTCTGGCGTTCTCGTGGACCGGTCTTCTCTTCTCCCTTGCCGCAATCGTTTTTCTCTTCGTTATCTCGATCTGGCTCTTCTCTCCCGAGACAATCGGCGCGGCAAAACATCACAAAAGCATGCTCGTGCCACTCACCGGAAAACTTTCCGTCTTTCCTTACCCGCCCCTCGCGGCAAAGGATCTCATCGATATGTACCGGAGCGGGGGCATGGTCGGCCAGACGCTGTTCTCGTTTCTGATCCCGCTTGTCGTGATCTGGTTCTTCCTCTCCCTCCTCTCGGGCTACCTGCCCGCCTATGGGGTGCTCATTGAATTTGCGCTCGTGACCGGTGTCATTGCCTCGACCATGTACACGTGGATCACGATGTTTGACACCTTCGGGGCCTATGCATGCCTCCCGGTCAGTGTCAGGACACTTCTTAAAAGCAAGATCACCACGTTTTCTGTCCTCCAGATCATCCCCGCAGTCTTCATCGCGGCAGTCTCCATCCTCTCGGGCCAGGCGCTCTACCTTGTCCCGGCGGTCGTGCTCTGCCTCTCGGTCTCGTTCTACAGCCTGGGGATCACCGTCTGGCTGACCGGCCTCTCTCCGAGTGTGCTCGTCTACGATGTCAAAGTCATGGTCGTGTACCTTATCCTGATGGGGGCCGCGCTCCTCGTTCTCTCAGCGGTCGCATTTGCCGCACCGTTTGGCACTCTCGGTGCAGTCCTCCTCCTTATCCCTGCCGTGTTTTTTGCCCGGCTCGGTTTTGCAAAGTGGGAGACCCGCGAGCAGCCGGGATTCTAGAACCCCTTTTTAGCGGCCGTCTGATTTTGGCAGGTGAGGGGAATCTTTGTATCATCTGCCGACAGATACCAGCATGATGACGTTTCCCGCGACCCTGTCCCCTACCGAACGTATCCTGCTCTGCCTTGCTCTTGCCGTGGTCATTATCCTTGGCATCAAGATGATCGGATCGACAGTAACGATTGTCCTTGTCGCGCTGATCCTTACCATGCTCCTCTATCCTGCGACACGCTGGTTGCGCACAAAAGGAATCCCGACACTGGCAGCAGTTACCCTCGTGACAATCGTCGCCGTGCTGTGTCTCGTTGTGCTTGGGCTCGTAACTTTGTATTCGTTTAACATGATTATTGCCGACATGCCGCAGTACCAGAACGAACTTACGGTACGGTTTGCAGATGTCACCGCGTTTCTTGGCGCACACGGTATCAGCACCGGACCGCTCTTCTCAACTACACCAGACCTCGCGAGCATTATCCCTTCCCTGCTCTCATCGCTCATGAACATCAGCCAGGATCTCATGGACCTCTTTTTCATGGCAGCAACAACGTTTTTCATGCTGCTTGAGGCACCATGGTTTATAAAGAGAGTTGAATCGATGCTGCATGGCGAGCCGGAAAAACTCCGGCAGCTGTCCCGGATGAGCGGTTACGTAATCGACTTCATTGTTGTCCGTACCGAGACAAACATTATCCACGGTACGCTCTTTGGCGGGTCGCTCGCGGTTATGGGAGTCCATGGTGCGATCCTCTGGGGCGTCCTCACGTGTATCCTCGGCTATATCCCGTATTTCGGTCTCATCATCGCAGCGATCCCGGCAATTTTCTTTGCCTGGCTCCAGTTCGGGCTCTGGGGTGCGGTAGTAGTGATCGTGATCGTCTGCATCCTCAACCTGGTCATCGAGAATCCGGTTTTTTCCTGGCTCGCGGCACGCAAGTTTGAGATACCGGCGCTTGTTGTTATTATCTCGGTGATATTCTGGGGATGGCTGTTCGGTCTTGCCGGCATGCTCTTTGCCGTTCCCTTCACGCTGATGCTGTTGACCCTCATCCAGTTCAGTGATGAGCTCCGCTGGATCAACACGCTGTTTGGGGTCGAAAGTCTGTTTGGTAAGAGCGGGGCCGGGCCGGATCCGGGGCCGGATCCTGTGAAAGAGGTATGAGCCAGACCGGGAACCGGAAGAAGGCCGGACGCATGGGAGGTTCCCCAACTCCCAAAATGGAGAGATATCCTGTACCCCCGACCATTTTTTTAAAGCGTTATCCCCTCTCTTTTGGGTCAGGGAGGGGGATGTTACCTTCGTACAAAAGAGGGGGTACCCCTCCTATGTGTTATGCTGTTACAAATCTGCCCGTATAACATTCGGATGGGCGATCATAACGATGGGACTGATGCTCACATACCTCCACAAACGAGAAGTACTGCTGCACCCGGCAGGAATCTCCCGCAGTGGATTGATTTGCAGTCTTTCATGGGTCTGATTTTATTAAGTAAAAAATAACTTCGGAAAGTATATAATATCCAAGAAAACAGAAAAATGCTAGGATGTTTGAACAAAGACCCTCCGTCACCAGCCACCAGGTCAGAAAAAAACATGAACCAGTTAGCAGAAATGAGTGCAATTATTCTGTAGTCGTGTCTTTCTGCCATTGATGACGGCCGGGATTATCTTTGCACATGGGGTGTGGAGCCAACCATCCGGATCGTGAGTGTGAAAAATCATGAATAAACCCTTCTGGCAATTTGGGAACAGGATCGTAATAATTCTGTGTATCGTTATTGTTATGGCCGGTATCGGCATGCCGGTCTGTGCGGGAACAGTCGGGAATAATCCCGGTCTACAAAATCACCAGCATCCGTACAGTTCGCAATTGGCATCGAGTACCAGTCTGCAAACCAGCGAAGAGAGCGTATCTGCACCCACATTCCAGTGGGCAGTGCCTTCATCTGTCGGAGTGCGTCCAAGCTCTGTTGCCGTGGACAGTTCCGGAAACGTTTATGCCACGGATCAGATGGATAACAGTGTCTGGAAATACACATCTGACGGGACATATGTGACAAAATGGGGTTCCTCTGGTAATGGCACCGGCCAGTTCTCGAATCCTAATGGTATAGCGGTGAGTTCGAGCGGGAATGTGTATGTCGCAGATGGCGGTAATTCCCGGATCCAGGTGTTCACGTCATCCGGTACGTATGTGAGGCAGTGGGGATCCTCTGGTTCTGGCGACGGCCAGTTCTCGAATCCGAATAGTATCGCGGTGGACACAAGCGGGAATGTCTATGTCGTCGATTCATATAATTCCCGGATCCAGGTGTTTACATCAACCGGTACGTATGTGAGACAATGGGGATCCTATGGTTCCGGCGACGGCCAGTTCTCGTACCCTAATGGCATAGCGGTGGATGCAAGTGGAAATGTGTATGTCGCTGATAGCAGTAATTCCCGGATCCAGGTTTTCACATCTGACGGAACATATGTGACAAAATGGGGATCCTCTGGTTCTGGCACCGGCCAGTTCTCGTATCCTAATGGCATAGCGGTGAGTTCGAGCGGTAATGTGTATGTTGCGGATTCACATAATAACCGGATCCAGGTGTTCACGTCATCCGGTACGTATGTAAGGCAGTGGGGATCCTACGGTTCTGGCACCGGCCAGTTCTCGTATCCTAATGGCATAGCGGTGAGTTCGAGTGGGAATGTCTATGTCGTTGATAGCAGTAATTGCCGGATCCAGGAGTTCACGTCATCCGGTACATATGTAAGGCAGTGGGGGGCCGGGGGTAATGGCACCGGCCAGTTCATACGGCCCAATGGCATAGCAGTGGATGCGAGCGGTAATGTGTATGTTGCTGATAGTGGTAATTCCCGGATCCAGGTATTCACGTCATCCGGTGCGTATGTACGGCAGTGGGGGTCCAAGGGTAATGGCACCGGCCAGTTCCAGAGGCCCCATGGCATAGCGGTGGACGCGAGCGGTAATGTCTATGTCACTGACACTGAGAATGTCCGGATCCAGAAGTTCACGTCAACAGGTACATATGTGACACAATGGGGGTCCGAGGGTAGTGAAACCGGCCAGCTTAAGTGGCCTGAAGGTATAGCGGTGGACGCGAGCGGTAATGTCTATGTCGCTGATAGCGGTAATTCCCGGATCCAGGTGTTCACGTCATCCGGTGCGTATGTACGGCAGTGGGGATCCTCTGGTAGTGAAACCGGCCAGTTCTCTTCTCCTCATGGCATAGCGGTGAGTTCGAGCGGTAATGTCTATGTCGCTGATGCAGGTAATTACCGGATCCAGGAGTTCACGTCAACAGGTACGTATGTGACAAAATGGGGATCCTATGGTAGTGACAACGACAAGTTCGGCTGGATTTCGGGTGTTGCTGTCGATGGGAGCGGGAATGTGTATGTCACTGATTTTGGTAATTACCGGATCCAGGAGTTCACGTCAACAGGTACGTATGTGACAAAATGGGGATCCTGGGGTTCGGGTAACAGCCAGTTCCAGTCTCCTGAAGGCGCAGCGGTGGATTCGAGCGGGAATGTCTATGTTGTTGACAGTGAGAATAACCGGATCCAGAAGTTTTCCCAGTCTACCCAGTCTTTCGCGAGCGAAATTGGTATATTCCGTCCCTCGTCGGGCACCTGGTACCTGAACTACCACAACGATGGAAAGGTTGACAAAACGGTACCGTTTGGCAAGAACGGGGACACACCGGTTACCGGGGACTGGATCGGAGATGGAACCTCTGGAATCGGCGTGTTCCGGAACTCGACTGGAACCTGGTATCTTGATTATAACCGGGATGGAAAGGTCGACAAAACAGTGAAGTTCGGGAAGAGCGGGGACCTGGCGGTTACCGGGAACTGGAACGGAAATGGAATATATGGAATCGGTGTATTCCGTCCCTCTTCAGGCACCTGGTATCTTGATTATAACCTGGATGAAAAGGTCGACAAAACAGTGAGGTTCGGGAAGAGCGGGGACGCAGCGGTTACCGGAATCTGGAACGGAAAGGGAACATCCGGAATTGGTGTATTCCGTCCCTTGTCGGGCACCTGGTATCTTGATTATAACCTGGATGAAAAGGTCGACAAAACAGTGAGGTTCGGCAAGAGCGGGGACGCAGCGATTACCGGGGACTGGAACGTAAATGGAATGTATGGAATCGGCGTATTCCGTTCCGCGGCGGGCACCTGGTATCTTGATTATAACCTGGATGAAAAGGTCGACAAAATGATACCGTTCGGCAAGAGCGGGGATATCCCCGTAGTGGGACACTGGGCGTAAAGATCCCGGTTAAACCCGTCCTTTTTTTGTTCCGAAAATCTATGATGGTATACCGGGAATTTTAAAGAAAAAAATAGTGTTGTTTTAATTACCGATTTTCAAAAGAACAAAAAACAGAGAATTTTTAATGAGAGCCTAAGGCGAGATTCGAACTCGCGACTTCCTCCTTACCAAGGAGGTACTCTACCGGGCTGAGTCACTTAGGCAGATTGCCTAGATACATTGTAGGTTTTCCTTATAAAATATTGCGGAAACCTTCGGGTTTTTCCCACTTAAATTCCCTAGTTCTCGTTCGTTGACAGGTACATGCGCCTATTACTATCAAGCGTATGCAGGCTTTTGACCGCCTCCTCGTACCCCTCCACTTCTATCATAGGGGAGCCGCCGCTTTTCCTGACTGTCTCCATCACCGGCCCAAAATCAATCATGCCCTTTCATGCTGCCCGGTGCGAGTCTTCAATCGCGTTGTCGTCGTGCAGGTAGTAGTGCTTTTGCGCCGGGTGATTGAGAAACGCGGGAAGGTAGTGGTTCAGATGCGCATGGCCCCCATCAAGCGTAAACCCGCAGCTATCAATTAACGGAAACTCAGCCAGGGTCTTTATCAGGAAATATTCCCGGGTGTCCATGTTCTTAAAAGCGTATACTGCACCGGGTATTCACGTGCGGCACATGGAAAACGCGATAACCGATCGCTTTATCTGCCGCTCTGCCCGCTCCCGCTCTTTGCCACGCGAAGTATCCGGATGCACCACGACCGCCCTCGTTTACTTCCGCCGCAATGGCAAAGCACTCCTCCAGCACAACAACACACACCCAGTGGATCGGCTCCGGCAGGCTTGCGAGTTTTGTCCCCCGTCTGGGGCATGAATTGAAAACTTACCGGAATGGGAGGGGAATGATTCGGCATTCTCCGGGTGGTGGAGCCCATCTGGGGCACTCACTGTTGTTTTGAGGCAATATCCGCCGGAAGCGTGGGCTGGTTTGCAAACCAGACAACGCGTTGGGCATACGGTATCTCGATACCGGCCGCTTCGAGCGCATCCTTGATTCGAGGGAGGATCGCGGTGGAAAGGGATATGTCGTCCTGTGTCAGTTTCCAGTTCGATGGGAACCATGCACGGATCATGAGAACAACGCTGTCTGGCGTAATATCACTCACAAAGACGGCAGGTGCCGGGTTTTTAAGCACAAATGTGTAGTCGTCAAGAATTTTTTCAATAATTTCTTCTGCCTTTTTTACATCATCCTGGTAACGGATCCCAACCGAATATACAAAACGCCGGGCAACGTTTGCGTGGTTGTTTGAGACCGTAGTCGAATAGATCTGGTCGTTTGGGATATGGATATAGATCCCATCGGTAGTGCGGATGCGGACAGAAAACAGCCTGATCGAAACCACCGTTCCTGAAACTGCGCCGGTGCTGATAAAATCCCCAGTGGCAAATGGGCTCTCATATAAAAGAGCAAGGCCGGCTATCATGTTCGAGATAACTTTCTGGCTTGAGAGGCCGATAATGGTAATAATCGCGACAAGGCCAAGAAGGAGTATAGTTATACTCAGGTCAAGGAGTCCCGGGAGGGAGATCCCGATCGCAATGATCATCAGCACCGCACGTATGATCCCGGTGAGGATGTCGAGCTGGTCTTTCTTGAGCCGGTGGCTCATGCGCACCCTGATGTGGTGGCTGATGACAAGACCGAGAATATATGCCACGATAATCCCGACAAAAAAGATAAAAACATCCCTCGGACTTATGGTTCCAAAAAAATTATTATCTGAAGTAACGGTTGATTCGATATCGGTCGTACTTGGGAGTGTCAGGTTGAAAAAATCCAAAATGTTCATATCGTTCCCGCCTCCATGAAATATCCTTTCCTGTTTGTGATGGAAAAGCCCCGGGTAAGGTAGAGATCGATGGCCCGGTTCGGGCAGTCCTCGGGGGCGATATCTGAAAATGTCGTGTGGGCGATTAATGGCGAGAGTATTTCCATCGTGGCGGTCATGGCAACCCGGTCGCCATAGAAAAGGCACATGCTGCCACTGTCAAAGACCGCCCGGCTGACTGTCATGGTTTCTGACCCGGAGTTTTTTATAAGCAGGCTCATGACGCCTTCACGGCGCAGGTCGATGAGCGGGATATCCGTATAAAGATCGCTTTGGTACCACCGCGTAATAACGCCCGAACTTGGCGAACCGTACAGGGAAAATTTCACTGGCACAAGGGAAAAGACATCGAGTGGATCCGTTTTATCTCCTGATTCCAGGAACACCCCGATTTCGACAGGGAATTTTAAATAAATTGTTTGTTCTGCACCAGGTGAGATGAGCAGCGGTGGAAACGAAATCTCAAGGAAATGTGTGAGCGCCTCGGGCAGGTTGACAGGTTCCACCGGATGGATATGGATTGCTGAAAACGTGCGGCTCAGGTACCGGGATTCTTTTTTGCCTGCGCAGTCCCGTTCGTATTTTACCAGGCCTGCCTTGTCCGTCAGCTGGATCCTGATATCAGGATCTGCATAAGAAAAACCCATTTCGTATCGGCCGAACACGAGAAAAAATCAGTGATAGTCTGCAATAAAGCTGACGGAATGAACGGGCGGGAATCAGGAAAAAACCGCTCATGGTATGGTTGAACGGGTTTGTTTCAGGTTGTACCGGCAATCGGTGTAACGCCTGCCAGCAATTCTTTTGGCCACTATGAGAGCCAGGATTTTGAGTTTGTTTTACAATCGCATACGAAACTATTAACGCGAGAAAATAGAGGTAATTCTATGGATGCGAAACTGTCCTGCCTCCTCAAAGGGGTAATAGGTGTAATCTTTGGTGGTCTTGCTCTTATTGTGCCGGGACCTGTGCTCTCCTTATTCCTTGGTATTTTCTGGTTCCTCCTGATAGCAGGTATTGTACTCTGCGTGTTTATCGGTATTACCTCGCCCGCGGAAGATTCGTTTTTCTGGTTTTTCTGTTCTGCCGTGCTCCTTGTTGTCGGCATAATCTCCATTGTATTTCAGAATCTTATCGCACTTCTCTTTGTACTGGCCATTGTAGTACTGGCGTTCTATGCCGCGTACTCTGGTATATCACTGGCATTGACCCGGCCGCGATCGAAACATTTCCTTGTGGCGGGCGTGATAATAAGCAGTCTCGTTCTCCTCGCGTTATTTATCCGTTTTGTGCCGGCCATGAGTGAGACAATTCTCATGACCGTGGTCGGAACATTCTCGTTCGTCTTCGGGCTCTTTGCCATTCTCATGGGAATATCCATGAAAGAAGATACTGTAGCACCGATCCCCCCGCACGTCCTTATCTTTAAAACCTGCGGGCTTTCGGTAAAATCCACAGGAACTGAGACCACTTCAGCAAATATCCCGGATCAGTCGGGCGTAAAGCCAAATGATAAACCCCCCCGGTAAATCTATCTTTTTTTAAAAGGAGCTTATGATCATGCCCCTGGCCTATGATATCATTGTAGCCGGTGCCGGGCCGGCCGGATGCGCAGCTGCCCAGGCGTGTGCCAAAAGCGGGCTTTCGGTGCTCTGTATCGAAGAGCAGGGGAGTATCGGGTATCCGGTACAGTGCGCCGGTCTCCTTTCCCGGGCGGCTTTCGAAGAGTGCGCTGTTTCAGGGCGATCCATTCTCAATACCGTGACCGGTGCACGCATTCTATCCAGTACTGGACACGCGCTTATCATCGACGCGAAAACCCCAAAGGCACATGTGGTAGACCGTGGCATGCTCGACCGCGAGATGGCAGAGGCTGCGGCAGACGCTGGTGCAAACTTTCGTCTTAAAACTGCAGTCTGCGATGTCAGGGATGATCTGGTAGTCACGCGAGGGATCAACGGTCACGAGGAATTTTCATTTAAAATTCTGATTGCGGCGGACGGGCCCCGAAGCACGATCGCCCGTATCTACGGGATGGAACGGGCACCGGTGTACCTGGCCGGTATCCAGGCTGAGGGAAGATGCGACTGCGATCCCGGGTTTGTCGAACTCTACCCGGATGCATCCCCGGAATTCTTCGGGTGGGTGATCCCGTCCGGGAACGGCCGGGTCAGGGTCGGGCTGTGCGGAACAGAGCAGGTACGGGAGCGGTTTTCTGCATTTGTCCACAGGATCGGTCTCGTGTCCGATCTGCACCTAGTCACCGGTTCCATCCCGCTGGGCGTGATGCCAAAGACGTTTGGCCGGCGCACCCTCTTTGTAGGTGATGCAGCAGGGTTTGCCAAGCCCACATCTGGCGGCGGGGTCTATACCGGTGTCCGTACTGCCCGTCATGCGGCTACGGTTGCGGCTGCATGCTGCGAACATGACCTCTTTTCTGATGCAGCACTTGCGGATTACGAACGGCGCTGGCAGGCAGATATCGGGAGGGAACTTGCTCTTGGTTACCGTCTTTTTAAAATGCGGCAGAACCTGTCAGCAGAGACTATCGACCGGATGATTCTCGCCATGGATGATTCAGACATTATCAGGGAGATCGTGCAACACGGGGATATGGACCGGCCAGGCAACGTGGCAGGAATCCTATTGAAAAAACCCGCACTACTCCGGTTCCTCTCCCCGCTCCTTGTGTCTGGCATCCGGTCGTTTTTTTAAAAAAGGTAAAAAAAATTCAGGTTTTACCGGGGTCTTTTTGTTCTTCTGGTACCGTGTATCCCGGTTCTGAGCACTGGTGTTTCCATTCCTCGACCGGCAACTCTTTTTTAAACCGGGGCCAGAGTCGTGACAGGATTACTGTGAATATAAAGAACCCGATGGTGACAAGGACGATCGCTCCCCCGGATGCCAAGTTATAAGAGAATGAGAGCTGGAGTCCGATGATAACCGAAGCGATCGCGATGGCCAGTGCCGCAAGAATCGTACGCCGGAAGGGCAACCTGAGCTGAATTGCCGCAATCGCAGGGATAACCATGAGGCTTGAAACAAGAAGGACACCGACCAGCCGGGTGGCAACGACAACGGTAAGGCCGACGAGAACCGTAAAGAGGATCTCAAGTGCAGTCACTGGCATACCGGCGACCCGTGCAAAATCCGGGTCAAGGGTAATCCCCACCCATTCCTTCCAGAGCAGACAAAGTACCACAAGGACAATCACACCGAGCCCTGCGGCAAGGTACACATCGTTATCGTTAATTCCGAGGATTGTCCCGAACAGGTAGGAAAGGAGATCTGCCGGGGCGGACTGCGCCATGCTGATGAGGACAATGCCTATGGCAAGCCCTCCTGAGAACAGGATCGCGATCGCCGCATCAGATGCGACCCGGAGCCGGCCCAGTGCGTGAATCCCAAGAGATCCTGTAATGACTGCGGCCACGGCAGTATAGAGTGGATAGATGCCGGTCCAGAACCCGAGTGCAATCCCGCCAAACGCCACGTGGCCAAGGCCGTCTGAGATAAGCGAGAGCCGACGCAGGACAATAAAGACACCCAGGCTCGCACAGGTCACCGCGACAATCAGCCCGCCTATAAACGCTCGCATGCCAAATTTAAACATCAGGAATTCAAGCACCATTCAATCCCACCCCTTACTGGTTGCCTACCTGTAACATCAGGTTCCAGAGCCCTTTCGTGCCAAGGGACTGTGCCGGGCCGTCATACAGGACCCTGTGATGCAGAAAGACAATCCGTTCCATCATGCGGCTCAGCTCGGTGAGATCGTGGAGGATGATGAGGACTGTGATTTTATGCGTGTCGTGCAGGTGGGAAAGCAGAGCATAGAATTCCTGCTTGCTTTTTGCATCGACCCCGTTTGTCGGTTCGTCAAGCGCAAGGATGTGGGGATTTCCCACAAGGGCACGTGCGATCAACACCCGCTGCTGCTGGCCACCCGAGAGATCACAGAAGAGTTCCCCGGCGACACGGCCGAGGCCGGCTTCTGCAATCGTTTTTTCCACTGCCGCACGATCTTTTTCGGTCGGCCGGGTAAAAAGGCCGGACTGCCCGTAGGTTCCCATCTCGATCACTTCACGGACTGTCACCGGGAACTGCTGCTGGCGCAGCACCGGCTGCTGGGGAACATATCCGATACAGGGGCGGCAGGGAGACATACCCTCGCAGTCGTCCATGTGGCAGGTAAATTCAACGGTACCGGTTTTTGGTTCGAGCAGGCCGACCAGTATCTTGAGCAGGGTTGTTTTGCCGGAACCATTTGGGCCGGCAATACCAACAAACTCCTCCTGCCGGACCGTAAGCGTGATATCTTCTAGTACCGGTTCTGCGCCGTACGCGAAACTGACATTGTTGACGGTCAGGCATACCGGCCGGTCCCGGGGAGCGTCTACTGGCATTTCAGGGTCTGCCTCATCTGCTGGAGATTATTTTCCATGATGATCACATAATCGTTATCTCCGACATTCATCTGGCCGGTCGGCAGTATCTCCATGGTGGTATAAGGATAGATGGGCAGACCCAGTTCGGAGGCAATGGACTGGCTCAGTGACTGGACCTCATCGGTCTCTGCAATCACACCCTGGACATTTGCCGCTTTTGATTCATCGAGAATCGCCGCCATCTGCTGTACAGAAGGCTCTCTATCCGGGCTTAAGCCGGTAATTGAGAGTGCGGTCAGGTTGTATGCAGCTGCCTGGTAATTCAGGAATGAGTGGGATGTAAGGAAAGTCCTTGTAGTACAGTTTGAAAGTCCGGTGGTATACCTGGCATCCAGTTTCTGAAGTCGCGCCTCAAAGGTCTCTGCATTTTTCTGGTACGAGGAAGCATTGGCCGGGTCTGCCGCTGCAAGTTGTTGTGCAATATAGTGGACATAATACTCAGCAAGCTGCGGCGAGAGCCAGAGGTGGGAATCCTGTTCCGGGTTGGGGAAGTTTTTATGCTCGCTTTTCATCTGCGCAAGGACTGATGGCGGGATGGCGTCGATAAAAGGAGCACGGATAATGTCCGGGTTGGTGGAACCGGCAAGTTTTTCAGCCCAGGGTTCCATAAACGGCCCATCATAAAACAGTATTTTTCCTTTCGCAAGTGCCATCGCATCGTTTGGCGTTGGTTCGTATTCATGGGGTTCAGCACCCGGGGGGAGGATCTGGGTTACTGTAGCATAGTCGCCGGCTACCGGTTTTACCAGCAGAGTGATGGGACGAAATGAAGTGATGACCAAGAGTTTGTCGTTCGATCCGGCTGCGTGGGACGATGCAACCGGAATTCCTGCGTGGGAAATGAACGCAATGTATACCGCGACTATAATGACAATAATGGATATTACGAGAGCGCATATCATGAATTTTCTTTTCTTATCCGGTGATGATGACATATTCTTGACCTCTGCGGCAGGTTGCTTTTTTAATAATTCGCGATGCAATATCGCTTGTGAAGCCTATAATGATTATGAAAAATTTGGGTACACTCCAATTTTTATGATCCAGGTTTTCTCCGGATAGAAAAATTGTCGGTATTATAATTGACTAAACCAGTCCGGGTAAACCATTCTGACGTCGGAAATCCTGTCAGGTTGTTCCGGGATCATGGCGTCGGATCCTGGTTGTGGCATCCGTCGTCATGGGTAATTTCACCGCAGATCCCCTGGCCCGGGTGTCCCATTGCAGCGCAGATCCTGTCGATGGCCTCTTTTGATACCTGGCTTTCAAAACGCGAAGCTTCGGTACATGCCTGTTCATGGGAAAACCCGTAATGGGTGAGCATCAGGCTTAGGATACGGTGGCGTTTGATGAGATAATCAGCATACCGGTTCCCGTCGTCTGTGAGGCAGATCCCGCGATAAGGCTCATGAGTGATAAGACCCGTTTCAGAGAGCTCAGCGATGGTCTTTGTGATGGTCGATGGATCAACCGCAAACTGCGTGGCAAGATCGGTTGTCCGCACTCTCCCGCCATTGTCTTTTATGAACTTGAGATACACTACTTTTCGCGGTGAAAGTTCCCGTCCGTCCCGGATATCCATAATTATATCCGGATGTATTAGTCGAAAAATATTTGGTATCTGCCCAAATTTTTCTTAAATAAAAAATCCGGAAACTGATAAAGAATTAGTGCCGCCGGATGCCTTGGGAGAATGTGTCAACATCAGTGAGCAAATTATATTTACTTTAAACAAGTAAACTTGAATGAAAGTATCATGCATATCATGGAAGGATTCCTGCCCTGGCAATGGTGCGCGATATGGTGGATTATTGCGATCCCGTTCCTTGTTATGGGGATAATTGAACTGCGATCGATGATGAGAAAAGACCGGGAATACCTGCCGCTGCTCGGGGTTTGTGGTGCATTTATTTTCATATTGTCCGCTCTCAAACTCCCTTCAGTAACCGGCAGTTGCTCCCACCCGACCGGCACGGGACTTTCGACAACCTGTTTTGGTGTATTTATCACTTCAATCATTGGTGCAATCGTCCTGCTCTTCCAGGCACTCGTACTTGCACACGGCGGACTCTCGGTACTCGGTGCCAACATGTGTTCAATGGCTATTGGTGGCCCTGTTGCCGGGTATATCATATACCGTCTCCTCAAAAATACGAAGGTCAATATCTATGTCACCGTGTTCATCGTTGCAGTAGTCGCTGATCTGGTAACGTACATCATCACTTCTCTGGAACTTGCCCTTGCCTACCCGGCTCAGGTTGGCGGTATCGCAGCCTCGTTTACCGCATTCTTCGCGATATTTGCCATCACCCAGATTCCGCTCGCGATTGTTGAAGGGTGCGTACTTGCACTCGTCTTTAAGTATGTGATCGAACTTAAACCGGAAATGATTATAAAACTCAAAGTCTTTTCAGAGGACCAGATCACAAAAGCCCGGGGTGCATCAGATACAATCCTGAGTGAGGTGAAGTCATGATAAAAAACAGGAAACTCGAACTGATTACCCTTGTTGCAGTACTGGCATTCATTATCGTGTTCCTGTCAGTAAGTGCCGGAGGGACTCACGAGTTTGCCGGTTCTGATACTGTCGGATCCGGGAAAATTGCCGAACTGACCGGTCTTTCTGTAGACTCATTTCCCCCCTTAATTCCCCAGTACGTTCCCCCAAGTGGTGAGGTTGAAGCTACCCTCTTTGCATTGCAGGCAGCGTTTGGCGGAGTCATTCTCGGGCTCGTATTCGGGTACTGGCTGGGACAGAGAAAAATATCCTCAAATTCCTGATTTTTATGATTGAGATAAATCTGGACGGCGTTGCGCAACAGAGTACGTTCAGGCATATCCATCCCGTAACAAAACTCATTCTTGCACTTGGCTCTCTTATCCTTTGTCTCATATCCCCATCGCCGGTTGTACCACTGATATCAGGTATCGTACTCAGCCTTGTCCTCATCATCCCGGGTCGGACATCTCCCCGCTTGTATGGGGAACTCCTCCTTGGCCCGGCCATTTTTACTGTTATGAGCATTGTAGTTCTCCTCTTCCTGCTTGGCGGGGGAGATGTGATCTGGCGGTTCAACCCGGTTTCGTGGATCAATCTTACCATCACAACAGGCTCAATCAGCCAAAGTACACTGGTGCTGTTTCGGGTGTTCGGCTGTTCGATCTCACTTTTCTTTATCGCATTAACGACTCCCATGACGGATCTCTTCAATGGCATGAAGCGTATCGGGATTCCCATCGAGCTCATCGATCTGATGATGATCATCTACCGGTACATCTTCATCATCTATGCACAGGCTATCGAGATCTGGCAGGCTCAGGTAATGCGCCTTGGCTACAGCAGGGTAAGGGAGGCGATCCAGTCCTTCTCAATGCTCTGCGGCATGCTTTTCATATCCAGCTGGATTGCAGGTGAAGATCTCGTCCGTGCGATGGATTGCCGATGTTATAACGGAGTATTTCCTACGCTGGACATTGCTGAACCCATGCAGATGCGTTCCCTCATCCCGGTGATTGCGTATCTTACCGGCTTAGGTGGGATTCTGCTGATGCTGACAACAAATATCGGAGTGATTTTGTGAAGATCATACTTGAAGCACGGGATGTCAGGTACCATTACCCGGGAAGCCCGGAGGTAATCAAAGGGATCAGTTTTCATATCCGCCCCCGCGAGAAGATAGCACTTGTCGGCCCGAACGGTGCCGGCAAGTCCACGCTCCTCCAGATGTTCAACGGTATGATCCACCCGACATCCGGTACGATCCTCTTTGACAACGAACCGGTACAGTATGATTCTTCTTCCCTTCGCCAGCTCCGTAAACGTGTCGGGTTTGTGCTGCAGAATTCGGATCGCCAGATCATTGCCCCGACCGTATACCAAGATGTTGCATTTGGTCCGGCAAATCTCGGATACGATGAGCAGGCTATCCGACAGTCGGTTGCTCTTGCCCTTCGTCAGGTTGGTCTCGAAGGGTTTGAACGGCGTGTGCCCCACCATCTTTCGGGCGGGGAGAAGAAACGGGTGGCGATTGCCGGCGTACTTGCAATGGACCCGGATGTGCTGGTTTTCGATGAACCTACAAGTGGTCTTGATCCATCCGGTTCAGAAGATCTCATGGAACTCCTTGACGAACTGAACAATGACGGTAAGACCCTCATAATCTCCACTCATGATGTCGAACTTGCGTATCCGTGGGCTGACCGTGCAATCCTCCTGCTGGATGGCAGGATTCTTGAGGAGGATGTGCCGGACGTGGCGTTCGGAAATCTTGATCATGTCCGTATGGCGCACCTCTCTGTCCCTACTCTCCTTGAACTCTCGCAGGAACTCGGGAGGCGAGGGTTTGCGCAGCCGGAACGAAAGCCTCGAAGTGTCCTTGACATGATCCATATCATCGAGAACCACATTCACGGCTCCTGCGGCAATCCATCTCCGGGCACGATCACAGTCTGCAATGTGGATGAAGGGGATACCGCCACGCTCCCCGCATGGGTGGATGCCCGCCCGGATATCGTTATCGGGGCGATGGGTACACATGCGAAGCAGTGCGCCGCACGGGAACATCTGGCCCTTGAGTTCACCTATGGTGTCATCGACAAATGCATCCTGCGTGCTTTGCGGGGACAGGACTCCCTGATCCTGACCGTCGGCAGTATGGTTAGCCGGGTGGGTGTCCGGGTGGAGGCGTACTGCCGGGAGAGCGGCAACACCATCACCATGATCAATCTGAACACTACAAACCGACCTCCCGTAACGAGACTGATAAATGAGGAAGTTAAGCAGACTGATCCATCATCCCGATAATCATAACCTCATGGAGATGACGATCACGATCATGGCCATTTCAATCACCCTGATTGCGAGGAATTTCATGAGGACCACCATGAATATCATGATAAACATCACGGCCATGCCCGCACGCAAAGGATTGTTTAGCTGTAGAGTGCCACAATTAATGTCCGTTTTGTTGACAGAGTTTACGTCCGCTTAAGGATAATTTTCTGTTTTTATTGAAATTAATTTCGTTGTGATAGATTGAGGTCGGAGTCATCCAGTCCAGAATCTCCTGCTTTCGCCAGTTGTTGTATAGGCAGTCGAAGTTCCAGAGTTCCCGTTTGAAATGGCTTACCGAGTGGAACTCCTTGAGAGCGATGAGTTCCTGGTAGAGAGTCTTGTGATATCGTTCGATCTTGCCTCGACCTCTCGGGTTGTACGGCCGGCCGAAGATCAGTTTGATACCGTTTTTCTGTGCTTCAGCTTTGAAGACTTTGGAGACAAACTGTTTCCCATTATCGAGGTAAATTTCACGAGGGATTCGTCCGGCGCGGAGTGCCCATTGCAAGGCGTTGACAGCTGAGGCGGCATCTTTGTGAAGATAAACCTTGCTTTTCACCCGATACCGGGAGCAGTCATCAGTAAACCCGGTGACATAGACTTTGCCGACTCCCCGGATACGAAACTGAAAAGTGTCGCCCTGCCACATGCTGTCAACATGACGGCGCTGGAATCGTTTACCGGCTGGTTGGGGTTTAGCTTTCACACGAATGAGAAGTCCATGATTCTTGAGGATACGATGGACGGTTCTCCATGAACATGGGAGGTTAAACTGGTGCTTGATCCGTCGGGCACCCCACGCCGGATATTTCTCTTTGAGCCGGATTATTCGTCGTTCCAGTGACGGTGATATTGCCCGAGGTGATCGTTTCGGCCCGGTCTTTTTCGGTTGTAACCCGTTCTCCGGGTCCTGACTGTGGGCTTTTGCCCATCGTCTCACCGTCCTTTCGGAGATATTATACGTCTCTCCGATCTCTCGTGCGCTTCGTATTCCTTCTTCATAGAATACGACTGATTTGGTTCTGATTTCCATGGTCGCTTTCACCCGCAAGCACCTGTTCGGTGCTCTTGAAAGCGGACATAAATACTGTCACTGTTTTAGGACAGAAACTCTGGCACTCTACATTTAGCTTTTAATTTTTACAACCGAGCGTGGGATCCGGGCAGTCAAATATCGTTTGTCGGATTGTTTTTGACGCGATATTGAAGATCGTCGTGTATTATACCAGGAGCATTGTGCTCCGTGTCAATACTTATTCATAATTACGGAGATGCGCTCACCGCGATTCCGCTCATGGCCGCGTTTTTACATCCCTCGCGAAAACCCACACGATGGAGTCCATAATGGGGTTTTCCTCTTGAGATTTCACCCCCGGTAACGTATTTGACAAGGAGGGTTTTATCCACACAAATTCGCGTGAAGAGCCAAAAAAAGGGATGTAATTATGCTTTTTTCTCGACAAGCTCGACTTCGATGCCGCCGATCTTACTTGCAAATATGTTGTACAGGAAGGCCATGATCGCACCGCAGATGAAGGCCATGATCCCAAAGATGATGGGGAAGATAATAATGGAAAGCAGCCCGAAGGTCGTCGCGCCGGGCATACTGTATGCAGCCCCGATGGCGGCACCCATGATGGCAAATAGTATACCATAGATAAGGCCGAACACAATACCGAACAGTGCATGGATCTTCGCCCATGAAATAATTTCAACGCTCTTGATGACTGTCATACAAGACACCTTGTGAACCGGTGTGCGGGTATGGGTAAAAAGCCTTTTGAAGTGGAATCTCCGTACTTCCCTGCTTTTAAGCTGAAAGAACAACCGCAAAAAATTCGTTTGAGCCAGATCTGGAAGCGGGAGTACCCTTTTTTGGCAGCAGACGCCCTCCCTTTATGGCAGGTGGGGGTACCCCACCATTTGTACAAAGGTGGCACCCCCCACCCCCGGGCCACAAGAGGGGGGTGGGGGTATCATGCTTTTAAAAAATCGGTCGGGGGTCAGGGTACCTCTCATTTTTGGGAGCGGGGGGTGCCACCCCGGGCTGGCAGGAGGGGGTACCCCCAAAGGACCGGGAATTACTTTGGGAAATCTCCTCAAAAATTCTGCCATGTTTGTGAAGGAAAATTTTGAGAAGTACTAGAAAATCTGTGCGAAGTCTCCGGCTTTTGTGTGCCGGGACGGGTTGGCAGTCACAAAAACCATGAAATAACAACCATTCAGGTATTTAAAGCCGTTTTTTTAAATGTATATGCACTAATTTCTTTAGAAACGGAACGGGATTTTATGGTCGAAAAACAAGAACTCGTGCAGAACCGGGACCCTGAAACGCTATTATGCACCTATGCATTCGCTCAACGGATGTACAATACTCCCAAATCATTTATTCGTGAGATCCTCAAAGTAACAGAAAATCCCGGCATTATCTCGTTTGCCGGAGGCCTGCCAAACCCCGATCTGATCGATGTCGGAGGCATTGCACAGGCTGCTGTAGCAGTTTTTCGCGAAGATGGCAGGACGGCTCTCCAGTACTCGACAACCGAAGGATACCTCCCGCTTCGCCGGTTTATTGCAGACCGGTACAAAAAGCGGCTGGGCCTTGACATCCCGCCCGATGAAATCCTTATCACCAACGGCTCGCAGCAATGTCTCGATCTTGTCGGCAAGATCCTGATTGATCGCGGTGACCGGGTTGCCATCGAACGCCCGGGGTACCTGGGCGCAATCCAGGTTTTCTCTCTCTATGAGCCGGTTTTTGTGCCGGTTGAACTCAATTCGGAAGGGCCGGATCTGGCAGCCTTTGAAGCAGCGATGGCCGGAAACGCGGCAAAGATCTTCTATTGCATCCCCAATTCCCAGAACCCTTCCGGAATCACATACTCAGCGGAGCGGCGGAAAGAGTGCGCAGATATCCTTGCCGGCACCCGCACACTCGTAGTCGAAGACGATGCCTATGGCGAGCTCCAGTTTTCGGGCAGGTCTCTACCCCCCTTTAAAAAATACCTGCCCGACCAGACAATTCTCACCGGCTCGTTCTCAAAGATCTTTGCACCGGGCATGCGCCTCGGGTGGGTATGCGCCCCGCCGGCGATTATGGATCAACTAGTCGTTGCAAAACAGGCATCAGACCTGCACTCCAATTACCTTTCCCAGCGCATCGCTTCGCGTTATCTTGCAGACAACGACATCGATGCACACATCCGTAAGATCCAAGTGACATATAAGGAACAGCGCGACCACATGATCGCCGCGATGCAACAGGAGATGCCGGATGGAGTCTCCTGGACAAATCCCCATGGAGGGATGTTTGTATGGGTCACGCTTCCTGCCGGGTGTTCTTCGATGGAGGTCTTTTCCGATGCGCTCAAAGAGAAGGTCGCCGTTCTCCCGGGCATCCCGTTCTATGTCGATGGCGGCGGGACCGATACCCTTCGCCTGAATTTTTCAAACTCAAACGCGGATCGGATTGCCGAAGGGATACATCGTCTCGGCCAGGTGATCCGGTCAAGAATCCGGTAAACTATCCGGTACACCTCAGAAATATGTCCTCAAAGACGAGCCTTTAAAAATAGTATTCATAAATAGTGACATGCAAATATATACCAGAAAGGGTATATGCCGCTGTTTCACACGCGTATATACGTCATGCGGTGCCAGGAATAATGGAGATTAACGAGGGAGCGACAATAATCCATGAGCAGAAGTGATGCTGAAGCACTGATGCGGCAGGGCATTGAACTCTATGATCTCGGCAGGTTTCAGGAAGCCGTGGTCATGTTTGACCGGGCGCTCACCCTCTTCCCCAAACTGCCTAAAGCCCATTACTTTAAAGGTATCGCCCTGTATGATCTCGGCAAGTTTGATGCAGCGGTCAAATCCTATGATAATGCGCTAACGCTTGACCCCTCCGATATCAATGCGTGGTACAACAAGGCTGCAACCCTCGCACAAGTGGGTCGAAACAAGGAGGCACTCGATACCTGCGAACGGCTGATCGCTCTCAAGTATGATAATGCCGAAGCCTGGATCCTTAAGGGCATTGCCCTCTACGAACTTGGACGGTACCAGGACGCGATATCGGCATACGATCATGCACTTACCATCGATCCCAGCCACGCGAAGGTCTATTATAACAAAGGAATCGCTCTTGCAGATCTCGGCCGGCACGAGGAGGCCATTGTCGCATACGGGATGGCGATCGAGATCCTCCCCGAATATTCCAAGGCTTTCTACAACAGGGGGATCTCCCTCTACGAGATCGGAAGATATGACGAAGCCCTTGACGCCTTCGAACAGGCACATTCTCTTGATCCCTCAGATGCCTGGGTCTGGTATTACCGTGCATTTATTCTCGCAAAACAGGAACGGTATGATGAAGCGGCTGAAGCGGCCGAGGCATTTCTTGCAGCCGAGCCCGACCACGCGGATATCTGGGTGATAAAAGGTATCGCCCAGTACAGGTCGGGGAAATTTGCCGATGCTGTAGTATCGCTGGACAACGCAATTTCACAGAACCCTCTTGTTCCGGATGCCTGGCTCTACAAGGGATTCTCCTTATTTGAGCTGGCACGGTACGAGGATGCTGCGTATGCCCTGGACAAAGCTGCGGAGATGAACCCGTCAAATACCCGGATCTTCTTTTTCCGGGGTAAAGCATATCAGAACCTGAACCGGTTCCGCGAGGCCGTGGCGGATTTTGACCGGGCAATTGCGGCCGAACCGGATAATATCGATGCAATATACAGCCGGGGTGTCTCCTGCGTCCACATAAGCAGGTACGAGGAAGCGCTTGAGGCGTTTAACCATATTCTCGCAACACAGGAGAATCATGCAGGGGCCTCCTACTTTAAAGGGATTGTCCTTTCGCGACTCGGGCGGCAGGATGAAGCGATCGAGGCCTTCAGCCATACCCTCTCTGTCGATCCCGGGTGTGCCTCGGCTGCATACCAGATCGGCCTTTCCTATGCAAGTCTTGGACGATTCAGGGAATCTGTCTCTGCCTATGATCAAGCGCTTAAGATCCGGCCGGATTATTCGGACGCCGTGTACCACAAGGGTTTTGCCCTGGCCCGACTGGGAAACAGCGATGATGCAATCCAGGAATTTGACAAGGCCTTAATCGACAATCCGGGCAATGCACAGGCCTACCACCAGAAAGGCAAGCTCCTGGCAAAGACCGGCAGGTACGAGGAGGCTCTGGATTCGCTCAACAAAAGCATTGCGCTCAAGCCAGACAATGCGCAGGCATGGTACGACAAAGGTAGTACCCTTTTAAAAGCGGAACAGTTACAGCCGGCGATCGAGGCGTTCGATCAGGCAATCGAGATCTACCCGAACTATGTCAATGCATATTTTAACAAGGGTCTGGCCCTTGCCAAAAAGGGCGAACTCGATGAGGCACTTCGCGCATTTGGCCAGACTGTGGAAATAGATCCCGCCCACACGCTTGCGTTATATCACCGGGGTGCAACGCTCTTTAAAAAAGAGCGGTATGCTGATGCCGTTGACGCCTACGATGCTGTGCTCGAGATCTCCCCGGAGAATACGACAGCCCTCTATGAAAAAGGGATTGCACTCACGCATCTCGGGCGGTTCAAGGATGCTGTTACCGCATTTGAAGAGGCGGTCGAACAGAACCCGGGTCTTGCCGATGCCTGGCTCTATAAGGGGATCTGTCATGCTCATCTCGGTGTCCCTGATGATGCAATCTTGTCGTTTGACAAGGTAATCGGCCTTAACCCGAAGAACACAGAGGCATTGGTCCGCAAGGGGATGGCACTTGTTACCCTGGGCCGGTACGACGAGGCGATCACTGTCTTTAACCGCGCCCTCGAAGACGCCCCCCGGGATGTCTGGGCCTGGTACTACAAGGGCTTCTCACTTGCCGAACTTTCCCGGTTTGAAGAAGCAATCCGGTCGTATGAGCGGGTGCTTGAGATCAACCGCCGGTGCGCCCGTGCATTCTACGAGAAGGGTAATGCCCTTGCCCGGCTGGGTAAACAGCTGGAAGCAATTATTTCGTACGACCAGGCACTGGAGATCGAGCCCGATAATCCAAAGACCCTGTACCAGAAGGGAATCGCCCTTGCCCAGCGCGAACGGTACGAGGACGCGATAAAGACTTTTGAGCGGATGCTGGCGTTTGAACCGGATAACCCGCACGCTCTCTATTATCTCGGTATCGCGTATGCCGGCCGGGAACGGTATGATGAGGCAATCGGTGCGTTTGAACGCTCCCTCGAATACGACCCGGCAAATGCCCTTGCCCATCATTACAGGGGGATCTCGCTTATAGAGCGTGAGCGGTACGATGAAGCGATCCGGGCATTTTCCGATGCACTGGCTCTTGACGCTTCCAATGCTTCAACGTATTATTATCAGGGTATTGCGTATCTGCAATGCCAAAAGTACGAGGAGGCCCTTGCGGCACTCAATACATCAGTCTCAATGAATCCCTCACTCGTCGAGGCGTTCACGTACCAGGGCATTGCCCTTGCCCGGCTCGGCCGACATGACGAAGCCGTCGCGGCGCTGAACCGCAGTCTCGCTCTTAATCCTTCACAAATGGAGGCACTCGTCAGACGCGGTGAATCGCTCATGGTGCTTGAGCGTTATGCCGAAGCGGTGGAAACCTTTGATCGCATCCTCTCCTTAAACCCGAATCTTGTTGACATCTGGATGCAGAAGGGAACCGCCCTCGACAAGATCGTAAAAAAGCAGGATGCGCTGGTCGCGTACACGAAGGTTCTGGAGATAGATCCGAATAATGCAAACGGGTGGGTGAAAAAAGGCATCCTGCTTTCGGATCTGGGCAAGATCCCCGAAGCGGTTACGGCATTTAATAAGGCCCTTGACCTCAATCCGGCTCTTGTCGATATCTGGATGCGGAAAGGTGACGCCCTCAATATCCTCGGGCGGACAGAGGAGGCTGTGTATGCGTATGCGCAGGCCCTCAAACTCAATCCCGATCAGGAGGATGGCTGGATCAAAGACGGCAAGGCCCTCTTTGACCTTGGGCGGTACCAGGATGCAATCGATGCCTTCGATAACGCGATCACGTTAAACCAGCGAAGTACCGGAGCCTTCTTTTACAAGGGATTCTCCCTTGAAAAGATCAACCGGATAGAAGAAGCGATACAGGTCTTTGAAGTCCTTGTGGAGATCGATCCAAACAACAGCGATGCTCATTACCACCTGGGCCTCGCCCTTGCAAACTTCGGCCGGCAAAAAGAGGCGCTGCACTCCTTTGAAGCGGTAATTAAAATAAAGGAATCGTTTGCCCCTGCATGGTACAACAAGGGAAAGATGCTTCTCGATCTCGGAAAGTATCAGGAGGCTATTTCTGCGTTTGACCGGGCACTTGACATAGACCCGGGGTATACCGAGGTCTTCTACTACCGGGGATTTACCCTCCAGAAACTTGGGCGCTTCCAGGAAGCCATCGAGGCATTCAACAAGAATCTTGAAAAAGATACCAGCAACTCCCCCGGATTTTTCTTCAAGGGAGTTGCGCTCTCAAAACTTGGGAAATACCAGGAAGCACTGGAAGCATTTGACCGGGCGCTGATCTATGACCCGGAGAATGCACTTGTCTATTTCCAGAAAGGGCGGGCGCTGGATGGCCTTGGCCGGCACCAGGATGCCGTTACCGCATTTGAGAAAACTCTTGCGCTCAAACCCAAATACGCTGAGGCACGGATGCGTAAAGGCATCTCACTCTATAATCTTGGCAGGTTTGTCGAAGCGCTCAAGGATTTCGACCAGACCATAAAAGAGAACCCTCACAACTTCCATGCCTGGTACCAGAAAGGTCGGGTACTCTTTGACTTAGGCAACTACACCGAGGCTATCGATGCCTACGACCATGCGCTGGATGTGGAATCAAACTACCCGGACGCCCATTACCATAAGGGACTTGCCCTCTACGAACTGGGGAGATATGAGGAAGCAATCCTCTCCTTTGATCAGGCACTTGAGAGCGATCCCCATCTTGACCGCGCCCTGTTCCATCGTGGTGCATCGCTCCTGAAACTTGAACGCTACCGCGAGGCAGTACAGGCGTTCGATCAGACACTCATCCTCCTGCCCAAGTATGCACCTGCTCATCATCTCAAGGGAGTTGCGCTCGCTGCACAAGGTCTGTACCATGATTCAATAGACGCGTATGACAGGGCACTTGAATGCGATCCAAAAAGTGCAGAATCTTCGCTCAACAAGGCCCTGTCACTGCACAACCTGGGGCAGGACGAAGAGGCCCTTGCTGCCGCAGGAAAGGCTCTGGAGATCCGGCCGGATTTTGCTGAAGCCTGGAGATATAAGGGACATATCCTGTCCCATATGGGGAGGTATGAGGGGGCACTTCTCGCGCTGGACGAGGCGCTTTCCCATGATCCGGGAAATGCGCAGATCTATTACCAGAAAGGCCGGGCCTTCGATGGCCTGGCCCGGCACGAGGAAGCGATCCTCGCGTACGATACGGCGCTTTCCACCCAGCCCGACTGTATCCAGGCACGGATGCATAAAGGAGAGGCACTCATAACGCTTGGCAGGTTCCGCGATGCAGTTGGGGAATTTAAGAAAGTCCTTGATCCACATCCCGATATTGCTGAGGCATGGTACCAGAAAGGCCGGGCACTCTTTGATCTTAAAGCCTATACTGAATGTATCGATGCCTGTGACCATGCGCTCACCCTCAACGCATCCTATGCCGAAGCCCACCAGTATAAAGGTCTCGCGCAGTATGAACTGGGCCGGTATGAGGATGCAATCAAGTCCTGTGATCAGGCAATACGCATCGATTCGCATCTCGACCGGGCCCTGTACCACCGTGGGGCAGCACTTTTAAAACTAGAACGTTATGGCGATGCGATTGAAGCGTTTAACCGGACATTAGCACTTGTACCGGATTATGCACCAGCGCATTACCACAAAGGTATTGCACTTGCAGCCTTGGGAATGTACCGGGATTCTATAGACGCGTATGACCGGGCACTCGAATGCGATCCAAAGTGTGCGGATTCTGCGTTTAACAAGGCTTTGTCGCTCTCCAACCTGGGCGAGGAGGAAGATGCACTTGCTGCCGCAGAAAAGGCAATAGAGATCCGGCCGGATTTTGCTGAAGCTTGGAGATATAAGGGACATATCCTGTCCCATATGGGGAAGTATGACGAGGCTCTTCTCGCGCTGGACCGGGCACTTGCCCATGATCCGGGAAATACGCAGATCTATTACCAGAAAGGCCGGGCCTTCGATGGCCTGGCCCGGCACGAGGAAGCGATCCTCGCGTACGATACGGCGCTTTCCACCCAGTCCGACTGCATCCAGGCGCGGATGCATAAAGGAGAGGCACTCATAACGCTTGGCAGGTTCCGCGATGCAGTTGGGGAATTTAAGAAAGTCCTTTGGACACATCCCGATATTGCTGAGGCGTGGTACCAGAAAGGCCGGGCACTCTTTGACCTTGGGGATTATACTGAATGTATCGAAGCCTGTAACCACGCGCTCAAACTCAACGCCTCCTATGCCGAAGCCCACCAGTATAAAGGTCTCGCGCTGTATGAACTGGGCCGGTATGAGGATGCAATCGAGTCTTTTGATCTGGCAATAAGCACGGATTCACGTCTTGATCGCGCCTTATACCACCGGGGCGCAGCGCTTTTAAAACTCGAACGTTATCGCGATGCGATCGAAGCATTTGACCGGACAATAGCGCTCGTACCGAACTATGCTTCCGCACATCACCTCAAGGGTGTTGCACTTGCAGCCCAGGGAATGTACCAGGAATCAATTCTCTCTTTTGAGAAGGCACTGGAGGCCGATCCAAAGAGTGCAGAGTCTGCGCTTAACAAGGCCATATCTCTGCACAACCTGGGGCAGGACGAGGGAGCCATTCAGGCTTCGGATATAGCCATCGGGATCCAACCGGATTTTGCCGAGGCATGGTATTACAAGGGAGTTTGCCTCTCAACTCTTGGACGGTATGCCGATGCAGTGCTTGCCTTCACCCGGTCACTTGAAATTGACAGTACCGATACGCATGCCTGGTTCGATATGGGGCTTGACCTGATCCAGATCCTGCGTAACGAGGAAGCTGTGGCGGCCTTTGACCATGTTCTTGGCCTGCTTGCGGATTACCCGCAGGCATACTATCACAAAGGACGTGCTCTTGTCGCGATGGGCAAGTACGAGGATGCCGTTGCCGCATTCGATCACGCACTTGTGATCACCCCAAATGATGTGCCCCTCCTGTCAGCGAAAGGTCTGGCCCTTGAAGCATTAAAACACTTTAAAGAGGCTGCTTCCGTTTTTGAATCTGCGTGTGCGGCAGACCCCGGGTCTGCAGATAATTTCTATCACCTTGGCCTTGCGTATGTCGAACTGCAACGGGATGAAAAAGCGATCGGCGCTTTTGCAAAAACCATCAAGATCAGCCCGGAGAATACCGATGCGCTGGAGCAGGCGGGACTTGCACTTAACCGGCTGGAAAAATACGAGGATGCGATTGATGTCTTTGACCGGTGCATCAGGCAGGGCCGGGAAAGCGCCCGTATAGAGTACGAGAAAGGCTACGCATATTACTCCCTTAAAAAGTATGAAGAATCAATCCCCTCATTTGACCGTGCGATCGAACTTGACAGCAACCATATCGGTGCACTGGTTAAAAAAGGGCAGGCGCTCTTTGAACTTCAGCGCTATGATGATGCCCTTACTTTCTTTAACCGGGTAATAACGCTTGATCCTGAAAATGCAATTGCCCATTTTACTATGGGGATTGCATACATGCGGCTTTCCCGGTACGAAGATGCCGTGATCGCGCTCGATCGCGCTCTTGAATATGACGGCGGTAATGCCCGGATACATGCATGCAGAGGATACGCCCTCTACCGTCTCAACCGTTTCAAAGAAGCCGCCGAATCATTTGCAAAGGCACAAAAACGCCAGTCTAAGGATCCCTTTACCCTGCTTTACCGGGGAAAATCTCTCCTGCATATAGAACGGTGGGAGGAAGGTATTGCAGCATTTGACAAACTGCTGGCCCTTGATACGAAGAACGCGACTGCCTGGTATTATAAGGGAATCGCGTATTCCCACTTGGCGCTTCACAGTGAAGCACAGGATGCATTCGAACAGGTGCTTGCAATAGACGAAAATTGTGCGGTAGGGTGGTACCAGAAAGGACTGGTACTCTTTGAACTTGAACACTTTGACGAGTCGCTGCCGGCGTTCGAGCGTGCGCTGGAGATCGCGCCCACGGTGCAGGACTATGCGTTCAGGAAGGCGCTTGCCCTCTTTATGCTGGGACAGTACCAGGAATCCTCCCCTATCTTTGATCTGGCACTGACGATGGGCCCGGAGACTTCTGTTATCCAGTATTACCGGGGCCGGGCACTCATGGAAATCAAAGATTTCCCAAAGGCCCTCGATGCGCTCAACCGGGCGCTTGACATTGACCCGGAAAATTCGTTTATCTGGCTTTCAAAAGGAGAAGTCCTGTTCCATGAAAATGACGGTGCAGCAGCAGTTACTGCCTTTGACCAGGTCCTTTTACTTGACCCCAAATCTGTCGAAGCGGCATTCTATAAAGGAGAATCCCTTGCCCTGCAGGGTAATGATGAAGAGGCGGTTCATGCATACGATCTCGCCCTTGGCCTCGATCCATCCTATCCCGAAGCCGCGTACAGGAAAGGGCTGGCATTGTTCCGGCTGAAAAATTATACCGGGACGGTTGAGGCCTGCGATCAGGCCATCCAGTTTGTGCCCGAACACGCTCACGCGCACTACCAGAAGGGACTGGCGCTTTTTGCTCTCGGGAAATATGAAAAAGCGATACGATCCTTCAAGCAGGCTCTTGAACATGACCCCTCCTTAAATGATGCGTTGTTCCAGTCCGGGCTGGCGTATGCCGGTATGAGCCGGTACACGCAGGCACTTGCCGCATTTGACAAACTGCTGGAACTTGAACCGCAGAACGCTGAGGTGCTGTACCACAAGGGGCGCATGCTCGCAAAACTCATGAGGCCCGATGAGGCATCAGGAGTGCTCGATGCGGCCCTCAATATCGAGAACAACGATGCCGATGTCTGGCTCCTCAAAGGGAGTGTGCTTCTCGATCTGGAGAACCTGGAGAGTGCACGGGAAGCCTTCGATCGTGCCCTTGCCCTGAACCCGGATGACATTACTGCATGGTACCGTAAGGGAAAGACCTTTATCGGGCTTCGCAATTATCCGGAGGCGATTAACTGTTTTGACCGGGTCATCGCTGCCGATCCCGGCTGCTCTTCGGCCTGGTTCCGGAAAGGCAGTTCCCTCCTCTCAAGCGGTGATCTCAAGGGGGCTATAGAAGCACTTACAAAGGCCCTCGAACTTAAACCCGACAATGCAAACGGGTGGTATGACCGGGCCGTTGCGCTTGCCGGTCTTGGGAGATACGAAGAGGCAAACCCCTCCTATGACCGGGCGCTTGCTCTGAACCCGAAATATTCCGGCGCCTACTATGATAAGGGTTGTGCACTTGCCCGCCTCGGTCGGGACCGTCAGGCAATCGAGGCATTTGACATGGCCTCTTCGATTGATCCGAACTTTTCTCTTGCCTATTTCGAAAAGGGGCTTGCACTTGCCCGGCTCTCAAAGAACAAGGAAGCAATATCCGCCTTTGAGGCAGCAATCGCAATCAATGCGTCTAGTGCGCCGGTATTCCTGAACAAGGGGCATGCCCTTGCAAATCTTAAAAAATTCGGGGACGCCGTTGCTGCATTTGACTCTGCAATCAGACTGGATCCGTCAGGGTACGATGCATGGTTTGCCAAGGGTTGTGCTCACTCCAGACTCAAACAGTATGACGATGCGGTTACTGCCTTTGACCGTGCGCTTGACATCAACAAGAACCAGTACCTCGCGTATCACGAAAAAGGTGTAGCTCTTGCGCGACTCGGCCGGTACGAGGATGCAGTTACAGCACTTACTGACGCTCTTGCTCTCGATGACAAGAAACCGGAGACCCATTACGAGATGGGCTGTGCGCTCTTCGAACTGGGGCGTGATGAGGAGGCTGTCACCACATTTGGCCGGGTTCTTGAGCTGGATGCCACATTTGAGGATGCGGCCTATATTCTGGGTCTTGCCCTGGAACGGCTCGGCCGGTATACCGACGCGATAACGGCATTTGACGGCATGATCTCCCATGCACCGGATCATTTCGGGACGTGGTACCACCGTGGCCTTGCGTCGGTGCAGATCGAAAAGGACGATGACGCAGTACAGGCCTTTGAGAAAGCCCGCCAGATCGAGCCTCATGATATTCCCCTGCTATTCTCTGAAGGAAAGGCATGGTACCGCTTGGGACAGTATGAGGATGCGCTCCACCTTTTTGACATCGCACTCGGGAGGGAACCGGGCAACGGTGAGATCCTTTTTGAGAAAGGAAAGACCCTTGCCATTCTGGACCGGCATAACGAAGCACAGGAAATCTTCCGTCTTGCATTTACCCAGCTCTCTGACAACTACGATCCAGCCTATCTCCGGGCACAGTCGCTCGTCGTACTCGAGCGGTACGAGGAAGCCGACATGGCCTTTGACGCTGCACTGTCGCTCAGCCCTGATAACCCTGATATCTGGTCCAGAAAAGGCGGAGCACTTATGCGTACCGGCCATTACGAAGCGGCGATAGCGGCGTTTGACCGGGCAATTGCACTCCAGCCGGATGATCACGAGGTGCATCTGGAGCGGGGCCGGGCGTTTGCTGCCCTCAAGAAGTACGAAGACGCCATTGGTTCGTTTGACCGGGTGCTTGAGATTGAGCCATCGGATCCCACTGCCAGTTTCGAACGAGGGAGAGCGCTCTTTTATATTGAAAAATATGAAGATGCGCTTGCGGCGCTTGATGTTGCCCTTGACGGAGATCCGAAAAATACTGATGCCCTGTATTTCCGTGCGGCCTCGCTTGCCGCCCTGGAACGTTACGCTGAAGCAGCAGAATCGTTTGAGCGCCTGTTAGTGTACACCCCGGAGGATGCCGAAACCTGGTACGAGCAGGGCTGCGTGCTGGGGAATCTCCGGCATTTCGATGAAGCCATCGCAGCATTCGACCATGCCATCTCCTTGAACCCGGATCATTTCGATGCGCAGTTCCAGAAAGCCCGCTCGCTTGACAGGCTTGGACAGTACAGCGAGGCAATTGAGAGTTATAAAGAGGCCCTTCTCCTCCGGCCTTCGGATACAAAGACGCTCTGTTACAAGGGGATCGCACTTGCACAGAGCGGGCGTTCTGAAGAGGCAGTAAAAGCGTTTGATGCCGCGCTGGAGATCGATCCGGTCTTTGCCGATGCGCTCTTTGAGAAGGGTAAGGCGCTTGTTACACTGGGTATGTTCCGCGAGGCTGTCAAGACCTTTGACAAGACACTGCTTATCGACAAGAATTATGCCGGGGTTTATTTCTATAAAGGACGTGCTCTTGCAGATCTGGGAAGGCATGACGATGCGATTCTCGCGTTTAACAAGGCCATCGATCTCGATGCCGGTAACACTGATGCATTCTATCACAAAGGAATCTCCCTTGCTGCAATTGGCAAACCAGATGACGCAATTGAGGCATTTGATCACGTGATCCAGTCCACACCGGATTCAGTCCCCGGATGGCTCCACCGGGGGATGGTACTCTACGATCTTGGAAGATACAACGACGCCATCGAATCATACGGAAAGACGCTGGACATTGATCCGGCCAATGCAGAAGCATGGTACCTGAAGGGTCGTGCAATCCAGGCACTCAACAACTTCGGCGATGCGGTCGAGGCATTTAACCGGGCGCTTGAAATAAAACCTGATTTTATTGACGCCCATTATTACAAAGGTAGGACGCTCTTTGAATTAGGCAAATATAACGAGGCAGTCCAATCATATGACGATGCCATTGCCCTGCGCCCCAAGCACGATGAAGCGCTGTACCACAAAGGAATGGCGCTCCTGCGGCTCCTGCGGCCCGGGGATGCAGCCGCCACGTTCGATCTTGCGCTCCGGCTCCGTCCGAACTATGCGTGTATCTGGACCGGCAAAGGAATGGCCCTTTCTGCCCTTGAGCGTCACAAGGACGCGATCTCCTGTTATACCAAGGCCATCGGCCTTGACAAGAAAGATGCCCGTGCGTATTATCAGTTCGGGCTCTCGCTTCTGGCCCTCGGCCGGTACCAGGAAGCGATAAAGAATTTTGATGCGGCGCTTGTACAGCACCCGGATTGTGCCCCGGCATTCTATGCAAAAGGGCGGGCCTTGTGCGGAGTCGCCATGTACCAGGAATCGATCAACGCATTCGACCGGGCACTCTCTCTCCAGACAGACTATCCGGAAGCGTGGCTCTACCGGGGGATCGCTCTCGCAAACCTGGACCGGTACGAGGATGCACTGGACTGCTATAACCACGCCCTTGCTATCAACGCTTCATATGCTCCGGCACTTCTTAATCTGGGCCGGGCATTTATTCACCTGGAAAAGACGAGCGAGGCTCTTGATGCATTTGAAAAAGTCCTTGCAATCCAGCCGGAATCATCGGAGGCGTATTACTACAAGGGACTTGCTCACGTCAAGAAAGAGCAGGACGATGAGGCGGTTGATGCGTTTAATCATGCGATTGCCATCAACCGGCAGTACGCTGAAGCGTATCATTACCGGGGTGTCGCGCTTGCCCGCCAGGAGCAGTATGAGGAAGCGGTGGCCTCGTTTGATGCAGCACTACGGATCAGAAGTAATTATCCTGAAGCCCTGTACGAGAAGGGGCGATCCCTGTTCCACCTGGGAAAATACAAGGAAGCCATATCAGGATTTGACCAGGCATTGTCAGCGAACCCGGGATTTACCGACGCAATCTTTGAGAAAGGGCGGGCGTATATTGCACTCCAGAATCCTGACGGGGCAATCAGGGCATTTGACCGGGCGCTGGAGATAAACCCGTCCTGCTACCAGGCACATTACTGGAAAGCCCGGACCTTAAATGACGAGGGCAGTTATGATGCAGCAATCACGGAGTACGACAATGCCATTGCCATAAAACCGGATCTGGCTGAACTCTACCGTGATCGCGGCCTTGCCTATGCAGCGATTGAACAGTATCGCGATGCTATCAAGTCCTACGACCGGGCGCTGGAACTCGATCCCCATGGTGCCGACTCATACGCTCACAAGGGGACATCCCTTGCCGAGCTTGGCATGTACCGCGATGCACTCGAGTCATTTGAGAAAGCAATTGAAAAGAACCCGAAACTTGCCAATGCCTGGTTTGGCAAAGGAAACGCCCTCTATGATATGGGGAAGTATTCTGAGGCAAGAGACGCGTATGATGAAGGCCTCAAACTGGACCCGGAGAATGCGATTGGCTGGACCCGGAGGGGCATGTCCTTTGCCGGCCAGCAGGAGCATAAGGCTGCGATTGAATCCTATGACAGGGCAATTGCAATCGATCCCTCGTTCTCGATTGCATACTTTACTAAGGGGAGCTCCCTTGAGGCGCTCGGGCAGTTTGAGGATGCAGCAGAGGCATACCGTGCGATGATCTCCCTCCAGCCGGATTTTGTCGATGCATGGATCCACCAGGGTCGTGCCCTGCAGGAACTGGAAAAATTCCAGGACGCCTTGTCATCGTTCAAACATGCGCTGGAGATTGATCCCTCTCGTAAAGAGGTCTGGAACGAGATCGGGGCGACGCTGGACAAACTGGGCAAGCATGACGACGCAAAGATCTGCTACGATAAGGCGCAGTAAGTACCCGGTACCGGTTGAACCATTCTGGTACGGCACTAAACACCTGT
Source organism: Methanoregula sp. (assembly GCF_041663825.1). Taxonomy (GTDB): domain Archaea; phylum Halobacteriota; class Methanomicrobia; order Methanomicrobiales; family Methanospirillaceae; genus Methanoregula. Next base: position 75,386 of record NZ_JBAYLY010000007.1, read on the forward strand.
AAAACCGTCAGATTTTAAAACAGCAAGAATACGGGCTGTTTCATAAAATCTCAAGGGCCAAAAGTTAACAAATTTATTTTATTTTCCTTTTTTTGTTGTGTGAGCGCGAGACTACAGCGAATGCGTTTATCATCCGATCTACAAAACCGGATTCCCTGCTCCTGTATCCGGAAACATGTAAGGAAAAATGGAACCCGGAAAACATTCCGGTTCACTATCCTTCGGGCTCTTCCTGCGGATCTGCATCATCCACTTCCGGCTCCAGGAAGCAGAGTACTGCCGCTATTCCGAGGATAACGATGGCAGGCATATACCAGTAGAGCAGGTTGAGCGTACCGGCAAGCGGAACCGAGAGCGTGAGCCAGATGGCGGAGGAGAGCAGCATCCAGCCGGCAAACCGGGTTTCCCTGTCAGATATCGCCGCACCCATCAGGCCGAGGCTGGAAAAAAGAGCTGCCTGGACTCCGGAGAGGGTCATATCGGGGGTCCCTGAAGAAAAAATCACATATACTGCAGTTGCTATACCCAGTAATCCCCCGATTACCCCCACAATAAACTGCCGCTTCATCAGTACACGATGGGACAACGCTCGCTCATAAAGATTGCTTTTTTATCCGCCGTTTTAAAACACACAAGAGCAAATAAAAGGCAAATGAAAGCGCGGAACGCAGTTTTTTTAAGAAAATACCTGTTCCGGGCCGGATTTATCCGGCCCCGGCCTGTTGCACCTTGCAATAATTGTGCGCAACCAAGCCTTTTTTTGGCAAACGGGGCTTAATTATAAGGATTGCGCATTTCGCTACCTATTGCCTGTAAAATCCGCTCTATTCCGGATACTCCGGTTTTGCGTGGGACAAAGTTGCGGTTTATAGCGATTCTATGCAGGAAATACCCATTTCGACCAAAATATTTATGTATTCATAGAATAATGAAAATTATAACCCTTTCCGGTGGGAGGTGTGACGAATATGGTTGCAGCAAAGAAACCGGCCGCAAAGAAGGCCCCAGCAAAAAAACCCGCCGTAAAGAAGGCAGCCCCCAAGAAGAAATAATCTTTTTGGCCTCATTAATTGTTTTCTCTTTTTTGTGGATTTACTATACAATCAGACCGGGTATGTACAGTCATGCCGAAAAAAAGTATGATCCGGGGTTCACGAAAAGACAAATGAACTACCGGGCGATACTACACACCCTCCCAACTCCCGTCATCCCACACTTTAAGCATATCAAAATCGCGCTTCCGTGTCGCCCGGTTTTGGGCCTGCGCCCGGGAGAGCATTCTTTCCTGGACAAAATCATATTCGCACAGGATCCTGGAATTTTTGAGCAGTGTTGCCCGGATCGGGTGGTGCCGGTAGATGACACCCTCCTGTCCCCGGATATACCATTTTATTCTCTGGAAGGTGAGCCAGTCAAGTTTCATGGCAAGCGTTGCGTGAAACTTAAAATTGTCGGCAGAATCCAGATCATAGTCCCGTAATGAGCAATAGGGGGAGATGGCCCGGGCCAGCTGGTACCGGAATTGTTTTAAGGCCTCATCGGGGGTGATGGTGACATACACCACTCTTGTATCGGGAAAAAACCCGTAACCCCCTACTTCGTATTTCGGGATCTCCATCTGGTTCGTACAGATCCTCATGAAATCTTCAACAAGTGTTTCTTCATTTGTTGTCGAGAACGGCCCGGCGAGCGTGATATGTGGGATCACCAGTTTGTTTTTGAGATTGAATTTCCCGTCCAGCTGGTGGCTCAGCAAGCTAATCTGGTGCTTCACCGACCCCATCATCCGGATATCGATCAGGTAATGAGCCATCGATCACACTCTTTTTCGAACAGGCCGGTCCGGCATCATCAGGCTCATCGTTTGAGGTAATCTTTCAAAAGTACATGCAATAAATCCTGTGGTGTATCTCAGGCATGAAATAACGGGTTTTGTCTCTGGGAGGGTGTCATGTCGGGGTCGTCCACAACGGGAACGGATTACCCCCCAAACATTTTCGTTTTTTTTGGTGAATTAAATCCCGGTCTCTCTGCACCATCCTCTCTCGAAGACGAACTCGTGGTGTGATGGTACGGTTACGAACGGGAGAATAAGCCGGGGCATTAAGGGTCCATAATCCGACAAATTATATACTACTTAATTATAATTACCCTATGATCCCGACAGGGCATATGGAGGATAGATGAAATGACTGATATAAAAGACATTATCCAGATGGCAATAAGCAGGGAAGTGGAATCGTACACATTTTACCGGTCAGTTTCTGACCGGGTCAAGGATGCAAACTTAAAGGATCTCTTTAATGAACTCGCCGGAGACGAGACAAAGCACCGGCAGTTCCTTGAAGGTCTGCTTACAAAGGATGTAAAGGATCTTCACATCGCCAAGGCGAACGATTACAAAGTTGGCGACAGTCTCGAAACCCCGAAACTTACGATGGACTTAAAACCCATTGACGGTCTTGTCCTTGCGATCAAGAAAGAACTTGAAGCGATGCAGATGTATACGCAGCTTGCAAATTCGACCAGCGATTTTGTCCAGAAAAGCCTTTTCCAGAACCTCGCCGCCATGGAGAGCGGCCACAAGGCCCGGCTTGAGGACTTGTACGTCGAGATGGCATTCCCTGAGAAATGGTAACGCCAGAAAACCGTTGTGTGACGGCGTGCAAAAACCAAATTTTTCTTTTTCTTTCCTGTTATTCTTTAAAAACCGGCCATTTGTTATGCCGGGACGCCATCCGGGAGGCCGGCCCATTATCCCGGCGTCAGGCCAGCGGGCCAGCTCCATGGAATTTTTCCGCTGACCCGGGGACTCCTCACAACCCCTTCACCGGTTCAGTCACCCCCACATCATCCACCGCAGGGCTGTTTACCCGCTCCGAGACCGGGTACGCCACCATCCCCTCCGCAGGATACGGCACGAGAATCCGCTGTAGCTCATCCTCGGGAAGAACTGCCCGGGACAGCCAGCGCATCTCGTCGTCCTGTTTGAGGATCACCGGCATCCGGTCATGGACGGGGGCCATCAGGGAGTTTGCCGCAGTCGTGATGATCGTGTAGGTCGAAAGGGTCGTACCCGCCGGGTTGCTCCAGATATCGTAGAGGCCGGCAAAGGCAAAGACCGGGTCGTCCCGCACCCGAAAGTAGAACGGGACTTTGCGCCCGCCTTCCTGTTTCCACTCAAAGAACCCGCTCGCGGGAACGATGCAGCGTTTCGTCCGCAGGAGATCCCGGAACATCGGCTTCTCTGCGAGACCCTCGGCCCGGGCATTGAAGGGCCGAGCGGTGGGCGGAATGTCCTTTGTTGAGTGCGGTACGAGTTGTCCCCACATAACCGGCAGCCGGAAGAGATGTGGCCAGGTAACAACGCCTTTTGCCCAGTGCGGGACAAGGCCCCACTGCATCATGACCGCTTCTGCCCGCTCGTGCACCACGATCACCGGGTTCGTGCTGCCGGGCGCGATATTAAAGTGCGACTTAAAGCCGATCATCGGGTCAATGACCCGGAACCTCCCGCAGAGGTCATCGATACAGGCAAGCGAGTACCGGCCACACATGATATTGGTTATTCTTACGCAGTGACTCATCAATCCTACTACCGCTCCCAAAGAAATACCTCCCGATATCGGGAAACTCGTGCAGACCGGGGGGAGTCCGGTGCGGCCCTTTTCCGAGACGTTGCAGATCTCCAGGACTGGTATCGAGATGATTTTTTGCAATATCGTTACAAACCCGAATATCCGTCATCTGATGAACGGTGGTTCTTGAGTCTGATGGGCATAAGGCCGGTGACACGATAAAAGCAATATTTAAAAATGGAAACAGGTATCCGTTATTTTAGCCGGTTCTGCGCATTATCCTGACGATTCGGGCCAGATTATTCGTTGAATTTCTTGTAGAGACGATTTGCCGTGAACTGGAAGATCAAAATGAAGATCACCAGCGCGAGGATATCCAGCAGCGGCGAAAAGAGCGACGTGCCGGTATACGCGTACGCGATCATGTCATTCCCGTACGTCAGCGGGGAGAGCAGTGCAATATCCTGGCCGATCTGCGGCATGGCCGACAATGGGATAAAGACACCGGAGATAAAGATGAGCGGCAGCCGGACCGTGTTGAGGATCGACATCACTTCTCCGACGTTCTCGGTGGGGTACGCAGCAAACAGGGTACCGAGTGTTGCAAAACAGAACGCAGTCAGTGCCATGGCAATCACGAGAACCGGTACATGTTCAATCGGCGTGGCAAACAGGATTACCCCAGCTATGAGCGGGATACATGCAATACCGAGACTATAGAGAAAACCGCTGAGACTCTCACCGAAAACCAGTGAATGAAGCGAGATCGGTGCTGAGAGCAGCCGGTCAAACGTCTTTACCCGCCGTTCGATGGGGATAGAAACCGGCTCGATCGAGGATGCCGAGAAGAGAAGCGTGATTGCGATGAGGCCCGGGACGAGCGTGCCCGGCGGGGCGTTCTTCCCAATAGCAAATGCGAGGAACATAAAGAGCGGGAAGAGAATCCCCATCATGATGATGTTGGGCTTGATGTAGTAGGTGATCATGTCCTTGCGCGAGATCGCCCATGCTGCGGAGATCTCGTGACTGAATCGCGCAAACCATGCGCCGGCTTTCCCTTCATCAGTCAATGGCATGGATCGCCCCTCCCGTTCTCTGCAGGCCGGTCAATTTTATAAACACATCCTCGAGGCTTGGTCCCAGGGTGGAGATGCTGATCACCCGGAGATTTCCTGATCTGGCATACTCCATCACCGATTCGATGACCGTTGCGGGATCTTCTGTATAGAGCCGGAACTTATCTCCTTCCTTTATGGCATCATTGACCATCGGAAGGCTGCGAACCTCGTCAAGTTGTCCGGCAGAGGCACGGTCAAAGGAGACTACAACTGACTGCGCACTCTGGATCGTTTTCTTGAGCCGTTCCGGTGCGTCGATGGCGGCGACAGTCCCCTTGTTGACGATTGCCACCCGGTCGCACATCAGGTTTGCCTCCTCGATATTATGAGTTGTCAAAAATACGGTAACCCCCTCATGGATAAGACCCGTGATTACATCGCGGATAATGAGGTTACTCTGCACATCAAGGCCAGAGGTCGGTTCGTCAAGGAAAAGAAGGCGCGGGCTGTTGACAAGACCCATGGCAATCGTCAGCCTCCGTTTCATGCCCTTGGAAAAACCATGCACCTTGTCATTTCGCCGCTCGTTCAGGTCAAAGGTGGCGAGTAATTCGGCCGCTTTTTTCTCCCGCTCATCCCGGCCGACATGGTAGAGTTCTGCGGAAAAGATCATGTTCTGCCATGCGGTCAGGTCATCATAGACATTTGAGGTCTCGGAAACGATCCCCATGGACCGCCGTGCCGCAATCGTGTCGCGCCCGATATCGTGGCCGAAGATGGTCGCCGTCCCGGAGGTAGGATACGATATTCCGGTAAGGATCCTTATCGTGGTGGTCTTCCCCGCACCGTTGGGTCCCAGAAAACCAAACGTTTCTCCCACATCTACCGAGAAGTTCACATCGTTTAACGCGGTAAGGGCGCCGAATTTTTTGGTCAAATGTGAAACCTCTATTGCATGCATCACAGCTTATGCTCTAACGATCCCGATATATCAAATTAGTTGATCGGTCAACAATTTCAAACACCTTCGCGGGAACGATGCAGTGGTTCCCCCGCAGGAGATCCCGGAACATCGGTTTCTCTCCGAGGCCTTCCGCCCTGGCATTGATCGGGCGCCGGGCCTCCTTGATGTCCCGTGTCCAGTGCGGCACAAGACCCCACTGCATCATGACCGCTTCTGCCCGCTCGTGCGCCACGATCACCGGGTTCGTGCTGCCGGGCGCGATATTGAAGTGCGACCGGAATCCGATCATCGGGTCAATGACCCGGAACCTCCCGCAGAGGTCATCGATACTGGCAAGCGAGTACCGGCCACACAGGGTAATGGTCATTCTCGTGCGGGGACTCATCAATCTTGTGCAGGTATCAGGGGAGGGATCACTTTCGCACCGCACGGGCCCGGTCCTTTATCCCTGTCAGTGCGTATGGTAGATTCAGGAAGGCACCCGTATGCAAAAAACCCCGGTCCGCAAATACCAGGTGGTCGAAGAAGCAGAGATTGACCTCGTCCTCCAGTGCAGAGACAGCCATGAATTTTATGAGAGATACCTCGCGGCGTTCCCCGATACCAAAAAAGGTCTTGACAGTATCTCAAAGATCTGGAAACGCAAGAGCGAATTTGCAAAGAAACGGCCGCAGTCCATTCATGCAGCAGAAGCCGGTACAAAATCCGCTCAAGAAATTGCTACCTTGATCGCAGACCAGACAAAGATCCTGGGAGTTATCTCCGCGCTTACCCGGGAAAACTTCGAAGTCAACCGACAGATCCTTGCAACACTTACACAGCAGAATCAAATCTTAACAGGACATTTTGAACACGCAGAACGGGAATCGCCAGGAGAATCTTCGCATCACGCACCCGCGGTACTGCATCCCCTGCAGGAAACAGCGTCTGAAGTACAGGCCCCGATTCTGATCGGTTCGTAAGTGCCGGTTCTGCAAGCATCTGCGGTCAGGGACTCATTTTTCATTTTTTAAAAAAAGAATTTGGTACTTCTCTCCTTTTCTCCCCGTTTCGCGTTTCCCGGCCCCTGTCCACAAAAATACCCGTTTTAAATCGTCCAAATTCCGGTTCAGGGACAAAACGTATATCCCGGTACCAAAAGAACATGAATTAGTGGCAAAAACCACAAATGAACGAAAACCACTAAAAAAGGAAGTGATACCCACGTCACATAAGGAAAAGAAGGCAGTTGCCCCCGCTTCAAAGACCGCTCCCGTAGCAGCGAAGAGCGATGCAAAGAAATCCAGCGGAAAGAGAGCATAATCCCATTTTCATTTCTCATATTTTTCAGAATATTCTTTATTCCCGAAGGCAGTTTTCACCGGGGCCGATGGCTGCTGTATCTGGTCGTTTGTCCGTACCTGTTTTGAGCGTTCGAGCAGACAATGGGGTAAAAGGATCGCCAAAAAATGTGTCAACACTTGGGATGAGGACGGGTGGTATAGTTACACAAAACCCGGTCCGAAAACACGCGGACCGCCGGTATTGGGATCCCCTCATTTTTTTGCACTGATGGGATCAATTTTCTCATTCCCAAGAGGGCAATAAGCAACCCGGGACAATTCCCTCCGCATCATTAAACACTTTGCAAAAGCCCCTCCCAGGGAAGGGGCGTATTGATCGCAATGGTTTCCTTCGCAGAACTCCTCAAGCATATACCCACATGAAACGAGTGAGCGGTTAAACCTGATGCTGATGGGTGCGGGTGCGTTATCGGGAATTTTAATGAGTCAACTGCCGGGTCACAATAACTTCATGTTCGTTTCAGTCCCGACAACGCACTGTACAGTCCCGAAAGTATTTCCTATATCCGCCGTTGAGCCGAAGACCGGTTCAACGATGAAGTTGAACAAGAAGAAAATCCGGTGGATAATCCGTCAGAAAGAGAAGAAAGAATCATCCGGAATAATCGCAAAGATCCAGCGAATAACGAGGCGTCGTGTGGATCAACTATGGAAGCAGTATCGGGAAACCGGAGAGATTCCCCTCATTGGTGAGGTGATGGGCCGACCAAAGAAACCGGTAACCCCTGCGGAATCCGGTGTGATAGACCAGGCGTACCAACGGTTTCGGTATGGAGCGCGGATGTTAGAGAATCTGATATGGAACGACTATACCGTAAGTATTTCACACAACCGAATACATCGGTATCTCATGGACCGGGGACTTGCCAAAGCAGAAACCTCCAAACGAAAACAACGAAAGTGGGTTCGGTACGAGCGGAAACACAGCATGTCAGCCGGCCATATCGACTGGCATGAAGATCCCGTCAGTGGACTCAAGATCTGTGCGATCCTGGACGACTCATCACGAAAGATTCTGGCAATCGATGAATTTGCTACCATCAATACAGAGAATTCAATAGCCATCGTCGAACGAGCACTTCGGGAATATGGATCGATATGCCCGCTTCGCGAACTGATCATGGATCATGGCAGCGAGTTCGGCGCTCATCGGATCGATGAAAACGGGAACTGGGATAGCGAATTCAAACGATATCTCGAATCTCAGGGTATCCGACCGATTCCTGCCCGGGTGAAACATCCCCAGACTAACGGGAAAATTGAGAAATGGTTCGATACCTATCGCCGGTTCAGGTATGAGTTCGAGACCCTTGATGATTTTATCCTTTGGTACAATGACCGACCTCACGGCAGTCTGGATTTCGAGAACCTTGAATCCCCGAATCTCGCGTTCTGGAGACGGTTGCCGCAAGAGGCAATCTTCGGTATTGGTATCCGGGTTTTTGGGTGGTGAGTCTGATGATGAAACGTTCTTGTGCTCGTATGCAAAGATCTATGAGAAATACTTTCAGGACTGTACAGTCCCGACAACGCACCGGGAAGATAAAAATACAAGCCTCACTATCAGAAAAAACAGGGGTTTCACCGGAGTTTGCGGTCGCCACTCTGTTTCTGAAGAGCCATAAATTGCTCATTCCGTGGACATTCGTGAGGATTTACCCCGTCCGTTGAAGGCCATTTCCCTTCCCTCGGGTTGAACCGGGCCGGGCATGACCATCCGCCTGCTGTCGATGTTTTAGATCCCGGGACCACCCCGATTTTGATGTATTCACAACCTGTACAAAAATAGTATACGCTCATATACGATTCTCCTTGTTTTTTGTATTCATCAGACTTGACGTGGTCTCTTGTCAGGTTGATGATATACGCCTTCTCTATGATGCCGCATGCGGTTTTTGTAACGTCTTAAGGTATCTTTTGGGCAGAGGAGTACGAAGTCGCACTCGTCATGATCACTTTCGCACCGCACATGGCCGGATCTATATCCCCCTCAGTACCGCAGTGATCCGGTGCTATGCAGATCGAGATCCGCAAGGGACTGGCGCTCCAGCCGGGAACATATTCTGCCGTGATCGCACCCGAGAAGGTGATGGTTTCGGCGCTCAACAGCAACGCGGATCTCCAGCGGTTCCTGTTCCTCTACATCGGGGGAAATTACTCCCGCATCCTGTCGGGCATCCAGCGGTCGTCGACAAACTTCGAGGTCCGCCGGGCATTTACCTCCCACCAGCTCCTCACCATGCTCAGGGAAGCCGGCCACACGGTGGTCTTTGTCGAGCACGACCCCTCCCTCTTTGACGGGGCCGCAAATACTCTCGAACCGGTGGCCGGGGCCTTAAAAGAGGCGGGACGGGAATCGCTGGTCATCCTCTATACTCCGGCAATGGACCGCACATTCTCGGCCCTCGCCCGCAGGGCCGATCGCTATATCGAGATTGTCGCGGATGGGGCTGAAGGGCAGCCGGTCCGTGCCGCCCGGGGGATGCGGCAGTACGGCCTGCGGCCCGCGGGCCAGAGAACGCTGGAGGTGAGGTGATGGGGAGGACGTTTCCCAGTATCCGGCTGGGGGTCAACAGTACCGCGGACCGGTGGGCCCGGTCGGCCCGGGCACTCAAGAAAGAGGACCAGCGGTACGGCGAACGGCTCGCCGAACTTGCAAAGATGCATTCGAGCGAGGCGTTTGCCGGCTGTGACGACCCGCTTGAAGCCGTGGTATTCTCCGTGCTTGTCGAGGTCCTCAAGCGCCAGGACCGGCTCGAAGCGCAGGTGAATAACCGTGTGGATCCTTGACTCCGGGTATCGGGACGGCATTGACCTGTGGTACAAAGACGGCACCGTCACCCGGGTCCACCATGATTACGACCCGCCGTTCTACCTCCACCTGCCCGACCCTCACGCCCATTATGAGATGATCGGGGCTCTGGAAGACCAGTACCGGGCAGAGGCCTGCACGTTTGCGACAATCTTCGGGGAACTTGACGGGTACGCGGTCTATGCGGGGCGCGAGGTGGCAGAGGCAATCGAGCGGCAGACCGGGTTCGATGCGCAGTTCTACAACGTGGATACCCGGCGCGACCAGCGGTTCATGGCAGAGAACGGTATTGTTCCCTGTAGTGACGACCCGGCCGAACGTTTCTCCCCGGAGGTCTCCCATTCCCTCAGCCAACTGGAGATCCGGGTGCGTGACGATCCGGCCCGCTCGCCCGTATGTACGGATATCGAGGTTGTGCATGAGTGCACCGAACGGCTGGCCGGGGAACCCCGGACGGTCCTTCTTGATCTCTTCTCCCTGGTGACTGCGGCCGACCCGGATGTTATCCTCATGACGGATGCGGATGCGTGGATGCCAAAGATGCACCGCGAGGCTCAGGCGCTCGGTCTTGAGATGCCATTTTCCCGGACCGGCCGGTACCGCTCGATGGATGCACGGTCGTACTGGAGTTACGGCCGGATGGAGCATAAGGAGTCGGCCCTTATCCCCGAGGGAAGGATCTTAATCGATACCGGGCAGTCGTTTGTGTACCGCGAAGGGGGACTTGCCGGGGTCTTCATGGCCTCCCGGTTATCGGGATTGTCCCCCAACCTTGCCTCGCGGTTTACCCCGGGGACGCTGGTCAGTTCCTACGAAGTGTACGAGGCCCTGAAACGGAAAATTACCGTCCCCTTCCGCAAGAGCGACGGGGAGAAGGTGAGGAAGTTTGCGGATCTCCAGGCAGCGGACCGGGGCGGGATGATGTTCCAGCCCTCGCCCGGCACCTTTGAGAATGTCGAGGAGATTGACTTTACCTCGATGTACCCGTCCATCATCGTGCAGGCAAACCTGTCGCCCGAGACGGTGGAGCACCCGGAGCGCCCGGGTTTTCTCCCCCTTGCCCTCAAGCCCCTTCTCGACCTGCGGATCCGGACAAAAAACCTGAAGAAGACCGACCCGCAGGTTGCCGGTATCGATGCGGTGCTCAAGTGGATGCTGGTGACCTGCTTCGGGTACACCGGCTACAAGAACGCGAAGTTCGGGAGAATCGAGGTGCACGAAGCGATCACGGGCCGGTCCCGGGAGATCCTGCTCCGGACAAAGGACATTGCAGAAGACCTGGGTTTTTCGGTCCTGCACGGGATTGTCGACTGCCTGTGGGTGCAGGGTGCCCCGGTGGAACTCTTAAAATCCCGGGTCGAGGAAGCGACCGGCCTGCTCCTTGAGGTCGAACACTTTGACTGGATCGTCTTTTTGCCGCTCGCGGACGGCTTTGGTGCATACAACCGGTATTACGGCCGTCTCCCGGACGGGAGCATCAAAGTCCGGGGGATTGCGGCCCGGCGGCATGATACGCCGGCATACGTGCGGGAGATGCAGCGCCGGATGCTTGACGTGATGAAGCGTGCGGAGACGGTCGGGCAGCTCGATGAGGTAAGGGAGGAGGTCACGGGAATTTTCCGGGAGACGACCGGGGCCCTTATGGCGGCAAGCCCCGGGGAGATGGAAATCAGCCGCCGGATCAGCCGGCTCACGTACCGGCACCGGTGCATCGAAGGCGCAGCGGTGCAGGCCTACAAAGATCACGGGATCGCGATCGCGCCCGGCATGAAGATCCGGTATGTGGTAACCGATGCCCGGCGCTACTGTGTGGAACCGGCCTGGTGTGCGGCATCGTTTGACCTGCCGTTCTACCGGACGCTGCTCGACCGGGCCTATGCGGAGATCGCGGCGGCGTTTCCTTCAAAAGCGATAGGGAAGCGGGAGCCCGGATGGTCGTACGATGACCCGGTAAGGAAGTCCGGGAACAAGAACGCGGCGCTGTTGTGAGGAATTTTCAATGGCCCGGCCCGGTCTTTTTTTGGAATTCTCAGAACACGATCCGATCATTTTTGAAAATTCCCAGCAGCCGGGCCGGATATTTTCCGGAATTCTCAGGAAACGATCCGATCATTTTTTGAAATACCCGGCAGCTGAGCCGTTCTTTTTCCTGCACGGGCGCACGGTCGGAGCAGCATCCGACGTAGGTTGTGATGATTATTCGTGGGTCTGGCCAGTTCCGGTACCGGGTCGTGGCGTTCTTTTTTGAAAATTCCCAGAAACTGAGCCGGATATTTTCCGGAATTCCCAGGAAACGATCCGATCATTTTTGAAAATACTCAGCAGCCGGGCCGGACATTTTCCGGAATTATCAGGAATCGATCCAATTGTTTTTTGAAATTGCCGACAGCTGAGCCGGATATTTTCTGGAATTCTCAGCTCGCGCTCAAAACTTTTCGGAAAAGTGCGGCAGGGACGGGAAAGACTATCCTGGTTTTGAGATTTGGATCAGGTAGATGAGGTCTGTTGCCTTCCTTCCCCCACAAGTGGGGGTTTCCCTCACTACTGACGGTAAAAAACCATTCAAATGACCGTACCCCGCCATCCGGATACCCTTATTTCCCGCATGTCAACACAAGAGAGGCAGATCCGGGATATTTTGCCCGGAAAAACCCTGTCATTTTTCGCCATAAGGAACCCCCTTTATTTTTCGGCCATAGCGTTGTTCCTGGCCAGATCAGGTTTCCGGACGGATGGTAACCTGCCGATTTTTCGCCACCAAAAGAAGGCCGCTAAAGGCGCCGGTTTTTTCCTGATTAAAACGGCCCGTTTCCCAAAATATCTGATTTTAACGATAATCGTGGAGAGGATTGGCACCATTTCCACTGGAGATTCCATAAGGTGGTACCGGCCCGGGAAGTCTCCGTCGGAGAAATGATCATGGGAGAGGGACGGTCTGATGAGGCAGTTTCCAGGGTAAGGTGGTATACCGGGGGCGATCAGGCTGATGCCCCCATACCCTCGACGAGCGAGGAGTGCCGCTGCCCCCGGCAGGTAAGTCCGATCCCGGGTCTATACCGATGGATCGAAAAATGGCTGTTTATCACAGTACCGCAGGGAGCCTGGCCCGAAATCATTTTTAGCACTATAAACTATAGTATGTAACGTATGCCAAAAGCAGCGCACCTGGCACAGGGTTCTGGAAATTACCGTCCCCGGACTCGCGGCAAGGGCATGACGAAAGAAAAAATGTCGGCCGCGAATCCCAAAAGTACCATACAGGTTACCCTGATGACCAAGATGACGCTCGATCAGGTCAAGGAGATGAAACACCTGGAGACCTATGACGAGGCCATCGGCTTCCTGATCCGCGAGCAGAAAAAAACCATGCCCTCCTCTGCCGGGAAGTTCCCGAGCGGCGGCCCCTTCAAACGGGATGAGGAGGAGGATCCTTATCGCGTTCCTTCTTGATACCTGGGTCTGGATCGATTACTGGAACGAGGCCGGGTCACGCGCAAAGGAATATATCGAATCCGATAACGATCTGGTGATCTCCATGATCACCCTTGATGAAGTATCACAGCGGTTCGCCCCGCAGGGAAAAACGATGGTTGACGCCCGGGTAAACGAGATGCTGAATTATTGTACCCTGATCCCCATCAGCCGGGAGATCGCAACACTGGCCGGGATGCTGCGCCACAACGAGATCCAGGGAGGGATTGCAGATGCGATCATCCTTGCGACCGCAAAACTGGGGAAGCATACGATTGTAACCGGGGATCTTCACTTCAAAAATTTGCCGGATGTTGTATTCCTGGGATCCGGCTGATGGCCGATAAGATCCTGATCACTTCAACCTGCAAAAAAAACTGTGTATCTTGTCTGGTACATGTTCATGGGACAATGCCAGAAAGACCGCAGTCATTTATTGTCATTTAATTGTAGAGTGCCACAATTAATGTCCGTTTTATTGAAAAAGTTTTAGGAGAGAATCTCTGGCACGCCACACTTAATATTGTATAATGTATACATTACACATACAACCATGGCGAAAGCTCAAGCAATCCCGATGGAGGATCCTCGCCCGGGAACCCGGATACCTGTGCGGGTGAAGGCACGAAAATTAACGCAGGATGTCGTCCCGGTTAAGGAGCCCCGCGCCTCCATGCAGGTCCTCAGGTCAACGAAACAGTGGCTCGATCAGATCGTCGATGAGAAACAGTTCAGGACGTACGATGAAGCGATCATGTTCCTGATCACAGAACGGCAGAAGCATCTCCCCTCGGATTTCGGAGCATTCCCGGATCTGAAAGAGTACGTGTGCAACGGAGAGGATTAACATCGCGGTTGTTCTGGACACATGGGCGTGGATTGAGTACTGGAGGGCTAATGATCTCGTTCGTGGCATCATTGAGGGCCCCGAACACAAGATTACGTCAACGATAACTATCGCAGAACTGGAGCGGCTCTATGGAAAGGACAAGAATCGGATGGATCTCATGATAGCCGGGATTAAACTCAGGAGCCGCCTCGTCCCGGTAGATCCCGGCATCGCACGGGCCGGGGGAGCAGTACGCAGGAGCATGAAAGAAGGGGGCATTGCAGATGCGATAATCTATGCGACGGCCCTTATGAACCAGGCAAAGGTCCTGACCGGTGACGCGCATTTCAAGGAGTTATCGGAAGTGATCTTCGTTGGTGCATCCTGATTTCCATGAGTGTCTCTATAATTCCGGAGGGTTGTAAACCTGCCGGTTTTTCGCGAACAAAGGAAGGCCGCTAAATTACGTTGCCATTTACCGGTCTGTGAGTCCTCCATTGCCGGAAAATCCCTCTTACAGAATAAAAAAATTATCCGGTTTCCCCGGCCGGAAAAACTATTACACCGGAAACGGTATGTATGTATAATTATGCTGAAGATGGCAGACCAGACGATCAGTCTCGACCGGTTGAAGATCAACGGTCGCGTTTACCGTCTGGCCCGGCGGCTGATCATTACCGTTGAACACGAAGACGACCGGCTGACCCTTTCGAGCAATGAATTTGGCCTTGTGGTCTCTGCGGAATCACTGGAAGAAGGCATTGCCGGCATTTCTGAAGAACTCGCAACGCTCTGGACAGTCTATGTCGAAGAAGACCCGGCCAACCTCACTTCGGATGCCCTGCGGCTCCGCAACAACCTGGCGTCTCTTGTTCCGGCCTAATGAGATAGTTTTTCATTCCCGATTCTGATGGGGGCTGATGCCCCCATAGCCCCAATGAGCGATGAGTGCCGCCGCCCCCGGAAGGAAGCCCCCGCGTCGGATCGGGGAAGGGGAAACCGCACTCGCCCCGCCGTGCCCCGCGAGGGGCCCTGAGGCGGGTGGGCATCGTAATTTTGTCATGAAAATTTTGAAAACTTCAGTCGATAGAGCAGGCAAATGGAAATTCGAGTTTTGAGTGCAAAATTTTCATTGCTTTGGTGCGAAATCTTTGACTTCATGCGGGTTTTTTTATGTGTTTGGAAAATTTATTGGAAATTTTATAGGACTTCCTGTGACCTCTGTAAAGTGATGGCCTACAAGAAAGAACCGGATAAAAAGAACGTTGAATGGTACGGGACGGAGATTATGAGACCTAACAGGGAAAATCATCCGGTCTCAGTACTTCTCTAAATTATCCTCGATAAATATTGAACGATTATCCCCCAAGGCAAGCATCCCGGCCTCCCGAACATGTCAACTCACAGGTCCTGTACTTCTCTAAATTTTCCTTTACAAACATCAGAATTTTTTTAATAGGACTTACCGAAGCGATTCCCGGTCCATTGGGGGTACCCCCTCCTGCCAGCCCGGGGTGGCACCCCCCGCTCCCAAAAATGGGAGGTACCCCTACCCCCCGACCAATTTTTTTTAAAGCGTGACCCCCCACCCCCCTGTCCGAGCATAAGAGGGACCCTACCCTCCTTTTCCGGCATTTCCGAAACCTGTGATTCGCGTGGAGTTATCGTCTGAATGTATATTTTGCCGGCCGATGGCTTTGGGGGTAGGGGCCTCTTTTCTTGCAAAGGGGGTACCCCCCGCTCCCAAAAGTGAGAGGTACCCTGACCCCCGACCAATTTTTTAAAAGCATGATCCCCCCACCCCCCTCTAGTTGCCCGGGAGTGGGGGGTGCCACCTTTGTACAAATGGGGGGTACCCTCTCCTGCCATAAATGGAGGGGGCGGCTGCCAAAAAAGGATACTCCCGCTTCCAGATCTGGCTCATACGAATTTTCGGCGGTTGTTCTTTCAAGGTGAAAATAGAGAAGTACTGGGTCTGGCTGTTACAGGAACCAACGGGATGGAAGAACAATACAACGGGTATACCGGGAGATTCCAAAGGGCAATATTAACGACTGTAAGTTACTTTAAGCCTATAAAGAATAAATTGCAGATGATACCGGATTTAACGTAAAATCCAACAATTTATATATTGGCTCTATTAAATGGGGGTTGAAGGAAAGTTATGACGATATATAAATGTCCTAAATGCGGGTTGAATATTACCTGCTCTCGTTGTAAGGGTAAAGGCTACCTTCCTACGAAAATGGGGGCTATTACGGTTCATAAAGAGACATGCCCTGTATGTGAAGGTTGGGGGAAAGACCGTAATCATAAATGCGCTCCTAAACGTAGCCGTTCGGGGGTTAAACGGGTTTCAAAGAGTGGGCCTGTGATCAACATTAACCTGCATAATGAAAATAGGAACAGCAACAAAGGATAAATGCGAACGATCCGTTAATGCCATTCCGGGAGGGGCTATTGATATGCGTGGCTCCTGACGATAGCATATAGATACAAAATTTCGAGCCATTTATTTTGAGCTTCTTTAATAAATGCTCTTCTCCAATTTTAGAAGGAATTTTTTTTCAAGTTTTTCCCTGCTAAAAAATTCTGGCCAAAAATTATTAGTCCCATGAACTTCTGTCACCGAAGATGGATACATCCTCTTTACTGCCTCACCTCGCAGAGGTGATGAGGAGCACGACCCGAAGGGTGAGGAGCAAAGGGAGGTCGCAGTACCCCCAGTAGCGACGAAACTGCGGGGGATAGATCGATAGATTTTGAATGGCACAAAGTATATTTGCAATCACAAAAAATTTCAGCTAGGAATCGGTCTGAATTTTTAGAACTCTAACACTACAAATCAACAAAATTTTCGGAAATTCGAGTTGAATCATTTTTGCTAATTTGATGTCATCCTAAATCTGGAGAAGAACCGATATAATTCTTCGGAAAAATGCGACATGGCGAATGATATACTAATTTAAAAGAATTATCCGTATATTAGGTATGACAATAATGAACGGCGTTTCCGATCCTATATTTTCATTTATAGTGGGCATTTTTTTTGGGTTTTTGATTTATTACGAGGCCCAAAAAAACCGGCTATATGAATATATTATACTTATTTGGCCTCCTTCAGTCTATTGTTGGTTAATTGGAACGAATTTGGATAATGAAATAAGTGACAATGAAAAACATCATGCAATAATTGTTATTGCCACGGATCTCCGAACTAAGTTTGCTAATTGTTTTTCAGGAGTGTCGACTTTATTAATCAGTTTTACTTTTCAGAATCCTCGAATTGCACATAAATTGTATTTTTGTTCTAATGAGGGGGACGTAAGAAATGTAATAGAAAATCCAAATGCCACTCATGTATGGATTTTCGGTCACGGTTTAAAACATGGAGTAACAACCGGTAAAAATGTACTGTACTATTGTGAAGTAAAGAATATTCCTCAAAAAGAATTCATCGGTCAATATCACTGTAATCATGGGGGTGGTAAGTCACTCGCAGATTATAATCATCCCAAAATCTGTGATGTAACTGATTCTTTCCGTTCAAATGGCGAAATTGAACAAGGTGTCCGGAGATCATTGGAATCTCTTAAAATAACACCTAAATCACTTACATTACTAATTTTTATCGATGCAATAAAAAGATGGTGCAATATTAAAAGCGTGTAAGCTCCTTGAACATCAAAAACCCCAGAAAAGTGCGCCGACCGGGACTCGAACCCGGGTTTAGGCGTTGGCAACGCCTAGTGATAACCACTACACTATCGGCGCAATGCGCTCTAAAGTGTGGGCACTCAAACGATTTAAGTATATCGAACTCTGGGCGCAAAATGGGCGTATTTGCCATGCGGTTCCCCCGGAGAGAATCGGGAGGTTTTGAGAGTCCGGGATACCGGGCTCTTCTTCCGGGTGCTGCGGCTCCCTGCCCGGATCCAAATGCCATATCTTAATGTAACCCGATTGCTCTAACTATAGATCAATGATCCCTCTCTTCGTGGAGTGCACGGGTAAACAGGTCGTCATATTCGGCGGGGGAGAGGTAGCGGCACGCAAAGCCGAACATTTCGCAAAAGAAGCTGAAGTCCTCATGGTCAGCAGGACGTTTGCCCCGGACAGCCGGGCGCTGCCGGTCCAGATCCAGACGCTTGACACCCGTAAGGCGACGGACGAGGAGCTCGACCATATCATCGCGCCTGCATTCCTTGTCATCGGGGCGCTCTCCGATAAGGCCGAGAACGACCGGATAGGGGCGCTTTGCCGTGATCATGGCGTACTTTTTAACAACGCGGACGGCGAG
The DNA here is from genome assembly GCF_041663825.1 of Methanoregula sp. Classification (GTDB taxonomy): domain Archaea; phylum Halobacteriota; class Methanomicrobia; order Methanomicrobiales; family Methanospirillaceae; genus Methanoregula. Next base: position 93,741 of record NZ_JBAYLY010000007.1, read on the forward strand.
CCCGGCGACGTTATCATCCCGGCGATGACGATGGGCGCGCACTACACAATCGCCATAAGCACCGGGGGCGAGAGCCCGGCAGTCTCCCGGTTCATCAGGCAGGATATTGAAAAGAGATACCCGGCGCTCGATGCCATGATTGTGCTCCAGCACCGGCTGCGCGATGCGCTCCGGGACCGGCCGGTGACTCAGGGAGAGCGGCGCCGGATCCTGTCAGAGGTGCTTGGCGACAAACTGGTCTGGACGCTTCTTAAAAAATCCCATGCTCGTGCGTGGGAACATGTCAAAGAGAGGTACCTTCATGACTGAGCCTGATGCACGGATTGCCATTGCCGGCGTCAGCCACCACACCGCTGATGTCATGGCACTGGAAACCTTCCGGTTTGGCGATGAACCGGCATTTCTCAACGCCGCCGGCAGGAGGTTTCACGGCGTGCTCCTCCTCCAGACCTGCAACCGGGTCGAAGTCATCGTCGAAGGCGACGCGGCAGCGCTCCGGGACTTCCTTGCCGGGCAGGGACGGTCGGAATTCTTCCTGCTCGAAGGCCGCGACGCGCTCCATCACCTCCTCTCGCTTGCCGCCGGCATTGAATCAATGATCGTCGGCGAGGACCAGATCATCGGGCAGCTCAAGAAAGCGCTTGCCGACGCGCAGGAAGCCGGCACCGCGAGCAGTTTTCTTGAACTCTGCATCAACAAGGCCGTCCATGTGGGAGTCGGCGTGCGACAGCGCACGCAGATCAATCGGGGTGCCGTCTCGGTCGGTTCTGCTGCAGTGCTCCTGGCAGAATCCGAGCTCGGGACGCTTGAGGGCCGGCACATCCTCGTGGTCGGGAGTGGCGAGATGGGCCTTTTAGTCGCTCAGGCGCTCATGGCAAAACACCTGACCGCAATGTATGTCGCGAACCGCACGTACGGCCGGGCGGTCAGGCTCGCGGAGAAGATTGGCGGAAAAGCGGTCAAACTCACCGAACTGTACCACTACATCACCCTCTCGGACGTCGTCATCTCGTGCACCTCCGCGCCGCACCCGGTCATCCACAAGGCGGAATTAAAGGAAGCGATGCGGGCCCGGTGCTGGCCGGTCGAAGGCCATCCCCGCCCGCTGATCTTAATCGACATCGCCCAGCCCCGGGATGTTGAAGAGGGTTCGGGTGCAATCGATGGTGTCAGGCTCTTCACGATGGACAACCTGCGGGAAGTAAACGAGCAGACGATGAGTACCCGCAGGGCCGAGGCAGAACGGGCGACAGAGTACGTGAGCGAAGAACTGGATCTCTTCATCCGCCAGCTCCACCGGAGAGCCGCCGATGACTGCATCGCCGCCCTGCACACGTGGGCAGAGGCAGTCAGGGTGCGCGAGCGGGACAAGGCGCTTGCCCGGCTTAACGGGGCTGATGAGAAGACGGCGGAAGTCATCGACGACCTCTCCCGGGTGCTCACCAAAAAGATCCTCACGGATGCGACCACATCTATTCGGGCATGTGCCGAGGAGGGCGATCGCAGCGCCGCAGAAGCGCTGGTCCAGGCCCTCACCCGGGGGAATGTGGTAACCTCTCCCGAAAGCGGCGACGCGCCCGAATGAGGCACCCGGTCGGGATAAGAGAATCATTGCAGAGCAACACTCATGATGGGGACTACCGCACACGAACTCCTGATCAGGCAGTACCGTGACGAAGATTTTACAGAAGTCACCGCACTTGAATCTGCCGGCGTACACGAATACTACCGGTCGGCAGTCTTTGTCCGCCAGATGGCCGCCCTTTCTCCCGCGACGTTTCTTGTGGCCGTATCAGGGACAACCGTGGTCGGCTTTACGGTTGGAACCATCGTTCAGGACGATCCCGCGCAGGCATGGATCCTCCGCATGATGGTGCGGGACGGGTTCCGGCACCAGGGGATAGGAACCGCGCTGCTCCGGGCGGCAACCGGTGTGCTGCACGAGCATTCGGTAAAAACGATCTACCTGACTGTTGCCCCGAAAAATGAACCGGCCGTGCGGCTATACCGGCGTGAAGGCTTCGAGCAGGAATCACTACAGCCGGCCTACTTTGGCGGGGGCGAAGACCGGTTCATTATGAAATGGAGTTCTTAAAAAAAAACGAACGCGTTCCTTGGCTGACGATAGCCCGGATAAAAGAGAGAACAAAAAAGTATCTCTCACCACATATTATCCAAGTTTTGCGTAGGCGGTTTCTGAAAGGTTTTTGAGCGTTTCATACTGCGCCCCGGGTCCGCTCATCCGGATCACTTCGAGAATGTTTCCCTGTGCAAAGACCACTTCGAGGTATCCTTCTGTCGGAGCGGACGATCCGCTGTCCGAGGAAATTACGCTCATTCTGCTTGTCGTTGCAGGGGTCGGGGTTTTTTTGCTAACCGTAGCGGAAAAAGCACAGGTCTTTGGTCCTGTCGCTGGCAGCGGCAGGTCGGAAAAGTCAAGGCCGTTAATCTGCCGTTCGTTCGTGTTTACCAGGGTCACAATGCCGGACATCTGATCTGCCGGGTAAACCGTGATGGACTGGGTGATCGCGGACGGACCGGACGAACCGTTTGATGGTGAGGAATAGATCACAACATAGCCCTGCTGCCACCCGAGATCTTTTGCAAGCGAGCCAACCTCATTCGCCGACTTCTCACGGCTGGTCACAAGGTTAAAACCCGCCGGAACATCGGCCGGGGTAAGTATGAGCGGGGCAAGTGAAACATTCGCTGACGATACCGTCACGGCAGTGTCGGGAGCCTTGGCGCCCTGCGTGCCGGACGTTGTCGTACAGCCGGCTGCAAGAACGGCAGCACACACGATCAGGCACAGTCCGAAGAAAAACGATCTCTGCATATCTATACAGGTAAACCCGAAAACGGGAAATAGATTACCCGCCCGTTCCCGGCAGCCGTCCTCCCGGATAATATAACCATAAATACGATGCATCTGCAATCTTAATCAGTAACGTTCGGGGTATGGTGCGCATGTTTCCAGAGCGAAGAATGAGGCGGGTACGTACCCGCAATGTCCAGCCGCTTTTATGTGAGACGACATTGACCAAAAACGATCTTGTCGCCCCTCTTTTTGTTGATGAAACCACAAAGACCCCAAAACCTATCGAGTCAATGCCCGGGCAGTTCCGGTACCCGGTGGACGGGATCGCCGGTATTGCCGGGAAGATGTGGGAGCGGGGCATCCGGGCCATCCTTCTCTTTGGCATCCCGGCCCACAAGGACGATGCAGCGACAAGCGCCTACGACGCCGAGGGGATCGTGCAGCAGGCAGTCCGGCGGATCAAGGCCGCGTACCCCGGCATGGTGGTTATCACCGATGTCTGTGCCTGCGAGTACACGAGCCACGGCCACTGCGGGATCGTTGGCGGGATACGCAGCGGGGAAAAGGATCTCTTGAATGACGAGTCCCTGCTCCTCATGAACAGGATCGCGATCAGCCATGCGGAGGCCGGCGCCGACATCGTCGCCCCGTCCTGCATGCTCGATGGTATGGTCGCTTCGATCCGGGAGGCGCTCGATTCAGAAGGATACGAGGACGTGCTTATCATGTCATACTCGACCAAATTCTCGTCTGCCCTGTACGGCCCGTTCCGGGAAGCAGCAGAGTCCGGTTTCTCGTTTGGCGACCGCAGCACGTACCAGATGAACCCGGCAAACGGCCGCGAGGCATACCTGGAGTCCCGGCTTGACATGGACGAAGGCGCCGATATCCTGATGGTAAAACCCGCCGGCCCTTACCTTGATGTCCTTGCGGAAATTGCGACACTCGGCCTCCCGGTTGCCGGGTACCAGGTAAGCGGGGAATACTCCATGATCAAGGCAGCTGCCGAACGCGGCTGGATAAAAGAGAAAGAGACGGTTCTTGAAACGCTGACCTGCATCAAGCGTGCGGGGGCCGATCTCATCATCACCTACTTTGCTTACGATGCATGCGGGTGGATCTGAAATGAAGAGCGGGGACCTGTTCGAGCAGGCAAAAATCCTGATGCCCGGTGGTGTCTCAAGCCCGGTCCGGGCAATTAAGCCGTATCCTTTTTACACGGCCCATGCCAAAGGGTCGCATATTTCTACCGTAGATGGCACAACGCTCATCGATTGCTGTATGGCCTATGGCCCTCTCCTTCTCGGACACGCCAATCCTGAAATAAAAAAAGCGATTGCCGCCCAGCTCGAAAAAGGCTGGCTGTATGGCACCCCCACGCCATACGAACCGGAGTTTGCAGGTCTCATCACTAGGGACCACCCGGGCATGGACATGGCCCGGTTCGTCTCAAGCGGCTCGGAGGCGACGATGGCCGCGATCCGGCTCGCCAGAGGCTTCTCCGGAAAATCCGATATTGTGAAGATCGAAGGGGGGTTCCACGGTGCCCACGATGCAGTGCTCGTGAAAGCCGGCTCAGGTGCGACCACGATGGGGGTTCCCGATTCTGCCGGCGTGCTTGCGGATCTTGTCGCCCACACCCGGCAGCTTCCCTACAACGATCCTGAAGCCCTCGAAACCCTGCTTGCAAAGAATACCGATATCGCCGCGCTCATCATCGAACCCGTGCTCGGCAATATCGGGCCGGTGGTCCCGCAGGATGGCTACCTGAAGGATGTACGGGAGATCACAAAAGCCCACGATGTGCTCCTTATTTTTGATGAAGTGATCACCGGCTACCGGCTCGGCATCGGCGGGGCGCAGAAGATGTTTGGCGTGAAGCCCGATCTCACCACGCTCGGGAAGATCATCGGCGGCGGCCTGCCCATAGGTGCGTTCTGCGGGAAGCGTGAGATTATGTCACTTGTCGCGCCGCAGGGCCCGGTTTACCAGGCCGGCACCTTCTCGGGAAATCCCCTTTCCCTTGCAGCCGGGATAGCGACGATCCGCTGGCTGCACGATCACCCTTCGACATACACAGATCTTGCAGATAAGACCCGTATCATCGAAGAGTCGCTTCCCGAAAATAAAAAAGCGGCAGGATCGTTTGTCCGGATCGGCTCTATGTTCAAGTACTTTTTTAGAAAAGAAGCCCCGCAGAACTATACCGATGTAAAAGAGTGCGACACGGCGGCCTTTACCCGGTTCTGGCAGAAGATGCTTGCACGCGGGATCTTCCTGCCGCCCTCGCAGTTCGAGACAAATTTCCTCTCGGTTGCACACACAAAAGTAGACCTTGATGCGATCTGCGGGGGATACACCGTATGACAATAAGGATTGGGACCCGGGGGAGCAAGCTCGCACTCGTCCAGACCGGAATTGTCATAAAAAAACTCGAAGCCCTTGGTGTCGAAGTCGAGCAGAAGATCATCAGCACTCAAGGCGATGAGGTCACCGGTGTTCCCCTCCACGAGATCGGAAAGCAGGGTGTCTTTGTCCGGGCGCTCGATGATGCAATCCTTAATAACGAAATCGACTGTGCAGTCCATAGTATGAAAGATATTCCCGCTGTTCGCCCGTCAGGACTTTTTACCGCTGCCATCCTCCCCCGCGATTCCCCTGCTGATTTCCTTGCATTTTCAGGTCCGATTGCAGCGGTAACAATTATCGGAACGTCGAGCACCCGAAGAAAGGCCCAGCTCCTGCGCCACGACCCCGGTCTCGCCATAAAGGATCTGCGGGGAAACGTGGATACGAGGATCCGTAAACTCAACGAAGGACAGTACAATGCGATTGTCCTTGCCGAAGCCGGTCTTTCACGGCTTGGGATCCGTATCCCCGGCGAGCGCCTGCCCCCCGAAAAGTTTGTTCCTACCCCTAACCAGGGCACCATATCAGTTGTAAGCCGGGCCGACCCTTCCCTCATGGAAGTGCTCTCCGCGCTCGATCACCCCGAGACCCGCAAAGATGTAGCGATCGAGCGGGCGGTGATGGAGCAGGTAGGTGCGGGGTGTTTTACACCTATGGGTATTTATTGCAAGGGCGGGCACCTGGTAGCTGATGTCCTTTCGCTTGACGGGAAACGGGAGGAACGTATTGAACAGGATATTGAGACCATCGAAGAGGCCCGGGCGCAGGGTAATGTCCTGCGGATGCGGGCCGGCGACCTGATCCGGGAAGCATACCAGACTCTTGGGATTTCATTATGACCGGTAAAGTGTATCTTGTCGGGTCCGGTCCGGGCGGTACGGGGCTCCTGACGCAGCGGGCAGCAGAGATCATAGAAGCAGCTGATGTCATCTTTTACGACCAGTTACCCGGTGAGGAGGTCCTGAGTTCCCTCCCTAAAAAGGCCGAGAAGATCGACTGCGGGAAGTACGGCGGAAACCACACGCTGGAACAGCATGAGATCGAATCCCTTATGGTCGACCGGGCAAAAAAAGATGTAACCGTCGTCCGGCTCAAAGGGGGCGATCCCTTCCTCTTTGGCCGGGGTGGCGAAGAGATCGAGACACTGCGGGCGGCAGGTGTCGAGGTCGAGATGGTGCCGGGGGTCACCAGTGCGCTTGCCGTCCCCGCATCGGTAGGCATCCCGGTCACGCACCGGAAGTACGCCTCGCAGGTGACGATTCTCACCGGCCACGAAGACCCGACAAAAACCAAACCTGCGCTTGACTGGAAACTGCTCGCACAGAGCCGGGGCACAATTGTGATCCTGATGGGAGTGGCGAACCTCAAAAAAATCGCCAGTGCTCTTATCGCAAACGGCAAATCCGAAAAGACGCCGGTCGCTGTCATTGAACGCGGGCTGAGGAAGGACCGCCGGGTCACGACCGGGCCGCTTGCGACTATTGGCGACAAGGCCGCACAGGCCGGTGTGAAGCCACCGGCGGTTATCGTAATTGGCGACGTAGTCCGGCTCTACGATCCCGGATCTCCTGACCTTATCCCGTACGAAGGTGAATGATGCTGGAATTTATCAACCGTTTTGAAAAACTGGTCTACATGCTGCTTATTTTGCTGCTCGTGATTGTCCTGATCTTTGCACTCGGTGAAATGTTCTGGTATCTCTGGACAAGCCTGACCAATTACCCGCCACTGCTGCTGGAGAACCACGAACTGACCTCGGTCCTTGGTGTCTTTTTACTCGTGCTCATCGCGGTCGAACTGCTGGATACGATGAAGGCCTACATTACCGAAAATGTCATCCACGTTGAAATCGTGGTGCTTCTTGCGATCATTGCAATTGCACGGAAAGTAATCCTGCTTGACCCTTCGGTGACCGACGGCATGGAACTCATCGGGATTGGTGTTATTATTGTCGGGCTCTCTGCAGCGTATTTCCTGCTCAGGAAGGCAGGTATCACGCTCGGGAGCGGGACTGGAAAACTATTGGAAGTAAAACCACCGGAAGCAAGACCCCCAAAGACAGATTGAGGATCGATACATCGTCAGGTTGAATACTACTTGTCCTTTTTTTTAATCGGGATATACAAAAACACAAAATAACCGATCTTTATAGAGATTATGTACAGTTTTATCGGCGGCTAACAAGCATTAATACATTAACACAACGAAATTTTTAAAAAGATGGGCGATACGATGCCTGCCGGCGGGCCGACACAGGACGAAGTGATGGCGATCTCATTATTTAAGATGGGATTAAAACCAGGAGATACTGTACTCGATCTCGGATGTGGGACCGGCAAGGTCTCAATTGCCGCTGCCAGGCTTGCAAAAAAAGTATATGCGGTCGACCGGCGCCCGGAGGCGATCGCATTTGCGAAGGATGCAGCAAAAAATGCCGGCGTAAATAATATCGAATTTTATTCCGGGGAAGCAACTGATTTTCTTGCAACTGCCCCGGTCGTTGACTGTGCATTTGTGGGAGGCTCGCAACAGATCGAAACGGTGCTTCCGGTCCTTTCCCGCAAAGTCCGGCGGATCATTATTGTCAATGCCGTACTCGTAAGCACGCTTGCAACGGTAACTGCGACCATGCAGCGCCTTGGTATCTTCCGCGAGGCCGTGCACGTTCAGGTTTCCCGCTCGCACGAACTCGGAAAGAGCATGATGTTTAAGCCGATCGATCCGGTCTATATCATCGTAGGGTCGGGTGCCGCATGCTCGTAGGCCTTGGCCTCGGGCCGGGAAACCCGGACCTGCTTACGCTCCGGGCTATCCGGTTCTTAAAAGAGGCCGACACCGTTTTTGTCCCGGGCCGGATCGCTGCCGATCTTGTTGCACCGTACCGCGATGCCGTCATGCTCGATTTCCCGATGACCGATGATGAGGAGAAGATCCGGTCGTGCCTCGAAGCGAATGCAGAAAAGATTGCGCCGGTGGCAAAAAAGGGCCTTGCGGTGTTCGGGATCCTTGGCGACCCGAACTTTTTCTCCACGTTCTCCCGGCTTTGCGGGATCATTGCGGAGCGCTATCCCGGTATCGAATGCCGCACCGAGCCCGGGATCAGTTCCATCACTGCGTTTGCCTCCGCTGCGAATGTCCCGCTTGCCGGCGGTTTTGTAGTATCTGATGGTGCAGAACCTTCGGCCCTCATCCGGCTCAAGGCCCGGTACCCGAAAAAGATTATGGATGACCTCAAACGTGACGGGTACCGTGAGTTTGTTCTTGTTGAGCGGATGTTTTTTTCAGATATGAAAGTGTACCGCGATGACGAGATCCCGGTAAAGAGCGATTACATGAGCGTGCTGTACGCGAGGCGCTGACATGGTAAAAAAACCTGCAAAGAACACGGGAGCAAAAGTCTGGTTCGTGGGCGCCGGCCCCGGCGATCCGGAACTGATCACGGTTAAAGGTCTCAACCTTGTCAAAAATGCCGATGTCCTGATCTACGCGGGCTCGCTTGTCAACCCGGCACTGGTTGCAGAATCCGGCGCTGTAATCAAACTCGACAGCTGGGGTATGCACCTTGAGGAGATGGTCGACACGATGGTAAAACACGCTCGGGCGAAGAAAAATGTTGTCCGGCTCCACTCGGGCGATCCATCGCTCTATGGTGCGATTGTCGAACAGATAGAAAAACTCGAAGAGCAGGGCATTGCAGTTGAAGTTGTGCCGGGCGTTTCATCACTTTTTGCGGCAGCAGCGGCGCTCAAAACACAGCTCACGCTTCGGGGGGTCTCAGAATCGGTCATCGTCACCCGGCCTGCGGGTAAGACGCTTAAAGAAGATCAGATCGCGGAATTCTCGCGCCTCAATTCGACCATGGTCATCTTTCTTGGGACGGAAAAACTCGGTGAGATCACAAAAAAACTTACCTGCTCCCCGGACACTCCGGCAGCAGTTGTCTATCATGCCTCGTGGCCGGACCAGAAGATCGTCCGGGGCACTGTAGCCGATATCGCGGTAAAGGCAAAGAACGCCGGGATCGAACACACAGCCCTTCTTATTATTGGTGGCGCCGTGGGTGACGTGAAGAAAGGGCACATTAAATCATATCTCTACTCATGAAAGACACCGTGGTAATTGCCCTGCCCCGGTTTTTACCGGATGCACAGCGGATCGCAGATTACCTTGACGCGGACCTCCGCGAATACCAGGCCGGAATTTTTGCAGAACTATTCCCCTCTTCCCACCGGATCGTCGCGCTGATGTCTATGGGGATTGTGGTACGCGGCATCGCCCCGCTTGTCAGGGACAAATGGACCGACCCTGCGGTAGTAGTAGTCACGCCGGATTTTTCGTATGCAGTCCCACTGCTCGGGGGCCATCACGGGGCAAACGATATCGCAAAGAAACTTGCCGGCCTCGGCCTTGTCCCGGTGATCTCCACGGCAACAGAAGCGACAGGCCATGACTCCGTGGAAGCGATAGCAAAACGGGCCGACTGCGATATTGTGAACCGGGACTCGACCCGTGCGGTCAATGCCGGGATCCTTGACGGCACGACAAAGATCTATCCCGTGCCCGGCCCGGGCATCGTGATTGCCGGCCCGGATGTATCTCTGCTGGTGCACCACGGCGAGTATGCGGTCGGGATCGGCTGCCGCAAAGGAGTTACGGCCGGAGAAGTGACAAACGCCGTCCGTGCCGCTCTCGCGGAGGCTGGCATCGCACAAAACGAGGTCATGCTCTTTGCGACAACGGCAAAAAAATGCAATGAGACCGGCCTCATTGAGGGGATTGCCGCTCTTTCTGCCAACTTAATATTCCTTGATGATGACACTATTAACGCACAGATCACTGCCACACCCTCGAAGGCAACAAGGATTGGCCTTGTCGGGGTCGCCGAGCCGTGTGCGCTTGCGGTCGGAAAACACCGGGAACTCGTCATGAAAAAAAAGGTTTTTGGGAAGGTGACGATTGCCATCGCCCGATAAGAGCCGGACAAACGGCCTCTGGATTGTCGGGGTCGGGCCGGGCCGGATGGAGTACATGACCGGCCGTGCAATCGACGTAATCTCCCGTGCGGACTACGTGATCGGGAACGACAGTTACCTTGAACCGCTCCGGCCGCTGCTTGACGGAAAGCAGGTAATACGAAGTTCGATGGGAAAAGAAGTGGAACGGGCCAAAAAAGCGATCGAGTTAGCACAGTCTCACAAGGTCGCGATCGTCTCCGGGGGGGATGCCGGCGTCTACGGCATGGCCGGTATCGTCCTTGAGGTGCTTGAACATTCGGGCGCGGAGATCCCGGTGGAGGTAGTCCCGGGCGTGACTGCGGCAAATGCCGGTGCATCGCTTGTCGGGTCGCCCCTCTCCGGGGATTTTGCCACAATAAGCCTGTCAGACCTTCTTACACCGCTTGAGGTGATCGAGAAACGCCTCGATGCCGTCTTCTCGGTCGGGATCCCGGTCGTGATCTATAATCCCCGGAGTCACGGGCGACCGGACAATTTCGCGCTCGCGGTCGGGCACGCCAGAAAATACTACCCGGCAACCGTGCCGGTTGCTGTTATAAAAAACGCCCTGCGCGAAGGACAGGCTGACCCGGTGATAACGACACTTGGCGAGATCGAAAACGTTATCGAACAGATCGATATGCACACGACCGTCATTATTGGCGGGAACGAGAGCAGGATATGGAGGATGGGGAAGAATGTCAAAGGAATCATCACGCCACGCGGATACCACCACAAATACGTATATTGACCCGGGCGCAACCACCCCCGAAGCCTACGAGATCTCAAAGACCTCTCGTACGCTCGCACGAAAAGTCGTGGGGAACGAAACGCCCGAGGACCGGGTGCGCCAGCGCTGCTCGGTTGCGGTCGGCGATTTCGCGATGGCTGACCTGTTGAGATTCAATGCCGATCCCGTACCTGCTACGATCCGGGCGCTCAAGGCCGGCGCCTATATCATCACCGATATCCGGATGGTGCAGGTAGGTATCCAGAAGAAAGGGCACGAGTCAAAAATTCTCTGTGCGCTTGACTTCGGCGGGGAGATTGCACGGGAGCGCGGGATAACGAGGAGTTCTGCCGGGTTTATCGCGCTCCGCGAGCAGCTGGCCGGTTCCATCGTTGTCATCGGGAATGCCCCGTCCGCACTGCTCACGGTCTGCGGGATGATTAACGAAGGCGTCCGCCCCGCGATCGTGATCGGCACACCCGTGGGTTTTGTTAACGCAGCAGAGTCAAAAGCCGTCCTTGGCAGTCTCGATATCCCCTCGATCTCAACGGAGGGGACCCGGGGCGGGACGCCGGTTGCTGTCGCGGCGGTAAACGAGTGCATCACGATTCTTATAGAGGGATCTGCGTCATGAGAGACCCGGTCACCGGTTTTGATTACCCGGAGATCTGGCAGGAGAAAGTATCAGATACGGCAGGCCTCGACCTTGTCGCACAGGGTTTTGCTGTCCTGACTGCATCGGGCACCATCCTCCGGCGCGGGTACACAACCGGGACCACTGCCGCTGCCGCATGCAAGGCAGCGATCCTTTCGTTAAAACAGGATGTTTCGCAGGTCACGGTTTACCTTCCCTGCGGTATTGTTGCTGATGTCCCGGTAACGGCACATGCGGGCCACGCGTCGTGCAGGAAATATGCCGGCGATTACCCATCAGATGTAACGGCAGGTATCGAGTTTGTAGCGGATGCAGTTGCCGCACCGGATGGGATTTCGGTCGTACCGGGACCGGGCATCGGGCGGTTCGCCCGGGACACGCCCCGGTACAAAAAAGGAGCGCCGGCGATCAGCGACGCACCGCTTGCCTGCATTCTTGCATCCATGCAGGAAGCCCTTGACGACACCGGCCTTTCCGGCGCTACGGTCACGCTCTCTGTTCCCGAAGGTGTACCTGTTGCAAAGAAGACACTCAACCCCAGAGTCGGGGTTGAGAAAGGGATATCAGTTCTCGGATCGACCGGGCTTGTCGAGCCCTGGGACGATCACCTGGAAGAGTCAGTGCAGGCCCGGGTCAAAGATGCAAAGAACGTTGTCCTCACAACCGGCCGGGTCGGGCTCCGGTACTCGCGCCTGCTCTTTCCTGATCACGAGGTCGTGCTTGTCGGGGGCAGGATCAAAGAAGCCCTCGCCGCTGCACGGGGGAATGTGATCCTCTGCGGTCTTCCTGCGCTGATCTTAAAGTATATCGACCCTCATATCCTTGATGGTACAGGTTACGCGACCGTGGAAGAACTGTCCGCATCGCCGGCATTTTTACCGGTTGCGATGCCGGTCTTAACAGCGTACAAAAAAGAACATCCCCCGGTAAAAGTGGTCCTCGTGAATCGTAACGGGAAAATTATTGCGGAGAGCCCATGAAGATTGTCGGTGTTGGCTGCGGGCCGGGCATGCTCACGGAGCAGGCTGCGCAGGCAATTAAATCGGCGCGGAGCATCTACGGCTCCGGCCGGGCAATCGAGCTCGTGCAGAAGATCATTCCAAAAAACTGCACAGTCCGCTCCATCAGCGATTACCGGAACCTCTCGCAACTGCCGGAGAATGCAGTTGTCCTCTCGACCGGGGACCCGATGCTCGCCGGTCTCGGGTATCTGCAGGGTGAGGTAGTGCCCGGCATCTCATCCCTCCAGGTCGCAGCCGCCCGCCTTCATATCCCTCTCTCCAGAATCGTTGTAATCGTAGCCCACGGACGGGGCCACGAGAAAGCAATGCAGGAAACCGTTGAGGAAATAAGGCGCGAAAAGATTGTCTTTCTCATTGCAGATCCCAAATTTGACGTGACAGAACTCTACCGGCGACTGGGCGTGATGGGGCTCTCTGTCCCGGTCAAGATCGCGGTCTGCGAGAACCTCGGGTATCCCGAGGAGAGGATTACCGTTGACGACTTACTCGCCCCGCCCATGCCCTTTGCCGATCTCTATTCGCTTGTGATCGGTCATTTCGGGGACCCGGTCAAGCGGTGACACGACAAAGTTTTTTCTTTTCCGGCTGGGTACCTTTAGACAGAGGAAATTTATGGACAAGGCAACCAAAACCCAGTTCAGTTATCTGTTTTTTATCGCAGGTTTGATCATGCTCGTCATCCCGGAGCTTAATGGTCTGGGATTCGTTCCCTATGAGATCCGCCAGTATTTTGCGGTGATCTTTTACCCGGGGATCGTCTGCGTGATTATCGGGTACTGGCTGAGATAAACGGGTCACTTTTTTAAAAATAGTTATTCCCCTACTCTCAAATGTGAGCGAGCCTGTTTGATAGGGTACAGGGTAAAAAAACCATTCCAACGATCGACGGTTCCTAAAAAAAAGTGTTTGGTTCCGTACCACTATGTGGCCTGCTGGAACAGGGAGTATGGCTGTATCCCGGGCCATCTGTTTATTATATGAGTAGTCAGATTGAATGGTAATCGGGACACTTCCTCAATTTTGTTTTAAAGAGGCGCACGGGTTTCAGGAACAGCGGCACACTCCCGGTTATTAAAGCGAGTGAATATCGATGATCGAACTGCCATTTATGACCCTGGACATCGTGCGATCAATGATCCAGAATTTTGCGGTCATTGCGGTATTGGTTCTTCTCTATAATTTTATCCCGGATTCTCACCTCTCCCGGTCAAAACTTTTTTCCTCAATCAGTATCGGGATAATCTTTGGTCTTGCTGCCGCTATCAGCATCCCGGCTCTCTGGCAGATGGAGGGCGGCACGGTCGTTGGGTTTAACCTCATCCTTGTGCCCCTGTCAGGGTTCATCGGGGGTCCGGTATCGTCGGTGTTTGCTGCTGCGGTTCTTCTCGTAGGGACGTATGTATCGACCGGATCATTGCCCGGTTCAGAACTCCTGACCGTCATGAGCGGGATCCTGCTTGGCGCCCTTTTTTATGAGGGCCGGTCGTGGAAACGATTCCCCCGATCATATCTTGTCCAGTACCTCCTTCTCGGGACGGGTGTCGCGCTCATCGAGTTTTTTTCATCCCTTGTCTTATTTAATCAGCAGTCAGGTCCTGGCCCGCAATCCGGCTCTTCCATGCTTATCGAAATGCTTCCGTTTTTCGTTGCAAGTTGCGCAATTACGGTCATCCTGGGATCCATAATCAGGTTTATCGACCAGAAAAAAGAGGCAAAAAGGGAACTTCTCAAGTATAAAGATCAGTTGGAAAATCTGGTAAATGAGCGGACGACCGAACTTCGGAATGCAAACTCCCTCCAGCATGCAACGATAGAGTCCACGGCCGATGCCATCGTTGTCATAGACCGTGACGATATCATCCGGGCATATAACCTGAAAGCGGCTAATCTCTTTGGCTTTCCTCCCCGCCTAAAAGGGGAACAGGGGCAGAGTACCATTAAACGCACCGGCCGGCTCGCGGCCTCTCTTTTGGATCCGGAGGAGTTCTTTCGGCTCATTAAACCGTTATCGGAATCGTCCGAGCAGATAGTGACGACAAACCTGACATTCACGAACGGTTCGATCTACGAACTGTATGTTCACCCGCAGCGGATCGGCGACCAGATTGTCGGGAGGGTCTGGAGTTTTCACGATATTACAAAAAAGAGGGAGGCCGAAGAGACCATTGAGGGGGCAAACAAGAAACTGCTCCTGCTTGCAAATATCACCCGCCACGATATCCTCAACCAGGTGACCGCCCTCTTTGGGCATCTCGAACTGCTCGCACTGAAAAACCGCGATCCCAGCTCATCCGGTCATCTCGATGCGATGAGAAAGAGTCTTGAGGTGATCCAGGAACAGCTGGAGTTTACCCGGGATTACCAGGACCTCGGACTCAAAAAACCCGAGTGGCAGGACGCCGGTTCCGCATTTACCCGGGCTGCGGAATCGTTTGCAGGGAAAAATATCGTATTTTCCTGCGAGACCGGGGGCGTTGAGATCTTAGCGGATCCCATGATCGGGCAGGTGTTCTATAACCTGATAGACAATTCCCTCCAACACGGGGAACGCGTCTCGGATATCCGGTTGTCGGTAAAAAAGGATGATCCGGCCCTGCTCCTTGTGTACGAGGACAACGGTACCGGTGTCATACCGAAAGAGAAAGAGAAGATATTCCTCAAGGGTTTCGGGAAGCATACCGGGCTTGGGATGTTCTTGATCAAGGAGATCCTGTCGATCACCGGGATCACGATCCGGGAAAACGGTACATGGCAGCAGGGAGCCAGGTTCGAGATACGGGTGCCGCAGGGAAAATTCCGGTTCCCTTAATCAGTAGTTTTTTTGGCTCTATAGAAATCCTCTTTTTAAGATATGCCTCCCCCCCTTACGCCAGCCCTGCCCGCAAGGGGGCGGGGGCGTAAACGATGCCTCGGTATTACCGGTCTTGGGAGCATTTCTGGATGCAGGAAATATAGCATCATCGCAACCGGGGGATGCCTCTAACGTGCGGAGGCGGCAGCCCCAAAGAGCGGTTTATATGCATCTTATCATGGATTTCTACAGAGAGCATTTTTCAAAGCATTCTGGAAAGTGGATATTTATCCGGTCCGGTGACTTCCCATGCAGTTTTTTAAGATCCATAATCGCCAGAAAAAATAACGTGATCTGTCAGGTTGTTGCCGCTTTCCCGGCAGGTTCCGGTTTTCTCTCAATCTTGATCTCGCATTGCCGGTCACCGGTGCACATCGTCCGCACGAACCGGGCCGTGTACTTGGCATTCAGAAGCGGGACTGCGGTGAGCGTGAGGGCCATGCAGCGCGAGAACACGCGTTCGTGATCGGCGCTGCTGAGCGTGTGGATGGGGGCAAGGAACGGGCAGCGCCGTATGACAATGACGGCACGGTCATCGGAGAGTTCGATCGTCTCTCCACCATAATCGGGGCCAAAGAGGACGATTGTCGCGACCTGCAGGGTCCGTGCACATTCTTTTGCAGTCCTGGCCGGAAGGGAACAGTCGTGGGCGATCTTCTGGATCATTCGGCCCGTCTCCATCCATATTTCCTGTTCCACCGCTCCGTATTTTTTCCCGAGCGCTTCACGAAATGCAATCTCGTAGAGCGCCGGGAGCGTCGCGGCGCACTCTGCGGCAAACCGCCACCGGATATCGTCAGGAATATCTTTTAAGTCCGGCATGTTCTTTCCCAATCTGGTGATGGGAAACGGGGTGATATCAATGTGATGATGGGGGCAAGGTAGGCCGGGTGCGGATTTTGCCGATCTGGCAGAGGGCATCTGCGGATATCCTCTGTGGGCAGGAGCACGGGAAACTAAAAAAGAGGCCGGTTTTAGCGGGGTTGGATCAAAAATTTCCTGTTCATATTTCCCGTGTTGAAGAACCCCGGGAAAAATACCTGCTGAACAATTACCCGTTTTACTCTGCGAGCCGGTATCCTGTTTTGCTCTTCCGGATAAACCCCTCCTTCTCAAGGGCTGCAAGAATCCGGCGCACCCGTACCGGCTCTTCCTGCACACAATCCAGGATCGCTTTTTCCCGGGAGGGAGCTTTCTCTATCAAAAATTTCAGGATCATCCCCCGGATCCGCCGGTCCGATCCCTCAAACGGCGCCTGCTTCGTATACGCGGCGCTCTTCCGGTTCGGGTTTGGCATGTGCTTCTTGAGTTCCGTCCCGAGGTCCATCAACGCCCAGTACCAGACCCGAGGCTGTTCCCGGTCGAGCGTCCTTCCTGCGAGCGGCAGGATCTCCTTGTCGGTCACGGATTCCCTATCCGGGAAAAAGGAATGGATAAAGACCCGGCGGATGTTTGTTTCGATAAAGACGACCGGCAGGTTGAATGCGAATGCACAGATGGACGACGCGGTTGCCGGGCCGATACCGGGAAAGGTGGCAAGCACTTCCGGGTCGCGTGGCACGGTCCCGCCAAACTCATCCACTATTTTTTCCGCACATTTTTTCAGCGCGATGGCCCGGCGGTTGTAGCCCATGCCCTGCCAGGCTGCAATCACGGCACTCTGCGGGGCCCGGGCGAGAGCAGCAGCGTCCGGGAACGCAGCGATAAATTCAGGATATTTTACTGCGACCCGTTCCACCTGCGTCTGCTGGAGCATGATCTCTGATACAAGGATCCGGTACGGGTCGTCCGTGTGGCGCCAGAGCATCTCGTGCCGGCCGTGACGCTCGTAGAAGGAAAGCACCTGCTTTTGGAATGCTGCGATGGCTTCATCTGATACATCTGGCTGGGAAACGCCTATTGCATTTTTGAACAGGTGCGTCTGCGTGGTCGTTTTCATAAATTTCGGCTGAGATATACCGTACCGGATTTTCCCGGGTGCGGGATAAGAATTGGGATTGCTGCATACCAGTACCGGGCAGTTTTTATGAGGATACCCGGCGGTTCCTGGTTCTGGAGACATAAAAAATTGTGGTTAAAATAAAATAATCCCAGAAGGACGTGGGACACTATATTCCGGGGTTATGTATAGGGATTATCTTTACCTGATGAATTGTACATACCCCGGTTGCAGGAGAAACCATAAATAAAATGGCAGGGGCAGGAGGCACCCCTGCCGGTTCTTATTTTTTTTACCACTCCATGTGGTCGAGGACCCGGTCCCAGATGACCATGAGGCCGGGGATGATAACGTAGGCGAGCAGCCCCGCGCCGAGGAATGCCCCGACAATGATGAGTTCGTTGTCCATCGTTGTCACCTTTTAGGCAAGCGCTGCGATCGTGTCGGCCCAGGTCTCGACCTTTGTTTTGATCGCGTCGTCCTCGTACGAGGTGAGGCTGACCCGGTCCCGGCCGAACGTGATCATATAGATCTCGCCGTTCAGGTCGTGGCACTTGAGGGTCGCCGAGTAGGTCTCGGTGTCGGAGTCCCGGGCGGGCGTGCCCCCGTGGGCTGCGGTGAGTGCGGTGTCGGCGAGGATGGCTGCGGCCCCGGCATTAAAGCCGGCGACCGTGTTGTACTTGCCGGAGTCGTTCCCCACGACTTTTGCGTCGCTGTCCTGGTAGACGACCTTTGCGACATAGCTC
>NZ_JBAYLY010000008.1:0-105149 GCF_041663825.1 Methanoregula sp.
CGCTATGTCCGTAGGATACTCGAACTTGCCGTTAGCCGTACCCTCTGACCCCCATTGTGCCACAAACGTGCCATTTGATGTGAACACCTGGATCCTGTTATTCTCGGAGTCAACGACATAGACCTCCCCACTCGAACTTACCGCTATGTCCCTGGGATAGTTGAACTGGCTGGTGCCAGTACCCTTTGACCCCCACTGTAGCACATAGGTGCCGGTAGATGTGAACTCCTGGATCCGGTCATTATTCGTATCAACGACATAGACATTCCCGTTCACCGGGTTCACTGCTATGCCCATCGGATAGTCGAACTGGCTGGTGCCAGTACCCGAGGATCCCCATTTTGTCATATATGTTCCATCGGATGTGAATTTCCAGACACTATTACTCATCCAATCCGTGGCATAGACATTTCCGGAGCTGTCCACCGCAACATGCAATGGATGCACTCCGACAGCCGAAGGCACCGCCCACTGGAATACGGGAGTGGATCCACTCTCTTGGCTGGTTTGTAGAGCGGCACCTGATACCGATTGCGAACTGAACCGATGCCGGGTATTTTGAAGACCGATACCCGATGCCGAACGCGAACTGAACCGATCCTGGAGAGACATTCGAACGACAGAACTACCAGATACCGTAGGCGCAGAAATGGAGGTTGAAGCAGGTGTCATCAGCGTTTCTGGTGTTGTTGAACCCGTGGTTTTATCGATCAGTGTACTTGTTGGCGTTACAACCGCCACATTCTCCTGAACGGCAGAGGTTGCCACGGAATTATTCCCGTTTGTTCCAGCACAGACCGGCACACCGATCCCAGCCACGACAATAACCATGCACAGGATGAAAACGATCCTGCGTGTGAAATGCCCGATTGGTTTAATCATGTTTTTCACAAAGCCCAAAATTTCGATGATGGGCACAATCCCACGTTGTCGTTATTACCTTGCTGGTCACCCTGTTGGTACCGGAAAAAGTACAGATTATGCTCAAATATCGAAAATTACGTCCCGGTTATTTTTTGATGGCTATTATATCTTCCGAAATTCTCTTTTTACTACCGGTTAGGACTTCCACCGTTAGATCATATTGAACCGGAAAAACAACGGTCATAGATCCCCAGTACTTCTCTAAATTATCCTTTGCAAACATCAGAATTTTTTAGTAGGACTTGCCAAAGCAATTCCCGGTCCACTGGGGGTACCCCCTCCAGCCCGGGGTGGCACCCCCCGCTCCCAAAACCGGGAGGTACCCCCACCCCCCGACCAATTTTTTAATAGCGTGATCCCCCCACCCCCCCGGTCCGGGCATAAGAGGAGGCCTACCCCCCCATTCCTGCATTTCCAAAACCTGTGCTTCGCGTGGAGTTATCGTCTGAAGGTATATTTTGCCGGCCGAGGGCTTGGGGGGGTAGGGGCCTCTTTTCCTGCTAAGGGGGTACCCCCCGCTCCCAAAAAGGAGAGGTACCCTCACCCCCCGACCGATTTTTTAAAAGCATGATACCCCCACCCCCTCTTGTGGCCCGGGAGTGGGGGGTGCCACCTTTGTACAAATGGGGAGGTACCCCCTCCTGGCATAAAGGGAGGGTGGCGGCTGCCAAAAAAGGGTACTCCCGCTTCCAGATCAGGTTCATACGAATTTTTGGCGGTTGTTCTTTCAAACTTGAAAACAGGGAAGTACTGAGGATACAAGGTGTTGGGGGGAATCCCATCAGAGGGGAGTCGGATGAAGATGTGGTGGCAGGATGTTAAAAACGGCATATGTCCTCGCGCAACACCTCTACGGTATCACCCTTTTAAACGGCTTGTACATTATTCCCCCGCCTTCGTAGAACTTGGAGAAGAACTCCACCAGGTGCAGCCTCATCGAGTGGATGGACGGGCTGAACATGGCAAGGATAATATTTAAGGTGTGCAGGAGCACAGCGGCGATGACACCGATGATCGCAATCTCGATCGCTCCTCCGATCCTGTTTGCCACTATAGCGAGGATCACGGATGCCATACCGATTGCCATCAGCCTCGCATAGGACAAAATGTTCCCTACCGAACTCATGATCTCCATCGGGCCCAGCGCCCCACCGCCGTAGATAATCAGGAGAATTGCCACGATGGCCATCACTGCAGTGGGATACATCATCCATGACGGGATCATCACCAGGTAGAGCGTGAGGAGGAGGATAATTGCCGTGATAACGAGCAGCATCCCCACTTTTACTGCAACGTGCTTTTTGTTCTTCCGGATCATCTCGTTGCGGATGCCGATTGCAAGGCCCAAAAAGACATGGATAACCCCCACGGCGATGGCAAAGACCAGCATCGGGATCATTGCATCCACGCGGTTCCAGGTGATGCCTAAAAGGTGAACTGGCTGGATCCAGCCCATCATCTCCCCAAAATCTCCGAAGAACTCCCCGTACAGGAACCCGAAAATGATGGTCGGGATGGACGAGATGATCAGGATCTCCGAGATACTTTTTGCAAAGGCGTTGGCCCCGAGTTTTTTCTTTACGATCAGGGCAAAGGCGAGAATGACGAGCCCGTAACCGATATCTCCCACCATGAGCCCGAAGAAAAACGGGAAGAAGATCGCAAGCACCGGCGACGGGTCAACCTCACGGTACGCCGGAGGGGAGACCAGCTGCATGATCGTCTCGAAAGGTTTGATCCAACGGGGATTATCATAAAATGTGGGAGCCTTCTCCATCTCTTTTGCTCCCGCCCCGAGCTCGCTGACAATTACCCGGTCCCCGAATGTCTTTTTTACCGCCTCCTTCATCCGCCTCAGGAATTTTTTCGGGATCCAGCCCATCACGACAAACATATATTCGGAATGCCCGAACTTGTTGAATGAGAGGAGTTCCTCGCTGATATCCTCAAACATTTTCTTCAGGTACGTCAGTTCATGGAACCAGCGGTGGGAGAGGGCGACAAGTTTCTCGTCGATCAACCGGATCTCTTCTGCCGCCCGTGCCTTGTCGCTCTCGATCTGGGCGAACATCGCATAAAACGGCTTACCCATGTACTCCTGCGGGAGGCGGACCTCGTTGACATTGACGGAGAATACAAAGGAGTGGACCGCCTGGGAATATCGCTTGTTGAATACCATGATCGTGGCAAGCGTCTCCGCATCCACCGACATCGAATTCATCTCGAACTGGTCGTGGGTAATGGTGGTGATCTCCTTTCTTACCAGGTCAAGGACCTCACTGAACTCTTTCTTGATCAGCAGGATGGTCACTTCATAGTTTTCGAGGACCGGGAGCTCGCGCTCCATGGGCTGGATAAAGTTGAGAATTTTTGCGTACCTGTCCCAGGTCGTGATTTTTAATTTCAGGTCGCTTTTCCTTGATGCCAGTTCCCGGGTAACCAACTCAAGTTCGCGGATCGTCTCGTGTGCCCGGGTGATCAGGTCATCCCGGGTTTTGTCCTGCAGCTCGCTTGCGATCTGTTCCTCTAGTGTCGGATCGGCCGGGGCTTCCGGGAGTGTCGAAAGGATCCCGGTGATCCTTCCCTGGATCTCGGTAACTTCCGCAGTTTTTTCCCTCTCCATGGGGATGAGGCTGATCTCCTCTTTTTGGATGCACTGGCAGGCATCTTCCAGGTGGATCGTCCCCTCGTGATAGAGCAGGTCGATGACTGCACCGAACTCCTTTTTTGGCCCGATGACCTGGATCCGTTTCATCTGCTGGAGCATAGGACTCCTTTTTTTAGGGACGGTTATCCGGGCTGGATGCTTGTCACATACCCGACGATCTTTTCCACGGCAGAGGGAAGGTGTCTCTCCCCGTTTTTCCGGGCAGCATCTACCTTGTCGGCCGCCTCTTTTTTTATGCGGTCAACTTCAGCACCGGTTGTTGCCGTTTCCTCGTGCAGTAGCACCTCAGCTGCTGCTTTCTTCCGCTGTCCGGCCTCCGTGATAATCGTATCGGCCTGCTGGTATGCAGCCGCGATTTCAGCCTCGGTTTCCCGTTTTGCGGTCTCGATCTTTACGGCAAATTCCTGCTCCCTGTCCCGGATCTGCTGGAGCAGCGATTTTTCAGAATCCATCATAACCCCCTCTTTAAAGCCCGTGTTTACGCTTCAGCACTGCGGTAACGCCGCACTGCGGTTCACAGCACAGTTCTGAGTTTTCCTCTTCCACCGGGTTTTTGTGGATGATCCCCTTTGCTTTTTTTGCCGCATCCTCTATTCGTTTCCGGCATCTTCCCAGTGCCACATCCCGCATTGTGCTGACAGTATCGATGATGTTCTGTGCCATACTGACGGCCTCCCGGTATCAATTGGTCTATACCATCATAGGGAGATATATACTTTGTTCCTTATTTTTGCAAAAGAGAATCCATTAATCTTTCAGGCGCCCCATCCTTCTATCAGGAACCGGTTGTATACCCTTTGCCGGCTGTTTTAGGAGGGATCATCATGGACATGCTCGCAAACGTCGGATTGCTGATTATTTTCATCCTCGTCCTCATCCTCCCGTTCCGGGTCAAGGTCATCGAGCACAACCTCGAAGTGTTCCTGTTTGCCTGCGGGGTTGTGGCCCTGACGCTCTCCGGCCTGATTATTATCCCGGGTGAGGAGACCGGCTGGAACCTGGCGATCGTACAGGAAGCACTCCTCTCCCCGCTGCAGGTGACGAGCCTCTTTGGGATCCCGATCGGTATTGTCCAGATCGTGCTCGTATTCGGCCTTGTGATCTATTTCTTCTACCACCGGCTCCAGTCTGCGATCGTGGGGATGGTCGACCGGTTCTCCTTAAAATGGATCATCTTTCTGCTCATCGTCGTCCTCGGCCTTGTATCGAGCATCATCTCCGCCATCCTTGCCGCAATCATCCTTGTCGAGATAGTCAATGCCCTCCCCGTAGTCAAAAAAGCGAAGGTGGAGATCGCGGTGGTATCCTGTTTCTCCATCGGTCTTGGGGCCGGCCTCACCCCGCTCGGCGAGCCCCTCTCCACGATCGTGATCTCAAAGCTCTCGGGCGCCCCCTATTACGCCGGGTTCACGTTCCTCTTCGACCGGCTGGGGATCTTTATTATCCCTGCCATATTCGTCCTTGGGGTTGTCGGTGTCTTCCTCTTTACCCGGAGCCATAAAGGCGATGAGAAACTCGAGTGCCGCGTCGAGCGCGAAACGATCCGGGAGATCCTGATCCGGGCGGGAAAGGTCTACCTCTTTATCATGGCGCTCGTCTTTTTGGGCGAGGGCTTCAAGCCGCTCATCCTTGAATTTGTCGTCTCGATCCCCTCCGCAGGACTGTACTGGATCAACATCGTCTCTGCGGTGCTAGACAACGCGACGCTTGCTGCCGCGGAGATCAACCCGGCACTCTCGTCCCAGCAGATCACAAGTGCCCTCATGGGCCTGTTGATTGCAGGAGGCATGCTGATCCCGGGGAACATCCCCAACATCATCGCGGCAGGGAAGATGGGGATCACCAGTAAAGAATGGGCAAAAATCGGGATCCCGTTGGGCCTTGTCCTGATGTCAGTGTTCTTCTGCATCCTCTTTATTCCCGCGTGGCTGGGAATTGCCTGACCCTTAAGGGGAGGTCTAATCCCCCGCTGGGCCGATGCCGATAACAAAACACATGAACTGTCACACGCTAATATGGACGATAACGGTGTTCCCATGACTCCAGATACCAATAAAGATGGCAACGACAGTATTGCCATCCTGATCAGCCAGCTCGACGACCCTTCGATGGAGAACCGCCATCATGCAGTTCTCGCGCTCTCCGAGGCCGGCGAGGCGGCGGTACAGCCCCTGATTCTCGCTCTTGCCGCTGCAGGAAACGATGACGGCCGCTGGTACCGTGCGATTGCCCTCACAAAAACGGGTGTGCCCGCGATTGTGCCCCTCATTACCGCGATGAAAGAGACGTCCGACCGCGAGTTCCGGCGCTATGCAGCGGCTGCGCTTGGCGAGATGGGAGAACCGGCGGTAGACCCTCTCATCGATGCGATGGCAAGCGAGGATAAGGAACTGCGGGGCTTTCTGTCCCGGGCCCTCTGCCGGATCGGGAAACCCGCGGTCGCCCCGCTCACCCGGCGGCTCTCGGATGCCGATGATATTCTCCGCTCGTGCGCCACCCTCACGCTCTGGCAGATGGGCGAGACCGGCCTACCCTCCATGATCGATGAGATCAGGGAAGATAAACAGGCCTGATCCCCGTCCCGCCGCATCCTCTTTTTCTGACGGCTGAACTGCAAAATACCACAGTATAAATTTTAAAAGCCGCTAAGTTACCACTATGCTCATACTCTCCCCTGAGATGGAAGCGTACGGGAATTCCCTCATGGAGGGGCTTACCCGTGAGATTGCCATCGCATCGGAGGCACGTTCCCGTGGAATTGACCCGAGTATGACGGTCGAGATCCCGATCGCAAGCGACCTCGCCGACCGGGTCGAAGTGCTTGTCGGGATCAAAGGAGTGGCAGCCCGGATCCGGGAACTGGAAGCGCAGATGTCCCGTGAGGAGGCGGCACTTAAGATCGGCGACGACTTTGTCGCAAAGATGTTCGGGGAGAAAAACACCGACGAAATTCTTGACCATTCCATACGGACGGCGATGGCACTTCTCACCGAGGGTGTCGTTTCGGCCCCGACCGAAGGGATAGCAAAAGTGGGGATTGGCAAGAACGATGACGGCACCACGTACCTGATGATCTATTACGCCGGGCCGATCCGGAGTGCCGGCGGTACGGCACAGGCATTATCGGTGCTTGTCGGGGATTACGTGCGGGCGAAGCTTGGGATCGGGCAGTACCATCCCCGGCAGGACGAGGTCGAGCGGTACATCGAGGAGATCCGGCAGTACAATACCATCATGAGCCTCCAGTACCTCCCCAGCGAAGCCGAGATCCGGCTGATCGTGGAGAACTGCCCGGTCTGCATCGATGGGGAAGCGACGGAAAAAGAGGAGGTCTCGGGGCACCGGAACCTCCCCCGCGTCGAGACCAACGCGGTGCGGGGCGGGATGGCGCTAGTCCTTGCCGAAGGTATCGCAGGAAAGGCCCGCAAACTCAAGAGCAAGGTCGAGAAGATGAAGATGCCCGGCTGGGACTGGCTGGACAAGCTCATCGCCGGCGCAGCAAAATCCGGGGATGAAGATCATACTCCCGGTATCAAGCCGCTCGACAAGTATCTCAGGGATCTTATCGGGGGCAGGCCGGTCTTTTCCTACCCGATGCGGAAAGGAGGTTTCCGGCTCCGGTACGGCCGTTCCCGCAATACCGGTTTTGCCACGGCCGGGTTTAACCCGGCGACGCTGTACCTGCTGGGCGGGTTTCTTGCCGTCGGTACCCAGATGAAACTGGAACGTCCGGGCAAGGCCTGCGGGGTTGTTCCCGTCGATACCATTGAAGGGCCGACCGTGCGGCTTATCGGCGGCGAAGTTCTCCGGGTGGACGATGAAAAGACCGCGTTAACCCTGATGAACAAAGTCGAGAGAATCCTCGATGTCGGGGAGATCCTGATCGCGTACGGTGAGTTCCTGGAAAACAACCACCCGCTCGTTCCCGCCGGCTACTGCGAGGAATGGTGGCTGCTTGAACAAAAACCGGGAACAAAACCGCCGCAGGATGAACCTGAAGCGCTCGCCCTTGCGAGGGCAGGGGGATCCCTGTTCCCTGAGTATACCTGGTATTGGGATGATATCAGCGTCGACCAGATCCGGCTTCTTGCCGATACCGTATCGAACACCGGGAAGATCGAAGAGGATACGCTGGTCCTTCCTCTCGATCCGAAAATAAAAGAGCCGTTAGAGCTCCTGCTCCTCCCCCACAAAGTGATCGGGGGAGACATACGGATCCGTACCCACCGGGCATTTGTCGCCTGCCTCGGTCTTGACGAGCACTTGAAAAAATGCGAGACATGGAACACGGTACCTGCCGATGCCGGTCAGCTTGCACTCGTCATGCACGTGAGTGGTCTTAAGCTCCGGTCCCGGTCCGGGATACGGATCGGGGGGCGGATGGGCCGGCCCGGCAAGTCCAAACCGCGGAAGATGAGCCCGCCGCCGCACGCGCTCTTCCCGCTCGGGGAATCCGGGGGTGCCCGGCGCTCGTTCCAGGAAGCATCGGTCCATACCGAGGAATCCGATGCCGGCGCGACCGAGATCGATTTCCAGAAAGAAGGCGGCATGATCGAGATTGAAGTCGGCCGCCGGCGCTGTCCCGATTGCGGTGAGATCACGTACCTGAACCGGTGCGAGAAGTGCAAAACGCATACGACCCCGGTCTATACCTGCCCCAAATGCGGGCACGAAATGGTGACACAGCGCTGCCCGAACTGCGATGTCCCGACCAAGTGCAGCCAGCGGATCTCCTTGAACGTGAAGGAGGAATACGCGCAGGCGATGAGGCGCCTCGGGATAAAAAAGGACAGTATCGCGCTCGTGAAAGGCGTAAAGGGCGTGATCTCTCAGGAGAGAACGGTCGAGGCGATGGAAAAAGGCATTCTCCGGGCGGTGCAGGACATCTACGTCTTTAAAGACGGCACGACCCGGTTCGACATGATCGATCTCCCGCTCACGCATATCCGGCCGGACGAGGTGAAAGTGTCGGTCGAGAAACTCCGGTCGCTCGGGTATCTCAAGGACATCAACGGCTACGATCTCCAGAACGGGACGCAGGTTATCGAGATGCACCCGCAGGACCTCCTCCTCGCCGATTCGTGTGCGGACTATATGATCAAGGTCGCACAGTTCATCGACGATGAACTCACCAAACTCTACGGTCTTCCTGCATTCTACAACATAAAGACCCGGGACGATCTGGTGGGCCAGCTCATGATCGGCCTTGCCCCGCACACGAGCGCCGGGGTGCTCGCCCGGGTCATCGGGTTTACCCGGGCAAACGTCGGGTATGCCCACCCGTTCTTCCATGCGGCAAAGCGCCGGAACTGCTTCTACGGTGACACGGAGATCGAGGTCAATGACGGGAAGGCGTGGACACATCTCCCCATCAGGAAATTCGTGCTGGAAAACTTCGACATCAGCCAGCCCGGGATTGACCGGCTGGGTACCTACTACTCAGACCCGAAAAAGACGTATTACACCCGTACCGTGGATACTACGGGTGCGATGCACCTGCGGAAGATTACCTCGGTCTCCATCCACCGGGCGCCGGCAAACCTGATCCGATTTACCACATCCCGGAACCGGCAGCTGACCGTCACCCCGGACCACGCGATGCTGGTCTGGGATGTCGAATACTTAAAAAAGATCAAGGCCCTGGAGGTGAAGGCCGGGGACGCCGTGCCGGTCTATGAAGGCGGGGCCGTGATCACCGACCGGATCGCGAACGTGGAAACCGTCGCCTCCCTTGAGGACCGGGTGTACTGCCTGACGGTCGCAGACGATCACACACTTGTCGCAAACGGCATCTTCACCGGCCAGTGCGATGGCGATGAGGACTGTGTCATGCTCCTCATGGACGGTCTCTTAAACTTCTCGCGCTCGTTTCTGCCCCAGAACCGGGGCGGGACGATGGATGCTCCCCTCGTGCTCACGAGCCGGATCGATCCGGCGGAGATTGACAAGGAGGCCTTAAACGTGGATGTCGGGAAGAGTTACCCGATCGAACTCTACGAGGCCGGCCTCATCTATGCAAAGGCAAAGGATATCGAGTCGCTCATCGACCGGGTCGAGCGGAGGATCGGGACGCCCCGACAGCTGGAAGGTTTCTTCTTCACGCACGATACTTCGGACATTTCATCAGGACCCTTGGAGTCAACCTATACGCAGCTCAAGTCCATGGCCGAGAAACTTGAGGCAGAACTCGATCTGGCCGAGAAGATCCGGGCGGTCGATGCGGACGATGTGGCAGAGAGGGTATTAAACACCCACTTCATCCGGGACCTGATGGGCAATCTTTCCGCGTTCTCCAAGCAGAAGTTCCGGTGCACCAAGTGCAACACGAGTTACCGCCGGATGCCGCTTGCCGGCAAATGCACGAAGTTCAAGGGCAAGGGGATCTGCAACGGGAATATCATCCCGACCGTGCACGAAGGATCGGTCAAAAAATATCTCGAAGTGTCCCGGGCGATGGTGAAAAAATACAAGGTGTCGGAATACTGCCGGCAGCGGGTTGAAGTGCTCGATCTTGCCATCGAGTCCACATTTGGCGAGGAGAAGCAGGAGCAGCTGGGCCTCGCGGATTTTATGTGATCTCCCGATCAGGTACCTTATTTATTCCCGTCGCCAACATAATTCCACACAGGCGCGAGGGTATCCAAGCTTGGCCAACGGAGGCAGACTCAAGATCTGTTCTTGAAGAAGTTCGCGGGTTCAAATCCCTCCCCTCGCATTAAGGTGAACGTTAAGCAGAATTCCTGTTTTTAAATTACCCATCTCGCTGACGTTTTGTTTGTTTTACACCGATCATTTTTGCGGCACGTTCAATCATTCAAAAACACTTGGCCACAAGATACATTAATTGAATCGTAGTTTTCAAAGTTTTTTCACTAATCACGGGCGGAGATCACCTTAGCGTTCATCGGGGCGGCGGTTTTGTTCCTGCCGCTGTTTGTGTTCCTGCCGAAACTGATACAGCGGGAGATGAAGGCGGATGCCGATGCAGCGATCGAGGCGTTCGGGAAGAATGAGCAGGTGAAAAAAGTGTTCTGGGCGGTGTTCGTCTCGATGGCCGGGCTGATTCTCACCCGGGTTGTGGACCCGGGGACTGCTCAGCAGGTTGTGGGGGTGATTATGGGGATGGGGATTTAAGAGGAACACCTTTTTTCAGAGTCCGAAAACATGCACTTTAGTACGCACTTATCTCGATGCTGACAACATTCAGGGTAACATTGACCGGGCTGATATCCTGGCGGATGCGATATTGAGGGAAATTTTCAGAAGGATCAAATTGAACCGTGTTCGGGCAGGTTCGGGCCGCATCCGAAAAACTCTGGTTCCATCGGTCGAAGGCCGCATTTTTTAATGGACCCTCCCCGGCTCCAAAGGATACCGCAGATACCGAAACATCCGTTGTGTTGATTTGGCGTACTGTCGAGGTTATCCCGAGCGTAGCAAAACCATTACTACTCATAAAGGAGTGAGCGGGCGATGCGGTGACATTGACCGCAAAGAGATCGATGCGGGAGCAAATCCCCGAAAGAGGCTGGTAATTGCAGGTGTACACGAGATTTCCCTCGCCGTCTTTACTGCTCATACAGTTCACCTGTGCCGAGATGTTTTGTACCGCGTCCACAGTGACGGTTGCAGGAAACGCCCTGCTGGTATCCGCGAAGACATTCATTACCTCCGTCATGTTCGTATACCCGAGAGGACTCTCGCGGCTCTGATATTTGGTCACATTGATGTACCCGTACTGCCAGCGGTATCCCTGGTCCTGCCAGAAATTTCCCTGCGGTTCGTACGTGACACTGACCATGGTTCCGTTCATACCGGCAAGGAACGTGCCGCTCGCATCGTACAGTGTGAGATTGTAGACCGGTGTCTCTTCAATCTGGATGGAGAGGAACCCTCCCGACCTGAGCGTATTGAACACGACATTCCCCCCGCCCAGCTGTACCGGCTCGGCAAAGGACAGATGGTCCTGACGGGAAGACGCCGCGTAGGTGATATCGGATGAGAACTTCAGGAATGCGGCCTCCACATTCTGGATATGATCGATCTCCGCTGACTGTTTTAATGACGGGATATAGATCCCGTTAAAGACGGCAAGGAACGTGACCGCGACTGCAAGAATCAGCATCACGGCAATGACCGGTGCTACCCCGTCATCCCTCATGGCGTTCCCCCCTCGATCCTGC
This sequence comes from Methanoregula sp., assembly GCF_041663825.1. Lineage (GTDB taxonomy): Archaea > Halobacteriota > Methanomicrobia > Methanomicrobiales > Methanospirillaceae > Methanoregula. The sequence continues at coordinate 11,776 of NZ_JBAYLY010000008.1, forward strand.
CGGAAAAAATAACGGCACGATCCGTGGCGAGCACCACGCTCTCGTTCCCGTCAAGCGGTCCGCCCCAGTCCACGGTCAGATTATCGCCAAGGTCAAATGCTTCTGCAGAGGGTACAGCCAGAAAGGGCGGGTTGCTCTTTATCGTGTAGGTTTTGGTTACCGAATTTGTTGCATCCGAGACAATCACCCGCATCGTATCTGCCTTCACCCAGTCGCCGCCCTTATGCCAGAGCGTTATATTTCCGGTGGTATCGTTGCTCATCCTGATGGTCACGGTCGGGCTGCGTTCGGAGGGTAGATAATTTGAGAGCGAGGCCGAGAAGACCGCGACAAGTATCAGCACGATCCCGATCATGAGCATTTCACCCACCACTTCAGAGACTGCGGCATTTTGTTTGCTACGAGACTGCATAACGAAATCCTCACACAATAAAAACAAACATCGCTGTTGCCGCAGCAAGCAGCACGATGGAATGCTTGAAGCCGGCAAGGATACTGTTCGAAGAAAACTGCCCGGCCATGATGCCGGAGAAGAGGCCGAGGATGATCCCTATCCTGAACATGTCGGTGACGTTCTCTGCGAGATTGAAGTTGAGGTTGTACGTGGAAAAACTGGACATGAACGGCCCGTTGAGCTGGAACGCGGTGTAGAGGTAGATGCCAAACGACAGGTAGATGATCATAACGTAGACGATAGTAGTGTTGGCCCGTTCGCGCTTCATCTTGAGATAGTGTTCGAAATCGACAATGGCGATCAGGAAGATCACGCGCAGGTTCGAGGTGATCTCGCTTGCCTTGACCAGAAGCGAGATCGCACGCTTGACCGAGACGAGACCGATGCGGTCCTCCATCCGTACAAGCGCCGAGTTCACGTAGGCACCGCTCCCGACATCCCGCGACACGTGCGAGAGCTCCGAGCTGAGCAGGCCCAGTTTTGCGGTGGCGATCCGCTGGATCGCATCCGGCATGGTAAGGCCGATATCAGTCATGTCCGCGAGTTCCCGCAAAAATTCCGGGATGTGCTCCTCGATGTTGTTGACATACCACCGGCGCCCTTCGTAGGCAAGGGAGAGGGGCGCCATGAATCCTACCAGGATCATACAGGTACCCGCTTCAAGGGTATTTGTCGGGAACACGCTGTCGCAGGCGCCCATAAAAAAGAGGAGCGCGATGACTCCCGCACAGAGTGCACCCGCGACGATCCCGTACAGGTAATTGGACAGGTAGGTGCGCAGCGGATGGCGCAGCCTGTCGTAGATCCCGAAACGTTTTTTCTTTTCCTCTATCTGCCGGTAAAATTCCTGATCGCCCTGGAGAGGATCTTCCGTTACCGGGATACCGGTGCCGGAATCGTACTCCACGATCTCGCGCCGGCTGATCTCAATATTCTCTGAGGGCAGCATGATGGACAGGATCCAGATCATGAGAATCGCCCCGACCGGAATGCACAGGTACATAAACGGCAGGAGCCAGGCCATGGTTCCCTGGCTGGTCATCCCTTGGGCGACGATCATGATGATAAGGGCAATCGGCCCGGCGACAAACGCCGATACATAAACCTCTGCCATGATCTCGATGGTCTTAAGCACCAGGTCGAGCTCGCGCCGCGCCTGTTCATGAAAATAATCCGTTTTTGACGCGAGATAAGCAGTGATGTCGCCACCGCTTTCAAAAACCATCCCCATGTCGTTGATAAAATCCCTCATAAGAGGGGACGGGGTCGTCTGCTGGAGGTTGTGCATGGCCGTGATCAGATCATCACCGAACAGTTCCACGTCCCTTACGATCTGGCCGAACTCACAGGAGATTTCGCCGAACATCGCCTTCTCTTCGTAGATGCGCCGGATGACGGCAAACGGCGACATTGTCGTGGAGAGCGCCTGCATGTACGAGACCGCGTACGGGAGTTCGAGATCGATCCTTGTCTTCCGGCCCCGTGCCACCAGTGCCGGGTAAAAGAGCTGGTACAGGTATGGCCCGGGCACCATGCCAATAAAGAGGAGGCACCAGAACAGGACCGGCGGGATAAAGGTGAAAAGCCCGAAGTCCCAGCCGGAGATTGTGACAAAAAGGTAAAATCCCAGATAGATTACACCGCACGCGGCAAGGTTGATCCGGGCGGTGCGAAGGTACTGTTCCGGAGTCTGGGGAATATGAGCGGCCAGCATGTCCCGGCCGAGATGCGTGCCGAATACAGTCATCCCGGCCATCTCCCACCACGATCCGGCACCATCAGAGACTGAAGGCAGGATCATTTTGATCACCCGAGATCATAGATCGCATGGGCGAGGTCGTGGATATCCGGTGTGGGTACGTCAAGGGCTATTTTCAGGAATTCCTCGCGCTTATTGAGTTCTTCGGTTACCTGCTCTGGTGTCCATCCCATCATCACTGCAATCTCGTCAAGTACCCGTGAGCGATCGGCGACCATGCGGAACGTATCGGTGCGGATATCCCACTCGAATAATTTTTTAGGGACGATGGCACCCTCGCTGTCCACCGTGATTTCATGAATTGCAAGGCACCGGCGGATACGATTGTTGCCGAATGTGGAAATGGACTGGTTGATGACGAGATCGAGCGCCGTAAACATGACCGGCGGGACACGGATGGGTTCATGGGTGAGCCGGTTGATCGCTTCCTGGACGCTCCCCGCGTGGATGGTCGAAAGCGTGGCGTGCCCGGTGTTCATGGCCTGGAAAAGTGTCTGGGCTTCCCTTCCCCGCACCTCCCCGACGATGATGTACTCGGGCCGCTGCCGCATGGAAGATTTCAGGAGAGAGAAAAGATCGATATCTCCTGCCACACCGGGCGTGTTGAGTTCCCGGGTCTGTGTGGCAAGCCAGTTGCTGTGCGGGAGCTGGATCTCGTGGGTGTCCTCTAATGAGACAATCTTTGCATTCAGCGGGATGAAGAGGGAGATTGCGTTCATCGTTGTGGTCTTGCCACTTGCGGTGCCCCCGGCAATGATGAGGCTCCGCCGGTGCTCGATGACCAGCCAGAGGAATGCGAGGATCTCTGCACTGTACGTGCCATTCCGGATGAGATCGAGCGGTGTCATGGGTTCTGCACGGAACTTGCGAATCGTAAAGGAACTTCCCCGTAGGGAGATGACGTTGCTGTAGGTCACCTGCACCCGCGAGCCTCCCGGCAGCGTCGCGTCGACCATGGGGTTCGAGAGCGAGATCTGCTTGTTAGCTTTCTGGGCAAGCCTGAGGACAACCTGGTTGAGTTCTTCCTCGCAAAAGCGGATGCTTGTCGGCAGGCTGCCGTAGTTGCGGTGGAAGACAAAGACCGGCAGGTTGCCGCCATTGCAGCTGATATCTTCGAGCGCCGGGTCCTGCATCAGGGGTTCGAGAGTGCCAAAGCCTGAGAGATCGCGCCGCAGGTAATAGGAGAGGACACTGAGCCGGTCGTCTGCAATGTCCGGGTAAAACACGCGGATGATCTGCGAGATGAAATCCTCGCTGAGCTGCCGGGTCGGGGGATGATCAGGATCATCGTAGATAATGATCTTGCGCATGTGGGCGTACGTTTCCCGCAGCACGACCTTTTCCCGGGCAGATATCGAGGGTTCGACGACCGTATAGGTAAACCCCAGGTTGCCTTTGCGGACAATTTTTACAAAGACGTATGGAGACTCTACCCAATATTCGTCAAGCGTCCCGGGCGTCCGGACTTCCGGGATCGGGATGTCGGGATACCCGGGACGTACCACGTTTCCCGTTGGCGAAGGGGGCTGGCCGGCGGCCGGTAATCCCGGAGCAGGCAGGGAGTCATGAGGGGGAGCGATGCGATGACGACACCACATGGCGGATACGGCAAGGGCAATAAACAGGAGCGAGACTATGCTGACGAGGACTATAACGGTCACAGTAATATCGGCAAAAAGCGCCACGTAGCCGGTTACGAACGTTGTACTGACCGATGCTGCAATGAGCAAATCACCTCGTGCCGTGCGATCGCCCATATATTCCGGCAGACTGTGGATCCGGGCGTACATGTTTTTCCCGTACTGAACGGGCGCCGACCCGCTCTTTCCTACAGCGTCCTGATCTCCAGGCGCAGACGCTTTTTTCCCGGGGAATGCGGTGTAGAGCCGGCTGCGGCACGATACGAAAAATTCCCGGGCCCGGGCGGGAAGCAAACGGACGTTCATGTATTCTGCCCCCACGGACCGGGCGGTCGCCGTGTTGCCGGTGTGGCCTGCCCGGCGGGCGCAGCGGTTGCAACCGGTGTGGGATCCCCGCTTGCAAGCGAGAGGGTAATGTCAAGATAGTTGCCGGTGAGGGTGATGAGATATTCGCCGGTCCCGTATATCGTAATCGACCGGTCGGTTTTGTTCGAACTGAACTCCCGGGCATACCCGTCCTGCGCGACAACCCGGTGGGTCTGGTTGTCGGTTACCGTGATCGTGCAGTAGGGACGGTTCACCGTGACGAGCACGGTGCCCCGGCACGAATCCGGATCGTTGAGGCAGTCATACTTCGGATTGATGGTAAAATAGATCAAAAACGGGGCCTTTGTGACATTGACCCCGAGTCCGACCGGTGCGCCGCCAAGGGAGTAAGTTTGGGTAAACGACGGCGTAACATACCGGGACGTGAGGCCGGTCTGGTTGATCCGTGTCCCGTGCTGGACCGGGTAGAGATCCGGGGTGACATCGGGTGCTGCACTGTACACCTGAAGACCGGAGCCCGGTGTCGCGGTAGGCACGGGCCGGGCCGCAGTTGTCGTACCTGTATGCGGCACCGCTCCAGCGGACCCGGATGCAGGAGCGACGATCACCTCCGGCTGGGCTGCGGCATCCTTCCCGCTGTCGCCTGACTGTTGCATCAGCCGCACGCAGCCGCAGGTGCCGGTCAAAAGGCAGACCAGGATCAGAAAAAAAATAATGATCCCGGTTTTTTTCCTGCGGCATACCTGCGGGGGGTTCCCTCCCCTGACAAACGACATCCTGTGCTCCCCATACGGCAGACCCGGTCTGCCATAAGTGGTGTACTCCCGCAATAACAAAAGTGTATCTGTTTTAACGCAAGAAATAATGATCAATTAAAATAGTATTAGAGAAAGTACATTTGTCCATCGCTACCCGGATAAAGCACCCCCCTTGTGAACTGGGGATGAGAACGTAAAGGGTGACCCGCCGATCGGGTAACGGTGCAGAGGTGTTTAATGAAGATGCAGAGAATAAAAAAGAACGAACATGCAGTGTCACCGGTCGTGGGCGTCATGCTCATGCTTGTCGTGACGATTATTATTGCAGCAGTTGTCTCCGCGTTTGCGGGAGGACTCGTAGCACAGAAAGAACGGGCACCGCAGGCAACACTGGATTGCCACATCACATGGGATGATGGTGCAATGTCCGGCAATGCCGGCCCCCTCTTCACGATGAAGCATGTAGGCGGAGATCCGATCAACACAAAGAACGTAAAGCTTGTAACCAGCTGGGCAAACGAGACCGGGGTTTATAACATTCAGTCAACCGTCGCACCCACGTGGGGGACAACCGCAGAAACCTATACTACTGCTCACTCCCCCGGGACAAGCAATTACACGCTTTCTTCGCTGAACACCCATTACACGTATTATGGCGACGAGCAGTACTACAATTCCCCCTATCTGGTAGTACCGGGAAGTTATCCGACAGAAACCGGTTATGCAGATAACGATACCGCACTCTGGTTTGGGAATTATGTCTTCAAAGCGGGCGACGTGATCCAGGCAAATACCGACAACACGGTATCGGGATCGGGATCTGCCCAGAACCAGGCAACACCCATCATCAAGTACGGAACTCTCCTCACGAGAAACAGTATCGTTGAGGTCCAGTTGATCGATTTGAAATCCGGCACGACCATCTATGACAAGAATGTCAATGTGGAGGTGTAATTATGCAAAAGAATGCCCGAAATTATGATGCAGTCTCACCGGTTGTCGGCGTCATGCTGATGCTTGTCGTGACCATCATTATTGCCGCAGTCGTCTCCGCATTTTCCGGTGGCGTTGCGCAGAGCACACCGAAGGCCCCTCAGATCAGTCTCGGGGCAGAAGCGCATAACAACACCTATATTATTCTCGATCACAAAGGGGGGGATACGATTAGTGGATCATCGATTACGATCAAGACCTACATCCCTTCAGGCAAGTACAAGGACATGAGTTATCAGGTAAATCTGAGCAGCGTGATTTACCTGCCGGACAACAAGCCATTGTACGATTACGATCCTGCAACATATGAGGGAAGAGGCTGGGCCACGATCCAGCCAGGGGACAAACTCAAGATTAACTGGGCAGATGCGTTTAAAGTGACTAAATACGGGCCCATGGCTCCCTCGGTAGGCGAGCCTGTAGATATCGAAATCTATGACTCTGCCAGTGGTAAGGAAATTGCAACCACACGGGTAACCGTTATGCCATGATCGATAATACCGTTTCAGCTCATACACACATCGTTTGCGGGAAATGCTAGGAAAACCCCCCCTTTTTCCGCGATTACGAAAAGAGGATTTAAGAGGACAAACATGCCAAAATTCTTCGGATGCAAACCGGCCGGGCCAACCCGGCAGGCAGTAGAGAAGTTCGAGAACGAAGTGATGGTCCGGCAGGACAGCCAGATGCTGGTCGGGACGGTCTATCTCGACATGCAGGAGACCGCATGGGCGGTTGCTGTTGCGTATAACCAGACCCGTGCCCCGGGACTTCACGGCCACGAGAACGCTCTTGAAGTGAGATACACGTACACGCCAACGGAAAACGGGACCATGAACATGTTCCGCTCCGACAACGGCACCGTGACGACTCTCGGGGCCGGCCCGTTTACCAGCCCGGACAGTTTTGCCCGGTATGCCCTCGACCACGAGAGGGGCGTCGTGAACCATGAAGCCTGATACGAGCGCAAAAAAGGCACGACATCCTTTTTTTCCGGGCGACGACGGCATCAGGTTGGGCGGTTGTTTCGAAGGGCCGATGTTCTTCAGGACTAAAGGGCGGGCCGTCCCGTCCCTTAAATTGTCATTCCACACACGACGGGCCACACGGAAAAATGTCTTTTGATAAAAATCCTTAAAACCCCTCACCAACGGATTTGATATCAATGAAAACCTCACTTTCCCTCATCCTTCTTCTTGCCGTCCTCTGCCTTGCCGCAGTCCCGGCACAGGCAGCGGCACCGGCCAATACCACCGCCGCGTTCGAACGCACCGTCACCGATGATTACGGTACCATGGTCACCATCCATGGAGAGCCCCAACGGATCGTCTCGCTCGCTCCCACCAATACCGAGATCCTCTTTGCGCTCGGCCTCGGTGACCGCGTGGTCGGGGTGACCGATTACTGCAACTATCCTCCTGAAGCTACCGTAAAACCAAAGATCGGTGGGTACAGCACGGTCAGCGTCGAGAACGTGATCACGCAGAAACCCGATCTGATCGTCGCCTCGTACGGGAACGGTGCTGAACTCGTCAATCACTTAAAAAAACTCAACCTGACCGTGATCGTCACCAACCCGGAGAATGTGAGCGGTATCCTCAACGACATCACATTCGTAGGCAGAGCGACCGGGGCTGATAATAATGCAACGGCACTCGTAGATTCGCTCACCGCACGGATCAGGAACACCGAGAAGAATGCCTCGGCATTAACGTCCCGGCCCAAAGTTGCCCACATCCTCTGGAACGATCCCATCTACGTGAGCGGGAACGGGACGTTCCAGGACGAACTTATCCGGATGGCCGGCGGCTCGAACGCGTTTGCCGGCAAAAAGGACTATGCTACGATCGGCACCGAGGACTTCATCGCGGCCAACCCGGATGTCCTTATCGTCAATTCCGGTTCCGGGATGGGCGGTAGTGAGGATTCCATTGCCCAGTATTTTAAGAACGAGACCCGGTTCGCGAATGTCGGGGCCATCAAGAACCACCGGGTCTACGTGATCGATTCCGACACGGTCGATCGGGCCGGGCCCCGGATCGTGGACGCACTGGAGATCGTTGCCGGGGATATCCGGAGTGCTGACACCGGTTCACCAACTGCGACGTCTTCCCATGCGGCCCCGGGCTTTGAGACTATGCCGGCACTTGTTGCGCTGGCGGCGGGGATTGTTATCGCTGCGCGAAGGATGAGATAATCCCGGCCCGGATTCTGCCGCGCTCCTCACGCTCCTGCCGGCATCCGCGTCCCGGATCATCGAGTGCTTGGACCCTGATGAGTACGGGAAGAGCGTTGAGTACCTTTCAGCAATCGAAGATCCGGCATACCGGATCCCCAACAGATGGTGATCAACCCCCGGATCAGACCACTGGGTGTAGCGTAATTACTATGGGGGAAAATACGCCCAAATTGGGCTTCTTTTCCTGTTTTCATATTCAGACCCCTGCCAGAAATCCCCGCAATTTCCCTCTTTCCTGTTCGTGTGGAAAATAAACCCATATGTCGCTCCATTTGCCAAAATACGGCTGATTTCGACCTCGCCCAATGGCCATTAATGGCCCTGGAATCGAGACGGTTTTCGCCACCTTGTTTAACCCATCCGGCCCCCGGAAAGGCCGCCAGAACGCGAATATGAAGGTCGTTTTTTCCGACGAAGACTTCAAAAATGGGGTTTAGGGCAGTTGCATAAGGTAAGCCGGTCTGCGGAGCAAGTGCGAGTGCGCCGAAGGTGCACGAAGCGTGCGGAGCGGGGCGGCGATCTGCGGGTGATTATCCTCCGGACCGCCCACCATGCCGAAGGCGGGAACCATCGGATCCGGCTGGCATGCAGACGCTTCCGTCATGTTCGCTCGTCCTCGCTCCGGCTCGCTTCACATCACCTCGCTGCTTTTTCTAGGTTGCCCTGTTGGTACGATGAGGACCGGCATTACATCCGGTCGCGAAGATCGATACCTTTCGCACCTTCCGGTATCGGGATTTTTTCTGCAACCGATTTAATAAAACCGTCCTGTACCAGGATATCGCGGGCACCGGGCGGGGCATCGGATATACCGTCCCAGAATTTTCCTGTCGTGAATGAGGACAACCATCATCAGGCAACCCTACGGGGTTCATGTCCGGCAGGATTCGTCCTCATGGAAGCCGGATTTCCCCGGGCAACAATCCCCATAGTTGCGTCAGGCTCCAGCAATATAATACGTAAATGATTCCCCGGATCATTATTTCCTGAACCTGCCATTTTGGATTAACTGGTTTTCTGCTCTGGATTTGGTTTGTTGTGAGGATTTCATTGATAAGCCAGGAGTAACGGATTTCCCGTCATTTACATCCCCTGCCTTCCGAGAATAAGATAGACGAAGAGAGGGGCGCCCAGAAATGCCGTCAACACGCCAACCGGCAACACAGCCGGGGCAATGATGACCCGGGCAACAATATCTGCGGCAAGGAGAAGAATTGCACCCATGAGGCAGGCCCCGGGAAGGAGATACCGGTGATCATTTCCCACGATGCGTCGGACCATGTGGGGCCCGAGGAGACCGATGAACCCGATGATGCCCAGGAACGAGACGACAACCGCGGTGATGAGCGAGCCAAGGAACATCCCGACCGCGCGAGACCGCGCGACATTTACCCCGAGACTTTGGGCAGTGTCATCGCCGGCATCCACCGCATTGTAATCCCAGCGCGACAAGAAGAAGTATCCGATGGCAGGGATGACAACAACGGCGATAATGGCAAGGTCACTCCACGTTGCCCTTCCCACATCCCCAAACGTCCAGAAGACGATCGCTGCAATCTGATCGGCAGAGGAGAAGAACTGCAGGAAAGTTGTCCCGGCCGTAAAGAGCGCAGCGAGCGCAACGCCAAGGAGGATGATCACATCAGGCCGGGAACTCCGGTACCGGGCGACAACGAGAAGAATGGCGGTCGCGATCATCGACCCCGCAAATGCACAGACCGTGATGATGTAGGGATTCTGTATCGTTACGGCATCCGACAGGTTGTGGGAGAGGGTTCCGGCACCGAATATCGTTATCGCGAACGCTGCACCGAAACCAGCAGCATGGGAGATCCCCAGTGTATAAGGGGAACTGAGGGGGTTCCGGAGCACGGACTGCATCACAACACCGGCAGCTGCAAGACCGGCGCCTGATATGAGGGCCGCAAGGACACGGGGAATGCGGATACTCCAGAGGATGAGGGATGCATTTCCCGCTTCTGGAGTGATCAGTGAGGAGAGCACCTCCTGTACCGATAGTGTCATGCTCCCAATGATGATCCCCAGAAAAAAGAGGACGAGTGCTATACCACACAGGAGAAGAAGGAACAGTACTTTCCTGGAGGTATAGTGGGTGTATTCTTCCACGCCGGTTCCTGAGGGGAGATCGAGATGCATGCTTCACCGGATCCAAAAAATCCTGTCACGGATTTCCTTTCTGGGCAATAGTCATGATAGATTGTTCATCAAGGGCAACAACGTCACGGACAATAAAACCCTGTTCGCCGAGAAGGCGATTATAATCCTCGAAGGGGACGCTATGACTAAATGAGTATTGCCTCGGTTCTTTCTGTACACCTTTTATGGCCCAGAGGTTCCATTCGAGGTTCATGAGGGGGTCATCCAGGACTTTGTCATTCCCCTGCTTGTTGATGAAGAGGCCTCCGGACCTGAGTGCATCGCGGATCTTCGGGATAAGCGCCGGCGCCTTGCCACCGGGGTTTGAAGATGAGAAGATGATGTCAAATCCCGAGCCGAGCGGATCGGTAAAAAAGTTGCCGGGCGTGCAGCTGACCCGATCAGCTCGGTACTGAGCGATATACCTGTGGGTGGCAGGCAATACACCGGGAAGGTCGAAAACTACCCCGTTCAGATCTGGATTTTCCTGGCAGAACGCGAGGGTATAGAGACCGTGACCCCCGCCAATATCAAGGAGCCTGCGGGCATTACGGAACTCCGGCAGAGCGGTGACGGCCTTCACGGTCTTCTGGAGAATCCCGCACCGGGCTGTTGCACCCATTGCCGGAATGATCAGCTCGGAGAACCATGCTTCCGGCTCGTATGTCTTTGGACCATCACGGAGAATCTCACCGAGATCGTCCCAGAGCCCGGCCAGGTGTACCTGCAGGGTTATATGGTCCTGCAGGCAGTAGGGTGATGACGGGTTCAGGTATCGGTCCGAGAAGGGGGTGTTTTTGTACTGCTCACTCTCTTTTTCCAGGAGATGCTGGGCAGCAAGAGATTCGAGAAACAACGATGCCAGATTTGGGCGCAGACCGAGGCTGGCGCCTATTGTATCGGCTGTCGCCGGGTCATGGCACTGCGCAAAAATTCCCAGCCGACAGGCTGCAGCCAGCAGCCGGAACCGGCGGAGCCCGGAGAGGGTATTTTCGAAGACTGCTGCAGGGTTTCCTGTACCGGCATCCGGAACAGCAAACCCGTCCGGTAGTACGCGGGGAGTGTCGTGCATTTTTTATCACTCCAACCGGTTATGTTGAAGCAGCCAGGTTCAGGGGTTTAAATCCCCCGAAGAGCTGTTTCATGTCCGAATACACTGGTTTCCCGTCAAGCATCGTATAGATCTCATCCGCTTTCTGTTCGGGACTGATATCGGAGAACTGGTCGGGATAAAGGATCTTCCCCATGTAATAGGCATTTGCAAGCACAGTATCGTAGTTATTGGCGTACCAGTTGTACGGCATCAGGCCATAGACCTGGTTGTTCTTCACTGCACTGAGGGATTTGTATACCGGATCTTTTAAGTCGGTTGCAACCAGCGCGTAGCTCGATTCATCAATAAAGATAACATCGGGGTCCCAGGCAAGGAGCTGCTCCTTGTCGATCATGACCTGCCCGCCGGTTCCGGCAGCAGATGCCACATTATTCCCGTTGATCATCTTGAGCGAGGGATAGGTGGGTTCGGTCGAGAGGAGACCATGGGCGCCATTGAATGAGACACCGCTGACGTAGACCTTCTTTGTCTGGTTCTTCGAGACGTCCTTGGTGCGGCGGTTCAGGTCGCTTATGGTGTTGTCCATGTAAGTGATGACCGATTCGGCACGTTCATCTTTATCCAGGATCTTGCCCATGGTGCGGAGGGACTCATAGAACTGGGGCTTGTCCTTCCCGAGATCTCCCGAGACCAGCGCCACGACCGGGATGTTGGTTTTTTCCTGAAGTGCGTCCACCTGTTGACCGGTCCGCCATGTTGCAAAAATGACATACGGTTTCTGGGCAATAATTAGTTCAGGGTTATCAACCCGGTTTGTTCCAATGTAGGGCTTTTCACCAAGTTCCGGATGCGCAATACTGTATGGATTGTCCCGTCCTGACGGTAATCCCATACCAAGCGCAGTAGCATTGAATGGACCTTTCTCCATCTGGTCAACTCCCACAATCTTATCGGATGACTGGAGATAAACAAGCATCCGGACATCCCCGGCACCGACACCAACGACTCTCTGGGGAGAGGCAGGTACCGTAACCGTCCTATTCGTGAGATCGGTAACAGTAAGGGTTGCACCGGTTGCAGCAGAAGATGTCCCGGAAGTTGCCTGAGGCTGTGCTGATGACAAGCCGGCACTCTGGCTAGTACAACCGGAGATTATGACACAGGCTGCAAGGAAGAGTACGCAGAAAAATAATAGACTAAAGATTTTCTTCATACACAATGTACAAATTTTCATACTATTTAAAGAAATTTTTGTGATTTTACCAGTATAATTATTCCATAATTATTCACAGGTGTTACTGTCCGTATATAAATCAGCCTGATACGATCCTGCATTTTACAATCTCCTCATCGCTTATCACCACCCCTCCGAATAAGGGCGATTTTACATAATTGTATCAGAGTAGTGTTTCATTAAGAGGGGGAACAGTAACAGAATGCTGATCTGGACTGTAAAAAAAGGGAGGTGGTACGTCCATGCCTACTGCTTGAACTTTTTTCCTGCATCCCATGCCTTGCCAATGGGGGTTCCCAGCGAATAATATTCCATCTTCATAACATCGAATGCGAATGCCCCGATCTTCTGCAGGTCAGGTTTCCTGTCATAACCAAGAACCGCTTCTTCAATTTTTACATCAACGATCTCGCCAATAATCTGCCGGGCTGTGCCTATCTCGTGTATGTCGAACAAGCGGCATTCAAGGACAACCGGAAACTCCCCGGCATATGGAGCGGAAACATGCTCGGCCCTGACCGGGGTAAGGCCGGTATCCTGAAATTTGTCCCGGTCCTTCCCGGAGACCATGCCACAATAATCGGTTTCTTTCATATGCTGCCTGTCAGGAATGCTGACCGTGAATGCTTTTGTTTCCTGGATGTTTTTGAATGTCTGATGATTTGGGTTGATTGTAACGGAAATACAGGGAGGTTCCGATGCGCAGATGCCACCCCATGCAGCTACCATTGCATCCGCTTTTCCGTTTGTATCATAGGTGCCGATGACAAAAACCGGCAGGGGATAGGCTATCGGTTGAGCGCCGAGTGATATTTTCATACGGCGACTGTGATTGTTAATTGTATAAATACCGAAGGGTTTTTGTTCGCAATAGAGAAAAATGCTTAAAAAAACGGGCAAAGGAAGATTAAGAATTCCGAAAAAAACGATGTTTATTCATTCAATATTTCAGCATCCGGATCGAATTTATTTGAACAGTTCTTCGAATGGTGTTGAATCTGATGAGCAGGGTTCTTGCTCGATCAACCGTTGTAAAAGGGGATCTTTTTTTTGTTTTTACTACCGAAATGTAACAACAAACAATTATAGTTACATATTTTTATATCAGATTTAAAAAATCGTAATACAGAATTTACATGATCGTACTTTAATAACACTTAATTTTAATAAATTACAGATCCGTATGAAAAAATTATGGATATTTCCCTTTGTCGTGACAATAATTATCCTTGTATTAGCGGTGTGTGTCGGATATACGAGAAACACAAACACTTCTTTCGGTTACCGTACTGACGGAGTTTATGGGAGCGCCCATATTCATTTACTTACTGTTCAGGGGATATGAGTGATGATGCTATCGGTAAATGAACTGAAATTCATGTACCAGAACCACAATGTCCTCATGAAGATCGGATTTTCGATCGAACGGGGACAGGTGGTTGCCGTGCTCGGTCCCAACGGAGTCGGGAAGACTACGCTCTTGAAATGTCTCAACCGGATCTTAAAGCCACGACAGGGAACCGTGCTTCTTGATGAGGAGGACCTGCTCCATCTCAGCACCAGGGATATCGCCCGTCGGGTCGGCTACGTACCGCAGCGGGTGGAGACCGGGCGCCTGACCGCGTTCGACGCGGTACTACTTGGTCGTCGCCCGCACATTGGCTGGGATGTCACCCCCCGCGATCTTGCGGTCGTGGACGCTATTTTCACTAAGCTCGGCATGGAATCTCTCCGCCTTGCATATATCGATGAGATGAGTGGCGGCGAGCTCCAGAAAATTGCCATTGCCCGGGCACTGGTCCAGGAGCCGAAGATCCTGCTGCTTGACGAACCTACCAGCAACCTTGATATGAAGAACCAGGTTGACATCCTTACCACCATCCGCGACATTGTCCGTGACCATAAGATCGCAGCTATCATGACGATGCATGACTTAAACCAGGCACTGCGGTTTGCGGATACGTTCATTTTTCTTAAAAACGGAACTGTGTATTGCCACGGCAGTCATGATATCGTAACCCCCACCGTCATCGAAGAGGTGTACGGTCTTCCCGTCATGATCGGAGAACTCGGCGGTTTCCGGTGTGTCATTCCTGGTACCTGTAAGATAGCGTAGGGGAAAGAGAACTATTCACGTCACTTTCCGCGCGCCTGTTGCTCTCAACCTCAACGTGTAGTTTTAGGACAGAAATTCTGGCACTATACACGTAATTTTCAAAGTTTTTTCACCAATCACCGCTCATTTTTAAAGAAAAAAACTCGATTTTTGTAATTTTTACCTTCCAAAAAGAGATTTTTGCCCGATTTGCTTCAGCAAATCATATATGCAAACGAGAAATTAAAAAATATTACGATGCTTTTAGGTTTTTTCAAGAAGGTGTGCGCCCGGATAAAGACCTATGCAAAGTTAAAAGGAGGAAAAATCCTCGCTTTGTTCAACAAGTCCGAGCCTGATGCCCCTGAAAACTGTTCGACCATGAAGCACTACTGCCGTGCATTTGGAGCACGATGTGCGATGAGCGAGATATTGTGGTGGAGATTGATGTGCAGCAACATCCCTATGTTTTCGCTCTTTAACATTCCTGTTTTTTCAGTCTTTACGTCCGTTCCTGATGGACAGTAACGCCGGGTAACCGGTAGTACAGGACCGTCCAGAGGGATTGTCAGAATAGCGTACCTGCCACATAGCGGCTGTAACGTATAACCGGACAATCGCTTTGGCCCAAGTCCCGTTAAACCGGACCAAAACTCGTCTCAATCGATATGCGGTCAGGGAGACCTGCGTATCGCCCGAACAGCAGACAAAAACGATCACGAGG
Source organism: Methanoregula sp. (assembly GCF_041663825.1). Lineage (GTDB taxonomy): Archaea > Halobacteriota > Methanomicrobia > Methanomicrobiales > Methanospirillaceae > Methanoregula. Next base: position 27,210 of record NZ_JBAYLY010000008.1, read on the forward strand.
AAGCAAAAGGACCGTGAGAACATGCAGCAGAGATCTACCCAATCGGAGGGATGCTTAGGCATCCCGGAGAAACAGAAGGAATCATTGAAACCCCCAGACACGACAGCGAATTGTGCATCGCACGATGAACCAAAAAGAGAACTCCTGATGGTCACGCAGGAAGCGGTCGAGGCATACGAAAAGCGGACCGGCTTCTATGGCATCGGGAGGATCATTGTCGAAGACTGGCACTGGATCATCGTCACAAAAGAAGAGCGGATCCGGTCCAGAGCCCGGGAACACACGAACCGGAGCATGATGTCCCGCCAGGGAGGGATCGCTTGAGCGCATGTCCAGCCGGCCATATCCTATACGGGGAAGATAGCCGCGTACATATCAGCATCTGGGAAGAACGGTACCAGATCTGCCCGGAAGATCTCGGCATGCTCTTCTTTGTCGGCGATCGCGTGCCGCTCCTGAAGAAGGGTCCGGCCCTGCAGGTCTATCAGATATCCGGCCAGGTCTGCCTCGCCCCCTCCGGGCAGGCCGTCATCATCGCGATCGATACGCAGCGGTACATGGTGCCCCGCAATAAGTTCCTTGCAGTCGCGCTCGGGGAGGAAGCCTCCTGCGATTTCTTCGAGTTGCCCGGGGATGAGCCGGCAATCGAAATTATCTCGCCGCACAAGGAAGGTGCTCTTTCATGACCAGCCGTCGCGGTACGCTGGTCGAGGAAGGGGCCCGCGAGCTGCTCCAGATCCACGGCTACACGGTCCGTATTCTTCCGCCGGGTTTTAATAAAAGGCTCCCCCCGGTACATCTCATCGCCACCCGGCCATCGGGAGAGACCCGGTTCATCCGTATCCGGAAAGTATCACGCCTGCCCTCCACTGCTGATTTCATTGAAAGACATTGCACCGCCGATCTCGTGCAGTTCCGAAAGCATATCGCCGGCCATCCCGGAGCAGCCGGGCTTCGCTATGAGATCTGGATCTACTCACTGACGTACGGCTTCCGGTGCTTCGAGGTCCTGATGGACAGCATCCGTGAGATCCCGAAACACTCACCGGATGACCCGGTGACTTCCCGCGCCCGGGGTGGAGAATGACTGCCATCCGCCGTATGCGGGTACTGGAACAACAGGCCGGAAAAATTCTCCTGGATATGGGCTATGTGCCCGTGATCGTGAGTAATTTTGTCCGGAGCAGCCGGTATATCGCGTTCAACCTGACCGCCCGGAAGAGACCGGGTGAAGGGACGCCCGACACCGTGATGGTGAAACTCAAAATCTCCCTGCACCCGATTGCATCTCTTACCGAGGCAGCGGTGTTCTGCCGGGATGAAATTTTGAGCGTGAGGAAATTTTTCGACAAGGTGACGCCGGATGAAGAACCCTCCCGGTTCGAGGTCTGGGTATCGGTTCCGCGTGACGGGTTCCAGATGTTCGAGATTTCCCGTGAGGGTATTTTGGAGATCCGGTCTGGTGACGGAGCATCGTTCACGCGAGGCGTGACATGATTGCGCAGCGTGCATTCGATACATCGAAACGACGGGCGGGCGAGTTGCTCCTTTCCCGGGGGTATGAACCGGTGCTGCCGGTCGAGAGCAGTTTTCTCTCGCGTTACATTCCGCTCCACCTTGTCGGGCTGCGGGGAGATTTCGAGGCGCTCGGCGTGAAACTCCGGATGGTCTATGGCAGTGTCAGTGAGGCGTATGTCGAATCGTTCTGCCGGTTCGAAATCTGCCAGTTTCGCAAGTTCCTGACCCTGGACCCGGGCAACATTTTCATCCGCTGCGAGATCTGGGTCGTGTCGCCAAACGGCTCCACCCATTGTTACGAAGTATCGCCTGACAAGATTCGCGAGGTGGCAGCCTATGCCCGGTAAAGAACAGAAGCCGGAAGTTTCCACCGAGAAGATCGAGGGCATTCCGCTCTATCTGATCTCCGCAACGATCGCGAACCAGATCAAGAAGAAAGGTGAGGCGGTTTTCCAGATTCGCGTTGAAAAGAAGTTCCATCACCGCTATACCGTGAATGTCGAAACATTCGACGAGCACACGGAGCGGGTAAAATTGGTGGAGCCAGTCCGGAATGAAGGCGACGGGCATGACTGACTTCGCAGTTTCCCCGCAGCAGACCAGAGCAGGGATCCGGGTGGTGACCCGTGGATGGTCTGCTCCGTGATGCAGTCGCCCGGTTAGCCGGGCCCGGGCAGGTCGTCGAGGTCCGGGCGCTCACCGATCAGTACACCCACAGCGGTTACTTCAGCGATCCCGCTGCGCTCATCCGTGCCGTGGAGCCGCTCGATACTGACAACTCAGTGCATGGCATCTATGTCACGCTGAACGTGGTGAACCCGGCCCTGCTCTCGCGCCGGGCAAACCGGATCAAGATGCGCCTCGGGAAGAAAGACAGCACGACAAGCGACGCGGATATCATGCGCCGCCACTGGCTGCCGGTCGATATCGATCCGCTGCGCCCGAGCGGTGTGTCGAGCACGGATGAGGAGCACGGCTTAGCGCTTGCGAAAGCCGAGGAGGTGGCCCGCTGGATCGCCGGGCTCGGTTTCCCGGAACCGGTCCGGGCCGACTCTGGCAACGGGGCTCACCTGCTCTACCGCATCGACCTGCCAAACGACGAGGCCGCGACCGCGCTCGTGAAGAACTGTCTTGCGACGCTCGATGTACTCTTCTCCGATGACCGGGTGGCCGTGGACACGGCGAACTTCAATGCGGCCCGCATCTGGAAACTCTACGGCACGGTCTCGCGGAAGGGCGACAGCACGCCCGAGCGCCCGCACCGGAGGAGCCGGATTCTCTCTGCCCCGGCTGAGCTGATCGTCGCAACGATTGAACAACTTCGCGATCTCGCGGCCCGGCTCCCGACCGAGCAGCACGCACAGCAACAGCCGGCGACTGCGAAGGGTAAGGGTTTCGATCTGCGTCACTGGCTTTCCGATCACGGGCTCGGAGTCCGCTCAGAGAAACCGTACGGCGGCGGGACGCTCTTCGTGCTCGACCAGTGCCCGTTCTCATCGGCACACAAGGACGGGGCTTTTGCGATCCAGTTCGGAAGCGGCGCGGTCTTCGCCGGCTGCAAGCACAATTCCTGCGGCGGCAGTACCCAGCGGTGGCAGGAACTCCGCGAGCGGTTCGAACCGGACCGGGCAGCGAAGCGGAAGGACTGGGAGCAGAAACAGAAAAAATGGCAGAAAGACCGGGCGAAGACAAAAACCGGGCAGGACGGGACTGCGGAGCCGGCCCCGGTCGCAGCCTCTCCTGATGCACGGGCAAAGGCGCTCAATGTGCTGGAACATGGCGACCCGGTCGCGCTGATGCTCGCGACCTTCGCGCAGGAGCATGTCGGTGACGAGATTGTCGCCCGGTGCATGATCCTCTCGATGGCGTCGCAGGCCGTGAAAAATTCTGATGGCCTGCATGTGTCCGTGACCGGGGAATCCGGCAAGGGCAAAACCCACGCATTCAGAAAGATGATGCGCCAGGTGCCGGATGCGTACAAGGTGAAGGGCACGGTGAGCAACAAGGCGCTCTATTACATGAAGGATCTCCGGCCCCGCACAGTCCTGATGAGCGACGACACCGAGCTCTCGGACGGGATTCAGGAGATCCTGAAGTCCGCGACCTCGAACTTTCACGAACCGATCACGCATACGACGGTCACAAAAGACCTTACCTCCCGGGTCTGCACAATCCCCGAGCGGTGCGTCTGGTGGATTGCGAAGAAAGAAGGAACCGGTGACGATCAGGTGATGAACCGGATGCTCACCTGCTGGATCGACGAGTCCTCCGGGCAGGACGCCCGGGTGCTGGCGGCAAAGCAGGACCGGGAGATGCTGGACCCGGACTTGTTTGTCGAGGAGTCCGAAGAGCTCGTGACCTGCCGGGCCATCTGGGAGCACCTGCACAAGAAGACGATCTGGGTGATCATCCCTTACTCGGACCGGATCCGGTTCTCCTTGATTTGCAACCGGCGCAACCCCGATATGCTCTACGATCTTGTCAAGAGCCATGCGGCCCTCTTTTTTATGCAGCGCCAACAGAAGACAAGCGAGGACGGCACGCTCTGCGTGTACGCAAACGAGGAGGATTTCTCGGCCGCAAACGATGTCTTCACGCTCTTAAACGGTACGGCGGGCGGGCAGGAATCGAAGATGACCAAAAAAGAGTCAGATCTGCTTGCGGTCATCGAAAAGGCAGACCTGCCGGAATTCACCATCCAGGACCTCCAGCATTATACCGGCGGGTCCTACATGGCGATCTACCGTATGCTCAAGGGCTACGAGAGCCGGGGGAAGAATTACACGGGCCTTTTAGAGAAGTGCCCGGCACTTTCGTTCACGGACCGGACCGTGATGATAAAGGAGGACGAAGGTCTCTCTGTCCGGCGCCGGACCGAGGCGTTCACGTGGAGCCGCGAGATCTACCGGCAGTGGGCGAACGGCGGGGCCTGCTGGCTCGACCGCGAGCCGAAGGGCGGCAATGACGATCAGAATCACGATGACGATCAGGATGGGGATGACAAGGACAATAAAAAGAGCAAGGATGACGCGGAGTCATTTACAGCATTACAGCACGTTTACAGCAGTTTTACAGCAACTGCTGTAAATCAAAATGGTAAACCCGGTGCGCCCGGTTCCTGCAAAGAAGAGTATTCTGATAATATTTCTGTACTAAGAAAAGGTCATTTACAGCAAAACCGGAATTATGGAGGTGACAAAAATTCCGGAAAAAGTTCTGATCAGTGTCTCCATGATTCTGAAATTGCTGTAAACAAAAATCGATCTCGGACCGGAGCGGCAAAGAACGCGAATCCGGCCCCGCAGCTGCCCCCGGGCTCTTACAGCACGTGCTGTAAAACTGCTGAAATGAGCCCGGATCCGGACCCTCCTGCTGTAAACAAAGGGCCGCCACGGAGTGTCCAGGCCCGTGACTACAAAAAACTCGGGATCCCGGAGCCGAAGACCCCGTGCCATTCCTGCGGGAAGAAGGGCTCCAGGTATGTGGAGAAGTTCACGGCGGAGCGGCGGGCCCGGCCCAGGGACCGGCAGGAAGCCCGGCGGATCTGCCGCACGTGTTACAACGAGGCGGTGAAAGCGGAGCAGATGGCATCGGTCCCGCTGCCTGGGGCAGTGGATGTTTCCCGGTGCGCCAGAGTGACGGCGGATATCGGGAAGTGCTCGGTCTGCGGGATTGCGAAGGCGGTGTGGATTGATCGGGAGACGGGCGTGAAACTCTGCGAGCATTGTTACGGGAGGGAGGTGAGGGAGGATGCTCAGGAGGCGGGGGTGGTGTGACGGTCCCGCCGGCGCTGAATGCCAATTTTGCTCCTGATAAATTTGGCAGACACTGTTTACCCAATTGAATTTACCCGATTCTCCTTAATTGCCCAGACAGTGTCTGGGGAATTCCCGGAAAAACGAGGGGTCGGAAAGGGAAGAGGGACCGTAACGGTCGGCCTGTTAACGAATTCGTCCCACAAGCTGTGGGACAATTGGAGCGCTCCGCGTGTCGCATCGTTTTCAAGCACTTCACTCTCACGACCAGACAAAAAGTCCAGACCGTGTCTGGAATAATAGTCCCGGCAGTGTCGAGACAATTGTCTACACAGTGTAGAGACAATTATCCACTCAGTGGGTGGACAATTTTGATACCGACATAAACAATAAAATCTTTGATCAAAGGGGCCAGAAAGGGGCCTAAGGGGCCTTCGCAGGAATCAGGATAAATGAGACATGAACTTTTTTAAACAGAAGGGCCATAGAAAGGCCAAAAATGCCAGCCTCCACCGGAGGAGAAGGGCCTGACATGCCCGGCCAATTGATTCATTTATGTAACATATGACTTTAGCAGGTATTGCATTTTGGTGATACGATAATAAAGGTATCAGTGATAATTGGAAAATCCGGTCAAGAAATCACCGGATTTTTGGGGACAAATAATGAACACATCCGGAATATCTGCGAAGAAAAGGAATCAGACCCCAATGCAACTATTCGGAAATTCCGAATTGTTCAAAAGGATAATAGGGCGCCGCATGAGTGAGCATCTACTCTCTCCGGCAACTATCTGGAAATTCCAGATAGTTCCTCGCAAAAGTGCTGGAGCGGAAACTCGAAGGCCGCGGTGGCGATTGCACGGGAGCGGCTCGCTGCACGGAAGGCGAGGGAATGATGGCGAGATGTGTGAGGACACGTTATCCCGATTTTGCACGCACTGAGTGCACAATTATGGAACCTGCTCCGGAGAAAATATTGTGTTCCGGCAATTGTGGGTTCGCCGTCCCCACAATCCGGAATGGCGCTTATGGCGCTTTTCTGGCTCTTTTACCCAAGACGTAATGCACTCCTTTATCGTGCCTCGTTTCAAATATTTCTTTTTCGACAAACTCAAGTACGATCCCGGCAGGCGTGGACTTCGACAACATCGAAAAGTTCCCGGTTTTGTTATTTTCGTGTCCTATATCCCTGATCCGGATGGGTGCGTTTATCGGGATATTTCAGTTCAAGTAAATTTTTCTTTACCATCTGGTTGAGATAATGTGTCCTGATCGTGTCCGGGGACCGCTTCAGGAGATCGGCAAGATGATCCAGCGTCAGGAAATGTCCGGTGCAGAGGATGAGGATTGTTTCCACCATTAATGTGTTTGATACTTTTTTCCGGCCCAGAAACCGCTCATCAACCAGTGTACGCAATGCTGAATGCTCGGAGCCCGGTACCAAATGCACGGAGCTGTCCGGCAAATGCACGGAGCTGTCCGGCAAATGCACGGAGCTACCTCCCTTTTGTTCCGTTATCGCATCGAGCCGTATCTGGACGGTATCATCAGATCCTGGCACTCCCGGCCGGGGGAATGTATAGACCATCGCCCGGGTTGCCCCGGCAGACTGGAGGAATCTGCGGGTGACAAGGTCTTTTAATTCCTTCGAAAGGTCATGCGGATGGATATCCGACATCTCCTTAATTCGTGCATGGGTTACGCTGCCCTCAATGGCGACCGTAGCAAGTGCGAGTTTCTGCTCTTCGGACAACTCATTGAATTCCGATCCGAACCGGCTTTCGAGACTCTTCATGACGGCCTCGGGAAGGAGGCTCATCATCCGCATGACGAGGAACGTCTGTTCAGGATTGAATTTTTCTTTGAGTTCCGGGAGACGCCAGAGCTGTTCTCTCCAGTTCTGGAAAATTTTCGGAAGACCCGAACCTGCCCGTTCACCATAACCGATGAGATCGAACATCGTCTGGAGGTTCCTGTTCCGGCAATCGCTGACACCCCCGCGAATTGCATCCTCAACCGGAACTCTCATGGTACCCGGGTTCCGGAACGAAAACATATCGGGTCGCTTGATGACAAGGATCGGGACCGTGCCGCTGTAGTCCGCGTGAACAAGCGTGTTGGTCAGTGCCTCACGCAAGGCTTCATGAACCGGGGTATCATCAATGCGGGAGGGCCCTGCCAGTTTGAACGGCACCTTGAGATCCCGGTACAGTTTCTGGATGACAATCTGGAAGAAGTCGTAGAGATTGCCGGACCATGTACCATCCGTGGTGATCCGGTCTACCCATCGTGTCCCGTCATCATCTTCAGGTCTGCGCTCCTGGTAATCGACAAGATAATGGGGGACTGCATCGAGGATTGGCCTCAGTTTGCCAAACATCAGGAGTCCGGCAAGGGTCAGGCCCTCCTCTCCCGATGTCCGATCCCGTGTGAGCCCACCGATTGACCGCAGGAATTCATGATCATCATAGTTATTCCACGGGTGCGTCGGTTTGGTGCTCCTGAATCGGTTCCGGTAGGCCCGAAGGGTATTGCTGTCCAGGTCATTCTCGGTGAAATGTGGCAGCAACTTTGCATCGCGGGATTCTTCGACCTGCTCGGCAATCATTCTCTTGACCGTGGATTCGTCGCAGACGTAATCCCCGGAGAAATTTCTTCGGTATGTCCCGGTCAGGGGATTTTTCCCAACGTATACGGGTTTCTGCTCGCGCCGTGCCGGTGGCACAACGATCCTGATGTATTGTTTCCCCTCGTGAGTGCCAACAGAAACATCGTCGTCTTTTAAGATGTTGATGCTGACTTTTTCACGGTTGTTCAGATTGCTCCACAGCTGGTCGATGACCCGGCCGGGTTCGGCGATCCCGATGAGGATGAATTCGCCGGGAGAGACTTCCTGAAATCCGAGAAGGACGATTCCGCCCTGGGTATTGGCAAATGCACTGTAGGTTGAAAAAAACGATTCGGGTAACTGACCTCTTCCATCCCCGCCGGTTGCTTTTTTGATCTCAATGTAAGTACTTTCGGAGAGATCTTCGATATTCAGCAGTTCGGCGATTTCCTCGACACTCATTTGCGATGGGGGCGGCATGGGGGAAAGATCCTTTTTGTTCAATTCAATCGTATGAATTTTGGGGATATGGTTGTTTGCACACAAAATTATTTGATTCAGACTGCGATACACGTTATTTAATAAGACTCAAATGTTTTTGGAGATCGTATGAGTGAATCACCTGCCAACGATGATGAGACACGGCAAAAACTGTTGGAGATTTCAGAAGTACTGAAAAAAGAAGGCATAGAGGTTGAAACTTGTGATGATATCCATACATTGCTCAATAATATTACCCGATCCTTTTGTTCAAAAGCCGGGGAGGAGCTGTTCAAAAATGGTATTACGGATCTGTCCCGCAAAATTGATGAATATCATTCACAATTATATGGGTTTGAAGAGCGGGTGTGTTACCGGTGGTCTTTGCCGTTTTCATTATTCGAATATCTCATTATTCAGTCTCAGGAGATAAATGAGGAGTTTCACAAAGAATTCGGGAAAATTGCAACAGAAGAAAGAGATTTGGTTTTTGGCATACTTTTCAGACTCCATGAAAAAGCTTGCATTGTTGCAAAAGAAGTTATTGCACTGATGAAAAGCGGTTATTCTGATGGAGCCAATGCACGGTGCCGGACACTTTATGAATTTGCGGTCATCAGTTTTTTCATTGCAAAGCATGGGAACGATGTTGCTGAACGTTATATAAATTATCAAGCTATTGAAGAATACCGGGCTGCCAAAGAATACCAGGAGTATTGTAAAATAACAGGCGATATCCCATTTTCAAATGAAGAAATGGAAAAAATGAATGAAAAATGTGAGACGCTCATTGAGCAGTACAAAAAACCATTTACAAAGAGAACATTTAACAAAGGTTACGGTTGGGCTGCAAAAGCATTAAACCTTCCAAATCCGAAATTTTCCGATCTCGCGCGAGATGTAGATTTTAGTCGTCTGTTATTCCCATACAGCATGGCAAGTTGGGCAATTCATGCGAATGCTAAATGCCTGATGTTCAAGTTGGCTTCTCCCGATGAAAAATATATTCTTACCGGGGAGAGCAATATCGGCATGGCAGAGCCCGGCCAACGTGCTGCAATATCGTTGCTGCAAATAAATTTCGCACTCCTGAATTCAAAAATAAGTATCGAAAATCTGACGAGGATCCGATCAATGATACTTCTGGTGAATGAGATTAATAAGGCATTCAGCGAGGTTCATGATTCGATCAATATGAATGAGGTGCGTATATCGTAAAGGAGAGGGGCACAGGTCCAATAATGGTTTAAACGGGGGAGAATTCGGGTTCAAATGAAGTGGTTGTTACTCTTTTTGCCTTTTAATGCTCTCCGAAATCAAATAATCCAGATGTGCCTGCCATTTTGCCCCGAAGTGTTCGTTCATCAGCCTCTGGAAATCTGCCAGAGCAATAAGTTCTAGGCGACCGGTTTGTTCTGCCGTCTTTTTTGAATCCGGAGTAAAACCGGCAGTAGTAACAAGAACCCCTTTTGTCGCTCGTTCATGAGACACAACACCTTCTAAAGACCGTATTTTATCGACACTGATGTTCTTCCGCGTTTTTTTACATTGGATCAGTATTCTTTCTTTTTGACCGGGTTGATCTTTTTCTGCGATGATGTCCTTTCCACCATCATGTGTTCTCCGGGTCATCATAGTGGAATAACCCATTTCAGTGTAAAGTGATTCCACAAGATGTTCAAATTCATACGGATCGATTGTCTCCAAAAAATCAACAGAATGCGGCGACTCAATAAATTTAGCCCTGATGATCGCAACAGCATCCCCAAGTCCGGTTATCCGGCCATCAGGGAGGAACTGGATTTGGGCAATGGTATATGCACGTATTGCATTAATCGCGTGGCGGGGATCGTGAGGAAGAAGATCCAAGATCCAGGTAAGTCCCTCCCAGGGTTGCGTTTTCCCGCTCATGGATTTCAACAGACGTCGGTAATATTCAAAACCCAGGAGTTTTTTCGCTGTCTCTTTATCATTTTTAAGGCAATGGGAAAGATATTCCAAGCTGAATTCGTCTTTCCCCAATGAGCCAGCGGGGATTAAAAAGTTACGGACAAGTGTTTTTACTTCATCGTCACTGCGGCTCTGAATCGTCTTGAGATATTTTTCCCGGAGTTTGTCGGTCGGGAACATATAATCAATATAGATTACATTCTTGTCAGGTTTCGCGAAGACTAATCGTAACCAATCGTCAAGAGAATATTTTGTAACGTCAATTACTTTTTTTTCAAGCATCGTTCAATTGCATCCCGTCTTCGTATCATTAAAATGGTTATTTCTCCCTGTTATTCATATCTTGAAGGATAGATTCAACAAGCGGTTTAACGTCAAATTGTACCCATTCAGACTCATATTCATGATTTAATTGATCCGTGAAAAAACCCTTCAGTTCCAAAATCTTTGAAGGCTGAACTTTTTTATTGGTAAGGAGTGTAAGGACCTCCGCTCCTTTTTTACTAAAGGTTTTTGCATCTCCGGGATTTACAATGAAGAACGCGGGGAGTTTTAACGCGGGGAGTTTAAGATTATAGTCCGGGAGGCTATCTAGAAAGGGAAAACTTGACTTCGGCTTTTTCGGTTCTTTCTTTGCGACTATTTCGGTTTTTACTTCTTCATCGAAATCGACAATAATTCCCTCTTTTGTTTTCACCCCTCCTTTGTCCAAATATATGATTTTTCCACCGGTATTAACTATTGAAACGGAAAAAAATGGGGTGTTTTCTTTATTCGTAATTTTTAATTCTACGGTCGCATCATTCCTGGTCTCATATCGATTCAGAATAAAATTAATGGTAACGAGAACTGCGGTGAAAACGGAAATGCCCGCAACAACACTGCCGGTGAAAAAGGTAACAACTGCAAAGAGAATAATTGATACAATAACCGAGATAAAAATCTCTCGCAGGTACTTTAACATTGATCTCTCTTTGAATCTGACAAAGATAATATTTGTCTCTTTTTAGAACCCACCGCACCCTTTCCTTCAGTAAAACCTAAGCCCCCCGTCCTACAGAGTAATATTTTAGCCCAAAGGCGCCCGAGGGCGGGAGTAAAGAATGGCAGATTTCGTACAGAATGCAAATGTCAAGAGTGCAGTCCGCACCCTTGCCAACCCAATTGCAGACGTGGCGACGTTCAATACGATCGTCCAGTCGGTCCTCACCGACAACCCGTTTGCATGTGTAGAGTATATGACCGCCGGCGAGAGTCATCCCGCTGTGGAAAAGACAAAGGAGACCTACACGGCAAGATTCGTGTACCAGGACGATGACGCAAAGAAGATCGGGAGTAACTCGGAGAGTTACAACACGATCTCCGGCTTTAACGTCGGCATCACCGCAATCCTCGCGAACACCGCAAACATCACCGCTCACGGCGGGGTCCCGGCCCATGATACGGATGCCGATACGTATTCCGCGACCGTCAAGTGCCATGATGCGAACGGCGAGCTCTACAATGTGAACTTCAGCCGCACCCGGGTTACTATCACCTCGTACTCGGACGATGCAATCCGAACGAAGGTTGAGACATGGGCTGACACCGTGGCAGCTCTTGCCTAAAATCGCTTGACGAATAGAACCGGAGGGAAGGAGACCTCCGGTCCCATCTCTTTATAGTTCTCTCGTCATTTTTCAAGGACCGTTATGGAAACGGAAATTCTGGGGATTGTGCTTGGGGCCGTGCTCCCGATCTATCCCCTGCTGTTTGCCATCTACCAGAAGATCGGCAGATACGATGAGGTCGTCGAGGAGTTCAAGAAACTCCGGGACGAGCACGAAGTGTACAAGGAGAAATATCATGGATACTGAAAACATTCAGCCGGTCGCAACCGTGACCGGACTCTACCGGGGAAAGTTCGGCGGCCTCGAACCGCTGACGGCAAGCACCCCGCTTTCGGGCGAGGAAGTGCGGCGCAATCCGATTTTCTATGAACTGGACCTGCACCCGGAGCAGGGTGATGAAAACCTGATTATCGATCTGATCTACGACAACCTTTCGCCGATGCGGTTGCAGGATCTGTACCGGGGAACCGATATCCCGAGAGGGGTCCGGTTCTGGCCGGACTGGTTCGACATCCCGCCGTATGATGAGATGCACGACCTTGACGGGCACCGGGTCTATCCCCGTGCCCCGGGCATTCACACGGTCCAGATCCGGACCGGCCGGCGCAAGTTCGCGCAGATGGGCCGGGTCCGGGATTTTAGCCCGACGAATGGCGGGTACACGAGCCCGGTGTTCGAGATCCGGATCGCGGAGGATACCGATGTTCGAGAATGAGATGCAGACCCGGTGCGCCATCTGCGGCACCGGGCTGCTGCTCGGGGGCGTCCTGGTGCTGGCCCACCTCCCTCTTCTCCTTCTTATCATACCGGTCGGGATCCTTTTCCTCGGTCTTGTTGCAGACCCGGAGGAGACGCACGCGGTCTGGTACGGGATGCTCTCCATGCTCGGTATCTTCGATCTCTCCGCGCTGACCGATGCAGAACGGTTGAACTACGCCGAGAAGCGGCATTACTTCTGGTTCGGTGAGGTCGGGATGGCTGCGATGCTGGCCGGCCTCTTTGCCCTCCCGGTCGGGATCTTCCTTGCGGGCCGGGCGGAGATCACCTTAGCGTTCATCGGGGCGGCGGTTTTGTTCCTTCCGCTGTTTGTGTTCCTGCCTAAACTGATCCAGCGGGCGATGAAGGCGGATGCCGATGCAGCGATCGAGGCGTTCGGGAAGAATGAGCAGGTGAAAAAAGTGTTCTGGGCGGTATTTGTGGCGATGGCGGGGCTGATTCTCACCCGGGTTGTGGACCCGGGGACTGCTCAGCAGGTTGTGGGGGTGATTACGGGGATGGGGGTGTAATCTGGGGAGAGCCCGACGAGGTTGTCGATCTCTGAAACTGATGTCAGATATTTTGGAATCATAGTTCACCAGATGCAGGGGTGGCGGTCTCCGTCCGGGAAAGGACAGATATTTGATTTGTGGGAAAATTTCAGGGTCCTGTCAAGTCTGCGGGAGAAATGCTCCAATCTCCATCGAGAAGAGGGATACCTCCCCGACAACTTGACAGAACCCTCCGTCTAGTATCCTCACTGCACCGATACGACCCGACGCATCTATCCGGACTCTTTTCGTGCTTCATGCCGGGTGATGAACACCGTTACCGTCGATGTATTCCCGACAAAATGATCTGAGCGGCCATCTCGCCGATGTAGGTTACCGGTGCCATGGTATGCCCGCGATTCACCTGCGGCATGATGGATGCATCCGCAACACGCAGCCCTTCCACGCCGCGGACCCGCAAATGGGAATCCACTACAGCCAGGGGGTCTTTATTTAGATCGCCAATACGTGCGGTGCCCACGGGATGGAACACGGTGGAGGCTTCGCTGCGGAGGAAGGCTTCGATATCCGCGTCGCTTGCGTCGAGGGCGGGGTGCACTTTTTCCGTATAGGGCAGAAGCGCTTTCGTTTTCGTGAGCTGCAATGCATACCGGATGCCTTTGATAAACCTCTTCACATCATCCGGGTTGCTGAAATAATTCGGATTGATGAGGGGCTTGTCATGCGGGTCTGCCGATGCCAGGAGGACATTTCCCCTGCTTTTCGGGATCATAAGAATCACGACAAGGCAGTATCCACTCCTTTCGGCGATATTGTTCACTCCGGCGAACTCTTTTTCAGAGCCGTTTGCGGTATGGACATACTCTAAGATCACTTCAAAGTCCGGGCCGGTGTGTGTCCCGTCGCTCGAAACCAGGCCGGCCGCCGGACCGGGATAGTAACAGGCAGGTCCGGTCCGCTCTTTTCGCCACTCTGCTATCGACTCATCGCTCGCGGGGTTGAAATGGGTATCCGGGATGGGAACGGAGGAGAGGATCCGCACGTTTACCATCAGGTGATCGTTGAGGTTTTCACCGACCCCGGGAACATCCGCAACCACTGGTATACCGTGCTTTGCCAGTTCTTTCTTTGGCCCTACTCCTGATAATTTCAGGATCTGTGCCGTGTTATAGGAGCCTGCCGAAAGAATGACCTCGGCACCCGCCGTGATCTGCTGGACTTTTCCCTGATATTCGACTTCAACGCCCACCGCCCGGTTTCCTTTAAAAATAACCTTGCGGACGAAGGTGTCGATCTGAACGGTCAGGTTGGGCCTTTTTCTGATTTCCTCAGACAGGTAACTGTCGGCAGGCGTGTGCCGGACCCGGTTGATGTAATCTTTCTGGACAATATCCGCACGGTACGGGGTTTCGGCCTGGAAATCCCCGATATCGCCAAACCCGGCTTCCTTAAATGCGTCGAGCAGAGTATGGATAAATTCTGACGGGTATGCAGAATTTTCCAGGTGTACCTTACCGCCTTTTCCCCGGTACCTGGTCGGCCCCAAATCGGTATCCTCAATTTTCTGGAACCTTTCAAGCGCCTTTTCATAATTCCAGCCTTTAGCGCCCTGCTGTTCCCAGAAATCGTAGTCTTCCTTTGTCCCCCTCATCCAGAACCCGACATTGATTGCCGAAGATCCCCCGACAACACGACCCCGGGGAGAGTAGATTTTCCGGTTGTTCAACCCCTTTTGAGGTTCCGACTCATACTGCCAGTCGTAAGGAGTCCCCCAGACTTTAAAGAAGGCTCCCGGTGCCCGGGAAATATCGTTGGTATTCTCCCCGCCTGCCTCCAGCAGCAGAACGGAAACCCTGGGGTCTTCACTCAGCCGGGATGCAACAATCGGGCCGGATGTGCCGGCCCCCACAATGATATAATCGTATGTTTGCGTCATTTTTCACCTCAAAAGAATTTCCCTTTCAACCGCATACCCAACAGGACCGGCCCGGGCAAACACTTCCTTATAGGGGAAGATCTTTGTGACATCCGCGATGAAATTGCCATTGTGCTGCGGGTTGATGGTCGGGAGAACGACCGGCACGTTCAGGATGCTTGCGGCCTTTGCCAGCACAATACGCCGCGTTCCGGATGATCGTCTTGTCTCCTGACGCGACACCGGCAAACATCGTGGGCTGGTAGTCCACGAGCACGAGGGCACTGTTTTTGTCCGTGAGCAGTCCCAGTCTTCCGTCGTTTCGGTTTGGCATCTTTTTTCCACCCTAATGTTGATTCTTGGGTTTTTTTTACATTCGTGCGATCATCAGATCCAAAAAGGATACGTGTCCTTCATGCTTCTTCGAATTTTATGATCTGTACAGGACAGAGATCTGCCGCTTCTGTCACGCAGGAATTCAGGTCATCCGGGGCAGAGCCTTCTGCGATATTTCCCTCTGACCGGAATTTTTCAATAACCTGGCTGAACGAATCGTCCGGATTCTCTTCAAAGAATGCCGGGCACGTTTCCCAGCAGCTTCCACAGCTGGTACAGTTTGAACGTTCGATAGTAACTTTCATGATGATTTGCCTCATTCGTAGCGGCGTCCTATCTGGTCAGGAACACCATACATCCTCATGAGAAGAGGTCCGGCACCCAGGACTGTCGCAGCGGAACACTCAGGTCCTGGTAAATGATCTGGCGCATGTCCTGTATGTTCATCTTCTCAATGATGAGCTGGTTTTCTTTTAGTTTTCTCAACGCATAGCGTACTGTCCTCGGCGAGCAATGAGCTTTTTCTACAATATCCTTATGGGTCATTGCACCGCCTTTGTGAAGGATCTTAAGTACGGTTTTTGATGATGGTGGTAACGGGGTCATAATTATTCACGTAAATTTCGTATCGTTTGGGTACTGAAGGTTCCGCAGTCTTTCACATATCAGTTGTCCGCCGCATCCCTGTCTACAAGAATACGGGCGAGCGCTTTTTCTACAAACTCATCACACAACTCCATCTTTCCCCAGGATTCCACCGTGTAGGCCTCGGAATTACGGGGGTCGGAAAAGATCTGGACCTTGCCGTTCGCGTTTGGCCCGGTAACGTATCTTTTCCCGATATGCCGGGTGTGGAACCCGGTCTCTGATTTTTCTTGTATCTGTGCAAAAACGGTCCAGGATGTCAGGGTCTCTGTTACTCCTACATTGATCTCGTAATCCTGCTCGAATTTTTTTATGAGCTCCTCTGTTTTTTTCTGCATGATTTTTCACCTCTTTTTAAAAACCGGGGAATTGCCCGTCCTGGCATCCTCCCCACGTGCAGGGAAATGCACAACACGAGGGTATAGGGCCTTTCCCGAAATTCAAACAATGAGACAAAATTTGAAATACGGCGGTTTTTCAAGGGCCCCGGGGAAAAGACCGGTCCTTTTCACCGAAGGAACCAGTTTGAAAGGGAACCGGGCTGCCTTTTACCGAGGGAGATCGCCCGGGAAGGGCCAGCACCCCGCAGATCGTCCCGCTCATTTATCCCTGCCCCTCTCCCTGAACACTTCCTGCGCAAGGACACCCGTGAACTTGTCCAGCGATTCGATCCACCCTGCCTTTGTCAAATCGTTCATATCTCCGGCGGGAATACCGGCATGTTGCAGGGTGAGCCGTGTCCTGCCGGCCTGTACTTCAAACGTCACCGTCACGAACATTTCGAGGGGAACTTCCTGGCCCAGATCGTAATACGTTGCCGGGACCACCGTGCCTTTTTCATCGGCAAAGCTGTCCGTATAGACGATTTTTTCCGGCCGGACAATCTCCCGGTACACCCCGGTACTCCAGAAATCCCGGCCCGCGGGGGATCGCATACAGAAAAGATACCTCCCGCCCACCCGGAGATCGCTTGTGCAGGACGGCGACGTGTAGCCTTTAGGTCCCCACCACTGCATGACAAGCGCCGGCTCGGTCCACACCTTCCAGGCCAGCTCGCGCGGTGCATCCAGGAAGCGCGTGACGACGATCTCTCCCGCGCACGAGGGTTTTGTAGTACTGCACCCCGCGACAGACGATTCCAGCCTGTGACCGGCTGCATTCACCCGGTAGAGCCGGGGATTGTTCAGTACGTCCAGACCATTGATCTTCTGGTCGACGATCTCTTCATAGGTAAAGAAAGCGAACTGCTCTCCTCCCTCTTCGGTCCAGAAGACCTGGATCCCGTTCTGGTACTTTTTGCTGCTTGTTATCTGCTGCATGGGACACTCCTTTTTTTATTCTGATCGGTTCTTCTGCGGTTCTCTTTTTGCCCTGGCGGCTCGTTTCGGATTTTTCCGGCTCTCATCGGTCCTCCTTAAGCCCGGGGCCGCCCGGGTAAACGGGCCTGCTAATCGCATCGCGGATGGCTCCAGCAGTGCCGGATGAAATCCGCGTACGGACAGTCCGGGTTTGTGCACTGGTGACAGCCCTGTACAGGGCATGCCGTTCGGTACCGGTGGAGTACTGTCCGGGTATCCCACCGGGGGTCACCGGTTTTGTAAAAAAAATCACGCCAGATCCGGTTCATGTCCTCTCCGGCGGTGAAGAGTCCTTCTGAAGTCAGGAACAGGGGAATTCATCTCACCTGTTTCGGGAATAGAACGGATCATCTTATAGGATCTTGCGAAAAAATCAGATTTTGAAACAAATTCTGGAACAATATTCCTGCTCTTGCCAAAACGGGGAGGGATAAAAAAAGCGATCAGAGTGGTGCAGGATTTGTTTTTTCGAGGGTCAATTCAAGGACTCCTTCGGAAAACCGCTTTTTGATGAACCTTACTTCATAGGGGACGGTAATTACCTTTTTGTATTGTACCACGGCATCGGATGCAAGAATAGTAACCGAAGTCGAGTAATTTTCAAGATCGATTTTGATCCTTTCCTCAGCAATGCCGGGCAGTTCTGTGAGGATTCTAAGGAACTTGCCTTCATCGTGAAGAGTCGTTGCTGGTTCGAGAACCGGAGCCGGGTCCACGGCCTTTTCCGGCGTAGTTGGTTTCGGGTTTTGTGATCGCATATTCCTTCATCCTTGTCTGGCTTTTTGTGCAGTGATTTTCCCGGATAATTCATGGGAGGTCGTTCCCGCCAGGATTAACCGGTGTGCCGGTAACTCCGGAATGGGACGCATTTCGTATCGGGCAGCAACCTGGCTCTGTCCGGGTTTCACGCGGTGTTGCAGTGCAGGCACACCTCCGCAAAACCCGGTGCGGCCTGATTTTTGTCTGTGGTAACTTTGGAGGATTTTTCCAGGTAAAAGGGAACCCGTCACGTCCGTTTTCCCCGGACCGGGCCCTTTTTTTGGCTATCCTCATAACTGGTATGATCCAGCGTGGTGTTTTGCATGGTTTTTCGTGTGCAGGGAGGGCACGTGTTTTCCCACTGATGAACGTCCACTCCCACCGGGTAACGATCTACCCGTGACTACCTCTTTTGGAATGCAGATAAACCTGACTGGATGTTGCAAATCTTGTTCCATTAAAAAAACCCGCATGAAGTCAAAGATTTCGCACCAAAGCAATGAAAATTTTGCACTCCAAACTCGAATTTCCATTTGCCTGCTCTATCGACTGAAGTTTTCAAAATTTTCATGACAAATTAAGGGGATCGGCACGAACGGGCAAACCGTGTATTTTTCCCACGCAAGTAAAAAAGGGAGAGGAACTTTATCTGTCGGGATTTGACCGATGCTCCTGCCGGTTCATTTCGTATCGGGAATGCCGGCATCCGTCCCGGTCCCCTCTCCCATGATATGCTGGAAGACCCGTTTGTAGTCATCGAGCTTCTGGCTGATCTGTTTTTTCCCTTTTTCCGTAGGGCAATACAATTTGGACTTTCCTGAGACCCTGATCTCAAGGTATCCTTCCTCCATAAGATCATGGAGGAGTGTGTAAACTCGTGCCTGAGGGATAAGAACCCTGTACCGGTTATGGATTTCATGAACGATATCATACCCGGATATCGGTTTGTCCAGAAGAGAAAGAACCACCGGTTCCAGGGATTTTTTTACCACATCATCGATGGTTGACTGGGGAACAACAGAAACAGCACCGGCAGGAAAAGTATGATGGGCAAACGAAAGTGTTGTCTCTTTGCCGGTAGACACGATGATCTTTGGGATCCCCTCAGCAAGGGATTGTATCCGGGTATGATCGATGTTCCCGATATTTATGGCAATGATCCCGTTGATGGAAATGCCGCTCTCCTTTTTTAAAAGAAGTAATTTCCTGATTGCCAGAATATCCTCAAACTCATCGGTTTCAGAAAAGTCAAGCAGAATCTGCAGGGAAGCCGGTGTACCTGTATCCCGCAGGGAGTCTGTACATTTATCAAGGGCAGCCCGCAGGGTGTATACTTCCTTTCGTTTGAGACGGCGGGTGTACAGTTCCTTTCTCTGGATCTCTTTTGGGAAGTATTTCGGGAGCGTGGACTGGAAATAGGCAAACAGGTTGCGCCCTCCCTTCTTTAATCCCTGTTCCAGTGCAAATTTAAATATCGGTTCTTTTGTAACCTGGTCCGTGTAGAGAAAGAGGACAATGTCGGTGAAGATATCCTGTAATAATACGGTTTTAATTTCCGGCAGATCGAGACAGGCAAGGCCATCCTGTTCACGGTTGTCTGCTTCTTTTCCCGGCAAATTTTTTCCCTGTACAGATTTTCCTGGTTTCTGTTCTTCCAGTTCAGTCGCTTTCCGGAACAGTGCCACTTCAATGGCTGCTTTGATTTCCAGTTCATTGAATGGCTTTACGATATAGCCGTAGGGCCGGGCATTTTTTGCCTGCTCGATGATGGCATCGTCAGCATACGCTGTGATAAAAACAACCGGGATATCCAGTTCCTTCGTGACAATTTTTGCTGCTTCAATACCATTCATCTTTCCCGGCATTACGATATCCATCAGCACAAGATCCGGTCGGATGCGCCGCGCTTTCTCGACCGCATCTTCGCCGGAGGCAGCCATGCCGGCAACGGTATATCCCATTTTACTCAGGCGTTCTTCCAGCTGCATCGTGATGATCGCCTCATCGTCGACAACAAGTATTTTTGACATGATTTTTTTTAAGCCCCCACGGGAATAACGGGAAATTCCACATTCACTTCAGTACCCTTCCGGTTCTTAAAAGAAAGCGATCCTTTCAGTTGGTGCTGAACCAGTGTCCTTATCAGTTTGAGGCCAAGACTATTGGTACGGCTGATATCCAGGTTTTCCGGTAACCCGGTTCCGTTATCGTGGATCGTGATGCGGATCCTGTCTTTCTCCTGCACGACAGAAATGTCGATAATGCCTTTTTTTCGCCCGGCAAACGCATGTTTATACGCGTTTGAGAGGATCTCGTTTACCACAAGCGCACAGGGAATCGCCTGGTCTACTGCGAGAAATACTTCCTCGGAATGAATCTCGCACCGGATCTCATGGCCCTTGAGGGAATAGATATTCGAGAGCCCGGCGATCTGGTCTTCGATCTGACCGGTCAGGCTGATCTTCCCGAACTGCTTGCTCTCGTACAGCCGCGTGTGGATCTGCGCCATGGTCTGGATCTTGAGCATCATGTCGGTCAGGATACTGTTGGTGTATTCATCGCCGGTACGCATACGGGTCATGTCCAGCAGGCCGGATATCAGCTGGAGATTATTCTTGACCCGGTGATGGATCTCACGGAGCAGCACTTCCTTTTCCTGGAGGGAGGCAACAAGTTTCTCCTCTGCATGCTTGCGGTCGGTAATATCCCGAAAACTCCATACCCTGCCAACCACCTGGTCTCCGAGTTTCTGCGGTTTTGAGTAGCGTTCAAAGATTTTCCCGTCACAAAATTCGATCATGTCAAAGCTTTCGCGTCCCGAGGGGTTCTGGAGATCGTCAAGGCTCGCCAAGAATCCATCGGGGTCTTTTAGTTGCGGCAGGACATACTTCATCACCATTCCATTTTTTCCTGGTTCCAGCAACCGGGGGGGGAGACGCCACATATTTATAAAATTCTGGTTGTAACTGGTGATTGTTCCCTGCTGGTCGACCACAAAGATTCCATCGGCGGTGGATTCAAGGGAGGCATTGAGGAGCGACAGGGTTTTTTTCAGTGTTGTATCGGATAGTTTTCGCTGCCGGACCTCTTCTTCGAGTACGATATTCATCTTTGCATATTCGGATGCCCGCAGCCGGTACTCGGACTCGATCTTTTTCCGGTCGGTGATGTCCTGACCCTGCGCGATTGTTGAAACGATGGTTTTGCCGTCATCTCCGAAAATCGCGGCAGAGTTCCAGAGCACTGTCCTGATATCCCCCGTCCGGTGGAGAATAGGTATCTCCACGCTTTCCCACCGCTCCCCTTCATGGGTCTTTTTAATAAGCTCCATTGCGGGGGCAAGATAGGAGACGGGAAAGAGGATTTCCATATGCTGACCGATGACTTCCTTTGCTTTTCTGCCCGTGAGGTGCTCGAATGCCCGGTTAAAAAGGGTAATGCGTAATTCCGGGTCCCAGACGATGATCGGGGCATTGGCGTAGTTGATCAGGTTTTCAAGGTACTGGCTCGTCTCACGCTGGGTGTTTTCTACCTTCCTGCGTTCCTCGATTTCAGTACTGAGACTGGCATTGGACTTCACCAGTTCCTGCGTCCGTTCTTTTACCCGGATTTCCAGGAGATCTTTTGCTTTGCGGAGTTCTTCGTCGGCTTTTTTTCGTTCGGTGATATCGCGCGCCGAGGCAAAAACCCCAATGACGGTTCCCGATGCATCGCGGTACACGGTCGCATTGTAGAGGACAGGGGTTACATGCCCGTCCCGGTGCCGGATCTCCAGCGCGTAGTCAGTGACGGCCCCGTCCCGGAACACCCTCTCGTAGCCATCTTTTGCTTTTTTTGGTTCCGTGAAGTAGTACGAGAAGTCTGTCCCGATCAGCTCCTTCCGGGAAAACCCGGTGACCCGGATCGTCGCCTCGTTCACATCGTTGATCGTGCCATCGGAGCTGATGGTGACCAGTGGGTCAAGGCTCGCCTCGATCAGGCTCCGGTTATACGCGTTCGCCTTCCCGAGCGCCTCATCAGCTTGTTTCTGTACAGTAATATCCCGGGCGATCGTCGATACGCCGATCAGCGTCCCGTTCCGGTCCTTGATTGGCGAGACGGTCAGGGACACCGGGATCTGCACACCGTCTTTGTGCATCCTGACTGTGGTATAATGGAGGACCGGCTCTCCTTTCCGGATCCGGGAGAGGATATATTCAATGTCATCCTCTTCCCCGGGGGGCACGAGCATCCTGATATCCCTGCCGATCGCCTCTTTTGCGGTGTATCCGTAAATTTTCCCGGCGCCGGCGTTCCAGCTCATAATAATGCCGTCAAGCGATTTGCCAACGATTGCATCGTCAGAGTACTCGACAATGGATGCGAGGATTGCCCGATCTTCAGAGTCGTGCATCAGTTCCGCGGCATCGCTGCCCTTTTTTTTGTCCCTGCCCGGATCCGGCGGGGCTGTTTGTATTTTTTTACCGCTCCCTTTTCTCATCTGGCAGGCCTCGCAATCCTTAGTCCCCAAAAAAACGTGCCGCAACGGGCGTACGAACAGCCCCGGACAGGTGCGGCCCCCTTCTCTCCTAGATAAAACCTGACCGGTGACATATAAAAGATGCGGGTATTTTACAAATTCTGTAAAGATTGGCTGCAAAAACCGGGGACTACTGGGATATACCCAGACCACCATCTTTATAATTAGGTAAGTCCTAACTAACGGAGGATCAGAGCATGAAGGAACGAGAGGTGCACCTGTTCGAGGTATTGGATCATCTGGTCAGGATCCGTAACGAATGCTCCTGCTCGATCTTCTCTGAATGCGGGCTCTCCGATATGACGGTGAAACAGATCGCCTACCTTAAAGTCATCGACAGAGAGGGGGATGTCACGTTCAGCCGGCTTGCGGAGATCACGAAGAACTCCAAGCCCACGATCACCGAGATGATCAACAAATGCGTCGGGATGGAATGTGTGTACCGCGAACGCTGTCCCGATGACGGCCGGATCCTCTACATCCGCCTGACAGAAAAAGGGAGAACAATTGCACAGGCCGAACAGGCCTCCCTGCGACGGTTGATTGAACGGATGATGGAAACACTTGATGAACGCGAGCAGGAACTCCTGGTGGAGATTCTTGAGAAAGTCAGGTAATTTTTTTGTGCTGCACTTTAGTTAGGTAAATTCGAACTAAATTATTGAGGCAATCATGAAACCAGAAAACACAGAGAGTATAGAAGAAAACTCAGCGGAAAAGATCATCATACCCCTCTTTGAGATTGTCGTGTACCCGTACAGCCGGACAAAATTCCCGGTTGACCAAGCCACCGGTGAACTTTTGCTTGCCGCCATGGATAATGAGAACAAAGACGCGGTTCATGCTCTGGGTCTCTCCGTGAAAAGCGGTACCCGGCCTGCGGACCTGACCCGGGAATCGTTGTACAGGATTGGTAACCTGTTACGGATCCAGCATATGGAACCAATAGATGGCGGGTACCTGGTCAGTGTAATGGTCACCGGGCGTGCAAAAACGGTCTCGGTTATTGAAAAGAACGGGCGGTTCTATGCCACGTACGAGCTGGTCCCGGACGTACTGGACCTCGAAGATGACTTAAGGAGTCGTATACTCTCGGACATCAGGCTCACCATCCACGAGATCAGCAGCCGCTTTAACGGCTCGGAACAGTTTACCGGCCCGATAGACCGGATGGAATCCATCGATGAGATCATGGGCTTTGTCACACCGTTTCTGCCGGTTCCGCTGGCCGAGAAGCAGATGCTCCTGGAGATAGTCCCGGTCCGGCAGCGGTACATTACGTTCCTTGAACTTCTCATCCGGGTGCGCGAGAACATCAGTATCCGGATCGAGATGGCAAAGAAAGTTACTGACCGGGTGAGCAAATCGAACCGTGAGGCAATGCTGCGGGAACAGCTCCGGGTGATCCAGGAAGAACTTGACGAGAGTGAAGGAACACCCGGTGACCAGGGCTACCGGGAACGGATCGGACAATCCGCGATGCCGGACGAGGTCCGCAAGAAAGCTCTCGTGGAAGTGAAAAAACTTGAGACCGGGGGCAGCCAGAACCATGAGAGTTCAGTTATCCGGAACTATCTCGACCTCCTGCTCGATCTCCCGTGGACAACCAATGAGAAGAAGAGTATCGACATTGCGGAAGCACGAACAGTACTTGAGAGTCACCACAACGGCCTTGAGAAGGTCAAGGAGCGGATCATCCAGCACCTTGCGGTCATGAAACTCCGGCAGGAGAAACAGGGGTCCCTTCTTCTCTTTGCCGGCCCGCCAGGCACGGGCAAGACCAGCCTGGGTAAAAGCATTGCCGAGGCGCTCGGCCGGAAGTACGTGAGGGTCAGCCTTGGCGGCGTCCGGGACGAGGCCGAGATCCGGGGGCACCGCAGGACCTATGTCGGCGCCCTGCCCGGGCGGATTATCCAGGGCATGCAGAAAGCCGGTACGAAGAACCCGGTCTTTGTCCTTGACGAGATCGACAAGCTGGCGATGTCGTATAACGGTGACCCGGCGAGCGCTCTCCTCGAAGTGCTCGACCCCGAACAGAACAACACGTTCTCGGACCACTACTTAGAGGTCCCCTACGATTTATCCGATGTGCTCTTCATCGCGACTGCGAACTCCCTTGCCTCCATCCCCGCACCGCTGCTCGACCGGCTGGAGCTGATCGAGATCTCGGGCTACACGAAGAACGAGAAGTTCGCCATTGCAAAAGACCACCTCATTCCCGGTATCCTCAGCGAGCATGGTCTCGATGCGGACAAACTCCGGTTTGAGGACGAGGCCCTGATGGTAATAATCGAAAAGTACACCCGGGAGGCTGGTGTCAGGTGGCTCAAGAAACAGCTCGCCAAAGCGGCACGCCATGTATCCGAGAAAATTGTCTCCGGGACTGCCGAACTTCCGTTTGTTGTCACTACGAAAAATCTCCCGGACGTGCTCGGAAAGGAACTGATCCGTCAGGAAGTGGCACGCAAGGAGCCCGTCCCCGGGGTTGTCACCGGTCTTGCATGGACACCGGTCGGGGGAGAGATCCTCTTTATCGAGGGGACGTTCATGCCCGGCACCGGCAAGCTCACCCTGACCGGCCAGCTTGGGGACGTGATGAAGGAATCGGCAACGATCTCGCTCTCCCTCATCCGTTCCCGTCTCGGAAACGCGGAGAACGGCTTTAACTTCATGACAAGCGACATCCATGTCCATGTTCCCTCAGGCGCGACGCCAAAGGACGGTCCTTCAGCGGGCGTGACCCTCTTTACGGCCCTTGCCTCCTTAATTACCGGGAAGACTGCTGACCCGGATCTTGCGATGACCGGTGAGATCACCCTGAGCGGTGCAGTACTGCCGGTCGGGGGGATCAAGGAAAAAATCCTTGCAGCCCACAGGGCGGGAATTAAAAAGATTATCCTGCCTAAAGAGAACGAGCGGGACCTGCAGGACGTGCCCGGGGATGTCAGGGACGAACTGGTGTTCGTACCGGTGGAGTCCATCGAGGAAGTCTTAAAAGAAGCGCTGGGTATCGAGATGCCCCGATCGGTCGCGATGCATTCCGGAAACAGTTTTGTTCCCGTTCAGAATGTCTGAACAGACGGGACAAAGATTTGCGGGAGGGGGACGCATTTCTTCCCATCCGCCTCCCTCTTTGGATCATGTTCTGTCAGGTTGTCGGGAGGTAATAACCCTCATCTCGACGTAGATTGAATCATATCTCCCGAAGATCTGACAGCACCCTCTGGTGAAAAGCTCTTATCATACCGCTGCCAAGTGGTTGTAATGCCTCATGAGCAATCGGGCCGTAGCGAGCAAAAAGGACAGAGTAACAGGTTATCTGAAGAGAAAAGCCCCTACTTGCTCCAGCACGCCCGCAATCCGGTCGACTGGTATCCCTGGGGAGATGATGCGTTCCTGCGGGCTGCCGTGGAAGACAAACCGGTCTTCCTCTCGATAGGTTACGCAACCTGCCATTGGTGCCATGTGATGGCCCACGAGTCTTTCGAAGACCCTGATGTGGCGGCGTTACTGAACCGGGATTTTGTCGCGGTCAAAGTAGACCGCGAAGAGCGCCCGGATATTGACGGTACCTATATGACGATATGCCAGCTGATGACCGGGCAGGGTGGCTGGCCGCTCACTATTATTATGACGCCCGGGAAAAAGCCATTCTTTGCTGCGACATACATTCCGAAACTGGGCAGGTTTGGCATGACCGGGCTCGTTGATATCCTCACCCGGGTTTCCCGTCTCTGGAAAGATCAGCGCGACGACCTCCTCGCATCAGCAGAAAAAATTGTATCTGAACTTGTCACTCCTCTGGAACAATCATCGGGATCGATACCGGACCCCCGTGTCCTTACCAAAGGATATGAGAACCTGTCCCTGATGTTTGACGAAGCGTACGGAGGGTTCGGGACCGCCCCGAAATTTCCGGCACCCCATACGGTTCTCTTTCTTTTACGGTACGCGAAACGGACCGGGAACCAGCGTGCTCTTAAGATGGTTACAAAAACCCTTGCAGAGATCCATAATGGAGGTATCCATGACCACATCGGGGGAGGATTTCACCGGTATTCGACCGATTCCCGGTGGAGGGTACCGCATTTTGAGAAGATGCTCTACGATCAGGCGCTCCTGCTGGCGGCCTACACTGAAACGTTCCTTGCCACCGGCACACCGGAATTCCGGAAAACTGCTGAAGAGATTATTACCTATGTATTCCGGCATCTGTTGTCTCCGGAGGGCGCTTTCCTGTCCGCTGAAGACGCAGACAGTCCTGAAGGGGAAGGCGCATTTTATCTCTGGACAACTGAGGAGGTGCGCCGCGTATTGGGAACCGATGACGCGCTCCTTACCGCTCTGGTCTACAATATGGTTCCCGAAGGAAATGTTCCCGGCACAGAAAACAGGGAAGGGCAGAACATTCTGTACTGTACACGATCAGATACAGAATGCGCATCACTCACGGGTCTTTCCGTTGCAACACTCGAACAGCGGATGGCTTCGATCCGGGAACGGCTCTATGCGGCCCGGGAAAAGCGCCGGCGACCGTTTTGTGATGATAAGGTTCTTGCGGACTGGAACGGTCTTTTCATCGGAGCACTTGCCCGGTCCGCACGGGCCTTCGGAAACGAACTCTACCTTGGATCGGCAAAAAAGGCTGCACAATTTGTTCTCACGCGGATGCGAAGTCCCGATGGAGGGTTGTTTCACCGCTATCGTGACGGGGAAGCAGCGATCCCCGGGTTTGCCGATGATTATGCTTTCACCATCAGCGGGCTAATCGAACTCTATGAGGCCGGTTTTGACCCGCAGTTCCTTACAGCCGCACTTGAGCTGAATACATATTTCATTAAGCACTTCCTTGACGCCCGTTCCGGAGGATTCTTCCTGGTATCGGATGAGTCAGAGCCGGTCCTCATCCGGAAAAAGGAACTCTATGATGGTGCTGTCCCCTCAGCTAACTCCCTGGCGATGGAAAATCTGGTCAGGCTGTCACGTCTGACCGGGGAAACGGCGCCTGAACGTGAGGCAGACAATCTCGCGCGATGGGCTGGTGAGGCGGTAAATGAGCATCCCGCCGGTTACACACGGTTCCTTTGCGCACTGGATTATGCCACGGGTCCGGCAACGGAAGTTGTCATCTGCGGCAAACGCGATGCAGACGACACAAGGATATTGATCGATGCAATAAACAAGCAGTATCTCCCATCGCTCACAATTCTTTTGCTGGAGCCGGACTTCTCGCAAACATTAGCGGCTATCGCGCCTTTTACGCGGGATCTTGAGGCAAAATGTGGAAAGGCAACCGCATTTCTTTGTTCAGGTCATTCCTGTGCACAACCAACCACTGATCCTGAAATCCTGCTGGGACTGCTGGGTGTCAGGCAAAATAAAAAAGACGGAGCCTCTTCTTAAAGATTTTAATGCAAGGTTCTGTTGCGCGGTGCTGATAACTTCTTGGGGACCAATGACATTTTCTTCAATTCATTACGTCGGAAAAAGTCACATTTAATTGAATTTTTTCCACCAAGTCCCGTCAACCTGTCAGACCCGGCAGAGCCATTCCTGAAAGCCACAGTATGAAACAAAATTTTAAAAACAACCGGGATTTTTTATGGGGCTGGCAGGACGGTTGGTACAACCCAAGGGGTTATATCCTGCGATAATGGATTACCAGTTATCCAGTATCATGGCGTGAGTGAGATGGAAGAAGAACCCAAACCCCGGTTGATCCGGGAAAAACTCGATGTCTGCGAGCTTGACCGGGCGAGAATGTCGCTCATGAACCCGGCTTTAATCGAGCAGAAGAAGAACGAGCGGACAATCGATGAGAACGCGAAGCCGATCCTTGACCTGATGCTGCGGGAGGGGATAGAGACCGTCTGGGACCGGTTCGAGATGCAGCAGCCCCCGTGCAAGTACTGTCTTACCGGGACCTCCTGTTCGCGCTGCACGATGGGGCCCTGCCGGATCATCCCGCCCCACCGGATCCGGGGTGTCTGTGGTGCCGATGCCGATCTTATTGTATCCCGCAACCTGCTGGACATGATTGCCACCGGGGCCGCAGCCCACTCGGACCATGGCCGCGATATTGCCGAAACGCTCTGGCTGCTTGGGACCGGCAAGGCCAAAGACTATGCAATCACCGATGCAGCAAAACTCGGGAGAATCTGTACGGAATATGGTATCGAAACCCGTGGGAAAAAACCTGAAGAGCTCGCCGCCGAATTAGGCGGCGCCATGCTCGACGAGTACGGCATGAGGAAGAACACTCTCACATTCCTCAACCGTGCTCCGAAAGCGACCCGGGAGATCTGGGACAAGGCCGGCATCAGCCCCCGGGGCATCGACCGCGAAGTGGTGGACTCCATGCACCGGGTCCAGATGGGGGTCGGGGCGGATTATGTCAATATCCTGCTCCAGGGACTGCGTACCTCGCTCTCGGACGGCTGGGGCGGGTCGATGATCGGTACGGAGGTCTCTGACATCCTGTTTGGCACGCCGCAGATCACGAGCTCGAAGATGAACCTTGCCGTGCTCAAAGCTGACCACGTGAATATCTCGGTGCATGGCCATAACCCGATGCTCTCCGAAATGATCGTGAAGGCGGCAGCGGATCCCGAACTGGTCGCACTCGCGCAAAAAAACGGTGCGAAGGGGATCAACCTTGTCGGTATGTGCTGTACCGGGAACGAACTGCTCATGAGGCAGGGCATCCCGATGACGGGCAACCAT
Organism: Methanoregula sp.; assembly: GCF_041663825.1. Lineage (GTDB taxonomy): Archaea > Halobacteriota > Methanomicrobia > Methanomicrobiales > Methanospirillaceae > Methanoregula. Next base: position 56,656 of record NZ_JBAYLY010000008.1, read on the forward strand.
CTCAACCAGGAACTGATCATCGCGACCGGCGCCCTTGAAGCGATGGTCGTGGACTACCAGTGTATCTTCCCCTCGCTTCCCCGGACCGCGAGCTGTTACCACACTCATATCATCTCCACGAGTTCAAAAGCCACGATCCCGGGCTCGTATTTCTTCGACTTCCATGCAGAGGATGCCTATCTCACGGCAAAGGCAATCGTGCGGATGGCAGTCGGGAATTATAAAAACCGGAATCCCCAGCGGGTCCTGATCCCGGGAGAACCGGTCCCGGTCATGGCAGGATTCTCGAACGAGGCGATCAAGAACGCGCTCGGCGGTTCGTTCAAGCCACTCATCGACCTGATCGCTGCCGGGAAGATCCGGGGAGCGGTCGGAATTGTCGGCTGCAACAACCCCCATGTGCAGCATGACTCCGGGCATATCACACTCGCAAAGGAACTGATCAAAAGAAATATTCTCTGTGTCGAGACAGGCTGCGCCGCGGTCGCATCCGGGAAGGCCGGGCTGCTCCGGCCCGAGGCGGCAGCGCTTGCCGGCGATGACCTGCGGGCGGTCTGCGAGTCCTTAAAGATCCCGCCGGTCCTCCACATGGGTTCCTGCGTAGACAATTCCCGCATTCTCGTGCTTGCGGCAGAACTTGCCAATGCGCTCAATGTGCCGATCCACAAACTGCCCATTGCCGGTGCAGCACCGGAGTGGTACTCCCAGAAGGCGGTCTCGATCGGGGCTTACTTCGTTGCTTCGGGGGTTTACACGGTGCTTGGCGTGATGCCGCATATCGAAGGAAGTCCGGCCACGGTATCGCTCCTGACCGATGGGTTAAAAGGCGTCGTTAACGCGACTTTCGCTGTCGAACCAGACCCGTCCAAAGCGGCAGTCCTCATCACGGACCACATCGAACTCAAGCGGACCCAGCTGGGGATCTGAACGTGCCGGCAGGAATGCCCGTTTCCGGAAATATTGCGGGAACCGGAAATCCCTCCGGCCGTACCGGTGGCATGAGGATTGTCGTTGCCGGTAAGGGCGGGGTGGGCAAGACGACGACCACCGCTCTCCTTGCCCATCTTTTTTCCCGTGACGGTCTCCAGGTCCTTGCCGTGGATGGCGATCCCCAGCAGAACCTCGCGGTGACCCTCGGGGTTCCCCCACGACAGGCAGGGCAGATCATCCCGGTCTCGAAAAGTGCGAACTATCTCCGGGAAAAGACCGGCGCCGGCCCGGATATAACGCCCGGCGGTCTGCTCACCCTGAACCCGGATGTGAGCGATGTCATCGACCGTTTTTCCCTCCCTGTTGCAGATCGCCTGCGACTTCTCGTCATGGGAGGCGTGCGAACGGCAGGGACCGGGTGCCTCTGCCCGGAGTATACGCTCCTTTCTGCAATCCTCCGCCACATCCCGCTCCTGCCGGATCAGGTGATCGTGCTTGACACCCCCGCAGGCATGGAGCATTTCGGACGGGCGGTTGCCGACGGGTTTGAAACCGCCTTGATTATCAGCGATCCGTCATGGAATGCATTATCGGTCGCACGTGAATCTGCGGTTCTCGCGCAGCAAATGGGAATAAAAAACAGGATCCTTGTCGTGAACCGGTCCGGGGGGCCGGATGAAACCGCGAAAATACAGGAACTTTGCGGGGAAGCAGGACTCTTTTCCCGGATGATCACCCTCCCGTCGGATCCGGATGTGATCCGTTTTGAACCGGTTGTCACTCCCCTCCTTATGCAGCAGTCGTCCTTCATGGACGGGATGAGAGGTCTTGCAGAGGGCATCCGACAAACGCGGAAGGCCTGAAAACAAGGGGCAAAAAATTCAAGCCAGATGAATTACTCCAGCTTCGTGAGCGGCCCGGATCGCGACGAGCATATCGAGGGCAGCAAGCCCCGGGTTCCCGACAAATCTCAAAGTGGCGAGGCAAATGCTTCGATGGCGAGCCAGGCAGGGTCGCCTTCCTGTGATGCGTACTCCCAAAACAGGGGAAGCCGGTATTTTTACCTGAAAAAAGGTATGAAACATCCGTTATCTGACAATGTCATGACAATGTCGTTCGAATGATCGAAAATAAGCCCCATACGGGCTCCGTTTCCCGGTTTTGTATCTCCCCCCTCTCCGGAAACGCCTGCATAGCCCGCAGTTTCTGTTCCTGTGGAAAATAAGCCCTTATATCGTTTCATTTGCCAAAATACGGCCGATTTCGACCTCGCCCAATAACCATTAATGGCCCTGGAACCGGGACGGTTTTCGCCACCTTGTTTAACCCATCCGGCCCCCGGGAAGGCCGCTGGAACGCGAATATGAAGGTCGTTTTTTCCGACGTGGCGATTTTATTATGGAATCGGGAATCCCAAAACAAAGCGCTCACCGTATCCTGCGCAAACTGACTGACGGAGGAATTCTTATCGTAACCCGGGAAGGGAAAGGAACAAGCCCGACGATCCTGCGGTTCTCCCGTTTGATTTCGATCACAGAGACGAGCAGCGAGTAAATTCTCTCCGGCCTTTAGGATCAAGAGGGGGAATTCCTTCGCGTACCCTCGTTACCATTCTATGATACGCAGGGATTCCTTGTGTAACACCGGTGATACACAAGAGGGCGTTGCGTACCAGATTTTTGATTTTGTGTTACACAAGAACGTCATCGGCCAATGTAACTGGCAGGGAGAATCTCGAAAGAAAGAAGGGCGGATTGAGGGGGTTACCTCGTTTGGTCGCCAATTTGATGGAGCCGGTTATGTAACGGGCATGTAACTGGACGAATATTGGTCGCCCATCCTCACAATAGTGGGTTCACTGCCGCCACAATTACGGGAATGATCCCCCGGACCGCCCACCCACCATGCCGAGGGCGGGAACCATCGTGTCCGGTTTGCATGCAGACGCTTCCGTCATGTTCACTCGTCCTCGCTGATGCTCCGGCTCGCTTCACATCACCCTGATTGAACCGGTGCAATCCGTGAACGTTCGGAAAGAGTGCTTGGTGGTATTGATCAGAGTCCCGGTCGGCGCATTCTGCCTCAATGTTCGAGGCATTGCGTTCTTCTTTTGTGCTTCTTAACTATCTCAAATAACAAGAAGTAACTATAATTTTGTAACTATTCAGCCGGTCCGGTGAGCACAAGCAGGAGTGAATGGATTACGCTGAAATGCACCAACAAGCGAAGCGAGAACCGGTCGGTCATTTTTCTTAACCGTTGAGAGATACCCCCGAATCCTGCAGAATGCGGCAGCCCCCTCCTCACTTCGGAAAGTCCCGGAAATTTTCTGCTGGAGTTTGACCATTCTGATATCTCGTTCAGCCAGATTATTCGAAAAGGGGATTTGAGAAATTATGCATGAAAGACAAGATCTCACGTTGGAATAATATACAGCGGTCAATCAGGTTTTTCGCTTTTGACTGTTTCTTTCGACCGCGTTTCCCGGGGAAATCCAAGTCAGCCGGGATCGGAATCTCGTTCAGCCCATTTTCAATGATTCGAAAATATCTGTCCTCAAAATCCGCTATCTTATGAGGTCTGAGAGAACACGAGTGTTCCGATACAGAATCCACTTCACCCTTGATTTCGAGAATAAGTGCGTGAAGCTCTTCACACCAGGACTGCTGATAATTCTCCGAGATGCTGTCCGATTCCCTTGCCCGAAAATCAGAGTCCATATGTCTCCCCATTTGCCAAAATACGCCGAAATTGAGCCCCATATAATAGCCATGAAAGCCTCGTATTCGCGTTCTGGCAGCGGTCATTTTCTTTATCAACAGAAAACCCATCCTGCCCCGAAAACAGGCCTTAAAATCGCACTATGGGGTCATTTTAATTGGCCCGATTGCCAAAATAAGCCTGATTTAAGGGTATTTTGAAACGGAGCCCGATACGGGCTTCTTTTGGGATGTGAAAGGGGTGATCGGGGCCCGGATTGAGCCCGGATTGGATGGAGGGGGTAGGGTTCTGGATAGGAAAAACGACCATATCCGTAACGTGTTCTATGCGATGTTTGTCTCGATGGCCGGGCTGGTGCTCGCCCGGGTTCTGGATCCGGGGACTGCTCAGCAGGTGGTGGGGGTGATTACGGGGATGGGGGGATGAAATGATCCCTCTTTCTCATTAATCACTTGAGCTGATCGATGTTTTTCTCATAGTTTTTTAATTCTTGCTCCCAATCTTCGGGATATGTATCCCTATTTGTTTTATTAATCTTCAGCCAGAGATTTCGAATATTAAGGCAGTTTAAGTTGTGCCCGGGAAATGAAGACAGATCATGAAGACTGACCCGAATCACTCACAGAGGGATAGCATTTTGTCCGACAATGTCCGCTATTGTCCGACATCCGCCAGATATCCCCCTCCCGGATCGAGCGCTGATTCCCGGGAGTTATGACAATCCAATCCGAAATTATCGAAATTCCCTACGGAGACCGCATCGGATTTTGTCTGACAATGTCCGCTATTGTCCGCTATTATTTGTTCTCTGTCCGCAATGACCGAAACACCGGGTTAAGGGCATACCGTAATTGTCTCCCCTCTCGTTTCACGATGATGACATTCATTTCAGCAAGATGAGACACATCCCGACGTGCAGTCCGATCGGTGCACTCATAGATACCCCCATATTCAGACGTTGATATTGCCTTGTGGGTCTTGAGATATTCAATCACGCTGAGCTGCCGTTCGTTCAGGATCTCCGGATGTTCGAGAAGTGCGTTGAACGTTGAATGCGAGAAGGTAACAACAAAATCATTCCCGGATTCCAGAAACTGCGGATCCGGAACACCATCCCGTTCACAGGAGGCGATCATATTCAGCGTGCCCGAGCCCCACTGCTCAATGTATCCAATAAGAAACAGGAGGCGGGCGATGGTTTTGTTCCTGGGGCGGGATGCATGTTCAACGGTTAAGAGTTCGACGGTGACCCCTTCTGGTAATAACCCGGGATTCCAGACCTGCGCCCGGCTGTCAAAGACACGGATCTGGACATTCCCCGATGCACCATAATCCCGGTGACAGATTGCATTGATCACCGCTTCCCGCAGGGCGTCTGGCGGATATTCCCAGTTCTCTTCCCGCTGCATCTTTCCCGGGATGATCCATGCGGCCTTTCGGATTGTCTGCGCGATAAACCGGTTGGTATCTTCTATGAGTTGATCGATCCTGCCATGCAGGACAATCATGTTGAGATAGGTACTGGAAACTTCCTCCCCTTTGAATCGGGCGCAACGGACCTCGGACTGGATAAAGAATCGTTGCGGATCTTTCCCGAAGAACAGGATGGCTGCATGGGTGGGTTGTCCTCCGCTCATAACTCCCAGTTTTTCAAGTGCGGTCTTCACCGGCATCGTGCGATCTGCATCAAACTGCCGTTCCTTATGAGCTTTTTCAAGGAATGTCCTGACCGATGAGACATCAATATCTTTGAGAGTGGCCCCCTGACACGGCTGATCATCCCAAGGAATGGCATGCTCGTTAAGTATGATACGTTTCAGTTCTTCGGGAGGCATGACCCGGTTCTCGGTTCCCGACCGGATGTACGCGATGCCATCAAGGAAGTACGGTTTGGCGGATCCCTCCGGGACCGTCACAACGATAAGCGGTTTGCCCTGTTCTTCAATAACGCGGATATCCGGTGTGATCTCCGGTTTAATCCGCGATGTGATCTGCTGGGAGAGTTTGCGGAGTGAGTGATCGGCAGGATCTACACCAACAATCGTCCCGGTGTTGGTCCTGCCAAACGAGATAATACCTCCATGAAGGTTAAGGAATCCGCACACTGATTTGAGCGCGGGCTCTATGAGGGAGAGGGATTTTTTGAATTCTACGGTGTCGGATTCGTGCAGGGTCATGTGCGGGGGTCACAGAATGTTGTACTGAGTTGGGGCACTCTTCCTTTTTCTTGTTGCGGTCTGAGCCGAGATCGCATTTACCGGTGCTGCGGTGGTGTTCCTGCCCAAGGTAATCCAGCGGGCGATGAAGGCGGATGCCGATGCAGCGATCGAGGCGTTCGGGAAGAATGAGCATGTGAAAAAAGTCTTCTGGGCGATGTTTGTGTCGATGGCCGGGCTGGTACTCGCCCGGGTTCTGGACCCGGGGACTGCTCAGCAGGTTGTGGGGGTGATTACGGGGATGGGGGTGTAAAATCTCCCCTTTCCCGGTCTTACCCCCCTTTTAGTGGGATAGGGATCATGGTTCCAAACCGTGATGAAAATACGCCCAAATTGGGCTTTTTTTCCTGTTTTCATACCCGGACCCCCGCCAGAAACCCCCGTAAAATCCTCGTTTCCTGTTCGTGTGGAAAATAAACCCATATTCCGCTCTGTTTGTCAAAATACGGCTGATTTCGACCTCCCCCAATGGCCATTAATGGCCCTGGAATCGAGACGGTTTTCGCCACCTTGTTTAACCCATCCGGCACCCGGGAAGGCCGCCAGAACGCGAATATGAAGGTCATTTTTTCCGACGAAGACTTCAAAAATGGGGTTTAGGGCGTTGCATAAGGTAAGCCGGTCCGAGGAGCAGGTGCGAGTGCGCCGAAGATGTACTAAGCGTGCGGAGCGGGGCGTCGATCTGCGGGGGATTATCCTCCGGACCGCCCCCCTGGAGTCCCACCCACCATGCCGAGGGCGGGAACCATCGTGTCCGGTTGGGCATGAAGACGCTTCCGTCATGTATTTTGGGAATCTTCTATTGTTTTTTGTATCCGGGCAGTTTTGTGATTCTCTGATATAATTCGGGTTGTGCCGATACTTCTTTCAAAAATTTTATAAATTTAGGTGAAGCCGTGGGATTATCGATAACAAATTGCTCTAAATAATTTCGAAATGGACACTTTCCGCAAATCCCTCCATTTGCCGCCGGCTTTCTTGCCAATCTTCTCCAATTCATAAAACAGGGATATTCAATATAGTCGATGAGTTCGCTTCTTGTCGTTTCAATTGGAGAAATCGTCATTTTTTCGTTGATCATAGTAACCTGTAAAAGTTCAATTAAAGATAATGATAAATCTGACGAAAATAAGTGAAACTTTGGCAATAATACGAAGACGCTTCCGTCATGTTCACTCGTCCTCGCTGATGCTCCGGCTCGCTTCACATCACCTCGCTGTTTTTCGCGGTTGATCGGGCACATGCGTAACGCTCAGTGACTCACTCGCACGACGCATCGGGGGCTCGGACTCACCGCTGATGCGGCTCGTTACCTTCGCGCCCTGAAGCGGTGCTCGTTCGGGCCGCTGTGGCCACGAGAAACCGCCGCCCGTACTTTGTTCGCTTACGGGAAGAGGCAAGCATCCCCACGCTCACAACCCTTCGGGCCGCACTCCTCCCGCCCTTAAAAAGGGACGGGCAGTCCGCATGATGCCCCTTGCCTACGGCAACAGTGAGCGGGTCCGGGCGGGAAGACACAATTTGATTTATCGGGAAAGTTCACGCCATATCAGCAGATTGTATAATGCACTTCCCGCCAAATCGGATTAAAAAAATCTCACGGGTTAGATCTTCCCGTACTTCTTATGAGCCTGTTCGATCGTCATGATTTTATCAACCCATACCCTGTCGGAATCGACGTAATAGAACAGGGTAAATTTCATCGATATGTGCATACGCCAACGGGGTTTTTTTGTACGGAGTTTTTTGATATTTCCCGTAGCGTCCGGATGTTCAGACAGCCGTTCGATATGTTCACCGATCACGCGGCGATCTTTCAGAGGGAGTTCACGGATGAAATCTTTTACAGTATCTTCGATTTTGATCCTCACGTTACCCCCCGTTTAGAGCCCGAGTTCTTTCTTAGCTTTCTCCCAGGGGATGAACTGACCATTCGCGTCAATCTCATCGAGGTCCCGTTCCAGCATCCGCTTCTGGTGCTCAGCGATGAGATCAGATACGGTATCGCCAAGGGACTTTCCCGGAGTTTTTATATTTGAGAGTGCTGCCCATGTACTCGGGGTGAGAGCTACCCTCTTGTTCGCAATTTCCATCTGTCCGCCTTTTGCTTCAGCCATGTCTTTACCTCTCCTCTTAGTTAAGAATACCTAGTAATTTTAAAATTATTGTACAACTTGCACAACAGTACAAACTTGTACAGTTGTACAATAATAATCGCTGGCTGAAATAAAGGTTGTTGTTGAACCCGTTCGCCTCTTTTCTTGAACATGACAAGATTTGATGTGTCGGATGGGTACAGCCGGAGCAAATCACCTTTTCCGATCAACCGCTACCGGTCCCCGGCCCGGGCGGGAAGACAAATCGACGGTTACCGGACGCATCACAGACGGTTGCTTGCTTTGTCGGGCCGGATAACCATGATCTCCCTTTCGATCTTTTGTGCAATACAGCAGAACAAGCGATACTATGAATGTTTACAACAGATGATTTGGTTAGCATGAGAACCGGAATTGCAGCATCCATCATACAAGGGGGGTTTGTATAGTGGAACTAAACATCCTGTATGCCGCGATCACGATCCTGGTCGGGTTTACCGCTGCGGTCATTGCTTACCTGGTTATCGGGCAGCTCAAAAAGAAAGCGGAGCAGACCGAAACCCGGCTGGATGACATTATCCTTGCGGCGATAGGTAAACCGATTGTCGTCGTCATCATCGCAGCGTCAGTCTATATCGCGATTATTTATTTCGATGTGCTTCCGGCATCGTTTGCGTCGGTTGACACCGATAAAATTGTCAGTGCATTTTTCATTATCATCAATGCATGGGTTGCATCAGTGTTCTCGTACAGTTTTATCCACACCTACGGGGGCGTTGTTGCAAAAAAGACCGATACGGATATTGACGACCGCCTGATCCCGATGCTTGCGACGATCATAAAATACGTGATCTGGTTTGTTGCCCTGCTCCTCGTGCTCGCGGAGTTCCAGGTTGATATCACGCCGTTACTAGCCGGCGCGGGTATTGCGGGTATTGCCCTTGCGCTTGCCGCACAGGATATTCTCGGGAACTTTTTTGGCGGGGCAGTGATTACCATCGATAAGCCGTTTAAAGTGGGCGACCGGATAAAATTTGATGCCTTTGTCGGGGACGTGGTGCAGGTGGGACCCCGGAGCACACGGATAAAGACGCTTGACAGCAGGATAATTACGATCCCAAACAAGAAGCTCACCGACAGTGTGGTCATCAACTACGCGTTGCCGGATATTCAGCTCAAAGTCTTTATTCCGTTCTCGGTTGCGTATGGATCGGATATCAAAAAAGTAAAGAAAATTCTCCTTGAGATTGCCCGGGACGCCGCAGAGAAAACGCCGTGGGTGATGACTGATCCGGTGCCGTCAGTTTATTTCCTTGAGTTTGGAGAATCAAGTCTCAACGGGCAGCTGCTTCTCTGGACCAATAATTACGATAACGTATGGGATGTGCAGGACTGGATAAACGAGCAGATCGATGAACGATTCGCAAAAGAGGGTATTGAGATCCCGTATAAGCAGATTGATGTCCGGATGAGGGATAAGAAATAATTCCTGTGGTAGTTGTTATCCCGGACCCCTCATATCTCCTTACCAAATTTCATCACGTATGTCCGTGTCCCATCCGCATCCTGCAGGGAAAGCACTCCCCCGGCCCGGGCCGCGAGCCGCAGGAGAACCCCTTTGATCTGTGCATCGCTGGCAAAGACGAACGATCCCGTGTCGCCGGCAATTTTCACGGTTGTTGCCGATTCGTCCTGTCCGGTCGTGATAGTGATCCGGGTTGCACCGATACCCACAAGGTCTTCCAGGAGATAGATGACGAGATCCGAGAAAATATCCCGGTCGACAAGAACCGGGCCCTGTGCCGGGTTAAACGACGTGGACACGTCAATATCCGTGAGAAGCGGCTGTGAACCGATACGGGAGACGAGCATCCGGGTAAATGCCGTATCATCGTCTGCCGATGAGAAAACGTCTTCATCGGAACAGCGGGAGCACGAGAGGTCCGCCACCAGCATCGAAAGAATATTGTTAATGTCACATTCGCACCGGTTATCCGGCGGACAGAACCCCCGGAGCATCGTGGTGTAATCGGACAGCAGGTGCTCTGCCCGGGTCACAAGCGTAGGATCAATGATGTTTGTCAGATCCTCTTTCGCAAACGACCGCTCGAGTTTTCCCATAATCTGTCCCGCCTTTAAAGCCAGATGAACGGAAACCGTGTCTGAAGAATGGTGTTCCTCGGAAAATAACCGGAACGCCTCCAGCAGTTCATCGATCACGTTGCTCTTAATCAGGCCGGTTATCTGCTCCGCAACGCCGGATTCCCCCAGCTCTTCCATCATATAGGTGACATACCCGAGCCGGCCGGACATGATCGTGAATAATTCATTCACCTGCACCATGCAGTCATCACCCAGTGCGGCAATCTGCCCTGCCCGCTCCGCATTGAACTCAGCAATGTTTTCCAGTTTATATGCTTCCTTCTCCAGCACTCCTAACATGTGGACCGCATCCGGTGCCGCAACGACCCTGCCGTGGCCCGGGAGCACCCAGTCGATACCCCCGGCGCTGATGAGCTGCCGGATCGCTGCGAGTGATCTGATGAGCGCTTTCTGGTCCCACCCATAGAGCCCCGCAACGCCGGGATTTGCTGCAAACAGGACGTCGCCGATAAAAAGCAGCCTGCCGATGCGAAGACTGATGCTGTCCGGACTGTGACCCGGCGTATGATAAACGGTAAGAAGCGGGCCGCTGCCAAACGAGATGTCCTCGGTTACAAGATCCGTGCCGGTACCTGGCTGGTTCCGGGTGACGGTGATCGCCGCACCATTCTTTGCATGATACGTAAAGGGGGCACCGCCACCTGCAGGTTTTTGTGCGAGAAGCCTCAACTGGACTTGTAAAGGGGTGACGGAAAAGCCCAGCATATCGGCCTGTGTCAGGAACCGGTCTCCCCGTTCCAGCGCATCGGCACCCGTTTCCTGCACGGCAAAAACCGCGTCCTTGAAATACGCAGCTGCCGGTGCGTGCTGGACCGAAAGAAAATGATCGATATGGGCATGGGTGAGGAAGATCACGAGGGGACGTTCGAGAGTGTCGCGGAGTTCCTGTATCCCGGCAACCAGCTGGATGACTTGTTCAGGAAGGCCACCCGGATCGATCAGGCAGATAATCTCCGGCGTTTCGATCAGGTACGAGTTTGAGGAGATCGTATCGATCTTGCGGATGAGCGGATAGATATTTACAGTAAGAACCCCGGGCACCGGTTGCCATGCAAGGGGAACAAGAGGAGTCTTACCGCAATCCGACAAGCGCTTCACCCTCGGAGGGATAGATCGAAAAAAGTGAAGTAAACCCGGCGAGTTTTAAGACTTTATATACATCTGCGGTCAGGCAGCAGAGCCCGAACTGGTCTCCATCGGTGCGCAGTTTTTTTGCTGTTGCGAGCAGCACCCGCATACCGCCACTTGAGATGTATGTCGTCCCGGCAAAATTTAACAGGATTCTCCGGTTCCCGCTGTCGATCTGGCTGTTTATCTCATGTTCAAGATCCGAAGAGGTTGTCGTATCGAGGCGTCCGCTCAGCGCGAGCATGGTTATGCCTTCCTGCGTTGTCGTTGTTATATCCAAAAAAGTCACCCGGTTCCTTTTAATAAACAGCTGCTATTGGATAATATCTTGGTTTTTATCAAAAGATAATCTTTCTTAAAAATCCCAAAATGGTGCTGAGGTTTAAGTGTTTTTGTGTGTAACACCTACACACGGATACGCCATGGCATCGACCATTTTCACTACACTGCTCGTACTTCTCCAGCTTATGTGTGTCATTGTCGTCGCGGCGTACCTGTTGACACGGAGCAGGTTCTTTTCCAGCGTTCTTGACGGCCATCCTGTTCTCAAAGTCCAGGCGTTCCTGATCCTGTTCTTTGGCGCACTTTCCATCTATGGTACGGTGGGCGGCGTTGAGGTGCTGGGTGCAATTATCAATGTGCGTGACCTTGGCCCGATGGTTGGCGGACTGGTCGGTGGCCCGGTTGTCGGTCTCGGCGCCGGCCTTATCGGGGCGGCATATCGTGCAAGTCTTGGGGGGTTCACGGTAGTACCTTGTGTCACCGCGACAATTCTTGCAGGGCTGTTCGGGGGCATTATCTGGCTTTTGAACAAACGCCGGTTTGTCCCGATTTATATTGCATTTATCTTCGCGTTCTTAATGGAAAGCCTGCACATGCTGCTGACGCTTGTCATCGCCCAGCCGTTTTCTGCCGCTCTTGCACTCGTGCAAACGATCTGGATCCCGATGGTTCTCGCGAATGCTGTCGGTGTGTTTATCTTTGCATTCATTATCCAGAACCTCGAAAACGAGCGGAAGATGGCGGCAGAACGGGATACTCTTGTGGGGGAGATGGCACGTAAAAACACGGAGCTGTCGATCGCGGCAGAGATCCAGCAGAGTTTCCTCCCGACAACCATTCCCCAGGTCGAAGGGTTTGATGTGGCGGGAAAAAGTGTGATGGCAAAAGAGGTCGGCGGTGACTTTTTTGATGTTATCCCGTTTGAGGTTGTGTCCCTTGATACAAACCGCATGGGAATCCTGATCGCTGATGTGTCCGGGAAAGGGATTCCGGCGGCGCTGTTCATGGCATTGTCCCGGATTGTCGTGAGGGTGAATGCGACCTGGCACCGGGACCAGCCGGCGCTTGCCATATATGATGCGAACAACCTGATCGCGGCGGACTCAACATCGGGTATGTTTGTTACGCTCTTCTATGGTGTCCTTGATCACGAGAACCATTCAATCACGTTTGTCAATGCCGGGCATAACCCACCTATCGTGTATCATTCTTCAGATGGGATCATTTCCGAACTTGAGGCAACAGGAATGGCGATGGGTGCCGTCAAGGATACTCCGTACCAGTCAAAGGTCTGTCCGCTTAAGCCGGGCGACGTGATGGTCCTCTATACGGACGGGGTCACGGAAGGGCAGAATGAGAATGGGGAGATGTACGGTGAGGTCCGGTTGCAGGAGTGTATCCGGTCAGCGGTTGATTTTCCGGCAAAAGAGATCCTCGCACGCATTCTTGACGATCTGACAAAATTCTGCGGCAACGCTCCGCAGTATGATGATATCACCCTGATGGCTGTACGGGTGAAGTAAGGAGCGCGTATGAATCACCTGGATATTGTGATACCGGCAAATCCTGAAGAAATTGCAAGGGTCACGGCGGACATCGAAGAAATTCTTGTTGCGCAGGGTTTTTCGGGTGAAGCGATTATTGATGTCCAGCTGGCACTTGAAGAGGTCATCGTCAATATTATCAAACACGGGTATCGTGGGAAAGAGGGTTCGATTGGCATTCTCTGCGATGCGTCGCCATTAAAAGCAACGATAGAAATTTCAGATTCTGCGCCGGCGTTTAATCCGCTTTCTCTTCCGGAACCGGATATAACAAAGGGGATTGAGGAACGGGGTATTGGGGGGCTGGGGGTCTTTTTAGTCCGGCAGGTTATGGATATTGTGACCTACCGGCATAAAAATCATAAAAATATTCTGACATTGGTGAAGGTGAAGAGGGAGTAAGAAGGGCAGAGACTTTTTTTTGGCGGGAATATTTTAATCGACACCCGGGGTTGGTGGAGATCGTAGGGTGCTCATTTCTTTGTCATGAAAACGGACATGATACCAAAGGGCCACAAGCATACAGGATGAAAATGCCAGGGGCATTTTGATATTAAATTTTGAAAACTTCAGACGATGGAGCAGGCAAATGGAAATTCGAGTCTGGAGTGCAAAATTTTCATTGCTTTGGTGCGAAGTCTTTGACGTTATGCGGGTTTTTTTAGTGGGGCCTCGTCTTTTCGCGGAGGATTGCCAGGGAACCGGAAGTATCAGGGATTGTGCCCGGAAACGCCCGGAAACCCGCCCGATGGGGATCGTCGGAAATCCGATAGGTTATATGCCCCGGTTGGTGAAAATAAGGGCAAAATGAGCCCCATATAATGCCGTTTCCCGCCCCATAATGGGGGTTTTTCGGCCCTTTGTTTTCCAGATCCGACAAACCTCTTACCGGGGCCGGATCGAGCCTCAAAATCGCGATACGTGAACGTTTTAATTCGTCCTTTTTCCGAAATAACCCAGATTTGAGGACTTTATAAAACGGAGCCCAATACGGGCTTCTTTTGGGTAGGGGCGGGGGTAATCGGAGACCAGAATGGGCCCGGATTGGATCGGATTATGTCACCTTATCAGAAGCACAAAAACAAGGGTGGATCCCGGGGGGCCCCCAACCGCTCATTTTGTTTAGCCGGGGAAGTCTCCCGGTTTTTCGGTACGGCGTTGGTTGAACTCAAGTCCATTTCTACAGGGAAGTTATCCTGATTTCATAGGTTTTTATTACAAGGTTGGTTTTCCCTGAAGGTGAGGGGAATGTGTAGTAGCCAAGTGAATCCGGTTTCATGCCCAGCGTATTGTCAAAATACGTATTCCACGCCGTTGAATAGTCCACATCGGAATTTGGCTGATAGCGAATATAGACCGTTGTTGGTTGTGGACATGAGGTGTAATTACTTTCTCCCAGTGCCATCTGAACGGTTCTGACACCGGTACTTGACATTATGTTCGTAGTATTAAATCCGATCAGGTAGATTACCGCAGTGTTTGTCGTGCCATCGTAGAACCACCTCGGTTCTGCAAGCATTACGGATCCCGGCTGCGCAAGTTTCCTCATTACAACCGCACCGTTCTCAAGCGAGATGTCCGTCTGGGCACTGGTTGATGCATATCGAATATCCCCTGACGAAAAAATTAACGGGGCACCAAGAGTTGCCGCATCTCCGGCGCTGTTAGGAATACATCCGGCTGAATCAAATATCTCAAATTCTGAAGATTTCGTAGTATCATAATTCATATCGTATACCGTGAGCGCTCCGCCACCGATCTTCAGGGATGTTTCTTTGTAGGGCACGGTCTTGTAAGCAAGACTCTTGACATCGTTCTGCAAAACGATCAGATTTTTTTCCATAATCTGCTCATCCGCACTCACCTGCTGCTTCATCAGCATGGGGTACCCGTACAGCGTCACAAGCCCAATACCTGCGATGATAATAGTAAAGATCAAAAGAAACCCAATCGATTCAGAAACCCCTGCATCACTATATACGCGTCCATGTCCGCCCATGATCAAATCCCTCCTGAATCATAACTAATCCTGTTAATTCCGGCACCTGTGGTATTGCCCGTGGCCCTCCCCTGTGCTGTCGAGGAGATCCCTGCAATTGCAATGTTGGTGACAATGTTGCCGCGTGATATCGTAACCACCTGAGTTGATGTGTCCCCCGGGAAATTCCCAATCTCCACAAAATATCCCCTCCCGACGATGTCGTCAGGAAGATTATACCGGGAGGAAATATTTCCCGTAGTGGGTGCAATGGCATAAACATCGACGATGCGGGTGGAGACTCCGTTTCCGATATCCGTAAACGCCGAATAGGTGAGGGTATTTACCGGCCCTTCCATGAAATTTGCATTCACAAGGAGCAGCAGGATGACCAGCAGGATCATCATGATGGAAGATATCATCACGTACTCAATCATCTCTGTCACGCCGGCGTCCCCGGGTCGTTGGTTATGGTGATCTCCAGGTCTCATTATACACAGTCACCCCGTTATTGTAATGGATCTCGATGTAGGTATACGCCCCGTTTGTGGTATTTGAGAAACTCACCACAGAATTCTGGCGGATCAATGAGAGGGTGCGAATATCGTTCTGTACGCCCGTCCGGTCCGGATTATCCATATATGCAGACTGGATAATTACCCCCCTCACTCCCCGTATATCATCCTTCGGGAACTCCGATACGGCTTCTGCGGTCGTCTGTCCCACCACCACGGACTGGTTGAGCACCATTGCGAGGAAGAACAGGCTGAAACTCACGAGAAATCCCATCAGCACGATCCACTGTGCATCGTCATTTAATCCCGCCATAAGAGTACCTCCACAAGAACTGCCCTTTTACGAAGTGAGTCGCTATCGGGAAATTTTTTTTCAACGATCACCCACTCCGATACACGAACCGCGTGCTCTCCACCGGAAAGGGAACGCGTCTTATCGAGGAGTGTTGTACTACTGACCGTATTATCGGATTTCACGTAACTTACGTTCGCCATAAACTGGATATGATCCTGACCCGGTTTGGTCCGGTTGTTTACGATATTGTTGAATATCTGCCCAAACATATCCCCGTCGTTTGTTTCAACAATGGTCTGGAGCGGGCTTTCGGATGTACCGTTTGGTGCAGTATTTATCATGGCTAACGCATCGCTCCCCAGCACTTCGAGTTGCATATCGCTGATATGAGTGTCTCCCGGAGTATAGATGGAGGTCGCGTTGACTACAAGGTACGCGGTCATAAGCATGATCAACGCTGCCGCGAAACCTTCGATGGTGTAGAGCTGCCCCTCCGTATTTACCATACCGCCACCTCCAGGACACCATTTTGTAACTGAGGCTGGGTGACGTTTTCCAGGTTGTAATCATACTCGAAGGGGCCGCTCATGGAACTATTAAGGAACCAGTCCCCATAGGTCCCGTTTATCGTCGGATCGGGATTCGTATTTTTAAAAGTCAGGGTGATATACAATTGCGGGCTCGCGACTTCCATACTGTCTGAAATTACCTTTCCTGCAGGGAAAACGAGCGATATATTACTCATGACATTGGAAGGAAGAGTACCGACCGGGGTGGCATTACCGTCAATATAGGTATATTGTGCCCCTAGTGGCATGTTCCCGGGATTAATGGTAATACCTGACAGGTTAGTCGTGGTTTTTGACGTCGGATAATGCAGCGTGTTAAGATCCGTGATATTAATGATGATATTGTCCAGACCTGGATCGATCTGGTACCCCCGATAATCTACCTGGTGGGGAGACTGCCGGATATCACCCAGCAGTTTCGTACAGTTTAGGTGAATTGTGAAAACATCCGCAGTTACATTCTCCTTCGACCAATATTTTGTCTGGATGATCGTCTTATTGATCGTCGCATTGCTTGAACCCTTGATCTGCACATCCCGGCGAATATATCCATAATCCCCTTCGGGAATGACATCGCCTATGGACCGGACTCGTTCCTCCCCGACAACCTTGAGGGAGATGTTGAACCGGTAGGGATAATCCCCGAAAATTGCACGCTCCTGGTAATCGATCGGGTACGAGAAATTTTCCCTGTCATTGGGATCTGCCGAGACGGTCCAGCAGAAAAACCGGTTCACCTTATTCTCATCAAGGATACCGGGGGTATCCTTTGAAACTGCAAGCCCAAACCGGGCAATATGGCATTTGTCACTCTGGGATTCCCAGGGGCCAGTCACCGTGCTGACGTCAGAGCCACTATAACAGGGTGCCCCACCTATCACTTTACCGGCAGCACCCGGGTCTTCCACAAGTATCACACCGGTCCGGTACGCGACAGCATCATAATCGATGTTATGAACCTGGAGTCCGATCAACAGGCCCGGTATCATGGTCGCTACCCAGATAAATGCAATGATAAAGATCGTAAATCCTGCCAGAAAGTCCACCGACAGGTTCCCGCAATTGTCACTCATTGGATGAAATCAACGCTCCTGTCGTTGCATCAAATACGAGGACCCGGGGCGAACCCTGACCGGAAAGGGTAAGGGTGTAATTGCCACTTTCCAGTACCAGCTGTCGTGATAGGGTACTTTTTGCCGGAGACATTTTGGAAATTATCTCCCGGTTCCGGTCAAAGAGGACGCCCGGTAAAATGATCTGGTCGATGCGTATTTCTTTCCCCGAAAATCCGGCAGGCCAGTTGACACGGTTCATGCCGTTGCGGTCGTACGTTACAAAAGATGTTGTATTTCCGTGGCGCACGACAAACGCCCAGTTTTTCGCATTTGCGTCCGTGTCCAGGTCAGTCCCCATGATAGAGAGAATCGAGATATTCCCGGTTTCATGTGCAGAGAATTTTGTTCCGTTAGTAACGTCGATCTTTGCAAGATTTGCTGTTGCCTCATCAAAGCTGTACAACAGGACTTCTCCGGACATGTTGCCTGCGGTGCCTGAGGTAAATCCGATATTAACGGTCGGCGCCGGCGTTTTCTGGGGAGGCTGGCCAAAAAGAGGAAGAAAAAGACATCCCAGGATCAGGCAACCGGCCACGATAATAAAGAGAACACCGTAGAACAGAGCCCGGTTGCGCATACAGTACCCTTATGGGATATACGTGGGAGATGAGATATAAACCTTGGTTTAATTTCATGGTGCAATCAGCTTTTCGAACCCGTTAAAACCGCAGGATTCAGTAATTAGATGATAATTTTTGAAAAAACAGATAAAATAACGGGTTTTTAGAATAAATAATGTATATATACTACAACGTGCAATTCCTCTTTTGATGTATTGGACATGAAAGTGAAGCGGCTGACTCTGGTTGTGCTGGGCCTTATCCTGCTTACGGGAGCTGCTGTCGCGACAGATCTAAGTCCCTCAACAATTTCATCGGGTAATACCGGCTGGCTTGTTGCAAACGGCGGGGATCAGTCAACCATTACCGTGTACGTTATGTCATCAGCCACATCGCCGGTAAACAATGCCACGGTTACCTTTTCTGTGGATGACACGACGCTGGGAACGATTGCCCCGACAGTTTTTACGACCGGTTCTGATGGTCGGGCAACCGCAGTATTCACGGTAAAGGAAAAGAGCGGCACAGCGACAATCCATGCGCATATCGTTTATTATGATGGCATAGAGTATTCCATCATCGATCGTGACTGTTCCCAGAAGATTGATCACGATAAAGTTTCCAATGCAAAGTTTACGTATCTCCCCCAGGTTACGGCAGGGTCGGTTACTTCGCTCACTATCACGCTTACCGACACGTGGGGTAATCGCATCGATAACAAAAACACCGATGAGGTCCACACGGGCACTCTTACCATGAGCGGCGATGGTGGTTCGGGCTTGTGGGACGGTTCAGGTTATGTTACCCGGCTTTTGGAACCGACAGATGCAGAAGGAAATATTTCGGTCACGGTCAGGGTGTCAACAGTGGCGGGAAGTAACCCGATCACCATGGATCCCATCGGCTCCATTTCCGGCACTCAACTGATCTCAATCGATGGAGTGTCGGCTGCCCCTTCGTATATGTCGCAGACGATCTCGTCATCCTGTACACCCTCAACATCCTGTCCTGCTGATGGGAATCACCCGTTCAATCTCTATTATACTTTTTTGGATCAATATCAGAATCCTGTCAGTGGAAGTACTGTCATAATTAGTTCCACCCAAGGGGGGGTTGTAATGGGCACACCCTACGTAACGACCACGGACTCATTGGGAATTGCCTATGCACAGTTCACTCAGGTGGCGACGGGGACGTACACTCTTACGGCACGATCAGAGAGTAATTCTACGATAGCGTGTACCAACCCGGGTACGACCGGATATTGTAGTGGGGATGTGCAGTATTATTCCACGGCTCCGGTGGACATGCAGCTGGTAGTAAGTCCCCAGATGATGGTGAGCCGTGATGTCGATGCAAAAAGCTCAGCTTCAGTTATGGCCCGGGTGATGGATGCCGCGGGCAACCCGGTCACGACCTACAGTGATGGTAGAAAGGTTACGGTTACCTTTTCAAACAGTACTGACAGTTTTCCCGATACACCATCCGATAGTCCCTATGTAGAAACGAGCAGCTCTTCCCTGTCAGCCACAAGCGCGGACATGGGTGATGACGGATTTGCAACAGTGCAGTTTTATCCCGGAACGTTTGTGACATATGGTCAGACAGGATACAACGCAACTGCCACAGGACAGGCAAGCGTGACGGCACTCTGGACTGACCTCCAGGGTAATCAGATCCAAAGAACAGTTCCTCTTATCTGGAAAAATTATCCCTACCTGAGCATCAGCTCGAGTGCCAGCAGTACCAATGCCAAAGTGGGGGACAATCTTACGGTTTCTGTACGAATCAAAGGGGATGGTGCGGCACTCCAGCCAAAGCCGATCGATGTCCTGCTCCTGCTGGATAATTCAGGGTCCATGGGATCTACAACAGATTCTTCGAGCAGAATCAACCAGTCACAAGCTGCAGCGATCAATTTTATCAACAAGATGACACAAGGAAAAGATCGGGTCGGAGTTATTTTTTACGATAAAAACACGTATCCCTCTCCAGGATTTTCCGTCTATGTTCCACTCACGTATGATCTCGCATCTGTGAAAACCGCCATCAATTCGTATACACGAACTGCGGCACAGGAAACTGGCTATCATACACGGACACGATATGCCCTTTATGAAGCGATAACCCTCATGAACAACTGGAATAACCGGGCCTCAGTCCGGGCGATCATCCATATGACAGACGGAGTCTGGAGCATGGAGGGGGATCCACTGGCCCGTGGAACCGGATTTGATATGTCCTTTTTGTCTTCGGAAACCGATCGGGCCGGCCTTCACAGTGTATGGGCAGGGAATCTTCCTCTTCAAACTAATATGAATACCGCCCCCTACCGTTATTTCGATGATCTGGGTGGTGGAACAGCCATTACAGGAAGCAGGAATGATGTTCCCAGCGGTCAACTGTGTGATAATACCTACAGAAGTTCTGGCAAGACCTATTATTATTCTCCTGATAGTTCATCCTGTACTGGCTGGGCATCGGACAAGAATGAGGGGACTCAACTAACAACCACAACAACCTTGACGTATTACACCAATGCGGAATATTCCAATCAGAATATGTCAGTATATGCCGCATCGAGCAAGATCCGTATCTATTCGATTGGATTTGGGGGCGCTATAACGGGAGATATTTCCAGTGTTCTTAGCATTATCTCCAATTCTACCGGAGCATATTATCAGCCTGCATCAGATTCAACCAAACTTAATGATCTTTACACACAGATCGCCGGCGACCTGAATGAACAGGCTGGAGGAAATACCCAACTGGTGATGAATTTAGATAAAATTACCGTAGACAATGTTACAGAAAATGTGGGGAATTATCTGAATTACACGTATGCTCCCCCGAAGTCCACGTTTGTGTATAAGTTCAATGTATCCTCTGACGGCACCACAAACCATGATTATTACAGTTATACCCGGGATGATACCAATAACTGGAGCCTCTACAAAAATCTCAGTTTTAATGTCGGGACGATGAAACTCAATGATGTATGGGAGACCTCATTTACGTTTAACCTGACTCATAATGGGACTCTCATGCTCTTTGGCCCCGGTACCGGCTCCATTGTCTCGTTCACCGATGCCTCTACCGGTAAAACAACAACGGGATTTATTCCGTCGCTGCTGATCACCGTCCGTAACAGTACCATCGTTACCGGGCTGGGTGGGAATACACTCCTTGTCGATCAGTTGAAACGGATTGACAGCGGCAGTGCAGACCAGAACATTGTGAGAATACAATGGAACACTACCTATACCGGCCCGGCCGCGAGTGGAGGAGGGACGGTTGGGGAAACGGTACGATATTATAGTGACGTATCAGGATCGCACTGGATTACCTACGCAACGCAGCCCTCTAAAAACGGTCCCCTCGAACAGCCGGGTGTTCCCGACATTGCGGATATTGATACAAGTGCCTGGGCTGCAGGTACCTATACACTCGAAGTATATGCAGTCGCGGATAATGCTCCTGACAGTTTTGCGACAATCACGTATACGAAGAGTCCCACCGGACAATCATATATCCGGCTCGAATAATTCATTTTTTTTTAGTGACCCTTCGCATCTCATAAATCCTTTTTTGTAATAAATACGAAGTGGATTTTTTAGCAACGATTTCTCAAAAGAGGAGAGCTAAAAGGTCATATGGCAGGGAAAACAGGGGGGTCTCTCCCACTCCCGTCGGCTTGCCATCACCGGGGTTACATCCGGGCATAATTCTTAAAATCGATGATTGGTTCCCGGTAGTCAGTTACCTGTACGTTTTAAAAAAAAGGTCGGGCATTTTTCTGAATTAGTCTGTTCGACATATCCGGACGATTCCTTTTGAGAATGTCACCGTGATTTTTCTTTTGAAAATGGGGATGTCGGACAGAGTCTGATGGGGTAAGACTATCGGACCACATCTCCGGTATACCCGTTCACGGTACGATCTTCGCGATCGGTATCTCCAGGATATCCTCTGCCCCACATCTCTTCAGTTTCGGTATCAGCTCGTTGACCGCACTCTTCTGCACCACGGTCTGGACGCTGTAGTATTCGATACTGTGGAGCCGGCTGACCGTGGGCTTTTTCATAGCGGGAAGAGCAGAAACAATCTTCTCCAGTGAAGCGGTCGGCACATTCATCGTGAGGAGCACTTTGTGCCGGGCTTCGAGCACGCCAAAGAGCAGGGTCTTTATCTCTTCAATCTCGCGCCGCTTTTCTTTGTCCGCCCAGGCCGCCTTATTCGCAATAATTACCGTGTGCGACTCCATGATCTGCCCGATGATCTTGAGGCCGTTTTTCCGGAGCGTCGTTCCCGTCTCGGTTAAGTCCACGACCACGTCCATGAGGTCGGGCACCTTTGCCTCCGATGCGCCAAACGAGTGGAAAAGCTGGACGGGGATTTTCAGGTCGGCAAAAAATTTCTTTGTGAGCTCGGGGTATTCGGTCGTCACCCGGCTGTCGGGCCGGATCTGTGCGGCACTCTCGATGGGCTCGTCGCGGTGGACGGCGATTACGATCTTCACGTTACCCTCCCCGGTCTTGCTGTACGTGAGGGCTGCCACCTCGACCACGTCAGACCCGGTCTCGCGGACCCAGTCAAGGCCTGAGATACCGAGATCGAAATAGCCCTTGTCGACGTAAGTGGGGATCTCCTGCGGGCGCAGGATCTTTATTTTGCCGATCCGGGGATCATCGATCCGGGGATTGTAGTCGCGGTCCGTGCGCCTGACTTCGAGATCGGCCTCCTTGAAAAGCTGGAGCGTCTGCGCTTCGAGACTGCCCTTGGGAAGTGCGAGGGTGATCATATGATAATCCCTCACCGGCAAAACCAATAAAGGTTCGGGGTTTGATTTTTGTGGGGCTAGTCAAACGAGTGGATGACAAGCCCACTCAAAAGTTTGGGCTCAAACCACGTGGACTTGGGCGGCATGACCCCGCCGGCGTCCGCAATCGAGAGCACCGTCCCGACCCGGACCGGCTGCATCGCAAACGCGAGCCGGTACTTCCCGGCGTCCACGAGTTTTTCGAGATCGGCCACAGGCCGTGCACCGCCAAGGTACTGGAGCCGGGCATCCCCCCGGGGATCGGTGATGCCAAGCATCCCTTCGAGCACGAGATTCTGGAGCACCGCAACATCGAGCACGTCAAGCGGCCCGGCTTTTGGATCAATCGGGCAGGTACACTCATACCACTTTCCTTCGAGATAGAGGTGCATCACATGGTATTTTTCCGGGTGACTGATGTACGGCCGGATATTGTACCCGCTTCCGTCCACCTTCCCGTATGGGGTGACCGTGTACCGCTTCCCGAGTTCCGCAAGGAATGTTTCGGGTGTGTACTTTCCGATGTCCGTTAAGAGCCGACTGTACCCATGGATCTTCACCCGCTCGTGGGCGAAGAGCACGCCCATGAACCGGCCGATCTCGCCATCGGCCCGTTCCCCAGCCGCTTTTTTCCGGTCTGCGAGGTTGACTGCCGCCTTTGCCCGGTGGTGGCCGTCAGCGATGTAGAGATTTGCCACGTCACGGAATCGGCGTTCGATCCCGTCGAGGACTTTTGGATCGGTGATGGCAAAGATCTGGTGGATGCCGCCCTGCGGGGTGGTGACTTCCGCGTCCGGCTTCCTGTCTCCCGCAATCAGCGACTCGATGTACGGGAAAAGGTTGTCCGCATCCCGGTACAGGAGCACGACCGGGCCGTTGTGGGCCCTGACCGCAGCAATGTGCCGGGTCCGGTCCTCCTCCTTGTCGTACCGGGTCAGCTCGTGGCGCCGGATTTTATTGGTACGGTAATCGTCAGTGTCAAGGCAGCAGCACAGGCCGACAAACGTATCCCCGTCCTGGTGGATCCGGTACACGTACAGCGCAGGCCGGTCGTCCTTTTTCATCCGGCCACTCGCGAGGAGCGCACGGAAATTTTCCCGGGCCCTTTCGTAAACCCGGTCGTCATTGGGGGGAAGGTCCGGGAGTTCTGCGTCGGACCGGCTGACGGTAAGAAAACTGTCCGGGTTTCCTCTGATGATCGCACGCGCCTCGTCAGCGGTCACAACATCGTACGGGACGGCTGCAATGGCCTGGGCCTCGCCGGGTGCAGGACGCACCGCGGGAAAACGATAGATCGTTACCATGATACCAACCAGCGCCCCGACAAGAAGGGCGTTCTTTCCCATAATTTAGGGCGCGGTCACATATATAATCAAAGACACCGGGAGCCGGACTGACGTGCCGGGTCGATCCTGCCGCGGCGCAATCCTTATTGTACGCGGGGAGCAACAGGTGATACTGCATAGCAGGTGAAACCATGATCCGATCCCACGATGTCATCCCCCCGGCGGCCCAGCCTTTTATCCGGAGAGCGGGCCCGGCGGATGTCGACGCAATCTACGCGCTCGAACTTGAAGCGTTTGTCGATGCGTGGGACAAGATCACGTTCACCGAATCGCTCTCCTATTACCCGACCACGTTTTTCGTGGCAGTAAGCGACGGGCAGGTCGCGGGATTTATTGTCGGGGCGCTTGAGGATACGGGAGAGAACATCTACGGCCATATCTGCAATTTTGCCGTCGGTTCCCGGTTCCAGCGGAGGGGGATCGGCCGGGCACTCGTGATCCGGCTCGAACACCAGTTCGCGCTCGAACTTGCGACCGGCTCCCAGCTCGAAGTCCGGGAGTCAAATTCCCCTGCCCAGCGATTCTACCACCGCCTCGGGTACGAGAACGTCTTCCAGGTCGGCGGCTATTATAAAAACGGCGAGGACGCGCTCGTGATGATGAAGTGGTTCCGGTTTTGAACCACATGATTTTTTATAGATTTTGGATCCTTATAGTGGGGTTATGTCCCGGTCGGTTGCTTCGGCCCTGATGTTCAAAGAAACTCGCGTATTATTGAGAATTTATCAAGATGACAATATAGTGATTTTAGATTTTTTATGATTCCGGATTCTCCATAGAACTCCTGATCTCATTGATAAACTCCAGCAGACGGGAATGATATGCCTCTGCGAGTAGGAGGGCGGCCACGTGTGAATTACAGGAACAATTGGAAAGTCCCATAGTCCGGAGTTCTTCGGAATGTGGATCATCAGATCCATAGATCCCGTCAATCACGGACCAGGTTTTCGAACACCAGCGGATAAAGTCGTAATATTCAAGACCGGATGTATTTTGTTGTATCGTTTTCATATCTTCGATTCTCTCATTAATCTGGAGAATTGCTTTTTCAGCCGGGATTTTCAGGTTTAACATAGTATTACACCCCAAATGGTGACATTAACAAAATTGTGATTCGAATAAAATAATTCTATCATTTTTAGTTCAGGCAATACGTGGACTACCGCATTTCTTTTCATGAGGTCTTTTTCCTCATCGTATGTTACCACACTGTTGACTATTTATCATTAAAAAAGAGTAAGCGGGGTTTTCTTACCGCTTCACTCCCGGCCCAGTTCCTGGTGGGCACGGGCGAGGTGCTGGGCGGCAAGTGCACCGATGAGCGAGAGTTCCCCGGCAAGCACACCGGCCCCGATGATCTCGGCGAGTTTCTTCGCGTTTGCACCCGGGGGAGTCCCGCCACCGGCAACGCCGAGGATCTTCAGGCACTCTTGCTGGGTATCTACCCCGGTTCCTCCGCCGACAGTCCCTACCGGGAGCGAGGGAAGGGTGACCGCAACGTATGCACCGGTCCCGGTCTCTTCAATCGTGGTCATGCAGGTGCTGCCGTCAATCGCGTGGGCCGCATCCTGCCCGCAGGCGATGAACATCGCGGCAACGACATTTGCCGCATGGGCGTTGAAGCCCATTGCACCGGCCCGGGCGGAACCGATGAGGTTCTTCCGGTAGTTGACCTCGGCCATCGTCTTCGCGTCCGTCTTGAAGACTTTCTCAATGAGCTCGTGGGAGAGAGCGACGCCGGCGACCACGCTGCGGCCCCGTCCCATGATGGTGTTGATCGCCGCCGGCTTCTTGTCGGTGCACATGTTGCCCGAGAGGGCAATCAACCGGGCGCCGGTCGCTTTTGCGATCTCGTCTGCTATCTTCGCGCTGGCGATGGTGACCATGTTCATGCCCATTGCGTCTTTTGTGTCAAATTCGAGCCTGACAAAGACGCTCGTGCCTGCGACAAAGGTGACAAGGCCGGTCATCTTCCCGTGGGTGGTGGTCGTAGCGGCAATCGCGGCAAGCTCTTCTTCGTGTGCTTCGGCCCAGTCAGCGATCTCTTTTGCATGCCCGACGCTCGTCGCGGCAAAGACCGGTGCCCGGGTCATGCCGTCGTGCAGGATTCGCACCTCTGCCCCGCCGGCTTTTGTGATCGCACCCGCCCCCCGGTTCACCGATGCGATGAGTGCCCCTTCGGTTGTTGCGAGCGGCAGCCAGAACGCACCTTTCGCGTACTCGCCGTTTATCGCAAGCGGCCCGGCCACCCCGACCGGCACCTGCACGGCGCCGATCATGTTCTCGCAGTTCCGGGTTGCCGCCCGGTCGACATCGATGGAGAAGATGCCGATGTTCTCTAAGGTGGTTCCTGTTTCTTTCTCGATGAACTCCCTCCGCACCCTGACAGCATCGACCGGGGCGATCTGCTTTTCGAGTTCGTAGAGTTTGAGCGAACCTGCCCTGAGCTTCGTATGGATCTCTGATTCTTTCTCGCGGTCGGGGTCGCCCTGCCCTGCCGCGTTTCGGTCCTCACCATCACCAGCCATGAATAAATGTTGCACGTACACTATTATGATTGCAGTGGTCGTGCGATGACGGTTGAACAGTGGGGGATACGGGTGCCGGCCCGGCAGGGCGAGCCGACGCGGCAGGCGCTTATAGGCGAGGGTGCGCTCGATGTCACGCTCAAGGTGCTGCACGATGGCGACGGGCTCGTCTTCCCGGTGCTTGAGGAGCGCGATGGTGCTGCCCGGTATATTTTCGAGGAACAGCCGGGCCGCGTCGAGCTCCCCCGGCACGAGCAGGTGGGCGGGATCGCGATCATGCAGGAGAACGATCCGAAAGGCGCGGCGCTGATCCTTCTCTCCCGGCCCTCGCTCCACACGGTGCTCTTCCCGACAAGTGAGGTTTCGGGCGAGTACCGGACCCGCTCGTATGCGGTGCTTGCCGGGACGGACACGACCCGGACAGACGTCATCGAGCACGGCCACCGGTTCGCGGTCGATCTTGCCGGCGCCTATTTCTCGGCCCGGCTCTCGACCGAGCGGCAGCATATTTCCGGGCAGATGCAGGAGCACGAGCTCGTGCTCGACATGTTCGCCGGTGTCGGGCCGTTTGCGATCACGCTTGCCCCGCGTGCGGCACTCGTGGTGGCAGCGGACTTAAACCCGCAGGCAATCCTCCTGATGATTGAAAATATCCGGAAGAACCGGGCGGCAAATGTAATCCCCATGCTCGCGGATGCACGCCGGCTCGAAAAAATCCTGCCGTGGAAGTTTGACCGGATCATCATGAACCTCCCGCTTGCCGGCACGGAATTTTTACCGGAAGCGTTCCGGCTCGTGCGGCCCGGGGGCACGATCCATTTCTATTCGCTCGTCTCAAAAGAAGGCGAACACCTAGCCCGGATCAAAGAGCTGGGCGGGACTCTTGTGACCGAACGCGAGGTCCGGTCGTACTCGCCCGGGCAGTGGCACGCGGTGTATGATATTGTGGTGGGGTGAGGGGGGTCTCTTCTTCATACCCCTACCCCCTCCCCCCTTAATTTTACGACGGTATCCGACGTGAGGGTGATGCGTTCCGACCCCCAAAACAGGCCTTCTTTTCATAGCCCACGTGCAGGAGCCAGTCTGGAAAATTATCCGACCTCCAAACAAGCCTAAATACGCTTGCAGGATCCCGGCCATTCTCCGTCGTGGATTTTCGGCCCGACCCTGAAAAATCCCGAAAACAGACTTGCTTTTTTGCGAAACTGACTTACCGGATCAGGAAAAAACGGGATCCCCTATCTGACTCTCCGTCGGAGAACCGGGTGTGCCGGACCGTATGTCCCGATGCCCGGATCGCACCCCCTAAAACAGGCCTTCTTTTCATTTCCACGTGCCAGAACCCGTCCGGAAAAAGATCGGCTGCTGGAAGAGTGCTATTAGGTGCCTTTTCTCTCCGACGTGAAAATGCCTTCCGGACCTTGAATTAGTGCCTGTTTTGAGGGGATCAGTGCCTCATTTGAGGGAAAACGTCACCTCCAGGAAAGAGGTCTCCGTCGGAGAATCCGATATGCCGGACCGTATGTCCCCATGCCCGGATCGCACCCCCAAAAAAGAGCCTTCTTTCGATCTCCACAGGCCAGAGGCCTTATGAGAAGGAGATCGATCGTCAAAACAGGTTTAAACCGGCCGGTTTTCCGCCCAGTATAGTGCATAGTGCAGATTTCTGCGGAAATCGCGAAGGGGAACGAAATTTCCAGAACCCTCGCTGAAAATATGCCGAAAACAGCCGGTCGGGTTTCGGGCAAATCCGCCAATCTGAGGCAATTGCGGGATCGGATTGGGGTGTACCGGACCGTGAGTCCTGACATCTCCTGTATTCCCCCCGGTCGGGCCTCACCTGTGGAGCGTGTCGGCGGAGTGATGGGTTGTTAGGAATAGGGAGTCGAGAGTCTTGAATCTCCAGAGAGAGTAGAGTCGTTGCCTTGACACTAATGATGTCCCATTATTGCCAATTAAAAAATAACAGATCCCAACAAATCAACCATATTAAAAGATTCATTAAGGAGATCGTTCAATACAAAAATCAATGGACTCAGAAAAAATAATCCTGACAAAAAAAATATTTCGGGTCCTTGCATCCGAAACACGGATTACCCTTTTAAAAAAACTTGCACACCGCAGGATGACCATAAGTGAATTATCCCGCGAGTTAAACCTTGCAAAATCAACGGTGCACGAACATCTCCTTATGATGACGACGGCCGGCCTGATTGCACCTGTTCCCGACGACCATACCTGGAAATATTATGAGATTACCCGCAAGGGAGAGAACCTGCTCCTGCCGGAAAATTCGGTGACGGTTGTCTTCCTTCTTTCTTCAACGATATTCCTCTGTGTGGCAGGATCGCTCGCAGCATTTGTTATGGCATGGATATCGCGGTCCCGTGAAATCTCGCAGGTGCCAGTTCACGGTGCGGGTCTCGCGGGAAATTCAACCCCGGAAATTTTTTTTGCGGTCATCGGGGTCATCCTGTTTATTGCAGCGATCGTGATCCTTATCCGGCTGCACAGGGTACGTGCAGCGATAAGAAGTGACGGGAAAACAGTATCGTGATCGGCAGATCTTTTTGCATTCCCCGAGAAAATGGTAGGACTCCTTTTTTAAAGAGGGAACTAAAAAACGTTTCGGACATTATGTGCAGATCTTTTTTAATGTTCCTGAACTGTCAGGAAAAAACCGAACGCTTTTAAGATGTTGAAATACGATCGGAGAAAAGCCATTTCTGTTCTGGATGCGATGCTTCGCACATTCCCTCCAGAGAAGAGTTTTGTTGAAAAACCCGACACAACCACCCAACCTTAAAAAAAGCAGGCACCCGTCAAAAATCGTTGACACGCATCTGCCTCACACCGATCTGACAGATATCTCGCAAAATAATCCTTTGAACTGTCATTTTTGATCCGGCCTGCACGAGACCTATGATGAAAGGAAGTAGTGAAACCATGAATCAACAATCAACCATGAGATATGTTGTTGCGGTTCTGGCATTTCTGTCCGTTATGACCGTGCCGGGACTCGCTACAGATACCAATCTCGGAGTACCGTATTACCAGCAGGAAAACGATTATTATTGCGGCCCTGCCGTTGCACAGATGTGGACGGACTACCACAGCAGTTTAGTCAGCCAGAATACCCTGTATTCGTTCATTACGAATCATAACATCGAAACCGGATGGGCGACCGATCCTCAAGGCTTGGAAGATTGCGTGGAAAATTATGTCCCCAATCTCATTGCCGACGATCACAAGTGGAGCTCTGCCGACTCGGCAATACTGGGCCAGGCAGTCGATATTGTAAACCGGGGAATTCCTTCTGCATCGCTGATCAATGGAGGAGACCACTGGAACCTCATAAAAGGTGTGAGTTATTCCCTGTATGGCGGTGAAATTTACCAGGTTAACGGTGTCTGGGTACAGGATCCCTGGTACACGATGTCCGCTAATATCTACTATGCCATCAATTCATGGAAAAATGAATTTACCCGGGTAGATGTCCCTTCATCCAGTTGGGATAATTACTGGGTAACGGTTCAGGCATACTGGGGGAGCCGCAGTAAACCGGACTATGAAAACGAAACAAAAAATATCCGGTTCATGGATGAATCGGAGGTGAGTGCGCCGCTCACTGCAAAAACGGATCTTGCCGGTTTTGCTCGGGAGCAGATGAATATGCAGAATCTGTTCACGGAAGAGCTTAAGGGCAGCAGCCCGGGAAAACCGGTCCTTGTTCATTCACTGGATAAGCACTATCCGGATTATTACCTGATTCCTTTTGAAAAGAACGGCGTGCCTGTTGTTGTCTCCCTGATTACCGTCAAGGATAATATCGTCGCATTTGGCGCAGGGGCAGCACTTGAGAAGGTTACCAGCGTTATAATGCCCGATTTTGAGGACGCAAAACAAGCTCTTCCCGATAACGGCTCCGGCGATCAATGGAAGGCCCGGCTCGTATGGAAACCCTGCGAACAGACAATGTCCCAGTTCATGCCAGTGTGGGAGTTCACGAGCGCAGCTGGTAAGACAAAATATGTCGGCTACGATCAGTTCGCACAGAAAGGCCGGGTATACGACGAGCTTACGGAGAGAAAACTTAAAGGCTGATTAATTTTTCAGGCACGGAAAAATGTGAGAAGGTAGGGAACATGACACAACTAAAATTTGGAGTCATCCTGCTGGCATTGTTGCTGGCGGGGATGGCGATGGTACCGATGGTGAATGCGGCTGAACAGAATGCAACCGGACAGCTCAACAGTACATGGAAATATGCAGTTCCAGAGCATCATCTCTCACCGGACTATTTTAAGGCAGGAAAACCTGCGACTCCATTGCCGGAATCGGAGATGATAAACATAGTTCTCTCTGAAAAAACACTTGACTCATTCAGCGGGGACGAGCATGAGGGAATAATCACGGTTCCGGTGTCCCATCTGAACTTTGTCTCGCAATTCACAGAATCAAAAAACTGGCAGAACAGATTTGTTGAAAACGGCATTAGTCCGGATAAATCTGTTGTCCTGGTACGGATGCCCAAATCGATGTATGACCGGTTCCTTGCTACATCCAAAGAGGGCATTGTATCGTTCCCGGCTTCGTACTTCTCAAGGTATTACAAAAATCTCGCAGATCTCGATGCCAACATTCACCCTGACGGTAATGCTGTGAGTATTACTCCCAGCGCGGATCCCGTTCTGGCAGAAAAAACAAATGTGTCGGTATCGGTAAAAAAGATACAAATCGTTTCAAATCCGCTGGTATCACGAATAGCAACACCGCTGAGAACCCCTCAGGGACCTGGCACGTTACATGGAAAGTGGATATTTTTCAACCGTATGTATACCGATACTTATGACTATTGTATCGGACAGATCACACCGAATTCCTGGTCTGTCTCCAGCAATAATGATCAGTACTACGCGCCTCAGGAAAGAGAATATTATCTAAATAATCAGCGGCAGGATGCCATCGAAATTGTGGTAAATTACGATCACTGGTCAATCTGGCCAAATACGACGATTAATTTATTCCCCACAATCTATGATAATCATTCCAATGAATCGGTACCCTTGGATACTTGGGAGAATTCAGGTGAAGATATTATTGGATTGGATCCGACAACTTTCCCTAAATCATTTGGATACCATGTTCAGATCGTGAACGGGAAATATTATATTACGTTCCAGAATATGGCCACTCTGGAATGGTATGATCAATATGTGTATAACGATCAGGATAATCCGAGTACTACGTTTACCGAGTTCAGCGGATCCTCTGAGTTCCAGCAGATCACCAGTCCGATAACGGATACCTTCTCGGCGTCAACTACCCCGGTTATTGACCAGTGGGTCCACGATGCGACCCTGAATTCGTGGAGAAAACCCGCCGATGTCTGGCAGTATGAAAATGCATATACTGATGAAATTTTTACGAATATTTACTGGTTCATTGGTGGCGATAATTCCGATGAAATCGGTACCAGTTCGTATATGTCATCGGCATGGACATGATTCTCAATTTTTTTGAGAATACTATCCCCCTCCAACAATGATTATGTCAGATAATCAAGGGAAAGAAATTTGTTAGTGTACATTGTAAAAGGAGATTTTATGCAGGAAT
Organism: Methanoregula sp.; assembly: GCF_041663825.1. Lineage (GTDB taxonomy): Archaea > Halobacteriota > Methanomicrobia > Methanomicrobiales > Methanospirillaceae > Methanoregula. The sequence continues at coordinate 89,077 of NZ_JBAYLY010000008.1, forward strand.
GAGTGAGTGATCATTTCATGGAAAAATCTAAAATAAACGCTAATTATCTGGCATTTCTCATTTGCCTGATGATTCTGGTACTTGTCGGGAGTTATATCGGGTATACTTCCTATTTGTCATCAGAAGATTTTCGCCAGAACCCCCTACAGACTCTTCCACCGACATCAATTCTTCCGACACCGGTCCGACTAGTTTCTCCGGCCGTACCTGTCGGCACCCCACAGGATCCCGGATCCCCGTGCAACCTTTCCGCAGCCGGTTCCCGGACCCTTGTTCCGGTCGATACGTCCGTCCCAATCCAGGACCCGATGCCCGGAATCCGCCATTCCTTTGGTGAGAATGATTCCGGCAAAACGATCGTGCTCGGGACCGGGGATGTGATTGAGATCAACCTTGGATGGGCTGCGGGACTTCCATTTCGCTGGATCGTTTCGGTCTCCGGCTGCGGGCTGGAACTGGTAAATGGCGGCAACTATGTGGAAGGTGTTGGTTTCTGGAACACTACGGGCCATTACCGGGCCCGGTACCGGGCGGTCAGTCCCGGGACATCCGTCATCAACGGAAAACTGGTCCTCAACCCCGATGAGGCCGGGGATCTCCTGTTCAATCTTACCGTGATCGTGAAATAGTGACGGCACAACAAGAACCGGCGCGGCTCCGATGAAACGGCTGAATGACTCCCGAGCGGGAATGTGGATGGAGAGTGATCACTATAAAAAACAGAAAAATCCGGCGATTCCTGTGTAAAGGGAATGGCCAGAAATCATTTAACGGATCGGGCGAAAGCACAAACTGCGGATATCAACTGCACTTTGAAATACGTGCGATCCCCGCCGATCTGCCCGGGATACGGGTGATTCATCGATTGTGGCCTGTGGAATTTTGATAAAAAAACCCGCATGAAGTCAAAGATTTCGCACCAAAGCAATGAAAATTTTGCACTCCAAACTCGAATTTCCATTTGCCTGCTCTATCGACTGAAGTTTTTAAAATTTTCATGACAAAGCGATCTTTTTCCGGGCCGGGAACGGTTGCAGGAAATGAAACAGCGGTATAACGGGAATCGTGCAAGGAAAAAGTATCCGGAGGAATGAAATGGAAAAGAGATGGATGATAGCAGGAATTGCCCTGGTATGCGTTGTTGCGTGTGCGGCAGTCATCCTGGTATTTTTGATGAATACTGCGACACCCTCTGTCGCGGAATCGGCTCAACCAACTTATACGGCTGCTGAACCGTCAACCGTTTCCCTGCAGGATCCCGGGTCACAATGCAATCTTTCCGCTGCTGGTTCCCGAATCCCTGTTCCGGTTGATACGTCCGTCCCGATCCAGGACCCGATGCCCGGAATCCGGTATTCCCTGAACGAGAGCGATTCCGACAGGACTATCGTGCTCGATAAGGGAGAGAATGTTGAGATCAACCTCCGTTGGAGACCAGGACATGGCTTATACTGGATCGTCCCGGTCTCCGGGTGTGGGATCGAGTTAGTGAATGACGGATATTACGACACTGGTACCGATTTCTGGAATACTTCCGGCCATTACCGGGCCAGGTATCGGGCGGTCAGCCCCGGGAGATCGGTCCTTAACGGAGAATATCTCGCCAAACCCAAAGAAGTGGGTAATCTCCGGTTCAATCTTACGGTGATCGTGAAGTAGAGCCGTGCGGGTAAAGATCCTCGTTTGGGAGAGTGTGTCCCTAGGAACTTTCGGTATCGTATCCGGATCGACCTCCCAAAACCGCCCTTCTTTTCATTCCCACGTGCCAGAATCCATCCGGAAAAAGATCGACCGCTGGAACGCTGCTATTAGCGGCCTCGGCTCTCCGACGTGAAAATGCCGTCCGGACCCTGAATTAGTGCCGGTTTTGGGGGGATCAGTGCCTCATTTGAGGGAAAATGCCACCCTGCGGAAAGGGGTCTCCGTCGGAGAACTCAGTATGCCGGACCGTATGTCCCGATGCCCGGATCGCCCCCCCAAAAAACAGCCTTCTTTTGATCTCCACGTACCTGAGGTCATATAAGGAGGAGATCGGCCGTCCAATTGGGCCTGTTTAGGCCCTTTTTTTACCGACGTGAAAATGCTTCCCGGGACCCGAATTGGGCCCCCTTTTTTGCGATTTCGTCCCCTGCTTGATGCAAAATGTACACCCTGTTACGGGGCCTTTCGTCAGAGAGTGCGAATGCGGGATACCGGTACTCGTACGAGCCCGGGAAACCCGTTTTGTTTTTTTGTTCCCGGGGCAACCTCACTAAAAAAAAGAACGAGAATTATCAGACCGCTGCGAGGGCCTGGTTGAGGTCTTCAATGATATCCTCGATATCCTCGGTCCCGATGGAGAGCCTGACAAAGTCGGGGGTAACACCGGTCTTTGCCTGTTCCTCGACCGTGAGCTGCTGGTGGGTGGTGCTTGCCGGGTGGATCGCGAGACTCTTGGAGTCGCCGATGTTTGCGAGGTCGCTGAAGAGTTTGAGATTATCGATGAACTTCTTGCTGGCCACCTCACCGCCCTTGATACCGACACCGACGAGCGGGCCAAAGCCTCCGTGGAGGTACTTCCTGGTGTTGGCGTGGTTCGGGTTGTCCGGCAGGCCCGGGTAGTTGACCCACGCGACCTTCGTGTGGGTCTTGAGGAATTTGGCGACCGCGAGTGCGTTCTCCGAGTGCCGGGGGACCCGCAGGTGGAGGGTTTCAAGGCCGAGGAGGAGCGTCCACGCGTTGAACGGGCTGATGACGGCGCCGGTATCCCGGAGAAGCGAGACGCGGATCTTGAAGATGAACGCGACGTTCCCGAGGCCCGGGAAGTTCCCGAAGGTGTCCCAGTACTTGAGACCGTGGTAACCCGGGTCCGGCTCGGTGAACTCGGGGAACTTGCCGTTGTTCCAGGCAAACTTTCCGGAATCGACGATAACTCCCCCGAGGGAGACACCGTGGCCTCCGATGTACTTCGTGGCCGAGTGGACGATGATGTCGACGCCGTGCTCGAACGGGCGGACAAGGCCGATACCGGTTGTGTTGTCAACGATGACCGGGATGCCGTGGTCGTGGGCGATCTTCGAAATTGCCTCAAAGTCGGGGGTATCCAGTTTCGGGTTTCCGACGGTCTCAGCGTAGATGGCCCGGGTCCTGGAGTTTATCGCCTTCTTGAACTCTTCTGGTTTGGTCGAGTCCACAAAGACGACATGCCGCCCGAACTTGGGGAGCGTGTAGTGGAAGAGCTCGTAGGTGCCGCCGTACAGGTTGTCGGCCGAGACGATCTCGTCGCCCGGCCGGGTGAGATTCAGGATTGCGTAGGTGATCGCTGCCTGGCCGGAACCCGTAGCGAGTGCACTTGTTCCTCCCTCGATTGCGGCGAGCCTTTTTTCGAAGACATCCTGGGTCGGGTTCATGAGACGCCCGTAGATGTTCCCGAGTTCCTTTAAGCCGAAGAGGTTTGCTGCCTGTTCGGTGTTCTTGAATACATACGATGTGGTCTGGTAGATCGGGACGGCCCTTGATCTGCTTGTCGGGTCTACATCCTGTCCTGCATGAATGGAAATTGTGCCAAGTCTGAACTTTTTCTCTGTAATTTTTACCACCTCTTTTGAGGGTTCTGGTTTGTTTTTTGTCGGTTCCTGAATCTTTTTGGAGAAGGGATTCACTTTTGCAAGGAATCCGAAAGCGTTTCCTGTCATACTATGTATCGTCCCGTGACGGGAGATCCTGTCTCCCGGTAACGATCTTTCGCGGAGGGCAGGGGAGTGCAGCCGGCCCGTTAAGGTGGAGCAGGCGGTAAGGCAGAATGCCGGTGCCTGCTGTCCCGGATATACCGTTCTTCAAAATCAGGTAAATAGCATGGGAAATGAGTAAAAACCCCTTGATAATTCCTGTTTTCCCCACAGTTTGGGCAATATTTGTCCGTAACCCTACACTACCGGACAAATCCCCGGCCCTTATGCACCGGTCAGGGTCAGGCGCGTCGTTTGCCGAATTAAAAAAATCCGTCGGCTGCGAGAAACTATTTCCCCTGATGGCCCAATGAGGCATAAGAAATGTGAGGACAGGAGCCGGCAATGGGACACAGGAGGACGGATTCAGGACAGAGATATACCTGTGCTCATCTCATCTGTGCCTACCTGCTCACGAACCATATCACCCGGGCCGTGGTAACTGCCCGGGAGGTTGCACAGTTTCATCACCTGTCATGGGAATCCTGCCGTTCAATCAGTGCCCTGCTGAATTTTCTTTACACCAACCGGATCCGGGAGACCCGGTTTGGTTTCTACATCATGGGGACAGCGCCTTTTTTGAAAACCGATTATCCCCATCATTACACGATCGAGCTGATCGATCAGGCCCGGGGGATTCTCTGATGATGCCTTTCAATGACCCGGTTAAAAATCCCGGAAGAATGCCGGGCGGCCTGCTTGTTTCTTTCGGACAGACACCGGCGTACTGCGGAGTGACACCATGACCAATGCCTTGATGGAATGGTTCCGGGGAAAAAACGCGGAGGATCGGTTCTCGTATGATTTTACCGAGTCTCACCCGGTCTGGAAGACGTGGTGGTTCTGGGCCGGTATTACGGTCATGTGCATCGTCCTCATCTGGATTCTCCAAAGTATATCTGCCCTGATGTAAATTTCCGTATGGCGGGATAATCCGAGGCCGTTCCCTTTACGGGAGAATAAAAAATTTATGGAGCCAGAGTTTTTCCCGGCAATCGTGTGCATAATTTACAAGACGGATAAGAATGCGGGTATCCCTCACGAAAAACCGGGCCATTGTCCTGCACCGGTTCTTCCGTTCTAAAAAAAAGAATGAAAAATAAATACTAATTTTGTTCAGGTATGCCGGGTGCTGTCTTCAAGATCCCGGATCCAGTTTGCAACAGCCCGGAGCACCGTCATGGTCCTCTCGGTCTTGTGGTGGTTCCCGCTCTGGGTAAAAATCCCGTCATTGTCTTTTGAGATCGTTTCATTGATCACCCAGACCCCGAAGGGATCGGTGGTCACGGAAAGACCATTCGAAAAACCCGGGCAATTGATGAATACTTCACCGGATTCGTAATCGACATCAATTTTCAAATCGCGATCGTCTTTCTTTACCATGTCCAAAAGAAACACGGACAGGTCGTGCGTCGTCAGGATCGTTTCAACATCTTCGGGGCGTAACATGCGTCAGTCATCTCTTTATTCACCGTAACGGTATTCCTAATATTCTCTTCTTTGAACAAAGCTAAAAAAACAGGGAAAATTCCTCCCGTCATCCATAACGGGAATCCGCTGTCCCTGATCGAAACGTCTTTCCCGATCAGGCTTTCCCGGTCCGGGTCATCTTCTTGGATGGCTTTAGGGGGCCCGGGGGATTTGTATGGGCCGGCAGCTCATCGCCATGGGGATGGGAGTGGGCATCATGCCGGGGGGAGAGGGTTGGTTTTGCCTGGGGGTGGTGAGCCGGGTGAGGTTGCGGGTGATCCATGGGGTGGTGCAGGTTATCTTCCTCGTTACGTACCTTGTCCTGGCCGGACTGTGGCCCGGGGTGAGACTGCGGATCCCGGGCATGGGGTTTTGGGGATTGTCGCGGTGACATAATCAATACTCCCGCAACCTTGTTGATAAAGGAATGCATAACGGCGGGAAGGGAACGGATCTACCGGATCGTTACGGGGCTGCCGGTTCTTTCTCAAACCGGAATGTACCCTCCGGGACCACGATCTCGAATCGTGCACCCTCCCCAGTGACGCCTGTCTCGGAAATGGAAATGCCGGTAATCGCCAGGATCTCCCTGGAGAGAAACAGGCCAAGCCCGGTATTTTTCCCGAAACCGCGTTCGAACAGGTGTGGCCTGTCATCCGGGGCTATGCCGGTTCCGTTATCGGCAACGGTGACAACAAGCCCGGTGCCGGCGGGATGATGTGCTATGCTGATACGGGTGACCGCTCCCCCGTGCTGCCGGGCATTATCGAACAGGTTGTAAAAGACCCGGGTAAGGAGCGGGTCAGCGTATATTTCAAGCCGGTCATCGAGAATTTCAAAACTGATGGCAGTGGCTGCCAGATGCGATGCAGCGGAGCGGGCGATGTCGGATAACCGCTGCCACACGGGTGCCCTGACCCCGAGATCCTCGTATTCTTTAGTAAATTCGATCTGGTGCCGGATGGTTTTTGCTGCGGTATATGCCCGGTTGATATTGGCAACACCATCAGGTTCTTTAACGGTATTCCGTGCAAGTTCCAGGGAACCGGAAAGCACGGTCAGCTGGTTCATAATATCGTGGCGGGTGATGCCGGACATCAGGTTTAGTTTCCTGCTTGCAAGAGCAAGTGCATCCTCGGCGCGTTTCCGCTCGGTAATATCCCGGATGTTGCACTGGATGATCTTGTGGTGGTTTACCGGGTAGACATTGCTGACGAACTCGACGTCCCTGACCTGCCCGTCTTTTGTTTCCAGCGGGATATCTTCGTACCGGATATAGGTATTCTTTTTCAGGTCGGCGAATGCTTTTTGCGCGAATGATTTATCCTTAATAAATCCGAGTTCCCAGAGTTGTCTGCCAACAAAATACTCTAATGGGTATCCCAGCAGATCCCGGATAAATTTGTTTGCATCGATAATTTTTCCTGTCCCTTCATCAAGGATCAGAATACCGTCCTGTGCCGTTTCAAAGAGCCGGCGGTACCGGGTTTCGGATACCTGCAATAGTTCCTGCGCCGCTTTGCGCTCGGTGATGTCCCGGATATTACACTGGATAATCCTCCGGTCCCTGACAAGGTAGACATTGCTGACAAATTCCACATGGATTTCCTTACCCTGTTTTGTTTCCAGGGGCAGATCCTCATACCGGATATATCCATCGGTTTTCAGTTTTGCAAATGCGTTCTCTGCAAGGGATTTGTCTTTGAGGACCCCGAGTTCCCAGAGATGCCTGCCAACGAAATAATCCAGCGGGTATCCCAGAATATCGAGGATAAACTTATTCGCATCGAGAATTTCCCCGGTATCCCCGTCAAGGATCAGGATCGCGTCCTGTGCCGTTTCAAAGAGCCGGCGGTACTGGAGTTCTGACGTTTTGATATCCTGTTCGGCAGCGATTCGCTGCTCTTCATGGCCAAGAGACTGAAGAGCAAACGAGATATCCTCGGACTGTTCAGCAAGAAGCCGGATGATCCGGTCAGTAAAGAATCCCGGTTCAGACGCATAGAAGGTAATAACACCTGCACTTGGGGAATTATGTGCGAAGGGAAAAGCTGCAAGTGACCGATAGCCCCGCTCAAGTGCCCCTGTGCGCCACGGTGTCGCATTCTTTGAATCATGTTCGATATCGTTACAGAAATTGAATATTCCCGTGCGGAATGCAGTTCCGGTCGGCCCCCGCCCGGTGGGGACATTATCAGTCGATATTGTAATCTCATCGAGGAATCCTTTCTCCTGACCTGCACTCGCAACAGGTTCGATGAGATGTTTTTCTGTATTGACAAAGCCGGCCCACACCATTGCAAAGCCACCGCTGTCGACAGCAATCCGGCATATCTCGTTGAGCAGTTCCTTTTTGTCGTGAATACGGATGATTGCCTTGTTGGTCGCGGAAAGCACCGCATAGAGCCGGTTGAGGGTGGCAACCTGCGCTTCCACCCGCTTGCGCTCTGTGATGTCCCGGATAGATTCAATTGCACCCGTAAGATTCCCGGCGGTGTCATAGAGCGGGGATGCCGTAAACCAGAGATGCGCCCCCCTACCTTTATTGAAGTGGGGGATATAGATCTCGGAGAACAGGGAGCTGCCATCCTTTTTTATGACCGGATATTTTTCAACAACGGCCGGGTCATCGTGAAGGATGAGATCGATCGTGACCGGACGCCGTTTGTGGTAGAACGGGAGAGCATATTCATAATCGGCTTTCCCGATAATTTCCCCTGCCAGAACACCGGTCATCTCCTCAATGGCACGGTTCCATGCAATCACCGTTCCATGGATATCAATAGCTAACGTTGCATCGGGCAGGAAATTGATGATATCTGCTTCACGCCGCTCATGGTCGCGTATCATGAGCTCGGCCTGTCTCTTCTGGACGGATTGCCGGATCTTGTGTGCGAGTTCGGTAAACTGCGAAACCGGTTCCCCACCTTTCTGGAGATAGAAATCGGCCCCTTCGTTTAAGGCCTGGATGACAATTTCTTCCCGGCCCCGTCCGGTGAATAGGATAAACGGAATGGTATTTCCCGAAGTCCGGATATTTTTCAAAAATTCAATACCATCCATGCCCGGCATCTGGTAGTCAGAGATGATGGCATCGTAATTCTTTGTCTTTAAAATAGTAAGTGCAGCCGGGACTGAAGTTATAGTATCAACGCTGAATTGCCCGCGCTCTTCAAGGAAGAGTTTGCCGATCTCAAGCAGACCGGGTTCATCATCTACATAGAGAACAGATATCAAATGACCAACTACCGGAAATAAGTTCTTCTAAAAGATTCACCTGTTGTCAGGGGCAATAAATACTTCGTCCGGAATAAATCCGGAATAAATCAACCCCGCTATAATAGATCCCGGCCGGGCCCGAAGGTTTTCTCACAATAACGTCCCGTGGTTCTGTTACTGCAATAACCCCCATGCGCCATGCGACTCTGCACAAAAAAGAATGAACCGGAAAAAAATTATGCCGGTTTTACCCGGTGGACTTCGGTATCGGTGATCTCGTAGATGAGATCCTTTGTCTCCTTTTTGAGCCCTTTGAGATCGGTGATGATCTCCTGTAACTGGTATTCCCGGTCCCGTGTTGCAATCGCATACGGATGATCCGGCTGGTGATTTTCCGGGGTGATCGCAAGGAGATCGCAGGTACTGCGCTGCCGGGTTATCTTAAATTCTGAAATTTTGGCGAGGTCGATGGACAGGGAATCTCCCTGGTGGTAGACCCCGGTATGCCTGAATTTTACAAGGACGCTCATACTTAATCGCCGCCCATTCCCGGCGGCATGCCTCCCATGCCTCCGGGGGGCATCCCGCCCCGGCTACCGGACTGCGAGGATGCAATGACGTCGTCGATGCGCAGGATCATGACTGCCGCCTCGGCTGCGCTTGATATGGCCTGCGTCTTTACCTTTAAGGGCTCGATAACGCCGGCTTTCTGCATGTCGACCGGTTTTCCTTCGTACACATCGAGGCCGAACGTTTTCTTCCCTGCTTCATGTGCCGCCCGGATCGCGACGATCATATCGATGGCGTCAAGGCCGGCGTTCTCGGCAAGCGACCTCGGGATGACTTCGAGCGCTTTAGCGAATGCTTCGATGGCGAGCTGGTTCCTTCCCCCGACGGTCGCCGCATACCGGTGCAGCTGGAGCGAGAGTTCGATCTCGGGCGCCCCGCCACCGGCAACAACTTTCTTCTCTTTGACGACCACGCCGACAACCATGAGTGCATCATGGAGGGCACGTTCGATCTCGTCGATGATATGGTCGGACCCGCCCCGGATAATGATAGAGACGGCTTTCGGGTTCTTGCATTTCGAGATCGTGATCATCTCATCGCCGGAGAACTTCTTCTCCTCCACAAGGCCGGCAGCCCCGAGATCGGCCGGTGTGATGGCATCGATACTGTTGACAATTGCTGCCCCGGTGGCACGGGAGATGTTCTCCATGTCGCTCTTTTTTACCCGGCGGACTGCGAAGATCCCGGCTTTTGTAAGATAATGCTGGGCGACATCGTCAATACCTTTCTGGCAGAACACCACGTTTGCCCCGCTCCGGATCACTTTCTCTGCAAGAGCGTGGACCATCTGCTCGTCCTCGTCAAGAAACGCCTGGACCTGATCGGGACTGGAGATATTGATCGTTGCCGAAACCTCGGTCTTTTTGTATTCGAGTGCGCCGTTCAGGAGCAGGATTTTTGCGCCCTTGACAATCTTTGGCATCCCCGGGTTTGCCCGTTCCTTGTCAATGACCATGCCTTCGATAAGCACGGTATCCTCGACAGCGCCCCCGGTCTTTTTCTGCACGTTCACGTGCTTTATATCGACCGTACCGTCAGGATCGGTCACCGAGGTGACCGCTTTTACGACGATGTTGCAGAGCAGTTTCTTGTATGCCTCCGCCCCTTTGCCGCTGATCGCCGTCTCCGCGACTTTTTCAAGGATCGCGTGATCGTCCGGCTTTACCGTGATGGCGATGTCGGAGAGGATAAGAAGGGACTTTGCCGCCGCCTGCCGGTACCCTTCCGCGATCACGGTCGGGTGGACGTGCTGTTCGAGAAGGTCTTCTGCGTTTTTCAACAGTTCCCCGGCGATGACAACGGCCGATGTCGTGCCGTCGCCGACCTCGTCGTCCTGGGTCTTTGCGATCTCGACCATCATCTTTGCGGCCGGGTGCTCGATGTCCATCTCTTTTAGGATCGTCGCGCCATCGTTGGTGATGACCACGTCGCCCATGCCATCGATGAGCATCTTGTCCATGCCCTTTGGCCCGAGGGTTGAACGGACCGCGGTTCCCACCGCTTTTGCGGCGTTGATGTTACTGCTCTGGGCTTCCTGCCCGTGGTTCCGTGTCGTTCCCTGTCGTAAGATAATAATCTGCTGCCCGCCAAGCTGTTGTGACATTTCATTCCTCGTTATTTAGGGGGATGTTCCGGCTGGTTCCCCTCATTTTCGGGAAAAAATACCGGATCCCTTTTCGTGCCGGTTATTACAACGGCCGCACCATGGATCGTTTCGATCATGACAGAAAAGTATGATATCGGGAATGATGCCGCCCCGTCATGATCTGTCGCGGGGCGCCACCAGCTAGAATTACAGCTGATCCGTACGCATTCATCGCTCTGCTGTGATGGGTGGTAATTGGTCTGTGGGCTAGAAAGATGTATCTGTCGTGGAACGTATTCCCGGCCTCCCTCCATCCATACCTTCAACATGTCAGCGATCACTGGTAATGCGTACGTAGTTGGTTGAATGGCTGGTTTTCACAGGAGAGAAGATACAGGTGCAGCAGACCCGAATGCGTTAAACCCCGATGGTACGCCGGTCTGCCGTGTACGTCTGCCCAAGAAATGGAACAATGAGCAGTTTGCCCGTGCCGAAACAATGATGGGGGCAAATCATATCCGCGTCCAGTGTATTGACGGTATTCCCCGTATGGGCCGGATCAAGGGCAAGATTAAGAAGCGACAGTGGATACGCGAAGGCGATACCGTCATTGTCGTTCCCTGGAGTATCCAGGATGAGAAATGCGATATCATCTACCGGTACCTCAAACCGCAGACCGACTGGCTGCGGAAGAACCGGTACATCTGATTCTCTTTTTTTATTGTTCACTGCCCGAGCCATACCGTGAAGTGGAACGGCTGGCCGGATCCTGATCGCCCGTGACAGGATTCATGCACTCACTCCGGGTATCCGGATAGAAAAAATATGCAGGCTTTGTTTATTTTTGGATTGACAAAAGATCTTCAGCTGCGTCTTTTATGTACTGGTGAGAATCATAAACGCCCTGGTTGTAAAATTCCGGTGCCAGTTTTTCCAGTATGAAATCCAGGATCAGGCCCGCTGCGAGGTCGCCGATCTCTTCATCTCTCTCCTTTAAAAAATAATTCTTTATCAGGGAGACCATATCGGCCCTTCTCTCTTTTGTTAGGGTGAGTGTGTTTTCATTTCTCATACCATTCATTCCTTTTTTTATCGCATAAACGGTAATAGATTTTCCTTACACCCTCCGACACGCTTCTGCTCTACGGTTTTACCGTAAAATTCCCCGGGTGTTTCTTTTTACTCAGTCTAAAATAAATCCTGTCACCACCGGGCCATACGCTCAAATCCGTTCTCAAAAAAAATACAAAACGCTCCCGGGTTTTTCATCGAAATGTATATTGGCACAGACAACACCCGTCCCTAGTATCCAGGTGGGATTACACCTGGGCAGCAATCAGGAGGTGGTAGACAAATGGTACGACGTTTTCACAGATCAATCTATGACGAACTCGATGAACTCAGGGCATCCATGGACTACCTGTACCAGCTTGCTCTTGAACCAGCTGATAATCCGCTGTTGCCAGAAGAAGAAAACACCGGGATCGTGTGCCAGTATGTGCACACCTTAAACGCGGAAGTCACCGAGCATGACGACGAAGTGGCCGTGACGATGGACACGATCCCCGGAACCGGAATCTCAAAAATTGCCGTTGCCTTACAGGACGAAAAAACCCTGAAGATCACCTGTGACCGGGAGGAGGAAAGAACCGGGGAGTATGACGGGAACTGCCTGTGCGAACGAAGACTCTTGTCCCTCTCGCAGGTCATCCCGCTCCCCGGGCCGGTCATGAAGGCCGGGGCGAAACTGACCCTGAAAAATGGCGTGCTCGATATCCGTCTTAAAAAAGCTCAGCCGGCACAATAGAAAAATGCCATGACTTACACTCTTTTTTCCCGCTCTTCATTGCGGGGTACCAGGAAGGCATGGGATCGTTTCCCGAAAAACGCATTTCACGTTTTTTTTAAGGAGCTTACCCCCTGCGGGCAATCTCCCTGACATCCGCGTCACCCACACAAAGATACGCAGTACCACTTGGTTTCCCGGTAAGGGGCTTTTAGCTTTTCAGCAGGTTTGTTAGTCCGGCGGTCTGTTTGCCGGGATTTCCCGACACAATCCCACGATTCCGGTCATCGTTCCTGCATGGTCTTTGAAAATTGAGATTGACCATTCAACCGGGATAGATTTTCCGGATTTAGTAACCTGAACAAGCGGGCCTTTCCATATCCCGTGGGCCATAAGGTGATCCCTGAGTGTAGTTATACCCTGTTTTGTCAGATCAAACTGGATGAGGTCGTGAATATCTTTTCCCAAAACATCACGTAATTTCCAGCCATACAATCCTTCCGCAGCCCGGTTCCAATACGTGATCCGGGAGTCCATATCGGTGGCAATGATCCCATCGTTTACCTGGTTTAACAGTGAAGCCAGGTAATCTGCTGATTCTTTTACCGCAATGAAATCTGTTATGTCTCTCCCAACAGCCTGATACTCGATAATTCTATCTGTGAGAGAAAAAAGCCCGCGTATATTCCACCGTGTCCAGCGGATATTCCCTTCTTTTGGGATCATCCTGATCTCAATGGTGATCACCGGATTTGACCTGTTGATACTGGAAAAATAATGGTTGAGCATGGATCGCTCTTCTTCAACAACAGGCAGCTGGAAGTGTGTCCCGACAATTTCATTTTTTGGTTTGTTAAAAAATGTAGCATATGCTTCATTGACAAAGACATAGGTGCCATCCGGCCGGAACCGGCAGATCATTTCGGTCTGGTCTTCTACAATCGCAGAATAAATGGCTTCACGTTCTTTCAACGCCTGTTCTGTACGTCTGATATCCGTGATAATCCGGAGCGATTCGATGGCGCCAATGACCGTGCCGGTGGCATCGTATAATGAGGACGCAGTACTCCTGATATAGGTACCGTCCGGGTTAAGATAGGTAGAATAGACTTCGGCAGTGAATGTATTGCCCTCCCGTTTGCAGGAATAATATTTTTTTGGAATTTCCTGGTCGGGTTTCAAAGCAAAATCAACCAGGATCGGTATCCGGGAGCCATGGATGACTAATGAATATTCAAAATCCCCCATACCGAGAATATCCCGTGCTGGTACTCCCGTTAATTCCTCCATCGCCCGGTTCCATGCGATTACATAGCCCCCGGTATCGATCACAAAAGTGGCGTCCGGCAGGAAATTGATAATGCTGGCAAGTTTCTGCTCGGATTTCCGTAATTGCTCCTCGTAATGCTTCTGATCCGTTTTATCACGGAAATACCAGATCCTGCCATAGTATATTTTGTCCGGACCGATCATTGGCGCCGAGTACCGGTCGAAAAACCTACCGTCCCTGAGGGGGACCTCGTCCCTGACGGTTCTCTGGTGATCGTTGTAGATCTCTTCGACTTTTTTACGAAACGATTCCGGATCTGTCACGAGACTGCGGACGTAGTCCAGAACAGGTGCATCGTCTTTTTTTTCGAGAATTTTTTCCGGAATACCCCAGAGTTCGACAAACCGGTGGTTATAGGAAATGATTTTGTTGATTTCATCCACAACAAGGATGCCGTCTATTGTTGTCTCGTTCTGCGTAGAAAGCAGGATGTTTTGTAATTTCAGTTCACCTTCTGCCAGTTTTATGTCGGTAATATCATTGCCGATGGAAAGTATGCCGGTTATGGAACCCTGTGCGTTGCGGATATATTTGTTCGTCCATGAAATCCAGACGCGTTCCCCGTTCTTTTTGATATTTTCATTCTCAAACCGGGTGAAACCGGCAGGGTTTAGTTTCAGTTCTTCAAGGAGTTCTTTTACATGTTTCCCGGCGGTCCGCTGTTCCGGGACAATCGTATCGTAAATACTTTTTCCGAGAATCTCGTCTTGTTTCCAGCCAAAGAAATCCTGTGCAAATTCATTAAAAAAATCAATATTGCCTTTATTGTCCATCCTGAGAATGATACTGTTTGCATTCTGGACCAGTTCCCGGTATTTTATTTCGCTTGCTTTTAACTCGTTTCGTGCTTTTTTATAGTTCGAAACCTCTTTTTTGAGCTGCTCGTTTGCAGATACCAGGTCTTTTGACCGTTCGTCCACCAGCTCTTCGAGATGCTGCCGGTGAAGTGATAATTCGGTGATATCTTCACCGATCAACGTGACGCCATGATCCCCTGATTCAAAAACGGTGGGGATAAACTTTAGCTGTAAATAACAATCTTCTTTGTTTACCGTCAGTTTGACACTCAGGGTACTGCCTTCCGAATCGATTGCTTTCTCGATATGGTTGAGAATGACCGTATCGATATACTGCACCAGGGGGGAATAATCGATCCTGTGGCCGATCAGGTCTGATCTTTTTAAGAGAAAATAATCGAGCAGTACATTATTTGCATCAATGATCGTGAGGGAGTCATCCATCACGACAAGAAGATCTGATGAAAAATTCAGGATCGATGATATCGGCACTCTCTGGCAGGGATAATACACTTTTGCCGGGCCATGAATGCGCATCTCTGCCTCGCCCGCTGCAACCATCATATTCAGGTATTTTGATGTGGAAATCCGGTTCAGGTTCAGCATCCGGGAAATTTCTGCGATAGTCAGCCCTTTCTGGCAGGACTTTAAAATATCCCGGATCCGGTCAATTTCAACCCCGGTGTTATCCATAGGTAAGCAATTTCTTTTAAAATATGTAAATCTTATGTGGTTATCTGGTATCTCCGAATTTGTAGTATGCGCAAAGAAAAAGATTTAAGTATTATTTTGGTCAAATCACCATTTATTAACATTATTATTTAAAAATGGGGTTTGACATAGTATGGAAGAAGATTTTTCAAAAATTCAGAGACGGGCAGATGCATTATTCCACAACAGTCCCTACCCGACCATTCTCTGGAACACCAGTCTGAACGTTGAAGATGCAAATGCTGCATTGCTTACCCTGACCGGGTATGATCGCGACCGTGTCCTGGCGATGACGCTCAAGGATTTCAACGTGGTATCCGCGTCCGGCGAAGGCTTTGAAGAGGCAAAAAAGTTCAAGCACGGTGTCACCGGCGAAGCAACATTCAATTTCCCCGCCGGGAAGAAAATTGTGGTCCGGCATACCGTTCCCCTGCTGGACCAGAAAGGGGCAATCGAAAATTTCCTCACCATCTACCAGGATGCAACAGAGGAACGACATAAACTTGAAACAATCCAGAAAAATGAGGCAACGTCAAAAAAGGTCTATGCATATATGCAAAACGAGGTAGACCAACTCGCGATAGCCTATGGACACGCCGCAAATGGAGACCTGACGGTTCATTATGACCTCTCTACCCCGGATGAGGATACCCAGGCAATATATACCATAACAAAAAAATTGCAGGACTCGGTAAGAGGAATTATCAAGAGTCTGCGGCTCAGTATCGGGGATGTGGATACCCGGATGCAGAATATGACATCCACGTCGAAGAATGCAAGCCAGAGTATTGAAGAGGCATCAAAAGGCGTCCACCAGATCGCTGTCAATACGGCCGGGGTCAGCGAAAATACCGTAAAGATTGCCCAGGGATTCGATCAGATAAACAAGGCCATGCAG
>NZ_JBAYLY010000009.1:0-99637 GCF_041663825.1 Methanoregula sp.
CCATCAACCGGAACCTGGTATCTGGATTATAACTTCGATGGAACGGTCGACAAACAGGTAACCTTTGGCCAGAATGGTGACATACCGGTCGTTGGAGACTGGAACGGAGACGGAATATCCGAGATCGGTGTATTCCGGCCATCAACCGGTACCTGGTATCTTGATTACAACTTCGATGGAACGGTCGACAAACAGGTAACCTTTGGCAAGAGTGGCGACCTGCCGGTTATTGGAGACTGGAACAATGCCGGGCACTCCGATATCGGTGTATTCCGGCCCTCAACCGGTACCTGGTATGCAAGTTATAACTTCAGTTCAACGGTTGCCAGGCAGGCACGCCTGGGTAAGAGTGGGGACCTGCCGGTTATTGGAGACTGGAACAACACCGGGCACTCCGGGATCGGCGTGTTCCGGAACTCGACCGGAACCTGGTACCTTAATTATAATTTCGATGGAAAAGTAGACAAATCGGTAACGTTGGGGATTGCCGGGGATACACCCGTAGTGGGAAAGTGGATGTAAAGGTACCAGTTAAAACAATCTTTTTTTGTTCCGAAAAGACCAGGGAGCAGTATTCTGGGATTTTCAGACCGGGTTCCCCAGGGTTTTGAGTTCTTATCCTTTTCATGGGAGTACAATTCCGTTAAAACTCCGATCTTTATCGTTGTCGGTCTCTACGATATCTGGCGCAACCCGACAGGAATTACATCCCCCACATACACGATCATCACAACCGCCGCAAACGTTGTATATTGGCGGGGTCATGTTTCCATCGGAGTCGATTTGAGTATCTGTGTATTCCTGCTCACGAGCACATTATACGCGTCATGCGCCGGGTTGTACCGTACCAGCACATTCCGTATCACAAGCACCGCCCCATACGGCGCAGACACAAGTTCCTGATTTTCTGGAGTAATATGAAAAGCCGGCAGCACCCCGTACACCGGCTTTTCCGCAGAGCCATCGCAAAGCCTGAACATGTGGGTCTCCTTATCGCCGAGATCCTCGGACATCTTCGCCGCGACAACGTTGATCCGTTTTCCCACGTTCAGGTGTATCCGGGACAAACGCAGGGCATTAGTGTCCTTTGGAATGCAACAGGGAGAACGTGTTTTCCCGTCCTTCCGTAACATCACGTAACTGTACTTGATATCGGTGTTCACGTACCGGAACGGCTCGTTGCACGCCGCAAGCGTGTTCATGATCCGGATGGGCCGGATACAGGGTGCCGTCACAAAACTCCAGCACCGGTCCGGCGTGCAGTTGGTGCCCCAGACATAGGTACAGGGCGCGTAGATCGAGAGCCCCCGCTTTTTCAGCGCAAGGGACATGACACGTAGGCCGGTGGATGTCGCTTCCTCTGCCGGTTCAATAATCAGGATTGTTCCATCTGGCGAGAGCCTTTCTGCGTATTTCATCACGATGTCTGCACGTGCCGCAACAGGAAGGTCGGCAAGTTCGTTGAGAACGTTTGAAAAGACCATAAGGTCGATTCGTTCGGGCAGCGCCACATCCACGGGTGCGGTAATATCCGCTTCGAGAGCGGGTTTTATTGTTACCGGGGAATCCTTTGTGGCTACACTTTTGGCAAGATACGAAAACGCCTCGATGTGCTCTTTTGAACGCTCGACCGGGAATACCGTTGCCCGGGCCGTATCCAGACATGTCCAGAAATCCGCGATGGCAAGCGGTATGACACCCGGCCCGGTACCGAGATCGAGGATCGTCATCTCACGTTTCAGCAGGCCGTCACGGGCGAGCTGGGCAAGCAGGTACCGGCTCTGCATGAAGTAGACCGGGAAATGGTACGCAAGATAGCCAAGCACCGAATACCCTTTTGAATACTGGAGAGACCTTTTGTTTGTCGGTTTCCAGTAATCATCCTTCTGGGCAACAATGGCACGGCGGAGCCGTTCGATGATGACCGGGTCAGACCAGTCTTTGCCGGTTTTTCTGGTGATATACTGCCCGATGGCCTCTTCATATGTCGGGGGAAGGCCTTGGAGGTCAAGGTACTCCCCGAGGCGTTGTTCCTCAACAGCGTTCAGGCAATATGCCGGGGATGGCAGGAGCCGTGAGACCTCGTAATCCTTATCGATCTTTTTTGCAGTGAGCCCGAGATTGGCAAGGTGCGGCAGGAGCGCCGTGTACATCTGATCGACGGTCTCCGACTCATCAAGGTAGACTGCAATCTCGGAAAGCAGAAAAGCCGGTTTTGTGGATGCGACGTATTTTACCGTTGAAAGAAACTGCTTTTCGGACATAACCTGCCGGAATCTTTGCACCGGGCGCTCATACATCTTTGGATAGCAGCCACACGATTCTCCTGCCGTATCCTGCAGGAGACATGACAATAGACCCTATCACTCTCTTTACGAGCCTTCCCATTTATGAGATGAAACGGGAGAACCGTCCGGTTCATGTACCGGGAGGACAACATACGTGAGAGGAATGGCAGCATGTTCGATCACTGTCCCGGTGCGGCAAACATAAGAACACCGACACTTACGATCAAGAAGTGCCCGCAGTGCGGGGAAGAAGTGGAACTTTTCTCAAACGATGTCTCCGTAAAGTGCAGCAGATGCGGGTTTGTTATCTACAACGATATCGCATCGTGCGTGCAGTGGTGTAAGCATGCCAAAGAATGCGTGGGTGAAGAGATATACCGGAAACTCACGGAAAAGAAGGTGGCCTGACAGGAAATACCCAAGCAGTTTCCTGGTTTGCAAAGGTTATTTCCCGGCCCCGCACCCGTGCTGGTGCTCACCGGGCACCCACCGGCCGCCATCTTTTGTCAGCTCTTTTTTCCAGATCGGGACACCGGCTTTTATCGTCTCGATGATATACCGGGAGCCTTCGTAGGCCTGTTTGCGGTGCCCCGCGCTGACAACAATGATCAGGATATTCTCTCCGACGGCAAGGCGACCGATCCTGTGGATGATGTCGACAGAGAGGAGGTTGTAGGTCTTTTTTGCCTCGGTGGCGATCTTCTCCAGTTCAGGGAGCGCAACTTCTTCGTACGCCTCCAGTTCCATCTCGCGGATATCATCGTCCCGGACGATCCCGTCAAAGACAACGATAGCACCGGTTCCCCGCTGCTTTGCCTCGTTGATCAGCATCCCGATATCGACATCTTCGGTCTGGATCGCAATCATAACCGCACCCTTACCGCTTATCCCCCCGCAACCGGGGGGAATACCGCAATCTCATCGCCATCAGCAACCTTGATCTTCGGGGCATCGGAGGTTTCAAGGCGTTTCCCGTTCTGCATCAGGATAACAAACTCGCGGAAGGCGCCCTTCTCATCGAAGATCGCATCGTACCCTTCCTTGTTCCTGCTGACTACATCTTTTATGAGGTCAGACAATCCCTTGTTCTTCGGGACAGCGACCACGATATCGGTCCCGAGCAGTTCCCGGAACCGGGCGAAAAACCGGATCTTGATAGTCATTTTTTCTTCCCCTTTGGTATCTTCTTTGCATTTACTGCGGTTGTCTTCTTTGGTGCAGGCCCTGATCCGCACGACATGCAGGCCGGGTTTCTTACGACAGAAATTTCTTCCGCGTGCGCTGTCATCCCGTCCCAGATCAGGAGGCGGTTTGCCAGGAGTTCACCGGTGCCCAGCAGGTACTTGAGCACCTCGTTGACCTGGATCATCCCGATAAATCCCGGTGTCACCCCGACAACAGGGAAGACTTCCTTTGGGGGAGCAGACGGGAAGATACAGCGCAGGCACGCGGTCTTTCCCGGGATAATGGTCGTCGCCTGCCCATAGAATCCCCGTATGGCACCGTGGAAAAGCGGAATATTCTTTTGAAGTGCGATATCGTTGAGCAGGTACCGGGTGGGATAGTTGTCCATCGCATCGACAATGCCATCCGCCCGGCCGACGAGCCGGGCACAGTTCAATTCATCGATGGTCGTATCGATGACCTTCACAGTAATATCGGGATTGATCGCCCGAAGTTTTTCCTCCGCCGAGGCAACCTTCTTTTTACCGATATCCCGGTCGTAGTGCAGGATCTGACGGTTGAGATTGGTCAGCTCCACGACGTCCTTGTCAACTACCGTGAGGGTACCGACACCGGCCACCGCAAGGTAGATCGAGACCGGGGAGCCAAGCCCACCGGCCCCGGCAATAAAAATATTGGCCTTTTTAAGGCGTTCCTGCCCTTCGTCGCCAAAGAGCATCATCTGCCGTTTGTACCGCTCGCGTTCGCGTTTGGAGAGCATCAGTTTTACCTGAAATTACTGGATCGGATACGAAGTCTCTGCCCTACAGTTGACACCCGGACTCTTCACCGTGTTCATGTGAATGGGGGGACGTTTCTTCCCACTGGGGAAGGCCGTGCTTGACGCGATAATCGTTGATCGCCTTGTGGATGCCTTCTTCGGCGAGCACCGAGCAGTGCATCTTGATGGGCGGCAGGCCGTCAAGTGCCTCGGCGACCGCTTTATTGGAGAGCTTCCACGCATCCTCAAGTGATTTTCCCCGGACAAGCTCGGTTGCCATGCTGCTTGACGCGATGGCCGCCCCGCAGCCGAACGTCTTGAACTTTGCATCGACGACGATATTGTTCTCGATCTTCAAGAAGATCTTCATGATATCGCCGCAGACCGGGTTCCCGACCTCCCCGACACCATCCGGGTTCTCGATCTCCCCGACATTACGCGGGTTTTTGAAATGATCCATCACGGTTTCACTGTACATTTATGACCCTCCGGTCTTTGCCTTCTGGTACAAGGGAGACATGTCCCGCAGACGTGATACCACTTTCGGCAGCACTTCGAGCACGAAATCGACATCCTCTTCGGTATTGGCATCGCCAAGTGTCAGCCGCAGCGAACCATGCGAGATCTCCACCGGGAGGCCGGTGGCAAGCAGCACATGCGAGGGTTCGAGCGAACCTGATGTGCAGGCGCTGCCGGTCGATGCACAGATACCTTCATCGTCAAGCCAGAGAAGCATCGACTCTCCTTCGATAAATTCGAAACTGACGTTGAAGTTCCCCGGCAGCCGTTCGGTCGGGTGCCCGTTGAGCCGGGCATTGGGTATCTTCTCAAGAACGCCCTTAATGAGCCGGTCCCTCATCGCCCGGATCCTGATATTATGGCCTTTGATATCGGCGGTGGCAAGTTCAATCGCTTTCCCGCACCCGACAATCCCGGCAATATTCTCGGTACCGGCCCGCTTCTTCCTTTCCTGGCCGCCGCCGTGGATCAGGTTCTCGATCCGGACGCCTTTTTTAATATAGAGCGCCCCGACGCCTTTCGGGCCATAGAACTTGTGGGCGGAGAGCGAGAGCATATCGATATTCTGCGCTTTCACATCGATGGGCACGTTTCCTATCGCCTGCACCGCATCGGTATGGAAGTACACCTTGTGCTTCTTTGCGACCTCCGCGAGTTCCCGGATCGGTTCAATCGTGCCGATCTCGTTGTTCGCGTACATGATCGAGATGAGGATCGTCTTGTCGGTGATCGCCATCTCAAGGTCCGCAGGATCGACGCGACCGTACTGGTCGACCGGGAGGTAGGTCACCGCAAATCCCTCTTTTTCAAGGAACTGGCAGGTGTGGATGACTGCGTGGTGCTCGATCGCTGTCGTGATGATGTGGTTGCCCCGCTTTCGGTTGGCGTAGGCAACGCCTTTAATCGCCCAGTTGTCGGATTCGCTCCCGCATGAGGTAAAATAGATCTCGTCCGGGTCTGCCCCGAGCGCTTTTGCGACCTGTGCCCGGGCCGTGTCAATGGCATTCTTCGATTCGCGGGCGATCCCGTAGATGGACGAGGGGTTGCCGAAGTGCTGGGTAAAGAAGGGGATCATCGCATCGACGACTTCTTTCTTTGCATACGTCGTTGCGGAATGATCCATGTAGATGATGCGCTGGTGTCCCATACTCTCTTTCCTTCGTGTACGTGAATATGTGCGTTTGTCGTCTGATTATTCTTTTGTTGCCACAATGATGTGGCCCGGTGCTTCCCGGCCGGTGCAGTCATGAGGATGAACTGCCCCGGATCCTGTGGGTAGTGCGCCATGTGTTTCATTTTTTAGCGCACAAAGTAACAACTGTTTTTTATGGTTGAATGACCAATTCACAATTGTGAATACAACGTATTTATGTGACAATTGTAATAACTTAAAGGTTGTGATGTAATGGAAGCCCCCTGCCAGAAGATCGTATGGGATGTCCTGCCGGCGATACGTGCGGCTATCGCGGTGGAACTCGTGAAATGTGGCGTGTCGCAGGTAGAAGCGGCGCGGATGCTGGAGATCGCACCATCGGCAGTCTCCCAGTACCTCTCCGGGAAACGCGGTTACCGCATCGAGTTCGAGAACGATATCAAGCAGTCAATAGAACAGCTTGCCCGGGATTTAAAAGAGGGCAGGGATGTGAACCTCGTGCAGCGCACCTGCGATATCTGCCACCAGCTCCGGGAGGGCGAGGAGTACCAGTGCGGAAGCAGCAGTACCGAGAACCACCGGTGCGGCAGCTGATTTTTCATTTTATTTTAATTCCATTTTTCAGACTTCAGGGAGGTATTATGGACATTACGGCCTGTCGCAAACTTGTCCTTGGAAAGATTGCAGAGCAGGGGTCGATGCTTGTCGCATTCTCCGGTGGCGTGGACAGCAGCCTGCTTGCAGTGCTGGCACGGGAGGCACTTGGGGATAAGAGCCGGTGCGTCCTTCTCGACAGCCCGGTCGTCCCCCGCGAGGCAGTCGAAGAGGCGCGACGGATCGCCCGTGACTACCACCTTCACCTCGAAATCCTCCCGGTCACCGTGATGGACGACGAACGGTTCACGAAAAATCCGGCCGAGCGCTGCTACTGGTGCAAGAAGAACTCGGCGGCGGTCTTAAAACGGCGGGCTCAGGAACTGGGACTTGCCTGTGTCGCCGACGGTATCAATGTCTCGGATACCGGGGAACACCGGCCCGGTCTTGCTGCAAGCACCGAGGAGGGGATCGTCCACCCGTTCCTTGACGCGGGCATGACCAAGAACGATATCCGGGAGTGCGCCCGGGCCGGAGGATTTGACTTCTGGGACAAGCCCTCGGCGGCCTGCCTCTCCTCCCGCATCCCCTACGGGGATACGATAACGGATGAAAAACTCCATATGGTCGAAGAGGCCGAGGCCTTCCTGCACAAAAACGGGTTCCGTCAGGTACGGGTGAGAGTGCACGGGACGGTTGCACGGATCGAAGTGCCTAAAGAGGAGATGCACGCAGTACTGGATATGCATGCTGCGGTGGCAGGCACCCTCTCCGCGCTCGGGTTCTCCTACGTGACACTCGATCTTGCAGGATACCGCAGCGGGAGCATGGATGAAGTGCTCGCGCCTGCCAAAAGAAAATCCTGACCAGAATATTCCCGTGGTGACCCAGATGACCGTACCGATGTTCAAACACATCCCCTGCATAAAGATGGATGGCGACTCAGCGACAGCCGGGACCCACGAGGTCATCGACGAGGTGCCCGAGGCCCTGTTCGTAAACGGCAGGCACGCGATGACCGCGATGATGAGCCCGGTAAACCTTGAAGACTTTGTCACCGGCTACCTCTTTACCGAGCAGATCATCAAGGGCACCGACGAGATTGAATCCATCAGGATCGAGAAGAACCGGATCAGCGTGATCACAAAAAATCTCTTTAAAGTGCTCGGCCCCAAAAAGACCATCCTCTCCGGGTGCGGGGGCGCCACATCCTATATCGATACCGAGAAACTGCCAAAGATTACCTCGGCTCTCTCCCTCACCCCCGAGCTGATCCGGACAACCGTCAGAGACGTGCTCGAATCCGACCTGCATAAAATGACCGGCGGCATCCACGTAGTCGGGCTTGCATCGGCAAACGGTATCATTGCCCGTTCCGAGGACATCGGGAGGCACAACGCGCTCGACCGGGTGATCGGCTATGGGCTCCGGAACAGGATCGATTTTTCAGAGACGTTTGCCATCTGCTCGGGGCGCATCTCCTCGGAGATGGTACGCAAGTGCCTGATCGCAAACATCCCGGTGATGGTCTCGCGGGGAGCGACGACGACGCTTGCCGTCACCATCGCAGAACAGAACGGCTTGTGTATCGTCGGGTTTGTCAGAAGCACGAAACTCAATATCTACTCCCACCCCGGGCGCGTGCAGGGCGCCCCATCACTTGAGAAGTGAGTGCCGGAGCCGGCAGACCTGGCAGAGGTCCCCGGAACAAGGATCGCCACACTCCCGGCAGCGGTGCAAAGAGTCCATGACCGGTGTCCCGGCACAGTACTTTTCGAGGGTTCTTTTGCTTTTTATGAGGTACTGCATCGTCCCGGGGTGGCGGCACTCATACTCCGAAAGCAGGGTGCGGACTTCGGCCCGCAGGGCATACTTCGTGTACGGGCACTCGGGCAGCACCGAAAAAAGGTCCTGCACGAAGAGATAGGATGCGATCTCCTTCTCCGGGATTGCCATGAGCGGTTTGATCCTCGGAAGAAACGCTGCGGATGTACCGGTACCTGTCGTGCGGACAAGCCTGGGCAGGTCTCCCCTGAACGCATTCATCAGCACCGACTGTGCCTCATCATCGAGGTTGTGGCCGGTGGCAATCGCGGTCGCACCGGTGGCCCGCGCAGCATCCGCGAGGGCTTTTTTGCGCAGGATGCCGCAGATGGTGCAGGCCTGCGCCTCCCGCCCGATAAGCAGGGTATCGAGATCGTCACCGATAAGTTCGCGGAACGAGATGATGCGGTGTTCCACGCCAAGTCGTCTGGTAAGGCTCTCCGCTGCACGCATGGTGTCGGCACGGTAACCGGCAATACCCTCATCCACGGTGATGGCAACAAGGCTGGCACCCGGCCATGCAGGCAGGAGCCGGGAGAGGATCACAAGGAGCGCCGTGCTGTCCTTTCCCCCGCTTAAGCCCACCGCGATCCGGTCGCCCGGGTGGATCTGCCCGTATTCCTGTATGGTCGAAAGGACGCGCTCTTCTACATCCCGGACAAGGTGCGGGCCGCAGAGATGGCGCCGGGTGACCGGCTGGTAGACCACTGCTGGTTCGCCACAGCAGGCGCAGACCGGGACTCCAGCGGGTAAGGCACGCGGCTCCACGGACTTATCCCCCGTGCGCGATCCGGATGATCCGTATCTCGTCGTTCCCGCCGATTGGGGCCTGCTCGGGAACGAGCTTCCCGTTCCGGGACACGATCACCTCAAGGGGATTTATCCCGATCTCGTGCAGGAGCGCCCCGACTGTCCCCGGGCCCTCCTCCATCACCCGGACACCCTGATCCGGCAGAATGACTTTCATTGTCTGATGAAATGATAGGAAAGCCGGGGGCATAAACTGCCCGGTACCGGCCACCTGCCCGCAGGCTCCTGATAAGCGGGTATTTGATGCACCACGACATACTATTACGATACAACCGGGAGAGCGTGTTACCGTAATGCAGGACATCACCCTGCTGCAGGAAGAGATCCTGCGGCTTAAAGAGCAGAAGAACGCGATCATCCTCGCGCACAACTACCAGCGTCCCGAGATCCAGGACATCGCGGATGTCATCGGCGATTCGCTGGAACTCGCCCGTGCGGCTGTCGGAAAGAACGGCGACGTAATCGTCTTCTGCGGGGTCGATTTCATGGCCGAGACCGCCGCGATCCTCTCACCGGAAAAGACCGTTCTCCTGCCTGCACCGGATGCCTGCTGTCCCATGGCCGGGATGGTGAGTGCAGAGGAACTCAGGTTCGCACGCACCCGTCACCCCGATGCAGCAGTCGTCTGCTACGTCAACACGACCGCAGACGTCAAGGCAGAGAGCGATATCTGCTGCACCTCGGCAAACGCGGTAAAGGTGGTAAATTCGGTAAAAGAGGATACGGTGATCTTTGTGCCGGACAAGAACCTCGGGCAGTACGCGGCACGGTTCACAAAAAAGACCGTCCTCCCCTGGGAAGGGTTCTGCCTCGTCCACGACCGATTAACCCCTGCCGATGTGGCCCGCGCTAAAAGGGAGCACCCGGGTGCGGTCGTACTCGTCCATCCCGAGTGCAGGCCAGAGGTTATCGATTGCGCTGATCACGTGGCGAGCACGTCAGGGATCCTTACCCATGTAAAATCCAATCCAGAGAACGAGTTTATCATCGGCACCGAGAACGGCATGCTGCACCGACTCGCAAAGGAGTGCCCGGACAAGCACTGTTACCCGCTCTCGGACAAGGCAGTTTGTGTGAACATGAAAAAGACCGACCTTGTAAAAGTCCGCGACGCACTGGTCACGCTCAAACCCAGGATCACGGTACCCGAAGAGATCGCTTCCCGTGCCCGGGGTGCGATCGAACGCATGCTCGCACTCTGAAATGTACTAGGGTGACGAAATGGATGACGAGATAATCGATATGCGGGGAAGGTTCTGCCTTGCCCTTGACCAGATCGAAGAGTGCCGGGAATTTGCATCCCTGATCCCTGAGGTCAGGTCAAACCTTGTGTATGCAAAAAAAGAGGCACGGTCCCGTGACGATGTCCTTGCGGTCGACGGGCGGATCACGGTCATACAGGGTATGCCGCGTGCGGCCGGAAAACCCCGGTTCGGGGCATCCAGCCACATGGCGCGGCTGATTATAGAGTTGCGGAAAGTCGATCCCTCCGTGAGGGCAGGTGTCGATTTCGCAAACACCCCGCACCTTGCGGCATGGCTTGAAGATTACTGCCGTGCACGGGGCTGGATCTTTTCCGTGATTGACCGGAGGGGCGAGCCGGACGAGATCAAAGCGGCGGAAGGGGCGTCGATGCCCTGGAAGGTGGGCGAGGCCGTGCGCGCCGCCGGTGGCAGGGCACCCAAAATATTCTATGAGACGGGGGCAGTGGGGAAAGAGCCGGTCTCCGTTCTTGTCGGACACGATCCGCTTGAAGTCGCCGGCCAGATATGCACACTCGCGAAGGATTACCATGAGTACAGGCAAACCCAAAATCGGTAAGATCGACGTTGAGATCTTCACACAGTTCCTGTTGCACAGGTTAGGAAAACCGGATCCGTCCGTCATTGTACCGCCCGGCACGGGCATTGATGCCGGGGTGATCGATCTCGGTGACGGCCGGGTGCTGGTGGTTGCCGAGGACCCGATCTTTGCGACCCCCGGACAGCCGCTGGAGATGTTCGGCTGGTATACGGTCCATATCGGGGCAAGCGACGTGGCGGTGATGGGGGTACAGCCACAGTACATGACCTATTCCCTGCTGCTTCCTCCCGAGACTCCCGATGCGGACTTCAAAACAATCGTCAACGCTATTCACCGGACAGCCTGCGATCTCGGGATTGCCATTGTCGGGGGACATACGGGATACTACCCGGGATTTGCCTCGCCGACCATCGGGGGAGTGACTGTCTTTGCCATCGCGGACAAAAACACCATTGTCACCCCTGCGGGCGCACGGCCGGGAAACGATGTGATCCTTACCAAAGGGCCGGCGATCGAGACAGCGGCCATCCTTGCAGTCGTGCGCGAAAAAGATCTGCGTGGCAGGTACCCGGACGACCTCATAGGAAAAGCGCAGGCACTCTGCCGGCAGATGAGCGTGGTGCTCGATGCACAGGTCGCCAAAAAAGCCGGAGGAGTTACGGCCATGCACGATGCCACTGAAGGAGGGGTTATTGGCGGCCTCTTTGAGATCGCCGATGCAAGCGGGGTCGGCATGTGCATCGACGAGACCCGGTTTGTCTATCCCCCCGAGGTCCGGATGGTCTGCGAGGCGTTTGGCATCGACCCGGTGGCAGCGATTGCCGAGGGCTCGCTCCTCATTACCGCAGAGCCGGCATCCTCTCCCGCTATCATCCAGGCACTCAAGCTGGCTGGTATTGCCGCGTCGGTCATCGGAACAGTGACGGATTTGCCCCATCACCGGGTCATAACCCGGCGTGATGGATCCACGGTTCCACTTGCCGTTCCGAAGCAGGATCCATTCTGGCCGGTCTTCTTTGAGGGTGTCCGTTGAACGGGACTGTCCTGATTTTCTCTTTTTTTACGAAGGTTACCGCCAGTAGTGGTCTCCACCCCGGTCACGCATGCCGTCCCCTCAATAAACGTGCAGTTCTTAACAAGAATAGTGAAGAAACTCCTCCAGTCCCCAAAGCACTCATCAAAATGATCTGATCACGGATTGGAACTTGATTTTCAGGCATTTTTCACCGGCTCATCGGTACAAATGAACGTGAAAATTTCGGCAAAACCCGTCACTTTACTAACTTATTAATAGGGTACCGGCGCACATAAAATATAGTTCACAATTGTGAACGGAAACGAACCATGAGTTTCACCCTCACTCACCCGGACCATGCAGCACCCAGGGCAGCGCACACCCTGCTTACCGCTGCACTGTCCGGCCGGGACTGCGGGGTCAGGGGATCGGGGCAGGATTGTAGGCCCATGCAGTAATGTCAAGGCTCCACGAGCACTGCAACCAGCACCGGTTCGCAGGCCTCACAAAAGACGCGGGTCAATGTACCCGGCTTCCACACGTCCACGGTCAAACAGCCATCCCGGGCTCTATCGGGACACCACACATCAATAACACCACAGGAGGTCAGCCATGCGACACTCCTATAAGGGACGATCAAATCCCTGCGATCCGGATTATGCATCGGGTACAGGCGCATACGATCCGGATCGCCCACGCCTCATGCAATAACTGTCTTATAAGATATTCACCGGGGGGTACAGCACCTTCAGACCCCCGGTACTGTTTTTTGCAGGTTTTGCACGGGCCTTCCTGTTACGATTGCCACGATACTCCTGCCCGACCTCCCGCTTTCCGTGAGGGATACCAGTTCCTGACCAGTAGAGGTGATCCCGCATGATCCTGCCGGTTTTCGCATTCCTTATTGCCCTTGCAATCGGCATTGTTGCCGCACTCGTCGGACTTGGCGGCGGCTTTCTCTATGTTCCCACCCTTACCCTGATCTTTGGCCTCGACCAGCGGATGGCAGTAGGCACCAGTCTCGCCGTCACGGTCTGCGCCTCTGCTGCCGCAGCGTTCTGTTGTGCGCGGCAGAAAAAGATCCTGTATACGGCAGCCGGCTGCCTGATCATCCCCGGCATGATCGGAGCCGCACTCGGTGCCGCACTCACCGCGTACATCGACACACGAATACTTGTCATCCTGTTTGTCCTGGTCCTGTTCCTTATCTCCGTCCAGATGCTCAGGCCGGCCTGCCGGCTGGTCGGGATCGTCTCCCGGGGCCCGGTACTTGAAAACCACATAAACGGGCCGGGTGGCGAGAACAGTTCTGTCAGTATCCCGTACGCGCACCTGATCCTCTGGGGAACAGCGGGAGGCCTCGTCTCCGGCACCACCGGGATCAGCGGAGGAGTGCTCTTTGTGCCGGCGCTTGTTGTCGCCGGCATCCCGGTCCATTATGCAGTGGCAACCTCGCTCTTTGCGATCGTCCTCACCTCGCTTGCCGGTGCAGGGACGCAGGCAGCCCTCGGGAACGTGTCGCTCCCGTTCCTCGCGGCCTATGGCACCGGGGCGGCGATCGGCGCCTATGCAGGCGCTTCCATCGCCCCGAAGATCCGGGCAGATCGCATCCAGGCGTTCTTCGGGGCCATGCTGCTCGTGATCGCGGTGCTCATGATCCTCCATGGCATTTTTTAAAATAGTTCTTCGCAGAAGTTACCCCACCAGAGGGTATTATTTCATGAACCGCAAAAGATCACAATAGTTAACAATCGTTACGCCCCGGAAAAACGGCAGTATCTGCCCCGCATGCATACCGACGGGATACCAGGTAACGGGACAATGATAAAAACAGAGGGAGTCTATGGCTGAAAAAGAAGAGGATATTCACGTGATCGAAGCGGTAGGACGATCGAAGATTATCATTAAAGACGGGAAAGTGTCGGAAGTCTCGGTCTCGCGGCTCCGCCAGTGCCCGCTTGCAAAAAAATTTGCTTTACCCGTTAACGAGATTACACCCCCTGCAGTAAGAGCAAATATTGAACACCGTATGGCATCGTGGGGCATGTGCCGGCCGTACCGAAAGATCAGCGGGAGCGTGGACTTTGTCGGCTTCGGAGCATCCGAACTAATCAGCTGTGGTATTCTCTCCGGGAGTATCGATGCAGCGGTCCTTGCCTGCGACGGGGCGGGAACCGTAATCGTGACAACACCGGAGTTGGTGCAGGGCATCGGTGGCAGGATGTCAGGACTCGTGAGCACCTCGCCACTGACAGAAGAAATGGATCGGATCGAGCAGGAAGGGGGATTCGTCCTTGACCGGGCCCATGCAACGATAGACCCGGTCCTTGGGGTCTCGCGTGCCTACGAGAAAGGATTTTCCCATGTCGCGGTCACCGTTGCCTCTGCCGATGTGGCAGCCGCGATCCACAAAAAGCACCCGGATGCGTTCATCTTCGGGGTGCATATGAGCGGCATCACCGAGAAGGATGCAGAACGGCTTGTTGCGATCGCGGATATCGTGACGGCCTGCGCCTCGAAATGGATCTGGCAGATCGCGGGAGCCCGGGCACTCCTGCAGGCCGGTACAGCAGTCCCGGTCTTTGCGCTGACCACGCGGGGCAAGCAGCTGATCCTTGATAAGATCGCCCGGTCAGATCGGCCAGTGCTTGTGTCGGGGTCAAAACTTCCGGTCTATGGTCCGGAACTTCCCGATCCCCTGCTGTGAGGATATCTCGTAAAAAAGTCAGGACGGATCCTTCTTTTTTCCCGCGTATTTTGCCCATGTTTCAGGATCCAATATGCCATCCCGTGAGCACGGTCATGAACAGCTCACGGATTTATTCTGACGATTGAGGATGTGGGAACAGCGCTTTTCAGGGAACTCCAGGGATCCGTCTCTATCTCCCGCCCGGTCAGCGAGGATACGCGCTTTCAGGTGGCTGCTGATCGAAACAGTTCATAAAAGACCTTACCACTCCTCCGCAGGGATTGCCGATACCTGATAATCATCGAACTGAAACTTTCCCGACCCTAACAGGTACAAGCGAACAAGAGAAATGTGATTATTTCAGGATCCTGTACGCGCCCCGGGGTACCCGTAGGGTGAAACGAGCCCCTTTCCGGTACTCCCCTGTCTCCTGTATCCCGATCCGGGTGATTGCAAGGATCTCCCGTGTTAAAAAGAGGCCAAGACCGGTATTTTTCCCGACCCCTCGTGCGAAGATCCGCGCCTTTTCATTCTCCATGACGCCAATCCCGTCATCCTCAAAAAAGAGAAGAAGATCGGTCCCGTCCATTACCCCGGAAAGCCTGATTTTCGTAACCCCTTCACCGTAACGGAACGCATTGTCGAACAGGTTGTAGAACACTTTCTCAAGCATCGGGTCTGCATATATCTCGAGATCGCCTATCTCGCAGGCAAACGAGATAGTATTGATGAACTGGGCATATGCTCGTGCCGCCGTTTTCCCGACATGCTGCCAGAGAGGGGCTTTGACACCCAGATCGTCATATGTCCGGGTAAACTCGATCTGGTTGCGGATCGTAAGCAGGATCTTCTCCTGCTTTTCAAGCATCTCCCGGTTAGCGTCATCTGCTTCTCGTCCTCTGAGGATCCCATTATAACCGAGAAGCGCGGTGAGCGAGTTGAGGACATCGTGCCGGGTCACCCCGATCAGAAGATTGAGCTTGACGTTTGCGATCCTGAGAGCATCGCCAATCAGCTGGACGCCGGTCAGATCCCGGATCGACAGAATCAGAACCGACCGGCCCTTGAGGTTAAAGTAGGCAAGTATGATGTCGGCGGGAAATACCATGCCGTCTTTTTTCCGGTGATACCGCAGGGAGACGCGGGGCACCTGACGGTCGAGAGTCTCCTGTGTCTTCTCTGGTTCGGCTGACAGGTCCATGAGCGTCATCTGCATCATCTCTTCCCGGGTATACCCGTACAGCTCCGACGCTGCCTGGTTTAGATCGAGAATCCCCCGGGTTTCTGCGTCGACAATGATGAGGGGATTATTCTTCGCTTCAAAGACGTTCCGGTACTTTTCCTCGCTCTCTTTGAGTTCTTCTGTTGTGGCAAGCAGCGCGAGTTCTGCCTCCTTGCGTGTGGTGATGTCCTGGACAACGCCAATCACTCCCGTGATAGTCCCGTCAGGATCATAGAGAGGGGACCCGACGTATCGCACCCAGATTCTCTTCTTTTTTATATTCAGATCAAGTGGAATATCGGATATCTCCACCATCTCCCCCGCGAGCGCACGCTCAAGATTGCCGGGGATCTCGGTATCATGAAAAAAGGGGAACAGCTCGGTGAGGTGTTTACCCAGGACATCGGCAGCCGGTATCCCGGTCAGTTCTTCCATGAAAGGATTCCAGAGGATATAGCGCAGGTCGGCATCGAAGGCAGTGATACCTTCGCGGACATCGGTGATCACGCAGTTCAGGAAGGCTTCTGAGGCTCTGACCTTATGCTCGGTCTCCGCCAGCCGGTGCTCGCTTATGGCAAGCTCGTTGTAGTTCTGGCGCAATTCTTCTTCGGTTGCGGTCAGCTGTTCAAACGCAGCGTGCAATTCCTCGTGTTTCTTTTTGAGTTCTTCCTCTGCCGCTTTGCGTTCGGCAATCGGGCGGGTCGTGACGACTATGCCGTCGATACCTTCAACACCGATAAGGTTGGTGGCTATCGCTTCAACCCAGAGATACTCCCCGTCTGCCTTTCGTACACGGAATTCAGAGGGTATCCCGGCATTTTTGTTTGCATACACCTGGGCAAGATCAGATCTGATACGATCCTTGTCTTCAGGGTGGAGATCATCCAGCGGGTCTTTACCGATCAGCGACCCGGGGGGATACCCGAGAATACGCGATGAGGTTGAATCGTAGATGATCCTGCCGTTCCGGTCGAGAATCTGGGTGATGTCGGATGCCGTCTGGAAGATCGCCCGGTACCGTGCCTCAGATTCTTTGAGTGCGCGTTCTGCACGTGTTCTCCGGACAATCTGCCGGATTTTTTCCGCGAGTTCGGCGAACTGCGCCCGGGGGTTGCCGCCTTTCTGGATGTAGGAGTCGACACCGTTGTTGATTGCCTCGATCACGATCTCTTCCCGGCCTTTCCCGGTGAAGATTATGAAAGGGATCGCGTTTCCGTCCTTCCTTACCTGTTGTAAAAATTCGATCCCATTCATTCCCGGCATCTGGTAATCGGAGATGATGGCATCGTAGTGCCGGTTTTTGAGGATACTGATTACCTCCTGCGCGGAGGCTTCCGTATCGACGCTGAAATCTCCAGAACGCTCAAGAAACATTTTGGTGAGTTCGAGCAGGGCGGGTTCATCGTCAACGTAGAGAAGGTGGATCACTTAAAGTACACACTCGATAAAAGGACTGTATCTTACCCGTTATTAAACAGTTCCTTTTTTGCGGGGGGAACCTGTGGGAAGATGCGGCCCGTGATCTTTTCTCCGGGGGATTTTTGAGCCGGTCGCTTGTGTCCGGCGCTGGGGGATCTACCGGCAGAACCCGGCGCTGTTTACGGGCGTACGACCGGTTGTTGGTGACGACCCTTTTTTGGGAGTTCTCACGTCCGCTTTTTTCATTCCGGGTCTTGGGGGGTACCCCCTCTTTTGTACGAAGGTGGCACTCCCCCCTCAAAGCCAGAAGAGGGGGGTGGGGGGTAAAAACTTTTAAAAAATCGGTCGGGGGGTAGGGGTACCTCTCCTTTTTGGGAGTGGGTGGTGCCCCTTTAGCCTGAGGGAGGCACCTACCCCCCCAGGACTACGGCCGGTAAAATATGGGTTTAGACGAGAACTCCATGCGAAGCACTGGTCGTACACATGCAGGAACGGGGGGTAGTCCCCTTCATGTGCCCGGACAGGGGGGTGGGGGGTAACACTTTAAAAAAATCGGTCGGGGGGTAGGGGTACCCTCTTTTTTGGGAGCGGGGGGTGCCACCAGTGGCTATGGTGGGGGCCGGGGCTGTCGCTTTCCATCAGGCCGACTCCGGTACATTTTTTAGACAAGCGGACACGCTCGTTCCTGTACCGGAATCGAAAACACCAGAACAAGAAAAACGTGATTCAAATGCAGATTTAAGTACAACAGAAAAGGTCGTGATTGGACCGGGCACAATTGTACCCGGTGCCCTGCAGAGCAACCCGATTAACCCCTGCGAAACCATCGCTGGAACAAGCGGGCTGGCCTCAGGTAAGACAAAAGGGAGATTTCCTGACGATGATGGAGAAACAGGAACTACAAGTGTGGAAAGGAAACAGAAGACCGGACCCTCCCGCCACCGCAGGGTAAAGAAACGGAAGTACGGGAACAGTCGCCGGCACCGCACGAACCCCGGTAGCCGGACCGGGGTGGGAAAAGAGTCCTGGATGCAGTGCTGCTCCACTACCGGGCCTTTGACCAGGGTATTGGGAACATCAGAACAATACACAAAATCCTCAAAACACCGCACGAATCTGTTCCCGATTCAGGAAATGCGCTTGAATGGACTTTGAATCAACGAACCCGTAACTCTCCCTGCCCGGTTGAGGGAACCGGGTAAGCAGGGGCCCCGGATTCTCCTTCTTTTTTGAAGTTATATCCTCCAGGCACCTATGATAGTATGTCAAAGGGCGCCCCGCGACAAAGACAAAAAAGGAGGAAGAAAAAAATGGCAGACTTTACGCAGAACAGCAACGTGAAGAGCGCGGTCCGCAAACTTGCGGTACCGATTACGGACGTGACTGCATTCAACGCACTCATCCAGTCCGTCATCCTGAACAACCCGTTCGGGTGTGTATCGTATATGAACGCGGGCGCCAACCATGCGCCCGTAGAAAAGTCAAGGGAGACCTACACGGCAAGATTCGTATACCAGGACGAGGACGCAAAGAAGATCGGCAGCAGCTCGGAGAGTTACAACACGATCTCCGGCTACAATGTCGGTATCACCGCAGTCCTCGCGAACACCGCAAATATCACAGCCCACGGTGGCGTCCCGGCCCACGATTCGGACGGGGACACATTCTCCGCGACCCTCAAGTGCCACGACCCGAATAACGAACTCTACTTGGTCACATTCTCCCGCCAGCAGGTATCGATCACGTCCTACGAGGATGACTCCATCCGGACCGTTATCGAGACCTGGGCAGACGGGGTACCGGCCCTTGCATAAGGCGATGACGATGGACAACGAGCTCATCATTGTCGGGGCATTCCTCAGCGCAGGACTGCTCGCCTACGTGCTCATCCCGGGCCTGCTCGTGATGTGGGACCGGGTGCTCGACTACATGGGAAGCAATGTAGAATCAGAAAAAAAGTAACCGGCAGGGGAGACATTCCCCTGCCTCTCATTTTATACCGTCCGCCCGGATCATACGGACGCGGGCGCATTTCTCTTAAAACCAGTTTTCAAGAGTCTTCTGCCCGGCTTTTACCGTGTATCGTTCGAGCGCCGCATCGATCCGTTCTTCGGCAAAATCGTACCCTTCGCAGAGCAGTCGTTTGATCCCTTCTGCATCCGGGTGACCCCAAAGGAGGGTGTAATCGCTCGTCACCGGCGGGTGCAGGAAGAACTCCATCACTGGCGCCGGGTCGAAATCCGGGCACTTTTCCGCAATTTTTGCCGCAAACTCCCCCTTCTGCACAATTTTCAGGCCGGTCTTTGCCCCTACGCCGTCGGCGCCCGGGTTAAAGTCGGTCCCCGTCAAGATCCCGATCTCAATGAGCTGCTCCCGGGTCAGTTTCAGGCCGTCAAGTACCTCGGCAAGAACCACCCGCTCAGGGTTTACGGTCACGACCCGGCCCCGGATCTTGCGCTTCCCGCTCACCGTGAGGTTCCGGACCAAAGTAGGGGTACCAAAAAGGAGCGTATCGTAGTCCTGCGAGACCGCGTACCGGGCGTCACCCTTCTGCACCATGTACGCTGCCTGTGCCTCTCCCTCGGTCGGGGCCTGCACATACGGGATACCCATGAGACCAAGCAGTTCCTTTGAAGTCGCAATAATCGTCTTGTCCACACGGGTCGACGACCGGGCCTGCTTGTATGCCTCCTCCTCGTCGCCCCGCTCGATCGCCGCCTTCCACTTCTCCCCTGCCTCGTCCCGGCTTTTGCGGCGCACGGCAATCGTCGCATCCTTAAGTTCGGGCGGCTTCCCGTCAAAGACAAAGACCGGTTTTATCCCTTTTTCAAGGAAGTTGACCATCCGGAACAGGATCCCTGATAGGTGGGAGGTCACTCTGCCCTGCCGGTCCATCAGCGGCGTCCCGTCCGGCTGCCGGATGATCGTTAAAAACTGGTAGAGCGCATTGTTCGCATCGACCGCCGCCACGCCGGAAAGACCCTCCCAGGTGACCGGTGTCTTATAGTCAGCAATGATATCCCGGAGTGCGACACCCATGACTCATATCTCCTGCCGTACCGTTACGCCGGCCGGGCTCTTATTTGTATACCCGCTTTGAGAACTCGCCCACCAATCCTTCGAGATGGGAGGTAGTCTGGTCGTACTTCTCGTTCATACGACTGGAAATCTCCTCAAGGTTTGTGCGCAGCATCCGCTCCCGGGTGATCACGTTCTTTTCGAGGTTTCTGACCTTGATCTGGAGGGACAAAAAGAGCCCGCCAAGCGAGAGCATCATGAGGGCAGCGGCAATAGCGATAACAAGGTCCTGCCAGAACCGCAGGATGAGGAAAAGGGTGGAGATGACCATCACTGCCGTGAGCAGGATGTCAGGGAGATACTCGGGAATGTCCATGCTTTTAGATGATGAGAACGCACTAATTAAGCTAACTATCCATCAGGAGACACCTTTATGGACACCCTGACTGCCAAGCTCAAGAACCACCTACCCATCCTGGCAATGCCGGCCCTCCTCATCGCTGTGGAAATCGGGGCACTCCTCCTCACGCTTCCCGTGCAGGTCTCGGGCATAGTGGCCTTCGAGGACCCCACATCGATGGAGAACCCGCTTATCTTCATTGTGATCCTCCTTATTTTCACCGCGTTCCTGCTCGTGCTGATCAAGTACAATCTTAAAAAAGTAATCGGGGCCGTCATCACGATCGCGATCTTCCTGACGTTTGTGTATATCTTCGCGGCAATAGTCTTTGCAGCAACGGGCGCGACCGCTGTGGCAACAACAGAATGGTGGGAGGCAGTGCTCCCTGCGGTTGTGGTCTATTCAACGACCATTGAGACCATCGTAGCAACGGGTATCATCATTGTCCTCTCCGTGCTCGCGACGGCCCTGTTGTACAAATACCCGGAATGGTATGTGATCGACGGCCTCGGGATCCTGCTCGGCGCCGGGGTGGCCGCGATCTTCGGTGCCTCGCTTGAGATCCTGCCAGTCTGCCTGCTCCTTGTCCTCCTCGCGGTCTACGATGCGATCTCCGTGTACAAGACAAAACACATGATCACGCTCGCGGAAGGCGTGATCGACCTGAAGACCCCGATCCTCTTTGTCATCCCGAAAAGGAAGGACTACTCGTTCATCAAGGAGGGGATCGGAAAACTGAACGACGGGGGCGAACGGGCCGCCTTTATCATTGGCATGGGAGATATGATCATGCCCGCGATCCTCGTCGTCTCCGCCAATGTCTTTTGCGGCGGGATAAAATATTTCGGGCTCATTAACCTGCCGGCGCTCGGGGCGATCATCGGGTCGCTTGCGGGACTTGTGGTGCTCATGCACTTCGTGATGTCCGGCAAACCGCAGGCCGGCCTCCCGCCCTTAAACGGCGGGACTATCATCGGGTTTTTCATCGGCTTTGCTCTCATCGGCGGCTTTGCGTGAGGCTTCCCATGCCGGACGGAACGAGAGGAGCTCTTTGAGCACCTCATCCACACCATCTTTTGTCTCGGTGGACATGGCGCGGTAACCTTCCTGCACCTTGAGATCGGACTTGTTTGCCACGACCACCAGCGGCACGGTTACCATATCTTTAACTTCGTCAAGGAGCCGCAGCTGCATCTCCATGGGGTACCCGCAATGCTCGGACGGGTCGAGGATAAAGAGGATCACGCTTGCCACGTTCATCATCGCGGAAAGAGCCTGCCGCTCGATCGGGTTTCGCTCGTCAGCGGGCCGGTCAAGGATACCGGGTGTATCCACGAACTGGAGACGGATCCTGCCTTCCTCGCGGAGCCCGACAATCACGCCTTTTGTCGTGAACGGGTAGGACGCGATCTCGGGGGTCGCAGAGGATACAAGCCGGATAAACGAGGACTTGCCCACGTTGGGGTATCCTGCGATGACTACCGTAAATGTGTCCTCAATATGGGGCAGCTTCCGCAGGGTGTTTCTTACCTTGTTTAAGAACAGCAGGTCCTTATCAATCTGGTGAACCATGGAGGCGAGGCGTGCGACCGCCCGTCTCCGGAGTACGAGAGTCTCGGTCGACCTCCGGGTCTGCACGGCAATCTCGTGGCCCACCATTTTGGTGTGCTTTGCCGCCCAGCCTACCGCCCCGAGGGACTGCTTGATATTGTCGACCCCGTAGAGGATATCTGCCATCTCCCGGTAAAAGGGAGGGATCTTTTCAAACTCAGGGAATCCCCGGATGATGTAGACCAGCCGGTCGTGTATCGCGGCACCGACGGCCCGGACAAACTCCTCGTTTGCCCGATCTTTGTTTATCTTTTCTTTACGCTTCTTTGCGGCACGGCGAAAGCTCCTGTCAAGGATCTCATCTGCAGTGGGCACTGTTGGCATCCGTTCGAATTCCACAAAACTCCAACCTATATATCCATAGACATTAATACGTCTTATCGTTATGGAGCTGTCCCTTATCCAGAAGGATATCCTGATCACGCTCATTACCCTCTACCACCAGCAGTCTCATTCCATCAAAGGTGAAGAGATCGCCGATATGATCCTGCGGAACCCGGGTACGGTGCGCAACCAGATGCAGTCCTTAAAGGCAGTCGGCCTTGTGGACGGAGTTCCCGGGCCAAAGGGCGGCTACATCCCTACCGAACTGGCGTACAAGGAACTTAACCTGAACACATCAGGAGGGGACTACGATGTGCCGATCAGCCGTGACGGCGCGGAGGTGAAGGGGGCACATGTGCAGGAGATCGATTTTACCACGCTCTGCCACCCGGACATCTGCCATGCAGTCATCAAGCTTGTTGGCAGTGCCAAGATCTTCGAGATTGGAGACAAAATTACTATCGGCCCGACACCGGTGAACAAACTCCTGATCCGGGGGGAGGTCTTCGGAAAAGATGAGTCCAACCAGTCGCTTCTTATCGCCACCTCGGAGATGATCTCGCTCCCGAAGCAGCCGATAAAAGCCTACATGAGTACACCACTCAAGTCACTTACGAGCACCCAGACCCTTAGGGATGCGATCACCCTCTTTAACCGGCATCACATCCACGGCGCGCCGGTCATAGATGGCGAACACCTGGCGGGCATCATTACCATAAGCGATGTCACAAAAGCCCTTGACCGGGGCTTGCCCTTTGAGACTAAAACCTCAGTGGTGATGACACCTGACGTAGTCGAGGCACCATCCGATATTAAACTCTTTGAGGTAATCCGGCGTTTCAAGGAACGTGAGATCGGGCGGCTTATTGTGACCGAAAACGGGAAGCCGGTGGGTATTCTCACCCAGTCGGATATTATCCGGGTCTTTCCCTCACTCTGATGCAACCTCCGCCCTGCCCCCGGTACTTTCTGTACCGGGACGCGTTTTTTTATTTATGCGGGCCGCGCACAAAAAAGAACGAAAATGTCGGATTGATTTTTCAAAATAACCTTCTATGCCCCGCCATTTCAGAACACTTTAAATATTAATACATCGTCATTTTTTTTATGACTCGTACATTTGCCCGCAGCCTCTCACGAAAAAAGATTATGAGCAATGACGGTAAACTTGTCGGAACGCTCAAGAACATCAGGGTCGATTTTGATTCCGGGCAGGTCCTCGATCTGATCATCCACCCGGACCAGTCATTTGTTACCGAGGGATACGATCTTGAGGATGGCAACCTGCTGGTGGTTCCCTTTGAGTCGGTAAAAGACATCAAGGATTATATCGTCGTCGACCGTTACCTTGCCCGAAGGTAAGACCGATACTTTTTTACGGCTTGTATAAAACCCTTTCCGTATCCATCTTCCATCACGTCAGATGCCGCCGCTTTTGTCGCCGGGTGGGCATTTGCGAGGGTCACGCCCCGGCCTGCTGCCGCGAGCATACCGGCGTCGTTAATCCCGTCGCCGATGGCAAAAAAGTCTTTGGGGGAGAGATCCATGTCGCGTGCGAGAGCGACAAGAGTGGTCCCCTTGCTGACACCTTCTGACTGGAGGTGGATTGCATACCCGGTGTCGATCACCTGCACCGGCTGGTCGGCAAGGATCTGCCGGACCTCCTCTGACGGCACAGTCCGGGCGAATGCAAGATCCGCATACCGGTACTCGGCACTGTAGAGCACCAGTTCGATCCCTTGCTTCCGGTAATGGACCTGCACGGTTTCAAGTGCGGCCCGGCAGATCGCCTGATCCCCGGTAATTTTGAGAGTACCGGTGTACCCGATCCGGTACACCCCACCGTTCTCTGCGATGAACGTCCCCCGGGTGCCCGTCATTTTACAGAGGGCATCCATAAAGCAGGCAGTGTTCCCGCTCGCAAGGACGACTTCGATCCCGGCGTCTACGAGCGACCGGATACACTCAATTGCCCCGGTGTCGATCCTGCGGGAGGAGTCCGTTATTGTTCCGTCAACATCTGTCAGCAGTGCTCTTAACACGGCTTA
This sequence comes from Methanoregula sp., assembly GCF_041663825.1. Lineage (GTDB taxonomy): Archaea > Halobacteriota > Methanomicrobia > Methanomicrobiales > Methanospirillaceae > Methanoregula. Next base: position 24,683 of record NZ_JBAYLY010000009.1, read on the forward strand.
AGTCCTGCCTCTTCAACCATGAATGGTGCTTCGCCCTCAGGAAGGTTGGGGCTGTCCACGAGTCGTGCGATACGTTTGCCGGCCTTGCTCTTCCGCAGGTAGATCCGGAAGGTAGCCGTGTGGCCCACGATGTTTCCCCCGATCGGTTTTGTCGGGTCTCCGAAGAACACGGCAGGGTTGGACATGACCTGGTTTGTCACGAGGCCGACCGCGTTGTGCTCGTCGATGAGCTTGAAGAGATCGTGCATGTGCTTGTTGAGTTTCTGCTGCCGTGCGGCAAGCGTTCCCCGGCCGGCATACTCAGCCCGGAAGTGGGCGGTGAGCGAATCGATGATAAAGAGCTTCACCGGCTTGTCGCTTCCTTTAAGCTCGTTTGCGAGGTCCCGGGAGTTCTCCACAAGAAGCACCTGGTGGTCAGAGGTGTGCGCCCGGGCGATATGGATATTGTTCAGGAACTCCTGGGTATCCGGGACACCCTCGATATCAAGACCCTTGACCATCTGCTCGATACGCTCGGGACGGAACGTATTCTCGGTATCGATATAGATCACGCTGCCGTTGAGGCCACCCTGCTCTTCGGGCAGCTGGACGTTGACTGCCATCTGGTGGACGATCTGGCTTTTACCGGAACCAAACTCACCGTACATCTCGGTGATGGCCTGGGTTTCCATGCCGCCGCCGAGAAGTGCGTCAAGTTCCGGAACCCGGAACGACAGTTTCCGGATGTCCTTTCTCTGCTCAAAGATATCTTTCCCGGTCTTGAAACCGCCGATATCTGCGGATTCGCGGGCCGCCTTGATGATCTTCTTTGCCGTGGACTCTGATATCTCCGTGACCTCGGAGAGCTCGGCCGGTGCGGCGGTTGCGATGCTCTCAATGGATAGGTAGCCTGCTTCGCGAAGCTTGTCGGCAGTAGTCGGTCCGACGCCGGGTAAATCTTCAATTTCCAGTGCTTTGTCAGCCATTTCTAGTACATCTCCTATGGCACAACAACATTTCAACCCCACCCATATAACCCGGGGCCATGCGGGGGGTGAAAGTGATTTTAGGGTCGGGTGGGGGAGTCCAGCCGTGCGGCAAGAGCGGCAAGGCGTCCTGCCACCTCATCTTTTGTCTTCTCCGCCGGTTCCATAGTCTCGGGGATGATACGGCTCCCTGAAAGCACCCCGGTTATTTTCATCTCGCTTCCGGCCGGAAACTCTCCTTCGATAAGGTACCGTTCAGTGCCGTCATCGATAAACATGCACCCGTTGCCGGGAATGAGCGTCCCGGTCATGGAAATCATCCGGGTTTCCTCGTGCGGAACCCGGAAGATGCTCCCCCGGCCCACCCCAAGCTCGATGGCACCGAACCGGCCGGGTTTGGCTGCCGCATGGTAGATCTCGACGCGATCACCGGGGTGCACCGGTACCAGTGCATGTTCCCCCCAGAGTACGACGTTGAGCACTTCATCGCCCTCGCCGATACGGATGTTCCGTACCCACGAGGCCGCCCCGCTCCGCGAGGTAAACGACCGGGGTTCCTGCACGGTCTTTACCTCGCCTTTGACGGAATAATACCCGGTATCGCTGACCGATGCGAGCGCAGCAAAGGGAACCGAGACAACGGCATCGGAAAGACTTACCGCACCCGTATCATCGAGACTGTAGGCCCGGCCCTCGGCACGGCGGTCGGGCTTTGCACCCGTGATATGGATCGCGCTCCCTGCCGGGATATCCCGGAGCAGGTCCGGCGCCCACACGACAAGGCGGGCAGTCCCGGTAGCATCGCCGATCACGCATTCCTGCATATCCCCGGTAGTCCCGTCCCGACGTGTAAACGTGCGGGGTGCATCCGCACCGATCAGGCACACATCGAGATCGACCGGTTCTGTAGAGAGAGCCAGACCATTCCCGACAGGTACCGTGCAGGTGATCTCGCAGGTGGCCTTCCGCAGGGCAAGCGCGTAGATCTCCCGCATATTCTTTCCCGGGTGCCTTCCTATCACTTCCAGCACGTCGCCAAGAGCAATCTCGAGCACCGCACCTGCCCGCTCGTCCCAGAGCACGACCCGGGTGGTGCCGGTCTCGTCTCCCACGAGAAGTGTCGCGACCCAGCCCTTCTCGCCGTCTTTACGGTCGAACTCCTTTGGCTCGGTCTTGTCGACAACTTTTGCAAAAAAACAAAAAAGGCTGGATTTCCCCGAGAGCTCCTTTACCTTGACATGCTGTCTCCCGAGCGCCCCGACAACGAGCATCGCGGCGGTCGGCTCATCGAGGAGGTCGCCGCATTCCTCGATCTTCTCCTCCACGCGCCGTTCGAACTCTTCCTGCGATATCAGGTCGTCAACCAGTGCATAGTGGAAGAGTACCACGAAAACCTCCTTGGGTTACCGCTGCCAGGGCGGCCGCACCATGGTGCCGGTCAGGTCAGAAAGGGTCTCGCCGCGCCGCATGAGGGCGACATCTTTCCCGTGAACCAGCACTTCGGGACAGCGGGGCCGGCCATTGTACTGCGAGGACATCGCGTACCCGTATGCCCCGGTGTCCAGCACCGCGATGAGATCGCCTGCGGCAAGTTCCGGCAGTTTCCGGTCGGGGGCAAGGATATCCCCGGTCTCGCAGATCGGCCCGGTGACCGTGTACTCGGAGGTCAGGGGTGCATCCGCACGGTTTGCCACGATCACCTCATGGTAGGAATCGTACATCGCGGGCCGGATGAGCAGGTTGAATCCTGCATCCACGTTCGCGAACCGCTTATGGGCCGTCTTTGTCGAGTTGACCCGGGTGAGGAGCACGGTCGAGTCCGCGACCAGGAACCGGCCCGGCTCGATCCAGAGTTCGGGGGTGATGCCTGCTGCTTTGATCCCTGCGAGAAAGACCGGCATGACCGCGTTTGCGTAGTCCTCCGGTGTCGGCGCCGGGTCGGAATCGTGGTGGTACGGGATGCCAAGGCCTCCCCCGAGATCGAGGAACTCAAGTTTCACGCCCATTTCGGAGAGTTCCTTTACGATCCTGACCATGACCTCTGCGGCCTTTGCAAACGGCCCGACTTCGAGGATCTGCGACCCGATATGGCAGTGGATCCCGACCGGTTTTACATTCTTGCAGGCCAGCGCCTCCCTGTACGCAGCCGGGATCTGTTCGTGGGGGATCCCGAACTTGCTCGTTTTAAGGCCGGTGGCAATCTTCGGGTGGGTCGGGACTTCGAGCGCCGGGTTGACCCGGAATGAGATCGATGCGATTTTCCCGGCATCCCGGGCCACCTCGTCGAGCTGGTGGAGCTCGTCAAGGGAGTCGAGCGAGACTTTCACGCCATGCTGCACGGCAAGGGCAAGGTCGGCTTTTGTCTTTGAACTGCCGTTAAAGAGTAGTTTTTTTGCCGGCATACCGGCTTCAAGGGCAAGTGCCAGTTCGCCGCCAGAGAAGACATCCGCCCCGGCGCCGAGCTTTGCAAGCGCCCTCATGACGGCAAGGTTGCCGTTTGCTTTTGCCGCAAAGAGCACCTGCACCTTGTCGTACCGGGCAGAGAGGGCGTTTTTGTAGTCCTGGAAATACCCGCAGATCCGGTCCTCGCTCGTCACGTAGAGCGGGGTTCCGTATTTCCCGGCAAGGGCAACGCAGTCATGGCCACCGATGTGGAGGTGCCCTCTCTGTATGGTGAGGTGCGGGGGGAGTTTCATAAGGAAAGCCTCTGCATACGTCCAAGTGCTTCCTGTATCCGTCCTACCGGCCGGGTGATGGCAAACCGTACGTAACCTTCTCCCGCAGAGCCAAAGCCGACACCAGGGGTCACGACAATGCCGGCCTCGTTTAAGAGTTTTGCCGCAAAGGACATGCAGTCTTTGACCGGCATCCAGACATAGAAGGTCGCCTTCGGGGCCGGCACGTCAAAGCCAAGTTCGCGGAGCCCGGCAACGAGCACGTCCCGGCGCTCCTGATAGATGGCGCAGGCCTCCTTTATGCAGTCCTGCGGGCCCGAGAGCGCTGCAATGGCGGCATACTGGACGGCATTAAAGACACCGGAGTCCACGTTCGTCTTGACCCGGCCAAGACCGGAGAGGATCTCCCTGTTCCCGACCGCCATGCCGATCCGCCAGCCGGTCATGTTGTATGTCTTGGAGAGTGAGTGCATTTCGACCCCGACTTCCATGGCCCCTTTTGCTTCCAAAAACGATGGGGCGCGGTAGCCGTCAAAGGCAACCTCCGAGTAGGGGTTGTCTGAGACCACGACAATATGGTGGTCTGCGGCAAAATCCACGACCTCGCGGTAAAAAGAGAGCGGGGCAATGGCGGCCGTGGGATTGTTTGGGTAGTTGATGAACATGAGCTTCGCAGAGTGGACGACCTTCTCCGGTATTGCATCGAGGACCGGGAGGAAGTTGTTCTCCACAAGCAGCGGCATCTCGTGGATCTTTCCCTCGGCAAACAGGGTGCCGGTCGAATACCCGGGATAGCCCGGGCTCGGGGCGAGGACATAGTCACCCGGGTTCACGAATGCTTCCCCGATATGGGTGATCCCGTCCTTTGACCCCATCAGGGCGAGGGTCTCTTTTTGGGCATCGAGCGTGACACCGAACCGATTGTGGTACCAGCCTGCGACAGCCTGCCGGTAGGCCGGCATCCCTGCATACGAGGGGTAGTGGTGGTTGTCCGGGTTATGTGCGGCCGAACAGAGAGCATCGACAATGTGTGGAGGGGTGGGGAGATCCGGGTCGCCCACGCCAAGATCGATAATATCAACACCTTTTTTCTGCTGCTCTGCTTTCATCTCATCGATCCGTGCAAAAAGATACGGCGGGAGATTGCTCATGCGTGTTGAATACATAGGTAGTACACGTTCGTTCCCCCATCACTAGTAATTAACGATCGGGCAGGGATGAACCGGGGATCAAAAGATATGCTTAATAGCGGGCGGGCGCGAACCAGTGACCTAAGGTATGCACAGGTCAGTAAGGCAGGAGTAAACCGGCATGGCAACGGATATTGTGGTGATCCTCTGCACGGCGGCAACGACTGAGGCAGAGTCTATGGCGCAGGCATTGGTTGAACAGCAGATTGCCGCGTGTGTCAATATTGTTCCCGTGCAGTCCACCTATCGCTGGAAAGGCGAGATCTGCAACGATCCTGAACACCTGATGATCGTAAAGACCACAAAAGAGGGTGCAGACCGGGCAGTCGCCGCGATCCGGTCGATGCACAGCGCCGATGTCCCGGAGATCATCGTGCTTCCGGTGATTGCAGGCTACGCTCCCTATCTCGACTGGGTACGGCACGAGACAAAAGGCACTCCCTGACAAACCGCCGCAAATAGATATCCGGCAGGGCAGGATACGCAGGGTTATTGCCCGGGGCTCTAAAATAAGAGAAGTATACACTAAACCGGGAGCAGGTCATGGACTCAGACACAGTTGCACAACCCTCAAAAACGGCACTTCTCGTGCTGGGGTGCCCGCAGGTACCAGTGCAGACCAGTATCGCATTGTACCTTGTCAGCCGGTTTAAAAAAGCCGGAATTACCCCGGTTATTGCCGGGAACAAGGCGGCAAATACCCTGCTTGTCGTTGCCGATCCCGACCGGCACTACCTGGGCGAGATTACCGATCTCGACCGGGTCGTCGCCCAGATCACCGGGAAAAAGCGGGACTTCGACCTGTGTTTCGTGTTCATCCACAACGATGCGGGGATCAGTTATGCGGCGACGATGGGGGTAATATCGAAAGCAAAACTGTATGCTCTTGTGTACGGCGAGCATGAGGAAGATCTTGTGCAGCAGATCACCTTTCCCTGCACGAAGATCGCCGCAAAGGCCGTGCATAACCCCCTGCCACTCAAAAAGGCAATTGATGAGGTGGCACCATGGGCTGCGTAGATGCGCTCAACTACGAGATCGTAATCCGGGACGCTTCATTCAAGGAATGCAGGGAATACATCAGGAGCCACTTCCCCGAATCGATCGATGTTGAGCCGGGGTTCAAGATCTTCGATATTCACACCATAGGCGTCCCCCCGATAGCCGTAGGTATTGACGGGGATTATGTTATCTTCCCGTACACCAAGCCCTGCCACGGGACCTTCCTTCTGCGGGTACAGGACGCAGAAGAAACCGCACGGCTGCGGGCCCTTAAAAAAGGCAGCAAGTAAAGGAAATCAGGCGGGAATCGCAGATTCATAAAAAATCAGGTCAGACCCGTCTTTGAGGGATCAACATTCTTCTGCGGGGGAAAATATATAGTGCGTATAAGTGAAGTATAAGACAAGAGGGATCGGCTGTGGCAGGGAAAGGAAAAGTGCTCCTGGTGGACGATGAGGAGATCATTCTCGATGTGTCCCGCGAGGTGCTCCAGTTCCTTGGATACGATGCTGTCTTCGCAACGGAGGGCGCATCAGCGATCAAGCTGTATGCACAGGAGAAGGAAGCGGGCCGGCCGTTTGACCTTGTCATTATCGATCTCACCATTCCTGAGGGGATGGGCGGCAGGGAAACAATAGAGAAACTCCGCAGTTATGATCCCGGTGTGAAAGCGGTCGTGTCGAGCGGGTATTCCAATGATCCGATCATGCAGGACTTCGTCAGCTACGGCTTTTCCGGCAGACTTGCCAAACCCTACCGGATCAACGAGATGAAACTACTGCTTGAAGATATGATCCATAAGAACTGACTTTTTTATCGTGAGCCTCCTTCATACCGGGAGCGTCACCACCCCAACCTATTTACCGCCCCGGAAAGATCAGGGATGTGAGGGACTGTTCATGAAGGAAATATCCGTGCTCGTGGGGGGCAGGGCCGGGGATGGGATCAACAATGCCGGGGCGATGGTTGCACAGTTGCTCAACCATCTTGGCTATTTTGTCTATATCTATACCGAATACCCATCCCTCATCCGGGGGGGACACAATTTTTCCCTGGTGCGTGCCGCAGATGAACCGGTCGGGGCATACAACACCCGGATCGATTATCTTGTTGCGCTCAACCAGGAGACACTTGACCTGCACCTCCCCGGCAGCCCGGACTGTACCGTGGTGGCAAACGCAGATCTGGTAACCTCACTAAAAAGCGGCCAGACCGTTTCCATAAAAGCCATCCTTGCAGCAGAATCCGCTCCGCCCATTACCGGGAACTCCGCGATGATCGGTGCCTTTGCAAAAGCGGCAGGGATTCCCTGGGGGGTCGTAGCAGACGTTTTTTCCCGCCACATGCCAAAAGCAGCAGATGAGAATATTCGGGTTGCCCGGCGGGCGTACGACCTAATCAATACCACCCGACCGGTACCGGCGATTGCCGGTGTGACGCACAGCCTGCTCTCCGGGAACGAAGCGATCGGGCTTGGCCTTGTCGCCGGCGGCCTTTCGCATTATATTTCCTACCCTATGACGCCATCCTCGACCCTGCTCCACTTCCTTGCCGGGAATGCAGAACGGTTCGGGATAACGGTCATCCACCCGGAGAACGAGATCGCGGTTATCCTTATGGGCCTTGGCAGCGCTACGGCCGGGGCGAGGACCGCGGTCGGTACTTCAGGAGGCGGGTTCTGCCTTATGACAGAGGGGCTCTCGTTTGCCGGTATGGCTGAGATCCCGATCGTGATCGTGGTCTCCCAGAGAACCGGGCCATCGACCGGCCTCCCCACCTACACCGGCCAAGCGGAACTTCAGTTTGTACTGCACGCCGGGCAGGGGGATTTTCCCCGTCTGGTCGTAGCGCCTGCCGATGCCGGTGAGGCGTACCGCTGGTCTCGCGCCGCGATCCGCCTTGCCTGGAAGTACCAGATCCCGGCATTTGTGCTGCCCGACAAGACACTGTCTGAAGGAACCTACAGCGTCGATTATAACCGGCTTACCGACATGCCGGATGCCGATCCTGTGATATGGGACGGCGGGGCACCCTACCGGCGGTACCAGGACACCCCGGCCGGCATCTCCCCTCTCGCGTTCCCGGGCGGGAAGGATGCCGTAGTGAAGGTGAACAGTTATGCGCACGACGAAGATGGTATCACGACCGAGGATGCGGCACTGGTTGCCCTGATGACAGAAAAGCGCCGGAGAAAGGAAGCGCAGCTTACCGAGGAGCTGATCCGGTACCCGTGTATCAGTGTCCGGGGCACAGCCGGTGCCACGACCGCCCTCCTCTGCTGGGGCTCTGTCCGGAATGCCTGCGACGAAGTGGCGGCGCGGCTGGGGCTGCGGGTGATCCAGCCGGTCGTGCTCTCCCCCTTCCCGGACCAGCAGTTTGCCGACGCGTGCCGTGGGGTAGACCACCTGATCGCGGTTGAGGAAAATGCCACCGGGCAGCTCGCGGCGCTTGTCCGTGAGCATGGGGGGCGTGTTGATGCGACCATCCTGAAATATGATGGCCGTCCGTTCACTCCCGATGAACTTCTCCTGCGGTTACAGGAGGTAATCACCTCATGACCCGAAATCTGATTACTCCTGCACAGAACACCTGGTGTCCCGGCTGCGGTAACTTTTCTATCCAGCACACGCTCAAGGATATCCTTGCCGGTCTTGAAAAAGAAGGCCAATCCCTTGACGATGTAGTGCTGGTCTCCGGTATCGGGTGCCATGCAAAGATCGCCGATTACCTTAACATCAACAGCGTCTACACCCTCCACGGGAGGACGATCCCGGTTGCGACGGGGATAAAACTTGCAAACCCGAAACTTACCGTCATCTGTTGTGCGGGGGACGGGGATGCGTATGCCGAGGGACTCGACCACCTGATCTTTGCGGCAAAGAGAAATATCGATCTCACCATGATTGTCCATAACAACCGGGTCTACGGTCTCACCACCGGGCAATATACCCCCACATCGCCGCTGGGGTTCAAGGGAAAATCCACGCCTGCGGGAACCACCGAATACCCTTTTAACCCGCTGGAACTGATGCTTGCCGCCGGCGCCACCTATATAGCACGGGGCTATACGAGGAAGATGCCGCAGCTTGCGCAGCTGATCCGACAGGGTATTGCTCACAAGGGGTTTGCCTTCATCGATGTCCTCCAGATCTGCGCGAGCTTCTTTAACATGACCGAATACTACCAGTCCCGGGTGTACGACCTTGACGGCCAGGATACCTCTGATTTTGAGAAAGCGTGTGTAAAAGCCCGGGAATGGGACTACAACCGCGACGCGCCCATCGCGCTTGGGCTGTTCTACGAGCGAGATCTTCCCACCTTCAATGATCGGTATCCGATCCGCGCTCTATCCTCAGAGGAACGCACGCGCCAGATCCGTGACCTTTTTGAGGCATCGAGGTAACGATTATCCCGGCACGGTACCGGCCGGATCTCCCGTGGGAGGTGATCCCGTGACCGGTGCCGGGGACAGGAACGATCGGATGGACGAACGTGGCGTAAACGGCGCTGAAGTACCCCGGCAGGGCAAATGGCGATCTGGCGGGGTGACCCTGATTCTTATTCCCCTCGTGATAGTAATCGTCTGGCTGCTGGAAAACTACCTGCTCGCAGGAGATACCGGCCTCTTCAGAAAGGCCAGTCTCCCGGGTCTTGTTCTCTATACGGTTCTTTCCGGTATCGTTGTGGGCATTCTCGTTCCCGTCGTGCGTATCCGGGCGGCCTTCCTTTCGGGCGCCGTAAACATGTTCCAGATCGGCTTGCGCTCCCTGCGCCGGACGGTGGCTGCCATCAGTCTGACAGCCCTTGCCGGGTATACCGGGTTTGTCATTATGAGCTTGATCGGGCAGGGTCTGGACCGGTTGACCGGAGCCACGCTTTTTATTCTCCTGCTCCCCACAGCGATCGCAGCGGTGATAATCTGCTGGGCATTTGTCGGGACACATGTCCAGGCTTATGTCCGCAGCAGCGGAGTGGTGATCTCGGTTTTTACCGGAGTTCTTTTGACGGCGCTCATCTTTGCCATCTCCATGTCAATATTGTTTGCAACAGCTGATTTCCGGGAGATGTTTGGCTGGTTTTTTGCACTCGGGTGCGTGGCCGGGCTCTTTTTCTTTGCCGTCCGTGATATCTGGGCGACCATTATAGTCGTCACCTCCGGCCTTGTGGTCCTCCAAAACTCCCGCATCGATCCGGCGTATCTCGTACCGTTCAATCCAGGAGTTGCACTCTGCGGAATCCTTGCCACCTGCGTGCTGGTGGGGGTTCATGGGTATTTTTCCCGGCATTATATGACAGTCATTCTCCCGGGAAAATAACCTGAAGGACCAGATCCCGATGAGAAAGATCCAGTACTTCTCTAAATTTTCCTTTGCAAATCTCAGAATTTTTTAATAGGATTTGCCGAAGCGATTCCCGGTCCATTGGGGGTACCCCCTCCTGCCAGCCCGAGGTGGCACCCCCCACTCCCAAAAACGGGAGGTACCCCTACCCCCCGACCGATTTTTTTTAAGCATGATACCCCCACCCCCCCTGTCCGGGCATAAGAGGAGACCTGCCCCCCTTTCCGGCATTTCCAAAACCTGTGCTTCGCGTGGAGTCATCGTCTGAAGGTATATTTTGCCGGCCAATGGCTTGGGGGGTAGGGGCCTCTTTTCTTACTAAGGGGGGACCCCCCGCTCCCAAAAAGGAGAGGCCCCCCCATACCCCGACCGATTTTTTTAAAGCATGATACCCCTACCCCCCTCTTGTGGCCCGGGGGTGGGGGGTAGCTGTCAAAAAGGATACTTCCGGTTCCAGATCTGGCTTATACGAACTTTTGGTGGTTGTTCATCCAACTTGAAAATAGAGACATACTGAAGAACACGACAATGACGACGCCCGGTCCCGGGAAGCGGATCTTCGATAACCACAATATCCCATGGATTGCATGAGCCGGGAAATTTTTGATCACTACGGCCATTGCATAATTTTTTACCAGATTGATACCCATGTCCCGGAGAGTATGTTTCTGGTGATGGAATGGATATCCTCCTTTTTTCTGCACTGATTCTTGCCATCACCGGAAGTGTGATAGGTTTTGCCTCCGGCTTTTTCGGTGTCGGCGGCGGTTTTCTCATGGTCCCGGTACAGTACTGGTTACTCACCAGCCTCGGGTTTGATCCAACGCTGTCGCTCCGGATCGCATTTGGCACCAGCCTTGCGGTGATACTGCCGACCGCGCTCTCCAGCACCTGGGGCCATCACTGCCGGCGCTGCGTGCTGCTGCGCCCCCTTGCACTGATGGTCGTTCCCGGGATCATCGGCGGTTTTGCCGGTGCGGCGATCGCCACCCACGCACCCGGCAGGCTCATGGCGTGCCTCTTTGGGGTGCTGCTCATTCTTGCCGCGGTACGGATGTTCTTTTCCCATACACCCACAGGGGAAGAGCATATTCCGGAAAGTCTGTATGTATACCTCCCATGGGGCTTTGCTTTTGGTCTTGTCTCGGGGCTGTTTGGTATCGGCGGCGGTATTGTGATGGTGCCGGTGATGACGACCATGCTTCATGTTCCCCTCCGCAAAGCCATCGGAACTTCGACGGCATTCATGGTCTGCTCTTCAGCGAGCGGCATCATCTCCTATGTTATCAACGGTCTTGACGTTGCGGACCTGCCTCCGTATTCGTTTGGTTACATCAATGTTGCGTACTGGTGCATCCTTGTCGCAGTAAGTGTTCCTCTTGCACAGCTTGGTGTCCGTGCCGCCCACACAATCTCCCCGGAGAAGATTAAACTGCTCTTTGTGATCCTCATGATCGGAATCGCTCTCTATATGATCTTCGGCAGCGGGTAAATGTTAACATCACGAGGCACTCCGTCACCGGATCCCATTTTTGTTCCCCTCTGATGAACCCAGACCTTTCCCTCCGGGGAAATAGTATCGTGCAGGTGCGGGAGGGCGAACCCGATTTTGTGCACTATCGAAACGATTATTCCCTGCGATACACCACACTCTACCAGCCACAACAGGAGTGATTTTTATGGACCGATACGTATGCACCATCTGCGGGCATGTTTACAACCCGGAAAAAGGCGAATCGTTGCAGGACATCAAGCCGGGCGTTGCATTTGCCGACCTGCCGGCAGACTGGGCCTGCCCGATCTGTTTTGCGTCAAAGGACCAGTTTAAAAAAGAGGAGTGAAGACTGGTTGTTATGGTCTCCCGTGAACTTGTTTCTGGGGTATACTGGGTAGGGGCCCTCGATTTTGACCGGCGGATCTTCGATGAGTTGATCCCGCTCCCGGAAGGAACGAGCTACAACTCCTATCTTGTCAGGGGCAGCCAGAAGACTGCGCTCATCGATACGGTCGATCCGGCAAAGGAATATGACCTTATCTCGAACCTGGTAAAGCTGGGCATCGAACGTATCGATTATATCGTGATCAACCATGCCGAGCAGGATCATGCCGGTACCCTCCCGATGATCATGGAGTTCTACCCGGACGCACAGGTGGTCACGAACGCAAAGTGCCGGGATCTCCTGATTGCCCTCCTGCATGTCCCGCAGGATCGCTTTACGGTGATCGCTGATGGGGACACCCTTTCGCTCGGCGACCGGACGCTCCAGTTCTTCATCACGCCGTGGACGCACTGGCCCGAGACCCAGATCACCTGGCTTGTCGAGGATAAAATCCTCTTTCCCTGCGACCTCTTCGGGTTCCATGCAGCCACAAGCGAACTGTTCATACCTGATGAAGCATGGGCATACCGTTCGGCAAAAAGGTATTATGCGGAGATCATGATGCCGTTTCGCGGGAGCATCAAAGGCTATGTAGAAAAAGTCCGGGCGCTCTCCCCGAAAATGATAGCGCCCAGCCACGGCCCGGTCAACAAAAACCCGAAGTTTATCCTTGACGCATACGCGGACTGGACATCGGATGCGGTGAAAAATGAGGTTGTCATCCCGTACGTATCGATGCACGGCAGCACCGCAAAGATGGTGGAACACCTCACCGGGGCGCTCATCACCAGGGGGATAGTAGTCAGGCCGTTTAATCTCACCCGGACCGATATCGGGGATCTTGCGTTTTCCCTTGTCGACGCAGCGACCATCGTGATTGCCACACCGACCGTCCTCTTTGGTCCGCACCCGACCGTCGTCTCCGCCACCTACCTCGCAAACGCACTCAGGCCCAAGACAAAGTTTGCATCCGTGATCGGCTCCTACGGGTGGGGCGGCAAGAGTGTCGAGACAATCACAAAGATGCTTGACCATGTCAAAGTAGAACTGATCCCGCCGGTCATGGTGCTGGGGGAGCCTGACGAAGCAACGATGCAGGCCCTCGACCGGCTGGCAGACGAAATCTTAAAGAAACATCAAGGGATCAACATCGCGTAAGGAAAGGAGAAGATATGACAAAACTCTTTGAAGTTTACAAGTGCAGCGTCTGCGGGAACACCACCAAGGTTGTTCATGCATCCGGCGGGACGCTCGTCTGCTGCGGGCAGCCGATGGTACTCCAGCAGGAAAAGACCGCTGACCCGGGTAAGGAGAAGCATGTACCGGTCATCGAGAAGACCGCGAAGGGAATCCTCGTGAAAGTTGGTTCCATACCCCACCCGATGGAGGAGAAGCATTATATCGAATGGGTCGAGGTCCGTGACGGCGAGCAGGTCTATCTCCAATGGTTCAGGCCCGGCGAGAAAGCAGAGGCCGGATTCCCGATTAGTAACATAAACGTGAAGGTACGCTCGTTCTGCAATGTCCATGGTCTCTGGACCACCAAGGCATAACACTGCCTTCACGCAGTTTCTTTTTTTATTTTTTATAAGGCAAATGCTCATAGAGCACCAGCGACAAACCACCTAGTGATGCACCGGCTTGAGTATATCTCGACGATTGCCGCAGACCTCGGGGATATATTCTTCTTTGTGGCCCCTCTCACCGCAGTCCCGCTGGTCGTCACGGTGCTCTTTTCTGAATGGTACCTGTTCCTGTCCATGGCTGCCGTGCCGGTTATCTTTTTCCTGTTGGGGCTGGTCTTAAAACATCTGCCAAGAAACGAACGCGAGAACAGGCTTTCAACCGCGCTCTGCTCGGTTGCCCTCTTCTGGTTTGCCTGCGCCATGGTATGCGGCATCCCGTTCATGTTCGGCCTCAACATGAGTTTTACCGATGCGCTCTTCGAGGGGATGGCGGGGTGGACCGGTACCGCATTTACCATGATGCAGTCCCTTGACACGGCACCCTACACCCTGCTTTTCTGGCGTTCCTTCATGCAGTGGATCGGAGGTATCGGGATCATCGCTTTCGTCATAGCGCTTGCAAGCAGCACCGGGCTCTTCCAGGGAAAAATTTACCGGACTGAGAGCCGGGAAGAATCCCTCATGCCCAGCATTATCTCAACGGGACGGAGGATCTGGAAAATCTACGGGCTTCTCACGTTTATTGCGATCGGGCTTATCCTCTTTACCGGTCTTTCCCTCTGGGATTCCGTCAACCTCGCGCTCACCACAATATCCACGGGAGGGTTTTCCATCCACGATGGCGGCATCCTCGCGTATAACAACATCGTCCTGGAACTGCTGCTCATCCCGCTCATGATTGCAGGAGCGCTCCCGTTCCGCCTGTATTACCTGATCTCGGAGAACCGGCGCTGGAGCCTGTTTGGCGATGAGCAGGTCAAGCTCTTTTTTGTTGTCGTGGCCATCGGGACGGCAGTACTGACCTACGATCTGGTCTACTTTGGGAATACGGAAATCCTGACGGCCCTTCTGCAGGGTCTGTTCATGGCGGTATCTGCCCTGACCACAACCGGGTTTCAGATCGCGAATATCCAGACCTGGGAAAGCGTGACGCTCCTTTTTCTTCTGATGCTTGTATTTGTCGGGGGGGCTGCCGGCAGTTCTTCAGGAGGGATCAAATTAAAACGGGTGGTCCTCGGGTTACGTGCGCTCGTCTGGTGGTTCCGCCGGCTTTTTGTGAGTGGTAAAGTTTTGATCCCCTTTAAAAGTGAGGGGCGGATCATCCCGCGTGCAACTGCCGAGCTGGAGACAGCAAAGACGATGCTTGTGATCATCCTCTCGGTCATCATTATATTCGTCGCCACGATTATCGTGATGCAGTTCCACCTGACCACCTACCCGATCACCGATGTCGTCTTTGATATCACGTCCGCGTTCTCCACCTGCGGAATCTCCTCCGGGTATGTCTCTCCCGATATGCCGGTTCTCTCGAAATGGGTTTTTATTGTCGTGATGTGGCTGGGCCGGCTCGAAGTGATCCCGGTCGTGGTGCTGTTTATGGCATTGTTCCGGGGTTCTGACTAAAAAATGGAACCCAAAAACAAATCTACTTTTCTTAACTTCAGAAGATCTAATATAAACTGCCACCCTATAGTACGGCAATGAAGCAGATCGCCCTGTACGGGAAAGGCGGTATCGGGAAGTCCACGACCTCGGCAAACCTCTCCGCAGCCCTCTCGCTTGCCGGGCACGATATCCTCCAGATCGGGTGCGATCCCAAGCGCGACAGTACGCGTATGCTGATGGCAGGAAGGCTGATCCCCACGGTGATGGACCAGGTACGTGAGCGGGGCGCTGCAGGAGTAACTCCCGCCGATGTGGTCTATACCGGTTTTAACGGGGTGCGCTGCGTGGAGGCCGGGGGGCCGGAACCCGGTGTGGGGTGTGCCGGCCGGGGGATCATTGCCACCTTCCAGCTGCTGGAGAAGTTCGGGACGCTCACCGGCGACGTGATCGTCTACGATGTACTGGGCGACGTGGTCTGCGGGGGGTTTGCCATGCCGATGCGGGAAGGGTATGCACAGGAGGTGTACCTTGTGACCTCGGGGGAACTCATGTCCCTGTACGCGGCAAACAACATCTGCAAGGCGATAGAACGGCTCTCCGCCCGCCCGAAGAGCCGGTGCCGGCTTGCCGGGGTGATCTGCAATGCAAAGAACCAGCCAAAAGAGGAGGAACTGGTGGCCGAATTTGCCCGCCGGGTCAACAGCCATCTTGTCCAGTTCATCCCCAGAGATCGCGTCGTACAGCTGGCCGAGCTGAACCGCAAGACGGTGATCGAGTACGAGCCTGCCTCACAACAGGCACAGAGGTACCGCGATCTTGCCACCCGTATCATGGAGAACACCCATTTTACCATCCCCACCCCGCTCGAGATCGATGACCTTGAGGCCCTTGCCATCGAATTCATGTAGGTCTGCCGGCTGCACCCTCACGGGTGCGCTCTCGGTGACCACCCATGTCCGCGACGCGATAACGGTCGTGCACGGCCCGCAGGGGTGCACGCACCACAATTTTTCTCTCCTGCATGCGACAGGCCTCGACAACGACCGGATCGCCCTCCCCCCGCTCGTCTCGACCGGGCTTTCTGAGACCGATGTGATATTCGGCGGCGAAGGTGCGCTCGACCGGACGCTTGATACGGTGATCGCACGCGATCCCGGGGCGGTCTTCGTGCTCTCCACCTGTATCGTGGATACGATCGGCGACGACGTAGGGTCGGTCTGCGGCACGAAGGCCGGGGTACCGGTCATCGTGGTGCCGACCGCCGGCTTCCTTGGCGGATCATTCCAGACCGGCGTCAATAACGCACTTATCGCCCTTGCGGGCATGGCAGGACCGGCGGAAAAAAACGGGAGGGTGAATATCATCGGCGAGAAGAATCTCGAATACGAGGTCGAGGAGAACTTCTATGAGGTCTCCCGGCTGCTCGCCCTGCTTGGCCTGTCCGTGAACATCCGGTTCGTGCATGACCTTGCAACAGACCGTATCGCGTCCCTCGGGGCTGCCCGGCTCAACGTGCTCCGCGATCCTTCCCTCATACCCGTGGGGGAATTCTTGCAGGAGCGTTTCGGGACGCCGTACATCCCTGCCTATCCGGTCGGGATCCCGGGCACGTTCACGTTCCTCGAATCCGTGGCCGGTGCCTGCGGTATCAATTGCCAGAGTGCAGTAGAAGAGGAACATGCGCTCCGTCAGGAGACCCTTGACGATTTTGCGGATCTTACCGGAGCCGGGGTCTCTTTTTCCCCCCTCCCACCGGATCCCGAAGGGAACCGGGTGGCACAGGATATCGCACAGGCGCTCCGGCTTGAGGTTACAGCATCCGGCTGCCCGGTGCCAGTACCTGTAACGCCACCGATTGGTATCACGGGTGTGCGCCGGCTCCTGCACCGGTGGAGGAGGGCGCTCCATGCCTGAATGCGAGACACCCCTCTGGCCCTGCGCGATGACCGGGGCTGCGGCCTGCCTTGCAGGTTTTGAGGGCATAGCTGTCGTCATCCACGGTTCGAGCGGGTGCTATTACTATCCGGCAACCCTTCTCCAAGCTCCCCTGCACGGGACATTTATCCTTGAAAACGAGGTGGTCTTCGGATCCGGGGACCGGCTTCGCGAGGTGATTCGCGATCTTTCAGGCCGGGGGGGCCGGATCGCTGTTATTACGACGTGTGTCCCGTCACTGCTCGGCGAGGACATAAAAGCGATGCTTGACGGGACCGATGTCATCCTTGTGGACAGCCCCGGGTTTGCCGGGGAACTGGAGACCGGGTACCGGGTAGCCCTTGCAGCGCTTGCCCCGGGGGTCAGCCCTGAACGACGGGGCGTCAATATCGACGGGGTATCCCTCTCTGACCCGTTTTACGAGGGGAACCTCCAGGAAATTTCCCGGCTGCTGCACCGGGCCGGCGTCCCCGTAGGAACAGTGTTCTGCCGGGACTGGGCCGAGATGGCAGGACATGCCGCCCCGCTGACGATAGGGACAAATGACGATTTTACCTCGGGCGTGGGGAAGTACCTTGGCGGGACGCTGGGAATACCCGCGCTCCGTGCGACATTTGAGAACCTTTCCTCCGCGTATGAAAGTGCGGATGCGGACCCGGTCCTTACCGAACTTGACGTGCAGGAAGAACGGGTGATCCAAGCCTGCGACAGGTATCTCCGCCGCTACGATCCCCCGCGTCTCGCGGTCTTTGCCGGTACCGCGTATGCACTCTTTGCCGCAGATACGCTCAAACGGTATCTCGATGCAGAGATCCTTGTGGTCGGGACGCGAAACGACCCCACTGCTTTGCCCGCCCCGCAGTACCCGGTGGAGAAACTGACCGGACTTGAACAGGTCGCCCGGAAGATCGCGGAGGTCTCTCCTGACCTTGTGATCGGCTCGTCATTTGAACAGTCGGTGAGCGGTGATCGGACCTTTGTCGGGATCATCCCCCCGCTCCAGGGGCAGGTCAGGCTCGCCCGGCCCCCGCTTGCGGGTACCGGCGGAACGCTCCATTTTATCGAGGATGTCCTGAACGCCTGCATGGATAAAAAACGGTAAATGTAGGGTACAGTCTTCCGGGCGGGGGAATTGTACCCCGAAAAATGACGGCCATCCCCTTTTTATTTCACTTTCACCCCGCGCACGGCCCCGGGTTATATACCGGCCGGTAAAGATGCACTACTACGACAGAAAGGTGGTCGTGTATGATGCAGAAAGCAGGTTATATCCAGCGGACAGGATGCAGGGCAATCGATCGTGACGGCAGGATCCACGAAGTTGTGGAACTGCATGTAGTAGGCGCCCGGTATGCGGTCCGGCTGGCAGATCTGGCAAAGGGAATGTCCGGGCGGCAGGTTGTTGTCCAGGTAGAAGCGCTTGTCCACGAGTGGAACTACTACCTGGGATCAACCTGCGGTCTCGCGCAGGTGTCGGCATCCGGTAAAGCCCTCAACATCGAACTCTTCGAAGCAGGGAACTTTACGGTTTCGCTTCTTGCCCTCAGATCGGTCATCTACGGCAGGGAGCGGCATGCCACCATTGTAAAGATCCCCGAACAGCCAGCCACCCCGGTCTGGAAAGGCCGCAGGATCTCCGGCCAGCAGCAGATCAGCGCACGTGCCTGATTTCTGCGCACCCCCTCTTTTTTACCCTCTCCTTTTTTTATTAGTCTCATGAATTCCGGAAACCTCCGTGATCTTTTTGTGCAACATTAATACTTCCAGAAGGAGACGTGTACTTACAAAGGAGGGGGACTTTTTCTGGACGGGTACTGCCCCCTTGCCGTACGGGAGACCGCTCATGAGTGCGCACGACGATACAACCTATAAGGAACTGGTGGAGCACCAGCAGGACCTGCTCGTCAAGTTCAGTCCCGAGGGGCGCCTCCTGTTTGTCAATACGGCGTACTGCAAAGCGGTAGGCAAGACAAAAGAGGAACTGGCCGACAGTGTCTTTATGCCGGCAACCGATGAGCGCTACACGGATGTCATTGCCACCCAGATGACAAAGCTCTTCCGCCCCCCCTACACCTGCCAGGTGGAACAATGGATCTCTTCCCCTCTTGGATCGCGGTGCATCAGCTGGTCGGCACGGTCGATAACTGATGCGGACGGGAACGTGACCGCGATTGTCGCCACCGGGCGGGACATCTCCCGGATCAAGCGGGAACACCGGGCCATCAGGAAGCGTGACGAAGAACTGATGCTGCTTCTGGAGAGCGGGACACAGATGTATTTTACCCACTCCCCCGACCATACCCTGCTCTACGTGAGTCCCCGGATACGGGCGCTTCTGGGAGATACCTCTCCTGCAGGCAAGCGGTTGTGGACCGATTACCTGACCGACAACCCACTCAATGCGAAGGGACTGGAGCGAACCCTCAAGGCGATCTCCACCGGCCGGCGTGAACCGCCCTACCGGCTGGAGTTTTACGGCCGTAATACCGCGAAGATCTGGGTGGAAGTCAACGAGATCCCGGTAGTAAAGAACAAAAAGACCGTGGCAATCGCCGGGTACCTTGTGGATGTGACAGAGAAGAAGAAAGTCGAAGAGGGGTTGATTGAAGCCGAAATCCTCCTCAAAGGCTACGGGAGCCAGAAAAAGGGTGCGGTGGAGGCAGCCGGTGAAGCGGGTCGGGGGCCGTTTTCCGCGCTCAAATCCATTTTCTCTCCGGAAAAAACTGAAGAGGACGAGGATATCCCGCTCGACATCCCGGCAAATCTCCGGTAAGGGTTCGGCTTCCTATTCTCTATTCTTTTTGCAGTGCACGTTCGGCTCGACCTGCACGGACAGGAGGGGGCGCCCCTCACGTTTCGTCACCCCCATTCACTTCCCCCGATGGGCCCTTCCCATCTTAAATCCATGATTTAATATAACCCCTCACGTATTCTTTTCCAATGCAGTAGGATCACCGCAACACGGGGGGAACAATCATGACCCGACAGAGCGACGACACAATCCATCATTCCTTCAAGAGGTTTGCCGTTTTTGGGGTGCGACTCCCTGAGGATCGTGAGAGATAATGGTAACGATGTATACGAATGCAGCCGGTCTCGCCCCGACAACTGACCCGATGTCGATGATGTTCATCGTATTCATGGTTGCACTGATATTCACGATGGTTGCAGCAACGTGGTGGATTCGCAGAAGGAATTACCACCAGCAGTTCAGCCGGAAATAGTAATCTGAGATTCCCCGGGATTGCTCAAGAAGGGCTCGCCCCGGATCCAACTCCCTGCCACGGACAAAAACCTGGATTATAAAAAATCAAGATAAGAACGACAAAAAAAGGATTACTTCCCTTTCTTCACGCATTCCGCAATATACGACCCGGCCTTTGCAGTTCCCGCAGTCCCACCGAGATCCTTTGTCACGACGCCATCCTTAATGCTCTTCTCAATGGCCGTGACAATCGCCGCCGCCGCCTTGTGCTCCCCAAGGTGATCGAGCAGGAGCGAGCCGGCCCAGATCGTCGCGATCGGGTTTGCCACATCCATACCCTTGTATTTCGGTGCCGACCCGTGGATCGGCTCGAACATGGAGGTGCCTTTCGGGTTGATGTTCCCGCCCGGGGCAAGTCCGAGACCGCCCTGGATCATCGCGCCGAGGTCGGTGATGATGTCGCCGAACATGTTGGGCGTGACCACGACATCGAACCATTCGGGGTTTTTCACAAACCACATCGTGACCGCGTCCACGAAGTTAAAATCGGTGGCGACATCCGGGTACTTCTTTGCGGTCTCGGTAAAGACGTCGCGCCAGAGGCCGTACACATCGGAGAGGACGTTTGCCTTGTCAACCGAGGTGAGTTTCTTCCGGCGCTTCTCTGCGAGTTCGAACGCATAGGTCTGGACCCGGCGGCTCCCTTCCCGTGTCACAACACCAATCTGGTAGGCCAGTTCCTCTGCATCGGTCTCGACATCGAGACCAAACTTCACGTTGTAGATCTCCCGGGCGACCTCGAGCTCGATCTTCTGGTGCTTCTTGAACCGGGAGCCGATGCCGACATAGAAATCCTCGGTGTTCTCCCGCACGACCACGAAGTCGATGTCCTTTGAGGTCTTGTTCGCGAGCGGCGTCTCGACACCGTCGAGCAGTTTGATCGGCCGGAGGTTCACGTACTCATCAAACGAGAACCGGAGGGCGAGCAGGATCCCCTTCTCAAGGATACCCGGCGGGACCCGGGGGTCGCCGATGGCACCGAAGTAGATTGCCTTGAATTTTTTAAGTTCCTTGAGATCCTCCTCGGTCAGGAGTTTCTTTGTCGCAAGGTAACGATCCGCCCCGATATCGAAATCCGTCCAGTCAATATCGAAATTAAACCGCTCACCGGCGGCTTCCAGTACCTTTTTTCCTTCGGTAACAATTTCGGGTCCGATCCCGTCCCCGCCTATCGCCGCGACTTTGTACATACCGGCACCTCCTGTAAGTTCTTCGCGTAGTTCACGAGACCGCCTGAGTCGATAATCCCCTGCATGAAGGGGGGCACCGGCTCGATGGCGAGCTTCTTCCCGTCAACTTCCGCATAACCGTTTATCAGATCGAGCGTGACTGTTGCCCCGTCCTGGATCTTGTCCGCATCCTTACAGACCACCGGGAGAACCCCGACGTTGACAGAGTTCCTGAAAAAGATCCGGGCAAACGACTGGGCCATCACCACGTGCACCCCGCACCCGACGAGCGCGAGGGGAGCATGTTCCCGCGAGGAGCCGCACCCGAAGTTCTTTTCGCCGACAACAATATCCCCGTCTTTTACCTTTCTGGCAAACTCGTCCCGTGTCCCTTCAAACGCATGTTTCGCCAGCTCGCCGGCGTCGTTGAGGATCAAAAAACGGCCCGGGATGATCGCGTCGGTATCGATGTTGTCGCCGAACTTCCAGACCCTGCCGCCCTTTGTCGCCGGAGCCTTGCCGGCGCTTCCCTTCTTTACCGGGGTCATTTTCTTTGCTGCCATCATCACACCTCCCGCGGATCGGTGATCTCGCCTTTCATTGCGCTTGCCGCTGCTGTCGCCGGCGAGCATAGATACACCATTCCTTCGGTGCTTCCCTGCCGGCCCTTGAAGTTCCGGTTCGATGTGGACAGCGAAACCTCGCCGGGCGCAATAAGGCCAAACGAGCCGCCCATGCAGGGCCCGCAGCAGGGTGCCTCGACCAAGGCTCCCGCCTTCACGAATTTCCCGATGAGTCCTGCTTCAAGAGCCTTGAGATATTCGTCCCGGGATGCCGGGATGACGAGCACCCTGACCTTCGGAGAAAACTTCTTCTTCCCCAGCACTTCTGCTGCCTCTGCCATATCCTCGTACCGCCCGTTCGTGCACGAGCCGATAAAGACCTGGTCGATGTGCGTTCCCTCGACTTTCCCTACAGGCACCCCCTGGTCAACATTGTGGGGGACGGCGACCTGCGGCTCGAGATCAGAAACATTGTATGTCCGTTTCTCTGCGAACTTCGCATCCTCATCACTCGCAAGATCGAAGGGCTTCATTTTTCTGCGGCCTTTCATATAGTCCCAGGTGACCTTATCGGGAGGGACTATTCCCGCCTTGGCACCCATCTCGATGGCCATATTGCAGCAGGTCATCCGGCCTGCCATGTCCATCTTTGCCATGGTCTTCCCTGCAAATTCTATTGCCTGGTAGGTCGCCCCGTCGGCCCCGATATCCGCCGCAATCGCGAGGATCAGGTCTTTTGCCCCGACTCGCCTCTGGAACTTCCCCGAAACCTCGGCCCGGATCGTCTCCGGCACCTTGAAGTAGAGAGAACCGAACTTCAGCACAAAGCCCATGTCGGTCGACCCGATACCGGTTGCAAATGCCCCGACCGCACCGTACATACAGGTATGGGAATCGGCCCCGACCACGATCTCGCCAGGTGCCGCACGCCCTTTCTCCAGGACCACCTGGTGGCAGACACCCTCATTGATATCGTAATTGTGGATGCCCTGCTCCACGGCAAACTTCCGCATGTACACGTGGTTTTTTGCCGCTTCAAGGGAATCTGCCGGGATCTGGTGGTCAAAGAGCATGATGACACGCTTAGGATCAAAGACGTGTTTTCCCCCCATCTCGTAGAACTTCTGGATGGCAAGAGGGCCGGTAATATCGTGGATCATGGCCCCGTCAATCGGCGTCATGACCATTTCGCCTGCCCTGATATCGCTGCCACATTTCCGTGAGAAGATCTTCTCGACGATTGTTGCTCCCATGCTCTATCGCCTGTACTATTGGTTCTGCCGGCACATGTACTTTGGGGACTGACCCTCCGTTGCCATTATCCAAGCATTTTTGATAATTACGAATAATTTCGCAGTCAAAGTAATCTTTAATCCCCCCGGTCTCCAACTATTGGCCTGATATACCATGCAAAAATTGAGATTAGTCATGTGCGCCTTGGTGCTCTTTACCCTGGCGATGATCGGTTGTGTGGCAGCCGCAGACACCACGGATCATGTGATCTCGGTGAGCGGAAGCGGTACCGTGACCGGCACACCCGACCGGGTTACGATCAGTTTCTCGGTCCAGACGGAAAACTCCGATGTCAAGGTTGCGCAGGCAAGTAACTCCCTTACCATGAACAACGTGGTAGACGCACTCGCAGCTGCCGGCGTCCCCCGCGACCAGATGAAGACCACCGATTACTCCATCACCCCGGTGTACCAGGAGGATAAGGGAGTCTTTACCAACAATGTCAAGACCTACCAGGTGACTAACACCCTCCGCGTTACCCTCAAAGATACCAACCAGACCGGCCAGATGATCGATACCGCAGTCAATGCAGGGGCAAACAAGGTGGACTCTATCCAGTTTATGCTCTCCGATGCGCAGGGTCAGGTCCTCCGAAGCCAGGCACTTTCCAAGGCCGTTTCCAATGCACGGGCCGATGCTGACACCGTTGCCGCAGCGCTTAATGTCACTATTACCGGTACCAACACGGCTGACATCAGCCAGGGATACACTCCTGTTGTCTACAACCGGTACGATAACCTCGCTCTCGAATCCCAAAGCGGCAAGGCTGCATCGACCCCCATCCAGTCCGGGGACATTACGGTCACCGCACAGGTCTCCATAACGTACAACTTCCGCTGATCCCCCCTTCCCTTTTTTAACAAATTTTTTTTCCAAACTTTTTTACCCAAGCAGCGTGTGATTATTTCATAAGCCCGCATAAACATATCCGGTTCATCCGGATCTGCATATATCCAAGTATCGAATATCGAAAAATTGCGGATACAATAGGATTGATTTTGATATGGAGCGCAATATCGGCTTTAAAGAGCGAAGGTACATTGAAGAACTGAGGATTCTTACCCGGTCGACAGCCCTCGATTGTGTGATCGATGACCGGTTCGACCGGGTGATCTACGTAATCCGGCAGGGTGACATGGGGCTTGCGATAGGGAAAAAAGGCGACAATATCAAACGGCTCCAGAACGTTCTCGGCCGGCGCATCGAGATGGTGGAGTATGCCGAGCAGCCCGACGCATTCATCGTCAATATCTTTAAGCCTGCCGAAGTGACGGGGATCGAGCGCGGTGCGGAAGGCGGCCCGGTCAACGTGCTCGTGAATAAGAAAAGCGATCTCGGCATCGCGATCGGAAAGGCCGGCTGCAATATCGAGAAGGCGCGCGTGCTGTGCCGGCGCTTCTGTGGCATTGATATCGGGGAAGTCCTGCTCGCCCAGGAGGAATCGTGACCACGGGAGGAATCGACCCGGTCGATCCCAAAGTGATCCGGGAACTCTGGGAAGTCATCTGCGAACGGGCAGAACACCCGAGCGAGGGCTCTTACACAAGCCGGCTTCTGACAGATAAAAAAGGGATCGATAAGGTGCTCGAAAAGGTAGGAGAGGAGGCGAATGAGTTCGTCATTGCCGTCAAAAACGGCGTGCCGGAGCGGACCACAGAGGAAGCGGCAGATCTCTTCTTCCACGTCCTTGTCGCGCTCCGTGCCGCAAACATTGAATTAAACGATGTCATCCGCGAGCTTGAGCGCCGTCGCAAGTGATCGCCGGTTCATTTTTATAACCGTTACTCTTTTCCTGTTTTTTGCAGGAACGTGGCGAGATCGACCATTTCCGAGACACACTCTCCCGGTTCTCCGGGAACAAGGAGACTCTCATCGACAAAGATTGAGGCATTGGCACGCAGGGCCACCGTGATCCCATCGCTCGGGCGGCAGTCGAGACATTCCTCCCGGCCATCCGCGGCAAGGACGAGCTGTGCATAATAAACCCCTTCTTCAATACTGTCGATCTGGAGGTGGTGGACGGAAATTGAGAAACGCCCCATGAGGTCAGTGAACAGTTCGTGCGTGAACGGGCGGGGCGTCACCTCCTTATTCAGTGCGCTGTTAATGGAGACCGCTTCCCAGAGACCGATAAATATCGGCAGCATGCGCCCTACATCGTCGGTCAGCACCACCGCCGGTACGGTGGCCGTATCGTTTATGGCCACAAACACCCCTCGGACTTCGCACCTGACCGGCAGCATGTCTGTTTGAGACATTACCCTGCCGTATGATAAGGCTTGAGATCGGCACGCGGTATATCCGGAGGTTACCGGGGATTATGGGGGGTTGGGTTATGGGGGGTTATGGGCTTCCCGCCGGACAATAATAAGACTGGACATGATCCCAAGAGCGATATTGAAGTAATAGAGCACGATCCGCCAGACCACGACAAACACCCCGACAATGGCCGACGGGAGAAACAGGGCATACATCGAGGTTGCCCCTACTTCTGCGATCCCCGAACTGCCCGGGGTCAAGGGGAGCATCATCAGGATGGCAAGGATGAGCTGGATCACAAACGACTCAAAGAAGAGCGGCGGCTGGCCAAGACCCATGAGGATCAGGGAGGCTGTGACAATCTCGGAGACCCAGTAGAGCAGGGTAAAGACCATCCCCCAGGCAAGACCGCCTTTCGCGGTCCTGACGAATTTGAGCACAGCGGCATGGAAATTTGCGATCTCTTTTTCGATACGTTCGAGCAGTGCCGTAACCTTGGCGGGTTCCCATTTCCGGGTAAAGAACCGGGCGGCCTTATTGGCTATCCGTTTCATCACATCGGGCCTCCGGATAGCAAGGTAGAAGAGGATGAGGCAGCCAGCGACGAAGACCCACGTGATGTAGACCATGACCTCCGAGTATGCCCCGAGACTCTTCCACTGCTCGGTAAGGGCAAACATCGCAAACGCCGCGAGACCGGCAAGGGCAATCCCGTCCAGCACCCGCTCCATGATCACGATCGCTGTTGCATCGCCAAGTGGTACCTTTGCCTTGTAGAGCTCATGCACCCGTACCGGTTCGCCGCCGGCCTGCGCAGGGGTCACCGCAGCGGCAAGAAGGTTTGCAAAAACGAGGTTTAATGAATAGAAGAACTTGATCGGGTACCCGAGCGACCCGGACATCTTTTTCACCCGCATCGCCCAGAAACACATGGTCAGGATATGGGTGAGAAACGCGAGGAGCAGGAACCAGGGGTTGATCTTTTTGAGGTACTGGATCGTGTTCTCATTGATGGTAAAATAAAGGATGACGATCAGCACCACGAGGGAAAACGCGATGGAAATATACAGCCATTTTTTTTGCGATCTTTCCATAGTGCCCTCCCCGGCAGGCGCGGCCTGCTTGTTTTATCTTAAATGGTTATGAGGCATAGTATAAACACTTTTTAGCAGGGATTGGTTTCTCACCGGCTGCCTATTTGTCAGATCGTGAAAATCTCCCGGTTGCCGGTGAGAGCGAGCAACCCGGCCCTGACACCGGCATCCAGCCACCCGTGCCCGTAACTGAAACGTGCGAGGGCCTCCTCCTCTGCACCCGAGGCAAGGCTGTTCTGCCCGCCCCGGGCATAGCAGGTACCGATCGCAATAACGCGCCGGGCAAACATACCAGCCGCCGTCTCAGGTTCGGGGGCCAGGACCACTGATGAGCGTGCGGTGTCGAGCAGGAGGGCATATCTCCGTGTTTTCTCATCGAGTTTCCAGGCAAGAGCCGGGGGGAGTGTTTCTGACGGCCCGGCAAAAGGGCAGGTAACCGGGTTTTCCCCCGGAAGAGAGAGCAGGCCGTACGCGAGGCCAAAATGCAGCCAGCCGGAGCCGTAATAGTATGCGGCCAGCGCATTGACCAGATCCCCCCCGTCAGAGAATGTAGCGCCGTCATTTGCGTAGGCGCGTGCCATGCTTCGGATGGTCCCGGCAAGCGCCCCAAGCGGCGTGCCCTCCGGCGGGGTAACCGTGACGGCATCAAGTTCACGGGAGAGGAGTGCCCCGCACGCGGCGATCAGCATAGGCCGGCAAACCTCTCAAGGTATAACCGCTCCATATCGTGGAGCTCGCCGGGGATGACCAGCACGTGAAGCGGGGGACCGAAATCCATGGAACAAAGTGTTTCAGCAGTGCCGGCCCGTACGACCGGTGCGTCGGAGCCGGCCCGGGCGATGCCCACATACAGCGGGATCGTTGCCTGCTTTTTTCGTGCCATCTCTTCGAGCAGGACGATCGCTTCGTTCACGGTCATGTACCGGTCGTTCTGGATGTCGAGGTACACAAGCGTATGGAGACGCAGGCTTCGGTTTTCTATAATCACATCCATAGGCGATGTAGGTGACCAGTGGGCCTGCGGGAACGGCACCGAGCATGATTTGCCAAACCGGTAGTTCTGGAGGCCTGACAGGCCACAGACTGCGCTTACGATCGAGGCTCCGTGAACGATCGCGGTAGGAATGCCCTGGTCTGCCGCACGGATCCGGAGATCCGCATGGGTGGTCGAGACCATCGGGTCACCGGCACAGAGGAAGACCGTGTTTTCTTTTGCAGCGCAGGTGAGCAATTCTTCCGGGTGCTGCTCCACATCAGCCCGCATAAGCAGCCGGACGGGTTTCTGGTAGAACACTTCGAGTTCTTCTTTTGTCGTCCCCATGAGCCGGGACGTATAGCCCTCAAGAAAGACATGATCCGCGCTCCTGATGAGGGCAAGTCCCTTCTCCGAGATGTCCTGCTTGTCGTAGAGGCCAAGGCCAATAAAAGTGAGCATATCCGGGCTTCTCCTTTAATAACCGGGAACGCCGTTTTTACCGGGGTATCCCTCGCACATATCAGTAGATAAACCGGGTAATCGAATCCACCAGCGATTCAAGGACATCCCGCACATCGTCTTTCTGCAGTGCAGAGATCAAAAACACCGGAATATTCGTATCGATGCCGAGTCCTTTCCTGATCTCCTCTTCGCTCATGAGCCCCGGCAAGTCTTTTTTGTTTGCTGCAACGATCATCGGTACATGCATTTTTGTGATTGTGGTAAAGAGATGCCGGGCACGTGGGAGCTGCTCAGGTTTTGTTGCATCCACCAGTAAAACAACGCCCATCGCATTATGCAGTATCATCGGGAGCATCGGGTCAAACCGGGGCTGGCCGGGGGTACCATAGAGCGTGATGTCAAAGTCCTGCCAGTGCAGCCAACCAAAGTCCATGGCGACAGTCGTAACGTCACCTTCAAGACCCGTGCGATCGACCGACATCCCCAGTTCCGTAGCGTTTGCCACGAACCGGGACTTGCCGGATTCAGGAGGACCGGTCACCACGATCTTGGGAATGTAGGGAACAATATGACCATTCTTGACGAGGAATGGTACCGAACGGCGCAATTGGGTCGACCACGAGGTATACACGATGGTAAAGTAGTTGAAGTGCGGCAGGGGCCTAAACGAGGACTTGATCGCAAGGATAAGGTCAAACGACTTCCTGATGGCAAACGACTCAAGGAGGGAATCTCCTTCGAGATTCAGATGTTCGATAATGATGGTGGCTCCTTGCGGACAGCAGTTCCGCGAGAGCAGGGAAAGTCCATTATCCAGGCCGAAATCCTCGTAGATAATGTCGAAATAGCCGAAAATGACCTTGACATTGTTTTCGGTGCAGAGTTTTTTGATCCGCGCCTGCCATTCCAGTTCTGCAGCGCCACCTTTGCCGGCGCGCCGCTGTATCCGTTCGCGATCGACGCTGTCCAGGAAGGCGATCTTATTTTCCTTTACGTCAAGGGGTTTTCCCCGAAGATGCACAAAGTCGTTCAGAAACGCATCGACTGTCGTGTGAGGAATAATCACGAGACAGGATTGTCCCTTTTGGAGCGCTTCATACAGTGTCGAGATCATGAAGAGCTGCCCGTTAACCCCGGGTTCAAGGCTGTAGAGTACCCGGCTGCCCTCCGGTATCCCCCCACCCAGCATATCATCGATCCCATACATCCCGGTTGAAATCATAATGCCAGAACCACCTGCCCTTTATTTACCGTAAACTTGTGCCAGTCCGCGTTTACGTCACGGATACCCATTACCCGGAAATAGTTGTCCGACCGTTCCACCTTGACCTCGATCACAATGGTCATGAGCTGCTTGATGAGGGAAAGCGTCTTTTCATCAAACGCTTCGTTGTTAAGGATGTAGATACCAAACCCCTCCATCTTCTTGAGTTTTGCGGTCATCACGTGGAGGAACTGGTACAGTACCTCCAGTTTGCGGTACATGAGCATGGTCGAAACCGAATCAATACAGAACCGGATCGGGGGCGGGAAAAGTCCGGACGCGTCCCCGGAGAACGTCCCATCGAAGATCGTCTCGACCATGTGAGAGAACTTGATCCCGATCCCGGTGAGATCGGTCGGGTTCGTGACAAACATTAACCGTTCGGTATCGGTAACCGACGGGGTCGAACTTTTGGTGATCGCATCGATAACGCCGATAAAATGCTTGTCAGAGCCGGCGGCTCTGAACTGGTCGATCACTTCCGAGGCGCGCTCGTTTGTTGAAAGCATAATAGCATACTCTCCGGGTAGGGGTTTTGTCAGGGCATATGCAAGCTGTTCCGCATAACTGAGGGACGGTGCCAGGATGAGGAGGTTGGTTCCCGCATCAAACCCCCCGGTTGCCTGATCAATCTGGGGGATCCCGGACTTGTAAGAGTACATCTGTTATCTGATCATATCACGAGAAGACGTATAAGTGCTTCTGCCGGCAGGACGGAGCCGCAAAAAGAAAACCTCGTGACACGAACCCTCCGACGGGAGGGAGAGAGGTAAATCATCTTAACCTTCGCTGCCAAAAGATTAGGACAGATGTTTTACTGGATCTATGAACGGATGCTTCTCTCGCAGATACAGGTCCTGCCCCGCCATATCTGTTTCATGATCAGCGGTGCCGACCTCGCCGCGGCACCCGAAAAGTGCGTGCAGGTCACGGGCTGGTGCTCTGAGTTAAACACGCTCATTGCCCGGCAGGACCTCCCGGCAGACGCAAAAAACCAGTCAGCGATCCAGGGCCTCACCTTCCACATCAACCAGCTCTCCCCGGAAGAGCTGGCACGTTTCCTCCCCGAGATAAAAAAGATCTCGTCGATTGCCCGGCTTGTCCTCCACTACGGCACGACCGAGGAGGTCTCGGGCACCGGTCTTGAGGTCGTCGTCGCGATAGGAAAGAGCGGGCGGGAAGAGATTACGGAATGCATCCGCAGGCTCGCGGAGAACGGGATCCAGCCATCAGAGATCGATGAGAAAACGCTTGAATCCTGCCTGACATTCCGGTACGACCCGGACATCGTGGTGAAAACCGGCGGCGACCACCTGACCGATTTTCTGATCTGGCAGTCGGTCTACTCGGAGCTCTTCTTCTCCGATGTCAACTGGAAATACTTCCGGCGCGTGGACTTTCTGCGGGTGCTGCGCGATTACCAGTCCCGGATACGCAGGTTCGGGAAATAAAAACTATTTTAGCCGGATACTGATCCAGCTCGGGACGCCGCCCACGGTCCGTTCCGCGAGGGCGTACTTGTTCTTGAGGGCGACGGTAAACGCCCTCCGGTCGGGGATCGTGGTATAATCGTGATCCCGGCACCAGCGTTCGAACCGCTGGTAGAGGTCGTCCTTTGCGATGATCGCATCGGGGCTCTCCTCGGTCTCCCGTACGACAAGGGTGCTGACGAACCTCTTTATTGCGTCCTCTTTCTTGCCTTTCTTTCCGGGCTTTGGCGCAGCCCTGACAGGCACTGCCACCGGTCCGGGAGTCACAGGGCGGGGCAGGGCCGGTTCCTGCGGGAGAACCGGCGGTTTTGCTACCACCGGGGCCTTCCTCTCCTTTTTCTCTTTCATGACCTTTCCCGGCACCGTGGGATCTTCGGCATTGATGACCGGCGGTGCTGCCGGGGAGTTGGTTGCCCGTGTCGGGGCTGCGTCCGGGGCGATGATCACCCGGGGGCTTTCCTTTAAATCGGTCTTTATAGGGGGCTGGTATTCGATCCCGAGATGCTTTGCAAGCGTCCTGTTGCATGCATCGCTGATGTCCAGATGCTCCTGCTCTGCGGCAGAAAAAAGATCGGATCTGATCAGGACTGTGGTCTGCCGCCACCCGGTTCCCGCTGACTTTCCCGCACCCATACGATCACTCGTATTCCATCTGGTATCTTCCGGGAAATATAGTACGCGAATTGGATTTTTTGGGGAGGTGTGAGCAGTGTTAGTGCGCTTTTGCAGTCAGCCGCTGGTCGTAGATCCTGATCGCCCGCAAAAGGTCGATCTTCCGGAAGAGGGGCCAGTACGGGGCGCAGAAATAGACGGCGGATTCATGGCCGGTGGCAAGCCAGGGTAAAAAGTTGGAGGTGCGGTACTCGTTCCCGGTCCGGATGATGAGATCGACCGGGGGGATGCCCTTTCCCTCGTGGAGGTGGGATTCGACCATCTGCACATCGATTGCCGAAGGTGAGATCCTGCCCTCGCGGACATCCGATACGATCTCCCGGGCGGCAAGCACGATCTCGTTTCTTCCGCCGTAGGCGAGCGCAACGTTGAGGGTAAAGCCGTCGTAATCCTTCGTCGCCTCTTCTGCGGCTTCAACGGCGATCCGCAGGTCGTCGGGAAGGAGCGACCGGTCACCGACCATCTGGATGCGGATCCTGTACCGCTGCACTCTCTCGTCGGAGATGGTGCAGAGGAATTTCTCCTTGAAGAGCCGGAAGAGCTCACGGATCTCGTCTTCAGTCCGGTTGAAATTTTCCGTAGAGAACGAGTAGATGGTGATGTACCGGATCCCGAGATCGTGGGCCCAGTCGAGCATCTCCTCGGTCTTGTCTGCCCCGGCCCGGTGCCCACCCGCAGTGTCGATGCCCATCTCTTTTGCAAACCGCCGGTTGCCGTCCTGGATGATCGCGACATGCGCGGGGATCTCTGTGCACTGCATCCGCAGGTACCGCTCGTAGAGAGGTTCGAGAAGCGAGCGGAAGTTCACAGCGGCGTCACCTCGACGACCATGCCCCCGTCAGGGTACCGCTCGACGACCGACTTCTTCCCGGGGATCTTGTCCTTGAACTCTTCGAGCAGCCACCAGGCGGTCTCGACCCGGTCGCCGCAGTCGGCAAACTCGTCCTCTGCAAGGTATTTCCTGCATCTGGCGACGACCTCGTCCCGGGTGCCCGGGTGGAGGTCGAGCACGCCGTACACGATCGTCCCGTCATCGGTCACTTCATCGAATGGCCGGGCGGTGTTCTCCGCGATGCGCTTCAAGCGCTCCCGGAGTTGCACCGAATCCTTGAACGACGAGGCGCACCAGTGGACTTTTGTGTGCTTTACGAGGTCTGCCGCCCATTCTCGTGCGCCGTCGACTGCGTTGTGCACGCCGTCTGCCGGTTCGTAGCCCCGCTCCCGCATGTCGTCGGCGTTCGTCTCTCCCCATTCAAGTTCGTTGATGTTGAGGAAATCGAGGTAGGGAAGGGCCGGGATGAGCAGGTCGAGCCCCGGGAGGGCCGGGACTTCGATGCCGATGTCAAAGCCCATTTCCTTTGCCATTTTTGCGGAGGCGATGAAATCCGTATCGAGGATATGGTCCCAGCACTCGCGGGGCGGGTGGAGCCGGATCTCGTCCACAAGCCTTTTGAGTTTTTCCAGGTCTGCCTTTGCCGGGGCCTGCGCTGTATAGAGGTGGATCTGGTGCTCCGGCCCGAAATGATCCTTGAGCGCCTTGCAATACTGCGCGACCCGGTCGAGACAGAGGAGCGGTTCGCCACCGGTAACACCGGTCCCGAGCGCGCTCATGCGCTCAGCGATCTCGACCGCCTGCTCCGGGCTCTCGATCCGGTGCTCGTTTGCGAAGATCACGTCATTTCCCTTGCGCTCTTCCGAGAGCGGGCAGTACCAGCAGGCACGCCGGCAGCGTCCCGTAATAAAGAGCACCATCTTTGCGCCCTGGTAGCAGAGCACGCAGCCTTTTGCGAGGTTTTTGGGCAATTCCTGCCCGGAGGGGGAACGTGGAGCGGTCATCAGAAGTATGGGTAGTACGTTGGTGCCGGGGATTCAAAACTCTTCTTGATAATTCCTGTTCCGGCAAGGTCCGTTGGCGAAAGCCGGGGGATAGATCCACCTCTTAATCGTCAGCTGCGCATCAGATAAACAGGATTTTATTATATTCCCCGAAATGCTGATCATGACTCCCCCGGCCAGCCGCGAACACGTTCTTGTCATCAGCCCGGGAACCGACCTCCCCGCCATCCTTGCATCGGCCCTCACGGAGCCGGGGGCTGTCACGCACACCGTCGTTATTGCCGAAGGGCCGCTTGTCACCGACCGGACCGGCGAGACAACGCAGGAGCGGGCCGCAAAGGTGGCCGTCCGGGCCGGAATTACACGGGCGCACGACCTTGCGCTCTCGCTTGGGATTCCGGCCGAGCACCGGACGCTCGATCCTGTGACCATCGATACCGTGTGCACTGCGATCATGGGTATTGCCGCGCAGCACCCGGGCGCCCGGTTCTCGTTTGTCCTGTCCGGGGGCACGGCACCGCTTGCGCTCGGCCTCTTCCGGATGGCGGCGTGGCTTGACGGAGACGTGTATTTTGCGTCGCGGAAGGCCGTCCTCCAGAAACTGACAGTACCGAAGATGCCGGCCAGCGCCCTTGCAGCGAACCCGAACTACGAGGCGATCCTGACGCTGCTGCACAAGAAGCCGGCGGTGCCGGGCGTGATCTCGGGGGTCCCCCGGGACGAGCTGTTCCGGGCGATGGCAGATATGTATGTCCCGGTCCGGACGCTAGCGGGCCGGGTGGCCCGTCCGCAGCTGACCCGGGGCAACTTTGGCCAGTTCCTTGCCACACTCGTACGCTGGGGTCTGATCGCAGAAAATGAGATGCCGGGCCGGGAAGCGATCCGGTTGTACGCGATCACACCCGATGGCGAGTTCGCGTTTGCGCTCTATTTTTCACACACTCTCTGACGTGAAGGCGTCTGTAACGTTACAGACGGTCTGTAACTTTACAGCCGGTCTGTAGGGTTAAGTACTCTGGCCGGGCAAGCCGGGCCGGGATTTTTTGGAAAACCAAAGAAGCAAAATAAGAATTTAAATTTAACAAATTTTTCCGCAACGTGATATCAAATCATATAAATCAATAAAAATTAATTACCTTATATGGCAAAAAATCCGGTTCCAAAAACACCAGTACCAAGTACGACACCACCAAAAACAAAAGTGCCAGATACAACTCCACGTAGAACACCTAATCCAGATACTCGCTTGAAGAAAAGATAATGAATTTGCTTAAAGAAATGTATCGGGAATGCAAAAAGAGTCAATGATGGTGGGATTAAACTATGATTGAATGTCCAAGATGTCACACCCTTAATCCAGATGACGATGATACTAATTATTGTAGAAAATGCAATGAACCACTTCGGAAAAGTGATAGAGGTAAAAGACCAAGCACAGGACTTTGTGATGGGATAAAGGTTCCAAGGTCTGGCGGATTTTAACTTCTATCTTTAAAATGCTTTGATTAACTAGACACAATAGATTTCTTTATAGGACCAAGGTAGTTATGGGAAATTACAAGAAATGTTTGGCAATAGCGTTAGTTATTGCAGCGATAATCGCCATAATTACAATGTATTATACAAAAAATCAAGAATATTCCGTCCTAATGTTTTTTGGAATATCTATTGCAATTATGATTTATTTTTTCTCTAATAGTTGTTCACAATGTGGAAATTTAGCTGCAATCATTTTTAATAATACAGAATTGGTCGATACAAATGAGAGAGAATCGCATTTTATCAAGCAGAAGGCAGTGGGAAAATCGGTACGAAGAGATTATGACGGTAATGTAATAGATGAAACCACACATTATAGAGATGTAAATTACGTTAAAACTACTACAATTGACACATATGAAGACATATTTGTATGCAAATATTGTGGGGCGATGTCTAAAAAACGATATAAAAAACGATCATATAAATCTCGTCGTGAATGACTTTTTACAACACTCGATTTTTTTGACAAATTACAAAAAAAAGATAACGGAAGGGGGACAGTGCCTGTCCCCCAGAACCGCCCCTGCACTTTAGCGATGATGTGCGTATTACCTTGTTGGGGATCATCGCTACATGGGGGATGCCCACGCGGCGGGGGCGGAGGCATCAAATGCCGTAGCCCCCAAGAGCGTCTAAAGTAAAAATAATAAGTTTGACAGAATCTTTTTTGAGTCAATGCCCCTCAACAGAGTGGTCCTAAAACCCCCCTCTTTCACAACAGCTCGCTCAGCCGGTGCCCCCCACTCTCCTCTCACCGCCTCTTATACCTGCACCGGTTACATGGTGCATTGAGCGGGTGGGCCGGCGCCTCGCCCCGGTGGATCGCCCGGATCTTGTGCAGGGTCGTGAGGAGCTGGCGCCGGTTCCGGGGCTGGTCGGGAGAAGAGATTGCGATTGTGGAAGAGGCAGGGAAATAATTATCCTCTCCTCCAATAAAACACACTGACAGGATACCTACATCCTTGCGTAACCTTTGACAGGGCGGAGAAATGAAAATCTACATGGATGTCTGCTGTTTGTGCAGGCCGTTTGATGACCAGTTGGTTCCAAGAATCCGGTACGAGAGCGAAGCCATAATCGCCATCCTGAACCGGTGCGAACGCGACTGGGATTTGGTCTGGAGTTTTGCAATCACCTATGAAATCGCAAAGATACTTGATTATCAGAAGAAGCACTACGTCACATCATTTGCAGCAAAAACAAAGATCACGGTCTCTGTCGACGAGAACCTAAAAGAGAGGGCAGCGTTTTTTATGGGCTGGGGGATAAAAGCACTTGACGCCCTGCATGTTGCCTGCGCTGAACGGGCGGGAGCAACGGTCCTTCTCACAACGGATGATACGTTGAAAAACATTATGAGCCACCACAGCGATACAATTTCCATACGAATTGTGAATCCGGCGCAGTGGTACGAGGAGGTGACGGGAAATGAAAGTGAAGACATTGCATGAAATCCATGACGAAGGAATGAATGCGCTCTTAAAAACACTCGGACCCGTCGACCTGATCCGGTTCATCCAGATGTTTGATCACGGAAAAGGCGATTACACAAAAGAGCGCAAGCAATGGCTCAGTAACGATCTTGATGAAATCTGTAAAGAGATCCAGCAGATGCAGAAACAGGCGTGAACCTGATTCTTCTCTCCAATAGTCGGATTCATCTATAGGGAAGTCCCGGGGAGCAGGCATGGACTTCAAAATCGCGATTGAGCAGGACGAGGAGGGCTGGTACATCGTCACCGTACCGGCACTCTCGGGGCTTGCATCTCTCAGGGAAAGACCGGGGCAGAGGCGAAGAAGAACATTGCCGAAGCCATCGAACTGCATGTAAGCGCGCTCACTTATGGTTGATGCAAAAGTCCTCGAAACGGTAAATTTTTTTGGCACACAACTCCGGAATAACGGAGTCCGCATCAACAACCTTATCCTGTTCGGTTCATCGAGCACGGGCACCGCAACTACGGGAAGTGATATCGATATCGCAATAATCTCCGAGGATTTTAAAAACCGGGATATTTTTGATCGGGCACTTCTCACAAAAGATGCGGAGATGCATACCGTGAAAAAATTCAAAGTGCCACTTGACGTCATCACGTTAACCCCGGAAGAATACCTGGATCAAAAATCCCTGATTGCAGGCACGATCAGGAAAGGGATTACACTTCCAACGGTATCTTTGGCATGAAAATGAAAACCCTTCAAGAAATTCATACAATAGGCATGGCCGCACTCTTGACAGCCCTCGGCCCTGATGATACGATCCGGTTCCTCCGGATCTATGAAACACGCAGCGGTGACTGGACAAAAGACCGGGAAAAGATCCTTGAAGATGATCCGGACAAAATTATCAAAAGCATTATGGCGCGAAGAAAAAACGTCCCGCCATGAACATACCTCCTGTTTTTCTCTGGTAAGTACAGTTTGTTCCCCGCCCCTTCCGCTCCATCAACTTCGCCGACCCCGCAGACAAAGCCCGGCACGATAAGATGTATTCTCTCTCGCCACCCAGATGCCGGGCATCCGGAAACTGATCGCACATTCTCGTAAAAATCCACGCAAGAAAAGAGAGTAATTAAAAAACTCACAACAGCTCGCTCAGCCGGTGCCCCCCGCTATCCTCGCACCGCTCCTTATATTTGCACCGGTTACAGGGAGCATTCAACGGGTGGACAGGCGCCTCGCCCCGGTGGATCGCCCGGATCTTGTGCAGGGTCGTGAGGAGCTGGCGCCGGTCCCGGGGCTGGACGGTATGGTACCGCGAGATCCCGTCCGGGATATACTCCACGTTTCCGCCCACCACCTCTTTACCCGTCATCTCCTCAAGGCAGAACGCAATGCCTGCGATCCGGAGCCGGTCTGCCACGTAGGTGCCAAAGGGCATCGCGCCTGCCGCCCGCATGATCGAGAACGTCCCGTCCGCTGCCACCCGGTCGATCATGCCGGCGATGCCGTGCTTCTTTGAGACCACGGTTACATCGGTCTGGGCCGCCGGCTTCCATGCAGACTTTTTGCAGGACGCGATGCAGATGTCCAGAAATTCCCTGAGCGCCGGGTCGGTTTTCGGGCGAACGACGAGCACCTCGTCCCAGATCGCATCTGCCTCAAGGAGCTGGCCGAGATGGTACGACAGCTGTTTGCAGATCGCATACCGGTCCGACTCAAAAATGGGCTCGTTCTTCTCGTAGTAAAACCGGACCGGGCAGGCCTGCACCCGCACCAGCTCCGAGATCGTGACATGCCCGTCCTCGCCCGCCAGAATAATTCCTCTCATCTAATCGAGGAAAACCAGCCACATAAACTTTTGGGAATGTTCCTGGCAGGGGTGCGCGAGGCCTTGTGACCAACTATTCATACCAGAAACGGTAAACAAATCAGTATGACAGGACAGGAAATATCCGTCAATATCCCCCCGACGCTTGACCCCGTCTACAGCAACATGATCCAGATCGCGTACAAGGACGACGAGTTCACCTTCATGTTCCTCCACCAGCTCCCGCAGGTCAATCAGGCGCGGGCAAAGGCCATCGTCTCCATCACGCCGGCGCACGCAAAGAACCTGCTTGGCGTCCTCCAGAAAACCATCACGGACTACGAAGGGAAGTTCGGCACGATCTCCCCGGCAAAGGAAGCGCACCCCGCCGAGAGCGTAACGACGCTTCGCGGGTACTCTTAAAACCCCATTATCCAAACACAGATTTTATTAGCGTACGGGTTGATATTGTGAGGCAGTGCGCCGCCGTGGCTTAGCGGTATAGCGGCTGATTCGTAATCAGCAGGTCGAGGGTTCAAGTCCCTCCGGCGGCTTACAGAGGAGGGGTTAAAGTCCCTCAACGCACTTTTGGATTTTTTTATGCGCAGGGAGCGATCTTTTTTATCGGTGTATCGGGGCCATGCAGTTCCGGATCCGGACATGCGTGCCGGCCGGATGGCAGCGCTTACGCGGGGTGCCGGATAAACGTGCCCCGTTCGTACTCGTCGAATGCCTGTTGCAGTTCTTCCTGTGTGTTCATGACAATGGGACCGCCCCATGCAATGGGTTCGCGAAGGGGTTTTCCCGAGAAGAACAGGAACCGCACGCCACTTTTGCCTGCACGGATGTCAACTGCATCCCCGTTCTCGCCAAATAACACGATCGTACCGTTTTCCCATTCCTCGTCCTGATGCGGATCAAACCTGCCACTGCCGCCGATGACATAGACGGCAGCCATGTACCCGGGTTTTACCGGGTGGGAAAACTGCGCGTCCGGTCCGAGGGTGATGTCGAGGTACTCGGGTTCGGCCATGATATCGCGGACCGGGCCGGAAACACCGTCGACCGTCCCGCAGATGACTTTGACACTCGCACCGCCCGGCAGGGCGACCGTGGGGATCTCACCGGCCTTAATTTCCTGGTACCGGGGTTCCATCATCTTGTGCTTTCGGGGCAGGTTCACCCAGAGCTGGAAACCCCCCATCCGCCCGTTCACCGGCTTTGGCATCTCCTGGTGGATGATGCCGGAACCTGCCGTCATCCACTGGACGCACCCGGCATCGACATTGCCGCTGTGGCCCATGCTGTCGCCATGCTCAACGGTTCCCTCAAGCATATAGGTCACCGTCTCGATCCCCCGGTGCGGGTGCCAGGGAAAACCGGCAATGTAATCCTCCGGCCGGTCGGCCCGGAAGTCGTCGAGCATCAGGAACGGGTCAAAGGCCGGAATCTCGCTGTAGCCAAACGCCCGGCGGAGCCTGACCCCGGCTCCCTCCAGGGTCCCCCGGGAAACAGAGGTTTTTACAATAGTTCTTGCCCGGTGCATATGGTGAGGCAATAGGAAGAAAGGGGAAATAAAGGTACGGGATGTACCAACCGGAAGACCGGTCCTGACACCCGGTGCCGGGCACGGAGTTCGATTCGTGCACCGTTCTCTTACGGTGTGCCTTTGGGGTCGACCAGGATATCACTGCCCTCTTTTTTCACCGGGTAGACGGGCATATTATATGTCTTTATCAGGCGCTGCTCGTCGGCGATTCCCTCAAACATCTGCCCCTCCTTTTCTTTCACCTTGTCGGGACAGCCGGTAAACATTTCCTTAATCCCGTCGAGTTCCAGGACAGGCCCGGACATCAGTTTCCCGGTGGTCAGATCGAACTGCGAGGCATGCATAGGGCAGGTCACGATAGTTCCCATCAGGGAACCCCGGGAGAGCCGGGCGTTCTCGTGACCGCACCGGTCCCCGATGGCATAGAATGTCCCGTTGACATTTACGACGCAGATCTCGGTCTCCCCGATCTCGACATGTTTCATAGCGCCGGCAGGTATCTCACCTGCTTTTGCAACCTTAACAAAACTCATGGTTCTTTTCACTCCCCTCGGATCCTTCCTCTTTTGTCAGTGCTGTACGTGGCTCCCGTCGCAGAACGGCTTATTCTCTGATTTCCCGCACCGGCAGAGCGTGAGCCGGTTCCGGATATGGTACGGTTTCCCGTCGGCAGATACCACCGGGATGCCGCCCCGCACCCAGAGCGGCCCGTGCTCCCCGCGCGGGGGGTACTCGATAATGACAATGGATTTTTCGAGATCAGGCTCGATGACCTTTCCGGTCTCCCGGTCCTTCATGACCAGCCGACCGGACGGGCAGTTGCAGGCCTCCTCAATGGCAATCTCCCGGGCCTCCGGGTTGTCCGACTGCTCGGTGAGGCCCCAGATCCCGCCTGCCCGCATACAGAACCGGGCATGGACGCAGAGGTTCTCGTAATCGTGCAGTTCCAGCTCCGGGCCCCGGATGATCCTCGGGTGCCGGAGCCAGGGTTCGTTTCCCGCGGTCTCGGTACCATCAAAGCCGATCTTCGCATGCATCCCGGTACAGAACGGTTTGTTCTCTGAATGGCCGCACCGGCAGAGGGCGTAGGTCTCCTCTACGGGAAACCTCTTTACCTCACGCCAGGTCCGGCAGTAGCCTTCGTCATCGTTGCAGATCTCCATCTGGATAAGCGGGACGCCGCCGGTCACGATATAGGGACCGTTCTTTGTGACGGTGATCTTCAT
The DNA here is from genome assembly GCF_041663825.1 of Methanoregula sp. GTDB lineage: Archaea > Halobacteriota > Methanomicrobia > Methanomicrobiales > Methanospirillaceae > Methanoregula. The sequence goes on from NZ_JBAYLY010000009.1 coordinate 65,651, forward strand.
GGCGTCGCTTTCCTGTTCTCTGGATTTTTTATCAGTCTCTGTCATGGTATGCTACTGTTCCCTGTACTTGTCCAAATCCTGCCAAAAAACGCCGGGACATGCCCGGGGACCAAGCCCTGTAAGGAGACCCCCGGTCACTCCCTGCACTCTTCCCGGTGAGATATTCACATCAGGCCGATCTGCTGCATCAAGGAGATCTTGTCGTAGAAGAGTTTCTCCTCGACGATCTCCCCCTTCTTCCAGTGCGCGACCGTGCAGAAGTCGACCCTGAATTTCTTCCCGTTGGGAGGTATCACTTTTCCGTCAGGTGTGGTCATCGGGCCCTTAAACGTTCCCGTGAAATCGGCGACAGAGCACGTATAGTCTCCCTCACCGAAGAAGATCTTGTACGGCCGGTTCCCGACCTTGTTATCCGGGAAGATCTTAAAGAAGGCGATCGCCTCATCCTTGTGGGATGGCCGGCTGTGGGTCGGTTTTTCCTGGCCGGGCCAGAAGACATCGACATCCTTTGCATGGCGTTTCTCGAATGTCGCCCAGTCCTGGGAGTTCCAGGCATCGTCCAGCGTCTGCATGAGACGCATATTTTCTTCGACTGACATGGTTCTTCACCTTTTTACGATCGTGAATTGCCATGGGGGCTCTTAATGGTTGTGAAACAGACACCTGGGGAGACGGTATAGTACAATCGTGGAATTACCACTGACCGTATAGAAGAACACAGGGCCCGGGTTTTCACGCCGCAGATCCTATAAAAAAAGGCACAGGCCGGGATACCCGCTGCCCCCCGCTTCTCTTCGTGGGATTACTGTCTCCCAAGACCTATCATGTACCCGTACCGGGAATATACCTCTTTTACCAGTTCACCGGCCTTCGGGTTGGTCCAGGCATGCATCCACTCCGAGACCAGCGATTCGACCGTTATAGGGACGACCCCGGCCTGGAGCATCCGTTCTATCCCGTACCGGTGGGCGTCGGGCGTGGAATCCCCGCCAGCGTCCATCAGGCCGTACACCTCGTACCCCTCTCTGATGCCGTGCAGGGCTGTATAGGCAAAACACATGCTGGTCCACAGGCCGGAAACCACAAGCTTCTTTTTGCCGGTCTTTTTAAAGGCGTTCAAGGTCTTTTCATCCTCAAACGCATCGAAACTGGGTACGGCACGGGCATACACTTCCTGGCCCGGGAAAAGGTCTGCGATCTCGGCCAGGAAATTCCCGTTGCCTGCCGGGTTGATCGCCGAGAGCACGACCGGGACATCGAGGATTTGGGCGGCCTTTGCCGCACAGTAGGCTGCGTTCCGGATAATTGTCTTGTCCCCCGATGCAACGCCCGCAAACATCGTAGGCTGGTAATCCACAAGGACGAGTGCGCTGTTCTTGTCGGTCAGCAACTCAAGTCTTCCGTCTTTTGTGCCTGGCATTCCAATTCTCCCCCATTAGTATACCAGTGAATCCCTCCCCCGGCCTAAATAGGTATTGACCACGGCAAACCAGTTACTCGATCACCGCGGTGTCATTTTTTGTATCCCAGTCGATGACCCTCTCCGCATGACCAAGCGTGGCGCCGGTTGCCCTGTCAATAAGGTCGAGCGTGATATGGACCGGGGGCCGCCCGCTGCTCACGTTCTCCCCGACATAGGTCCAGTATACCTTTGTCCCGTTCCCGCTCGTAAAAGTATTACCCTGCTCGCTGACGGTGTAGTCCGGGGCGCTCCAGCGAACGAAGTGGCCGTAGTCGGTCTTCCAGACATACATCGGGTTGTCCGGGGGGAGCGTGCCGTTGATCTGCGGGGTGAGCCCGATCCCCACGGTCGAGGACATGAGCACGGTATAACGTGCAATGTCCGGCTGGATGGAAAGGCTGACGGGTGATCCCGCAGACGGGGTCCCGGTGGGGGCAGGGGCAGTCGTACTGCAGCCTGCCCCGAAAATAAAAAGGACCGCAAGGAAGAGTGCAGGGAAGGCGAAGAGGATCTTCATGCACTCATCGTCGGCGCCCCGGGATAAAATGTTTCAGGCGTCTTTCCCTTTGAGGACGAGCCAGTTTTTCTCCCCGGCTTTTTTGAACCGGAGGAGCACGTACTTCCCCGAAAACCGCCTGCCGTGCAGTACCACCTCGATCCGCTCGTCCGTCCATTCGAGCGTCTCGTACGTGCCCGCATCTGCTATTTTCACTTCTCCCGCGCCATACTGTCCTTCCGGGATCGTTCCCTCAAAGTTACCGTAGGAAAGGGGATGATCCTCGACCGCGATGGCAAGCCTGCGTTCGCCGGGGGTCTCCGGCAGCCCTTTTGGCACCGCCCAGCTCGCGAGTACGCCGTTCCGTTCCAGCCGGAAATCGAAATGGTGGTGCCGGGCGAAATGTTCGTGGAGCACGAAGGTATCGCCCGTCATTTACGGCGCTCCCGTTTTGCCAAGGAAATCCGGTCTTTGAGATCCCGGGCGGCAGCGGTAATATCCGGCTGCCCGACCACTGCCGAGATCACGGCGACGCCGTCCGCACCCGCCCCTATTACTGCGCCCACGTTCTCCCTGCTGATGCCCCCGATAGCGATCACCGGGATCGAGACCGCTGCCCGGATCTCCCGGAGTGCCATAAGGCCGTAACCGGGGCCGGCATTGTCTTTGGAGGCGGTGGAAAAGAGGGGGCTCATGGCCATGTAATCCGCCCCGGCCTCTTCGGCTGCGACCGCCTCCGCGACCGTCCCGACCGAAATACCGATGATAAAGGACCGGGGCGCGATCTGCCGGGCAGTGTCCACCCGCAGGTCGCCCTGCCCGAGATGCACCCCGTCCGCCCCACAGGCAAGTGCAACGTCCAGCCGGTCGTTCACGATAAAGAGCGTCCCGGTCTTTCGGGTGATCTCGCAGATTACCCGGCCGGTTTGGCACAATTCCTTCATGCTGCAACACTTGTCCCGGAGCTGGATTGCATCGGCACCTCCGGCACAGGCAAGCTTCGCGATCTCCGCGTGGGAACGTCCCCTCCCGAGCGTCTCATCGGTGACAACGTAGAGGTCGAGTGCCATAGGATTCAGGTCACGCTGATTTTACCCGGGCCCCGACCCTGAGATCGGCGGGGGTGAGCGCTGCCATCTCGTCAAAGAGCGCCGGTTTGAACGAGCCGGGTCCCTGTGCCCGTGCCGCTGCCCGCTCCCCGGCAAGCCCGAACGCCGCAAGGGCGGTTGCCGCTGCCGTCACCGTATCCTTCTCAACCGCTGCGCAGACCCCGGTGACAGAGGAGGCCATGCAGCCGGTTCCTGATATTGCGCCCATCAACGGGTGGCCGTTCTCGACAAAGAGCACCCGTTTTCCGTCGCTCACGATATCCGTCGCCCCGCTGGCGACAACGGTGATGCCGGTTGATTCCGCAAAGTCCCGGGTGATACTCACAATGTCGCCGGCAACACCGGCCGAATCCACGCCCCGCACTTTCGCGTCGGCACCGGCGAGCACCCCGATCTCCCCGGCATTTCCCTTAATAATGGCAATCTCCAGTTCGTCGAGCAGGCGCCGAGTGCTCTCGGTCCGGAGCCGGGTTGCACCTGCCCCGACCGGGTCAAGGATGACCGGGATCTTACGGTCGTTTGCCGCTTTCCCGGCGATGATCATACTTTCAATGATCCCCGGGTTGAGCGTCCCGATGTTGAGGACAAGCGCCCCGGCAAATCCTGCCATCTCCCCGGCCTCCTCACGGGCATCCGCCATCACCGGCGCACCGCCGGCACAGATGGTGATATTGGCGCAGTCGTTGACGGTCACGTAGTTGGTGAGGTGGTGGACAAGGGGGTGCTGCTCCCGTGCCCGCATAAAGACGTCGGAAAAGATCTGGGTGTCCATACCGTTTCACTGGCTCCCGCACAGTGCTCCCCGTGCGAAACTGTACACGAGTATGGGATGAGGGGCGTAATAAACCGTAGCAGAGCGGCAATAACGCCGGAGAAAAAAAGAGATTTTTCCTGCCCGCATTCAGCGGGTGAGTTCTTCGAGGGTTGCGACCAGCATGTCGCACTCCTGCCGGGTGTTGTAGAGCGCAAGGCTCGCCCGCACGGTCCCGTCGGGAATCCCGAGACTCTCAACGAGCGGCTGGCAGCAGTGGTGGCCGGACCGGACCATGATATCTGCCACCTCATCGAGCTGCTGGGCCACCTCGTGGGGGTGGAAACCGTCGACCGTAAAGGAGACGACCCCGATCCGGTTCTCGGGTTTCTGCGGGGCGTATACGTGAATTTTTGGATTCCCGGAGAGGCCGGCGATGAGCCGGCTCGTAAGATCGGTCTCATAGGTATGGATCTTCTCCATCCCGATTGCCTGGAGATAGTCCACCGCAGCGCCAAGGCCGATACCTCCCGCGATATTGGGCGTCCCCGCCTCATACCGCTGGTAGCCCTGCGCGAACGTGCAGCCGTCGCTTGTCACCGCCTCGACCATCCCTCCGCCAAGCATGGACGGTTCGATCGTGGGCTCCTTCATCCAGAGCACCCCGGTCCCCGTAGGCCCGAGCATCTTATGGCCCGAGAAGCAGTAGAAGTCGCAGCCGAGCATTTCCACGTTCACCGGCAGGTGCGGGACGGCCTGCGCCCCGTCCACGAGGAGGAGCAAACCGTGATCGTGGCAGATCTTCGCGATCTCCGGTATCGGGGTCACGACACCGAGCACGTTTGAGGCCTGAGTGACGGCTACGAGCCGGGTGCTATCCGTGATCGCCCGTTCCAGTGCGGCAAGGTCGAGCGTGTAATCCGGCAGAATGCCAATAATATCGGTGGCAACTCCCTGCCGGGAGAGATTTCTCCAGGGGAGCAGGTTCGAATGGTGTTCGAGGATGGTCGTGATAACCCGGTCGCCGGGCTTCCAGCTCATGCCCTGCGCGACCAGGTTCACCGATTCAGTGGTGTTCTTCGTAAAGACCGTGACACCGTTTTTGCCGCCGATGAACTCCGCGACCTTCTCGTGGGCGTGCCAGTACCGCTGGCTCGCGATACTGGTGAGCCGGTGGACGCCCCGGCCCACGTTCGCCCGGTACCGGTGCTCGAACTCGACCTGTGCCGCGATCACGGGTTCAGGAGAGAAACTCGTCGCTGCATTGTCGAGGTAAATAATATCGCCGAGGATGGGGAAATCCCTGCGGATCGCCTCCACATTGTATCCCCCGGTCTCCTGTGCTGCCATATCCGGTTCCATGGTTCTCTCTTTTGCTATTTCAACCGTTTCTTCCCGTCCTGCCGGCGGTTCTGCCTGCAGGGTATAATCGTCCAGTACCGGGATGCCCCGGTCCCGGCAGAGTTCCCGCATCTTGGGCGGCAGCGCCTTCCAGCGCCAGAGCCCCCATTCGTGGAACGCAGCGGGCAGGCCCCGTTTCTTTGCGTATTCCACGAGAACGGCATCCCAGCGCCGGGCATACTCCGGGTGCATCACCTTGAGATCCTCATACTCGCTTTCGAGCATGGACGGGCAGACATAGCACCCGATCCTCTCGATCCCCTTCTCGTAGAGAGGGTTCATATCGGCCTTCTGCCACCAGAGGTAGAGGAAGACTTCGAGCGCCCGCCAGTTTCGGATCGGGGAGATATTGAGCTGGAGCGGGTTGGCCGGGTTCTGGCTGGTCTCTTCAAGGGAAGCACGGTTCCACGACTCGTACCACCGGTTGCCCTGCACCGTGACACAGGCACCGATCTCCGCGAGATGGAGCTTGAGCGGCCGCAGTTTGAGGAGTTTGCAGCACCACCGGTTGTCCTTCCCCGGGGGCCCGGCCTTCTCGACCGCCTGCCAGAAGTCCCCGGCCTTCTCGATCACGGGAACGCCCTGCGATTTCACAAATGCGATGGTCTCGGGAAACTCGATACCGGTATCGAGGAAGAACGCTTCCGTCACCCCGGCTTTCCTCGCAAGCGTGAGCACCGCCGTGCTGTCCTTGCCGCCCGAGAACGAGACATTGCACTTCGGCCGGTCGTGGATGTGCTGTTTGATCATCCGGACCGATGACCGTTCGAGATTTTTAAGATGGTACCGGTTCTGCTCCACGACCTGTTCCCAGCCCGGGTTTTTCCCGGTGCGGAGATCGACCGGCATGAGTTCCTTGACCCGGACCTGCCCGTCTTTTACCACCCCGGTCCCATACCGGTTTTTGAATTTCACGATTGCAGTTCCGTCGAGCTGGGGCTCTTTGAGCCGGAACTTTTTACCGCCCATCCGCCCGGGCCCGCCGGGGGTATCGATACCGGTTTCGAGGTCGACAATTCCCTTGGTCACATGCTTGAGGATATAGGGCAGCGCCTCGGGAGCGATATCGAGCGAGAATTTCCGGCTCACAGGGTCGAAGGTGAGCCAGCCGAACCGGTGCCCGTGGGCGATCACGAGATCGGCCCGGTCCACCCCGCCGGTCTTGTTGAGGAGGAGAACGGACTGGATCGGGACATTGCCGAACCGTTCGCGGACGAGGTTTTTAATGAGTGTCATATCCGCAGAGAGCGCCGGGCGTACGTCGTAGGGCTGGAGGAGTTCGATCTCCCGCCCGTTTGCACCGCAGGAGCAGGTCCTGCCGATCAGCGGGACGTTACACTGGTCGCACCAGTAGAGGTATCTTTTTACCGGCGGCTCGTGTATCACACTCACATGATTTGAGCGCAGGGGAGATAAGAGGAACGCTTCAGGAACTCCCGTGACGACTGCCGCTGCCTGACCCTTACGGATCTAAAGGGGGCCGGATGTGCAGCCGCTCGTAGAAGACATCCATGCCCGGCTCTCTCCCGAGGAAACCTTTGAGGAGGACAGTCCCGTCCTGCATGTTCCCCTGTTCGAGGATCCAGTGACGGTATGCGGCACCGGTGGCGGCATTGAAGAGGCCGTCTTTTTTGAACCGGGCAAAGACGTTCAACGCGTACACCTCTGCCCAGAGATAACTGTAATACCCGGCATCGTACCCGCCCATGAAATGCCCGATGGTGGCCGGTTCGTGGCCCCCTTCGAGCGGCGGGATGCCCATGAGGTCAAGGTAGGTCCGGTCGGCAATAGCCGTGACATCGACCGGCCCGTCTGTGGTGTGGAACGCCATGTCCTCGGTCGAGATAACCAGCATCCGGGTATAGGTCAGGCCGGCCCCGAGGTCGCGGGCGGCGATAATCCGGTCGCGGAGCGGTGCCGGGAGTTTTTCTTTCGGGTTCGCATAATTCCCGGAGATTGCGTCAAGCACGGAGGGTTCCCAGGCCCAGTTTTCGAGCGCCTGCGAAGGGGTCTCGACAAAGTCCCATTCGACACTCGATCCGGCGAGGCTTGCATAAGGGACCCGGGTCAGGCTGCCGTGGAGCGCGTGGCCGAACTCGTGGAAGAGTCCCTCGACATCGTCGTGGGTTAAAAGCGAGGGGATATCTCCGGATGGCGACCGGAAGTTGCCGACGATGGCGGTGACCGGTACCGAATACCCGTCCGGGGTCTGCCGACCCGCGATCAGGGGTACCATCATCATGTGCCCGTACTTGCCGTCCCGGGGGAACATGTCGAAGTAGATATACGCGAGCGTCCGGTCATCCGCGGCGTTGATAACCCGGCAGAGGATCACTCCTCTGGCCCAGGTCTCTGCCCCGGCAACTTCGGCAAACCTGACCCCGAAGAGCGGGCCGAAACACTCAAACATGCCCTGCACGACCCGTTCGAACGGGAAGTACTTCCGGATCGCCTCATCGTCGAGCGCGAACTTCCGCTTCCGTTCCTGTTCGGTGAGATACGCGAGATCCCACGGCTCGACCCGGTCTGCCCCCGGTTCCAGCTCCTTTTTGAGGGTAAGCAGCGAGGCGAGATCGCACCGGATCTTCTCCTTTAAAGGCGCTTTGAGCCCATCAAGGAATGCAAGAACGGTTCCGGTGCTCTTTGCCATCCGGCCGTCGAGCCGGTAGTCCGCCCAGCTCGCGTAGCCCAGTTCCTGTGCGCACTCCCGGCGCACTTCTATGGCTTCCGTGAGGAGCCGGGTGTTTGCTTCGGCCTGCCGGTTGACAAACTCGGTGTACAGTCTCTTCCTCGTCACGGGATTCTTCGCATTCTGCATCACCGGGATGTAATCCGGGTACTTGGTGGTGACCCGGAAGAGGCCGCTTTCTGTCCGTGCAAAGGTGGCAAGTGCTTCTTTAGGGACACCGTCAAGTTCTGCCGCGGAAAAATCAAGGGAACTCGTGTCATTGTTGAGGTTTGCGGTAAACTCCACTTCGAGTTTTGTGAGCTGTTCCTTTTTGGCACGGACAACTGCGAGCCGGTCATCGGGGAGGGCAAGACCGTTCTTTTTGAACTGACGAAGAGTCTCGGCGAGGAGCCGGTACTCTTCGGGTGTGCGGGGGGCGGCTGTTTTTATCGCGTCGTAAAGGTCCCGGCGGGTAAAGACACTGACCACAAACATCCCTGCCTTCTCCTCGCATGCTGACCCCTCGGCCGCAATTGCCGGGTCGGGATACACGTATCCCATGAGCGTCAGGGGCAGGGTCGAGTCGCCAAAGTCAGCCATCGCGCTTTCAAAAGCGAGCAGCGTGGTATCGATGGATCGCTTTTCGGGTGGCAGGGCAGCAATACGGGCAAGCGATGCGGTGGCGGTACTGATGGCGGCGTCGCACAGAGCCGTAATCTCGCCGGGTCGGAACCGGGATTTTATCGGGGAGGGCAGAACAGGGGATGTCATGGTACACACCTTATGGAAAAATAACAGGTAAACCTGCCTTGTACTGGGATGCAGAAGAGTAAAAGGGATTGTTTGTGGTCGGAAATCTTACGTTCCACAGGCACCGGGCTCAGCAAGGGCAGTGCGGATCATGACCTTGACTTCATCGGGGATATTGAGCCGGTCAAGTGCCCGCAGCAGGAGAAGCCGGGCCATCTCCTGGCCGCCGGGAGTCGAGAGATAGGAATCGATCGCCTCTTTTCCCTGGGGGGATGCGAGAAACTTACGTATCGTCTCCTGCCCGTTCGGGGAAGCAAGGTAGCCTGCGACCATTCCCTGTATGCCGTCCATTGTGCCCATCTGGTGTCACCGTACGAATGAGTACTGGAACAGGGGATACGATAAATGCACCAGAAATTATCCTGACCGGGCAGGGTATAAAAAATTACCAGCCCCGGCTGTACTCGCCGGCGCAGGGCATGCAGACAATTTTCCCGTTTTTGACCCGGGCCCGGTGTTCGGCCACCATCTCGCCGCAGACGGCACACTGCACCGACCCGGAGATCCGTGCCCGTTCGGGGATCTCGGACCGTGCCTCTTTCTCGATAAAGAGTTCCTCAAACGGGATCGCGAGGATCTTTTCGATGATGGCCGCCTGCCGCTCTTCGAACTCTTTTTCCTCGGCAGGGGTCGCCTTCCCGGTCATCACCTTTTTCCGCAGGACCGCTGCCTCGGGATCGATCCGTTCCGTGAGCGGTTCGGGGCGCTGCACAAGCCGGATCGCGGTGCCGGTCTTCCGGTTGATGAATGTGTACGCGTGCTTGCCGATATCCCGCATGATCAGGTTCCCCTTCCCCACGGAACAGCCGGCAATAGCCTGCACGGCATCGACCCCGCAGGCGTCGTTCTCGACGAGGGCCACAAGGTCCTCGTCTGCTGATCGCTCTGCGTTAAGGCGTTTCATGGCATACTCTGCCGCACGGTAGCCGAGCGCAAGGCCGGGGCAGGAGTGCCCGTGGAAGGCAACTGCGTCCTCGTAGGAATGGAATGACCGGGTCATGATCTTCACGAAATCACTTGCCGGTAAGACTGTAAAACTATTTCGTCCGCGAATCCCCGGGTCATTCGGTTGTACCAGTACAGTTTTTTTAAACACTAAGGTATATACGACCCGAACGCAGAGGAAGAGATTGGTGTAATTTACTATGGTCAAATTAACCGCAGAGATGAAAGAGGCAATCCAGAAGATGAAGATCTTTCCGGTTGCGACGGCCGCAAAAGATGGCACCCCGAACGTTGTCCCGATCGGGATCGTCGAACTTGTCAGCGACGACACGATCTGGATCACGGACAATTTCATGAACAAGTCGCTTGAAAACCTCAAGGCAAACCCGAAGATCGCGACCTACATCTGGGGTCCCGAGATCAAGGGCTGCTTCCAGATCAAGGGTCATGTTACCATCAAGACAAGCGGCAAGGAGTACGACGAGATGAAGGCGAAGATCAACAAGAAGAACCCGGCGCTTCCCGCACGGTCGCTTCTTATCGTGAAGATCACCGACGTCTTCGAGTGCAAGCCCGGGGCGACTGCCGGGGCGAAACTCGTCTAACTTTTTTTCATTATCCAGCAAACAAAAAAGATCTATTTCTCAAACTGCGCTACCGCGTCCGGCAGGCAGTGGGCAACGCCCCGGATCCCCGAGACGGTGAGCGTCATGAGAATCGCATCGATCACCTCTTCCCGGGTCGCTCCTGCCGCCTTTGCCATGGGGATATGGGCTTTTACTGCCGTATCGTCACCCATCGCTGCCTTCATCGCGATGTAGATGAGCTGCTTGGTCTTCGCGTCGAGCGCCGGTCGTTTTACGACCGCCATGATCAGGTTGTTGAACGCGGCCGCAACCTCGGGGGCCTCGTCACTGAAAAGTTCCATCGTGTTTTTTGCCATAGATTCTGCCTCAGGGAAAAGGTATGGCCGGGCATCTGATATACTCTTTTTTTCAGGCGGACTATTATCCCGCGGGAGCCACCGCACACGTACCGTAAACCTCACATCATGAGGGGTGCAACATCAGGAACGGGAATCTGCATGGGTCTGGACGGGGAACTCAAATCCTGTGCACTCGGACGCGGGGCGGACTACTTTGGGGTGGCGGACCTTGTATCCGCACGGGACTTTATTCGTGCACAGGGCGGCGACCGGGTGGCACAGTACCCCCGGGCGGTATCGATCGGCATCGCACTCCAGGATTCGCTCGTGGATCTCCTGCCCGAACGGGAGGAGTACGCGGCGGCGATGCTGTACCGGCATAACGGATATGATGTCGTGAACGAAGCGCTCGACCAGATCGCGCTTGCCGTGGCAAATACCCTCCAGCGGGCAGGGTACCGGGCGCTCCCCTCACCGGCCTCAAAACGGGCAAGCGACGAGAAGATCGCCGGCGTTATTTCGAATAAGCTCCCTGCCCATCTCGCCGGCCTCGGCTGGATCGGCAAGAGCTGCCTCCTTGTCACCCCCGATCACGGCCCCCGGGTCCGGTGGGTAACAGTGCTTACCGACGCCCCGCTCGCGCCGACCGGCACGCCCATGGAAGAGCGGTGCGGGATCTGCACGCAGTGCACCGATGCCTGCCCGGCACAGGCGATCTCCGGTCGGGAGTTCCACGAAGACGAGCCACGGGAGGCCCGGTTCGATGCCGCTGCCTGCGACCGGTACTTCAGGGAGATAGAAAAATCAACGGGTATTCCTGTCTGCGGGATGTGCCTGTATATCTGCCCGTACGGCAGGAAAACCCGGGTGCCGGATGAGCCCGGGCACAAGGGACCTGCGAAAAAAGAGAGAAGTAGTGGTAAGCGGGGTTAGAGCCCTGCCCGTTCCACGATCACATCGGCCACAGTCTTTGCGCTTTTGAACGGGAAGTCGGAGGCCTTGAGGAGTTTTCCCGCCTCTCCTGCGGTCATTTTAAGATCTCCCACGCAGCAGGTGGTGTCCGCACCGTCAGGAAATGCTTCAAGAAGTGCCTTTGGTGTCTTTACCGGGAATTTTGCCCCGTGAAGTGCCCCTTCGATCTGCGCGTGAATCTGTTCCTTTACTGAAGGCGTGCCTTCCTGTACCATTGCTGCGACGTCCCCGGCCGCCTTTGCAATCGAGCAGTCGCTGTTGTGCGTGTCGCACCCGAAGCAGGCACTCTTGATGGTCTTAAGAGACTTTTCGGCCTGTTCTTTTGTAACCGTTTTACCGGTTGGTTTCCATACTGGCATTTTTTTTCACCACATACCCATCATGGTGTTTAAAATATATACTTGAGCGTTACTAAAATATACAAACAGAGGAAGGTCATCCATGTGACCTTCAGATTTCACATCAAGGCAAGCCGTAAGAAACAGGGATGAGATGTATGGGTGCAGTACTGGGATCCATTACAGAGATCAGGGAATTAAAAACCGAGATCACCGGGCTCCGAACCGATCTCAGGCGGTTCATCGAACGGGCGAACCAGCAACACGTCGATGTCGTGCTTGATGAGTTGAAGAAGAACTATTCCGGCCTGTTTGCCGACCACCAGGTCGATCGTGCAAAAACAGACCTGACCGACCATATGGTCAAAGACTGTGCGATGCGGGACCGTTGTTTTACGGTTTTCATGGAATTCCTGAAAAACACCTCAGAGCATATCCGCGACGGGTCGGTTTCGGCAGAGATGATCGCTTCGTACCGGGAGGAGATGAAGAACCTGCGAAAAAAAGGCCCATCTCCTCGCTGCGATACCTGTTTTACCGAAGTGTACCGGCTCTTTGAGAAACAGGTCGACCTGATGCAGTCCCTTGGAATCTATGCGAAGAACGAGGATTCCCCGGATTCTTCCGGTAATATACCGGAAGAGCGGGCGGTAAAAGAGATCCTCGAACCGGTGGCAAATGTCCAGCGTATGCAGATCCTCCAGTCCCTTTCCACGCAGACACGGACGTTCTCTGACCTCTCGGCGCTGACCGGTCTGCGGGGGGGAAACCTCCTCTTCCATGTGAAAAAACTTGCCGATACCGGCATGATCCTCCAGCGACACGAACGGGGGGACTACATTATCACGGAAAAAGGGTTTTCAACGCTCCGGGCGGTGTCTGAACTGTACCACGCGATCAACCCGGCACAGGATACTGTGACACCGACAGAATAACCCGATTTTGATTTCATTTTTAGACATGCAGCGTGGTCACCGGTGAAATCCCCGGCGGGAAGGATCCGGTACAGCCGCAGAACACCGGCACACGAACGTTTATATTACAAAATGTAAAATAAACTGTACAAGATGTCGACATTAAGTGCCACATCTCAATTCCATCACGGAGATTGATTATGAAAACAATTACTACAATGGCAGGGAACCTCGGGGTGCTCCTGCTCGTCTTTGCTGTTCTCGGCCTCGGTATCAGCACGGTCAGTGCGGCAACAGGCACGTCGTCATCGGGTAACATGACCTCCCTGCACGGCCAGGGTTCGGGGCATCATTTCGCCCGGAACAGCACCTTCCAGCACCCCCTGCAGGGAACCAACATCACACCGTTCCACAGCCGGGGAGCAAACGTGAACGCTTCAGCGGCTGCGTTCAGGAACACCACCCATGAGAAGAACGGCCAGGGTTTTGCGGTAAATGCAACGTTGCATCAGGCCCGCCTCCAGTCGTTTATCGCCGAGCTCCAGAAACAGGGGGTTGACGTGAGCACGGTGCAGACTGCGCTCCAGAACAACGATACGGCAGCAGTCAAAGCCTGGGTTACATCGTACAAGGAAGCGTACCAAGGGCAATTTGGCAACACCACCCATGAGCAGAAAAGCCAGGGTTTTGCGGTAAATGCAACGATGCAGCAGGCTCACCTCCAGTCGTTTATCACCCGGCTCCAGAAACAGGGGGTTGACGTGAGTACGGCGCAGACCGCACTCAAGAACAATGATACGGCAGCGGTAAATTCCTGGCTCAAATCATACTTCGAGACTCATAAGGATGCCCTGACCAATTCCACCCGGCAACAGGGGCACCCCCGGAATACCACCGTATCCCGTTCAGTGTAAACCGATCAAATCACCCGTCTCATACTTTTTTAGCCGGTGACCCCCATCACCGGTCTTTGTTGAATCCTTTAGCCCCAAAAAAAACAGACTTTTCCCTAGAAGAGCAGGACTTCGAGGAGTGGGATCGTCGCAAGGCACAGGAGCGTCGAGATGAAGACGCCCTGCGAGGCAAGCGTTGAGTCCACCTTGTACTCCTCCGACATCAGCACCGAGTTTGCCGCAACCGGCATGGCGATCAGGAGCACGGCGACGCCAAGCAGGAGCTTGTCCGTGATAAAGGGCGAGAGCACGACAAAGGCGATGACCGGAAAGACGATGAGCCGGAGCCCCGAGAGGAGATAGATCCTCCAGTCTCCCGCCAGCCGTGCGGCAGGCAGGGTGGCAAGCAGTGCACCGACCACGAGCATCGCAAGCGGTGTTGTCACCGACCCGATCAGCTCAAGCCCGGTATGCACCGGGGAGGGGAGAGTATAGCCCACCAAGAAGAGGGCAAGCCCGATAAAGGAGGCCACAAGGCCAGGCGAGAGCAGGACCTTTGGATCGAGTTTCCCGGGCCGGCCCCGGGCGAGCAGCCAGACGCCCATGGTAAAGACGAGGAAGTTAAACGGCAGGTTGAAAAGGATGACGTAGAAGAGCGAGTCCGGGCCGAGGATCGCTGATGCCACCGGGATGCCCATGAACATGGTGTTCGGGAAGACCATCATGAACTGGAAAACACCCTTCTCGGAGGGTGTGGAGGGAAGAAAGTGGCAGATGAGGATGCTCACCAGAAATGCGGCGATGTAATAGCAGCCTGCGACGATAAGCGTGCTGTCGACAATCCCCATGGTCTTTGCCGTGTGGGGCACCTGCATACTGCTGATCGTGATCGCCGGGAGCGCGATGTTGACAAGGACACGGGAGAGCAGGTGGACGAAGTCACTGTTGATAATGCCGTACCGGCGTGAGAAAAATCCCACCCCGATGAGGGCAAAGAGGGAAGAGATTGCGACAAGAATGGTGATGAGCTGCATAACCGTGGTTCCGGGACGGAGGGTCGGTCTCTTTTTCTAGCAACGGATGTGTTTCTGCAAATGCGTGTCAGGACGTGCGGGGACCGTAGCAGGGCAGCCTGATGTGAAGTAGCACTTTATAGATTACTTTGGCCCTGCCATATAAGTTGGGAATCCGGCAGGAGCCACCGGGCCACATCTTTTAAAAAAGGATACTGCGGGTATATTACTTCGGGCTTCCCGCCAGCGCCAGCCGCTCCCGGTACCGGATGCTGCCGGGATCGTAGTAGGGTCTGGCCCAGTCTGCGGTCTTTTTAAGCTGGAGCGGTGTTTTCCCCGTACTCCCTTCCTGCAGGCTGCGGAACCGGAAGTGATCGTAAAGCCGGATCGCCTCAACCGCGTACCGCACCGCAATATCCGGATCGTAGATCGCCATCAGGTTGTCACCGTTACTGGTCTCACCGCCTGCCGCAAGGTTGGACGACCCGCAGAAGACCACCGGGTTCTCACCGTTGAAATCGCAGATGACCATCTTGTGGTGAATCACCTGCCCGGCACCTCCGCGGATCTCCTTGTTAAACGGCGGCGGGACATTCTTTGCCAAAAACGCGGACGAGGCCAGCGTGAAGTTCTCGTTACCTGTGTCTGGCTTAAAGAGCGTGATGTCTCCCTTGTTCTGGATGATGCCCATGGAGAAGAGATCCTCCCGGGAGGGCAGGTCCTCGAGGGCACCGATGGCATCTCCTGAGCCCCGCATCTGCATCATCGCAAAGAGCACAGACTGCTTCGCGCTCCCGATGGCCTCCCGGATGGTGTCGAGCGGGAACGGCTCCTTATGCGGCGCAAAGGAGAACGAGTACCGGACCCCGCCGAGCATCAGGTCGTGCCAGCCGGTGGCGATGGGGGAAGACTTGAATTTCACTGGCGCATTCCATGCCTGGTCGAATGCCTGAGCATACAGCCCGGCAACCTTTGGTTCCTCGAAGACAAGGACGCTGTTTGCCTGCACGTACAGGCCCCGGAGGGTGAAGTTTGCCGACCCGGTGAGCACAGCCTCCGCGTCCCCGTTCCGCCGGCGGATCATCACCTTGTCATGTGCAAGGCCCGAGAAGTGGCCGGTCTTGACTTCTACGCCAGCTGCCCGAAGGGCCAGTACCGTATCGGGTTCAAGCGGTGGTTTTGTGTCCGTTTTGAGCGGTGAACGCCGCATGTCTTCAGCCTCGCTCTCGGGCCATGCGTGGCTCGCGGAATTATCCTGGAAGACCCGTGCCCGTTTCCCGAGCCCGCACAGGGAGCTGATGACATCCGGCTCATTAAAATCGAAGGCGAATACGTCGAGCGTTGTTTTCGTGTTTTTTGTACATGTATCGAGGAAGGCCACGATCATCTCCCGTGCATGGGCCCCGAGCCACGCGTACTGCTTCTGGTACTTTGCCGTATCGAAACTGATGGTCTGGGGTTCCGGGTGAAGGGGGGCGTTTTTGAAGGTATTTGCATATGCCTGCGACGAGATCATCGTCCGGGTAAAGCCCAGTTCAAGCGTCGCCTCTGCCGGGGGCAGGAGATCGACTGCCACATCAACGGACGGGCCGGGCTTAAGCGAGGTCCCTTTTGAGAAGTACCGGGCAGTGACCGTGTAGGTGTACGTCCCGAAACCCTGCGAGGGGTAGTGGGTCCAGTGGAAGGACTGGAAAGGCGCCACGTCAGTGGGTGTCCAGAGGTCAGCGTTGTACGGCGTACCTGCGGTGACCTTGTCGGCAAAGTTCAGCCGATTGGAGAGGTAGTACGGTTTGTCCGGATCGGGTTTCTGACCCGGACCGGCAACGGCAATCGAGAAACCGGCCAGCCCGTCGGTTTTGTCCTCGATAAGGTTAAAGGCGAGCAGAATCGCCCGGTCGCCGGCATATGCGGTGACGAAGAGCCCGTCCCGGGAAGTACGGAAGATGCCCATAGTTGATCCTGTGAGTGTGGGCAAAACAGGGATTTAATATTTTTTATAAAAAGATTTTTTACAAAGTCAAAACGCACTTTTATCCCGTTATCTGGCTGAAATCATAAGGTATACGAGCACCGCTATGGATACACGTACATTTCTCATCCTCGCCGCAGGGCTCATTGCCGGTCTTTGCATCGGCGGGGCGCTGGGGGTATTCTGGCTTGCGCCGGCCGCTGCCGGCCATGAACCTGCTACCTGCCCGGTCTCCCCGGGTACATCGGCCGTTACTGCTGAACCCACCCCGGGTCAGGATCTTATCAGTTTCCTCTTCGTGCAGGAAGGAACGGCAGGATCGCTTGTCAAAGGCGCAAACGGCACCATGACCCTGACCCTTACCGGAGTCCGGCCCGACACGGTCTACTTCTCCGACCGGCCGGCCCGGGTCTCGGGCGGGATCGCGACCGGTGTCTTTACCGGCAGTTCGCTGTGGAACACCACGAACGCCCCGAACGCAGCACTGATGCTCGCAAACGCCCCGGCCGATAACGATACCATAATTATCACGCTCTCAAACCCGGTGTACGACCCGGTCCAGGCAACGCTCCGGTATACCGCAGTCCCGGTCCCGGATTACAAGGGTGAAGGACTGAAGGCATACGAGACCTTTGCTGATCCAAGCGTGCCGGAACAGTTCGGCCAGGCCATGCTCTTTATCGATAACGCCGATATCCCGGTGACGATCATCAATACCACAGAAGACCGGGATCACCCCGATATCATCATCAACCGGTAACTCTTCAACAGAGCCCTGGCTCATTCCTTTTTCTGGTGAATAAAAAAAGGGATAAATTCCCTGCCGGTTTTCGGCTTATTCAGCGGTTATTTTTGTGTAGAAGAATGCCGCTGCCACCGCCCCGATAACCGGGCCGATGACATAGATCGGGAAGAATGCCCAGAGGTTTGCGTCGCCAAGAAGGCCGTCCATCACGTACGGCCCGAATGTCCGTGCCGGGTTGAGCGACCCGCCGGTGATGTTGCCGGCCATCGTGATGAGCCCGGCAACGGTCAGACCGATGACAAGGCCGGCAAATCCCGGTGTGGCACGCGGGTCCACCGCGACACCCATGATAACAAGCATCAGGACAAAGGTTGCAATCGCTTCGACAAGGATCGCCTGCCCGTACCCGATCCCCGGGAACGGGGAGGTCGCCCCGAGCCCGCCGACCGTAACCGCAGATGCCCCCAGTGACAGGTACAGGAGCAGGCTCCCGACCGCAGCCCCGATGCACTGTGCAACGATATACCCCACGGCATCAAGCGACGGGAACCGTTTTGTCGTCCAGAGGGCGATGGTCACCGCCGGGTTGAGATGTGCACCCGAGACCCGGCCGAGCGCGTAGATCACGGCTGCAATGGTGATCCCGAACACGAGGCCAATCGCAAGCCAGTCGCCAAGCCCCCCCAGTTCACCGATCCCGACATTGAATGCGGTCGCGGGTTTTGTCCCCGCCGCAAGGAGCAGCGTGATCACCGCCGCCCCCGTGCCGAAATAGACAAGGAGCAGCGTGCCGATACCTTCCGCAATGCACCGCTGCGAGAGCGACGCCATTATTTCCCCTCATTATATGACCCGGCACAGTCGGGGCAGAACATCCTCGGCATCTTTTTCGGGAGTTTCCGGGACGGGAAGGGATAACCCCCTTCCCATACATCGACCTCTTTTCTCACCGTATGCTTCATGCAGGTTCCCATCCCGCAGACCGTGCAGACTGCAACCGCGTCTGCCTCCTTTCCTTCCTTTGCACACACGTAGCACTTCATGGTTCTTCACTCCCTCTCTTTCCCGCATGAGGACATTAAACTGCTTCCTTCCACTGGCAGGAGCAGTGCCGGAAGTCCATGAGGGCAGCAGAGGCACAGTCCTTGCAGATCCGGGCCGGGGCGGCAGGGACGGTCTTGTTGAGCGCAATGATGTTAGTCATCAGCGTCGCGGTGACCGGCTCGCTTGTTAAGAGGCACGGGTAGTCGGCAAGGCGCATCATTGCCGAGAACCGCACGGTCATCGCACAGGCAGGGTACGCGTACCGCTGCGGGTTTGCGATCACGTCGTTCTTTAAGATCGGCGAGAGATCCACGTTGAACCCGCCCACTTTCGGCGTGAGTGCCCCGGGGGTCCCGGCCTGCATCCGGCGGGCCTTGTCCACGAGTTTCCAGCCCCGGTAGACCATGTCCATGAAGTCGCAGTTGTGCAGTTCGACGGCCGCCCCGCGCTTCGGGTAGAGCTGGACATAGTTGTGGTACCGTTTCGTGAGCATGTCCACGACCATGATTGCGTTGAACCCGTCGAGTTCGAGCAGGTACTCGGCGGCACTCGCAGAGGCGCCGGTCGCGAGTGCAAGCACCTCGTTCTCGGTCTTGATCTTCGGCGCTGCGGCATGGAGCGTCTTATCCATCACTTCGGTCACCGATTCAATGACCGCCATGATCACGTCGTCCTTGCACATGTTGTACGTGGACTGGGAGATGTGGTGGGCGATATCGCCGACGCAGTAGGCCGGGACAGTGACGATATTTGCGTAGTGGACGTCGTCGTCTATCGCGGCCTTTACCGCTCCTGTCATCTTCGTGCGGTAATCCTTCATGTACTTCCGGCAGTCAAACGAGGACTGGCCGACGCTGTCCATGAGTTTTGCCTGGGCTTTGACCGGCGTTTCGTAGATGGACTGGATCATCGCGACCTCTTTTTTGACCGCATCGGCAAGGGTCGCGCCGCCTTCGACTGCGTGGGCAAAGACATCCCCAAAGCCGTACGAGGTGTTCATGCCCCACGACTTTGCCGCGAGGATCGCCTGCTTGTGGGCGACCGGGATCTTCGTGGTTTTGAGGATCTGGTTGACGATGTTGCTGCTGCTGCCGGGGATCAGGGCAAAGTCCACGACACAGGTGGGCCCATAGAACCCGGCGTAGCGCCGGGCCGACTCCTTCCCGATCAGGGCTTCAGCCTTCCCGACTGCTTTTATAAACGTATCCACGCTCTTCTTAAATGCCGGGTCCTCGTCGTAGAGGATCTCCAGGATGACCGGCGTCTGGTAGTGCTCGACAAAGGGATCGTCCTCGGGCCGGATGGTGGTTGTGAGGTTTTTGAGGATCGTATAGTGGGCGTTTACCGAGTCCTTGTGCAGGGCAAAAACCGCTTTGCTCTGGGCTCCCGCCGGTTTCATCTCCTTTACGGCATCGACATAGGCCTTCGTGTCGTCGACGATAAATTTCTGTCCGCGCTTCTTTTTTATCTGGTTCACGTCGGCGTGCTGGGCAGCCATCGCCTCGGTGATCATCTTTTTTACGATCTCCTGCATACGTCCTTGCTTCCTGGCGCCCGTTCAATAGGGAGTGCCTGTAAGGGAAGGATGGTGCGATCAGCTATAATATCCTTCAGTCCGGACACATCGCTGCGTCAGTCGGCAATAGTACGGGAACTGGGAGGGTCTGGTGCCAGAACTGCATAAAAAAGGATTGCCGGGAGGGCCTGATAAGGGGCTGCCCACAGGAGTCTGAAAGGCGCAGCGCCGGCTTATTTCCCGAAATATGCGGCGACCTCTTTGAGGTGCTGTTGTATGGGGAGAGCCTGCGGGCACTTCTCCTCGCACTCGCCGCACGCAAGGCAGCAGGAGGCAAACCCGGGAATGCCGCCGAAGATCCCGCTTAACGCCCACGAATAGATCCCGCCGGACTCTTCCTTTGCATCGTAGATGTGTGCCTGGTTGAAAAACTCGAAGCACCCGGGAATGTCCACACCGTTCTTGCAGGGCATGCAGTACCGGCAGCCGGTGCAGGGGATCTTTACCCGGGCGGCAAGGGCCTTTTTGACCTTGCTGATCACCGCAAGGTCGTCTTTTTTGAGTGAACCTGCATGGCCCTTCTCTGCGCAGGCAATGTTCTGCACCACCTGCTCCAGGGAGTACATGCCGGAGAGAACGACCGTAACTTCGGGGTGGTTCCAGACCCAGGAAAGGCCCCACTCGGCAGGGGTGCGCTGCACGGGGGCCTTTGAGAGAATCTCCTTTGCTACCGGGATCTCCTTTGCCAAGAGGCCTCCCCGGAGCGGCTCCATTACGACAATCCCTAAACCCCTTTTCGCTGCGTACTTCAGCCCTTCCGTGCCTGCCTGGTACTTCTCGTCCATGAAGTTGTACTGGATCTGAGCAAAGGTCCAGTCGTACGCATCGGTGATCTCCTTAAAGAGCGGCAGGGAATCGTGGAACGAGAATGCGGGGAACCGGATCCGGCCGTCTGCTACGGCAGCATCAAGGAATTCGAGGACCCCGAGTTTTGACGTATTCTCCCAGGTTGCCTGATTAAGACCGTGGACGAGATAAAAATCGATGTGATCGGTGGCGAGACGTTCGAGCTGCTCGTCGAGGTACCGGTCCATGTCCTCCCTTTTTGTGATAAGCCAGCTCGGGAGCTTGGTCGCAAGGTTCACTTTCTCCCGGTAGCCATCACGAAGGGCCCTCCCGACCACCGGCTCGCTCTCTCCGTCATGGTACGGGTACGCGGTATCCACGTAGTTGACACCACGGTCGATCGCGTACCGGATCATCTCCGTCGCTTTCGGTTCGTCGATCTGCCGGTTTTCCTGTACCGGGAGGCGCATGCACCCGAACCCGAGGATCGAGAGATCCATGGGAGCCCGTGGAAATTTTCTGTACAGCATGGTGTCCTCCCTATAACGGTTGCCCGTGTACCCCGTTACGATGTCGGGGTATGAATGCTTTTTCCGGCCCTTTTGGCCACCCGGTCAGATCCCTTTTTTGAGGCTGCAGGCAAGGCGCAGCGAACTGTTCACCATGTCGGTGAGGTCTTCCTGCGTGTACTGGTTTTTCTGTATCTGTGCCCAGTCTTTTGTCGTGTCCTCGTCGTTTTCACCGACCCACGAGGCGATCGAGACTTCGGGGCTGTGAAAGCCCATCCAGGCAAAGAAATTCAAAAGGTTCCCTGCTACGTGCTGCATCCCGTCCACGTGGCCGATGATGATAAGTCCCACGACCTTGTTTTTGATCATCCGGTTGCCGAACCACGAATACTGGTTCTCGATGCAGTTCATCCGTTCCACAAACTTCTGGACGAGCGCCGAGTGGTTGTTCCACCGGATGGGGGTGGCAAGAAAGAGGACATCGCAGTCAAGGACTGCCGTGTATACGGTATCCATCTCGTCGTCCTCGTACTTCATCGAGGACTGGCAGGGATAGGTGCAGCAGTTGGGATCCTCCGAGTAGTTCCCTTCGCATTCGTAGATCTTCAGGTCCTTGAGCCGGATGAACTTTGTCTCGCACCCGAGACTCTTGCACCGGTCGAGCGCGGTAAGGAGCAAACGCTCGGACTTGGACATCCCCGGTTCCTGCCGGCTCGACCCCGAGATCCCGACGACTCGGGTGCCCTTCACGTTCGCAGGGTCGGGTGCGGTGATCGCCCCGACGCCGAATTTCCGTCCAACCATGGGAGATGGCATACTGATATGTGTAGGTACAGGATGTGATATGGTTTTGTCCCAATGCCCTGGGGATAAAAACCGGAGAATTGCAGGAACTGATCCTGCACGTAGTATTTCTGGTAAGCGCTGCCTGCCGTTGTTTACAGGTTCACGGCCTCTCGCTTTGAGGTATTAACGTAGAAGCAACCCGGCTTTATTCCATTCAGGCTGACTTACTCCTTCATTTACCCGATCTCCTGACCTGTTCTCGTGCAGTTTTACGATCTTGTCCTGGATATACTGTGAAAAATAGCCCTTGTAGCGATCCTGCAGTTCGGGAAGCATCCAGTCCTGTTCTGTTATCGTTTTCCTGCACTGGGGAGAGCCGCACACACAGTCCATCCGGAAGATCATATCGCTTCCCACCGACTCTGAAACGGTCATGGCATAATCAAAGGTGATCTCCTCACCGGCAGCGATGTCCCGCATGGCAACCAGAAAGACCTGGCCCGAAAAACCACTGTTGGGATCGCAGCTGTGGTTGAAAAAATCCGTATCTTCCGCACGGGCACTGGCCGGCCCCAGAACAAAGCGTTCTTCGATCTGCATGGTGTATCTCTGCATCTCACGAGGGAGCTGGTACATCTCATCGATCGGCATGATCTTTCCCCCAAATATTGCCAGCCGCTCATCTTTTCTGATATCAACTCTGGAAAATATTCCGGAGCCATCGGTATCCGAACTTCGTTTCTCAAGTCGGGGATCCAGCCAGCTGTGGGTATTCATAGACACGCTCTTTTCAGGTACGTGGAGATGTGTAAGATATTGCTATTTTTTATCGGTTGCGGTGAAACCGCTTTTCTCAGGGTAACGGGATATCCTGCCTGATACCAGCTGGCTCTTTCGTAAAGCAGAAATGGGAGGGGTCCCGGGACGTGCTTTCAGGGCTCCCTTCCCTGCCGCGTGGGCAACCCTCCAAAAAAGTGTTCGAAAAAAAGTGATACGCGAGGTGTACGATCAACGGGTCAGTATATCAGTTGTATTTCCTGAACAGTACGGGGTTCTGGTGCCGGATCCACCAGCGGCGGACGAGCCCACTTCCAACAACCGCAAAAACGATCGCCACTGTACCGATGGCCATCCCCAACGGGAACCCGGCAGAACCGGCCGGTGCCGATGCTGCCGCCGGTGCAATTGTAGTCTCTGACGTTGCGGGAGTTAAAGTACGGGCCGTTGTCAGGACCCGGGTCGGTTCCGGGGTGATATCTGTCGTCGTGGCTTTTGTGGAGACAGAGGTAATGACCGATATCGGGGTCTGCGGTTCAGCAGGGGTTACTGCGGGGGTATTCCTGACTACGACTGCAAAGTAGGCGAATCCCGGAGTCGTTGCTGTAAAATAATAATAATTCCCGTTCTGGCACAGATATGTCGTAGAGAGTTCTGTCCAGGTACCATCATAATTTCGGAGCATGACGAGCTGACCAGGTGTCACATGGTTTGCGGTTAGCCAGCTGCTGGTCACCCGGAACGTGATATTCCCGCTGGAGAACATGCTGGGATTGCCACCAATCGGTTCGATCTGCCTGTACCCAGCCACTGCCGGTCTACCTTTGATCTGGTTTGACTCACCCAGCGTTACGGTTTTGACCATGAGGGACATCTCCCCGACAGTCCGGGAGGGGAGGACCTGCACCTGCATGATCTGGAGGGTATCCAGCTCGTCACTCGGGTGGCTGAAAGAGAACGTCATCGCATGACCTGTAGGGGCACCAGGAGCAGTTGCAACTGCTGCAACCGAACCGGAGAAGGATGTGGAATCCTCGCTGTCACTACCGCTGGTCGTTATAGTCGGGAGGGGAGTCGGCGTGAAGGTGGGAGTTGGAGGGAGCGTCGGAGTTGTTCCCGTGACGGTAAATCCGTTCTCCAGCATGCCTGCCTGATTGTCAGTGTTGGTCACCACGACATTGTATTTCCCAGGGGTTGCATCGATCAGGTCAAACATGCAGGTGATGTTTGTAGGTGAAACTACGGTTGCGCTGCTCCCGAGGATATCGGATGACCCGGTACGGTTCAGTTTCACCGTTGCACCCGGTGCAAAGTTTGTCCCGACAAGGTTCGTGATACTGACCGTTCCAGTATTTGCACCGCTCGATGGGGTGATGCCGGTTACGGTGGGGCCTCTGGAGGGGGGTGTTATCGTGAACGTCACTGATGAATTGGACCCTTCCTGGCCGTCAGGGTTGATGATGGTTACGTTCCAGGTTCCGACCGCTGTTCCGGTTATCGGGAGTGAGACATCAGGTATAGACGTTGTCGAAGCCGGTGTGAGTCCGGTTACACTGATGTTCTTATTCCCGGCACGGGTCAGATTAATCGTCGTAGACCCGGTTGTCTGGAAGTAGGTACCGGTTATTGACACAGTTACTGAACCGGTGTTGACTCCGAATCTTGGACTGATATCGGTTACCGTCGGTGCCGGGATCGGCGCTGTGACTGTGAATGTGGTGAGGTTCCCACTTTCCTGACCGTCCGGGTTGATGACGGTTACGTTCCAGATCCCGACCGCTGTTCCGGTTATCGGGAGTGATACATCGGGTATAGACGTTGTCGAAGCCGGTGTGAGTCCGGTTACACTGATGTTATTATTCCCGACCCGGGTCAGATTAACCGTCGTAGACCCGGTTGTCTGGAAGTGTGTACCGGTTATTGACACAGTTACTGAACCGGTGTTGACTCCGGATCCCGGACTGATATCGGTTACCGTCGGTGCCGGGATCGGCGCTGTGACTGTGAATGTGGTGAGGTTCCCACTTTCCTGACCGTCCGGGTTGATGACGGTTACGTTCCAGATCCCTACTATTGCTCCGGTTATCGGGAGGGATACATCGGGCATAGACGTTGTCGAAGCCGGTGTGAGTCCGGTTACACTAATGTTCTTATTCCCGGCCCGGGTCAGATTAACCGTCGTAGACCCGGTTTCGGTCGTGTTGAAACTGGTGCCGGTTATTGACACGGTTACTGAACCGGTGTTGACTCCGGATCCCGGACTAATATCAGTTACCGTCGGTGCCGGGATCGGCGCTGTGACTGTGAACTGGGTGAGATCCCCACTCCCCTGTCCATTCGGGTTGGTTACCGTGACATTCCAGGCCCCGGCTATGATTCCACGGGGTACGGTTCTTTTCAACGATGTCGATGTGCTGCTGGTTCCGTATACATTCAGCATGATAGTACTATACCCGGTTCTCGTCAGATTCACGGTCGGGTCGATTGTTGGGTTGAACCCGGTACCGGTTACCGTTACCAGTCTGGCGCTGGTATTGATTGCACCCGAAGGGTCGATACTTGTTACAATCGGGGCTGCGGCTGGTGTTTGGGTTGCTGTCGGTGTTGGAGTTGGAGTCGGTGCTGGTGTTACCGTAAACGTAGTGAGGTTCCCACTTTCCTGGCCGTCTGGGTTGATGACGGTTACGTTCCAGGTCCCGACCGCTGCTCCGGTTATCGGGAGTAATACATCGGGTATAATCGTTGTCGAAGCCGGTGTGAGACCGGTTACACTGATGTTCATATTCCCGAACCGGATCAGATTTACCGTCGTAGACCCGGTTTCGGTCGTGTTAAAATTGGTGCCGGTTATTGACACGGTTACTGAACCGGTGTTGACTCCGGATCCCGGACTGATATCGGTTACCGTCGGTGCCGGGATCGGCGCTGTGACCGTGAATGTGGTGAGGTTCCCACTTTCCTGGCCGTCTGGGTTAATGACGGTTACGTTCCAGGTTCCGACTCTAACTCCGCCAGGCACCGTCCTGTTCAACGTTGTTGACGTACCACTCACTCCAGTCAACGTGACAGTGCTGTATCCGGTTCTCGTCAGGTTCACAATCGGCGGGGTTATTGTATCGAAACCGGTACCGGTTATCGTTACCGCGGTAGTACTGGTATTGACACCCGTCGAGGGGGTAATGTCGGTGACGGTTGGGGCTGCTGTATACGTAAACTGGTCAGATAATCCCGTATCGGATGTGCCGCCGGGAGCAATAACCGTGATATCAACGGTCCCGGTTCCGGCCGGGGAGGTTGCATTGATTGACGTATCTGTAATGGTTCCCGTGATGGTTCCGGCTGTGCTGCCAAACGTTACTGCCGTCGCTCCGGTAAAGCCTGTTCCGGTGATGGTTACCAGGGTTCCACCAGCCAACGGGCCGGATGATGGCGAGATGCCAGTGATGGCCGGGGCGGGATATTCAGCGAGTGTAATTACATATGCCTGGCCAGCGGTGGAATATCCCCCGGATGTGGCTCCATACGCTCCGATGACAGCGGTATCATTGTAGATCGAAATTGAATCCCCGAAAAATGCCCCACCCATTTTATCTGAAGCGTTCAGAATCGCTACCTGGCTCCAAGTCCCTTTACTATTTTTAAAGACATATACCTGGCCGGCGGAGGAATATTCTCCGGTTGTGACCCCATAAGATCCAATGACAGCGGTATCATTATAGATCGAAACCGATGTCCCGAAATGGGCACTGGCCACCTTATCTGAAGCGTTCAGGATCGCTACCTGGCTCCAGGTCCCCCCACTATTTTTGAAGACATATGCCTGGCCAGCGGTGGAATATCCCCCGGATGGGGCCCCATCTGCCCCGACAACCACCGTATCTTTGTAGAGCGAGACCGAATTGCCGAAACCGGCACTGGCCGCCTTATCCGAAGCGTTCAGGATCGCTGACTGGCTCCAGGTTCCCCCACTATTTTTGAAGACATATGCCTGGCCAGCGGCGGAATATCCCCCGGATGGGGCCCCATCTGCCCCGACAACTATCGTATCATTGTAGAGCGAGACCGAATTGCCGAAACCGGCACTGGCCGCCTTATCCGAAGCGTTCAGGATCGCTACCTGGCTCCAGGTCCCCCCACTATTTTTGAAGACATATGCCTGGCCAGCGGTGGAATATCCCCCAGATGTGGCCCCCTTCGCTCCAATGAGCGCCGTATCATTGTAGATCGAAACCGATGTCCCGAAATGGGCACCGGCTGCCTTATCCGAAGCGTTCAAGATCACTGACTGGCTCCAGCGGTCTTCTGTGTTTTTGAAGACATATGCTGCACCTGCAGCGTCAGTGTGATATTCCAATCCAGACCCGGCTCCATCTGCTCCGACGACTACCGTATTATTGTAGAGAGAAATTGATTGCCCGAAATAGTTCAAATTATGTTTATCCGAAGCGTTCAGAATTGCGGTCTGACTCCATATCCCCTCCAGATCCTTGAAGATATACGCCCGACCCGAGTAGGAATAGGCTCCCTTCGCTCCGACGACAGCGGTATCATTGTAGATCGAAACCGAAGCCCCGAAAAATGCCCCGCCCACCTTATCCGAAGCACTAAGTATCGCCGTCTGCGTGGCAATACACGGGTCGATAGTAACCGGGTAGACCGCGTCCCGGTCATCGACATGCCAGGAAAGCTGGTTACCGTAGAGCATCAATTCAGACGGGAGTACACGACCGGTAGCATCCTGCGCTGCAAGCCCGCCATACTGCATCACCGGGCCATAACGATCAAAGAAGAGGAGGGTCTGCCCATTAAGGACCGTCTGGAGATCCCCGGAGAGGGTATAGGTAACATGCAATCGTCCGGTCCCTTCCGGCCGGGTCGGGAGTGTGATCCCCTGCTCGATACCTTCATCCCGGCTGATGTACCATTCCGTGTATCCGTTGCGGACAATATCCAGCCGGTTCCCGTTTGCCATATTCGTTCCCGGGAGTACCGGCTGAACTGCATCGATATGACCAATACCGGCAAGCTGCATCGCAAACGAGCCGTTAGTACCGGTCACAATAACACTTCCGGCGCCGGTTGCAGTAATGCCAGCCTTCTGCCGGGCATTATATTCGGACCAGATGATGTTCCGGGTCTCAGAAGAACTGGTGAAAATGGTTCTCTTGTAAAGAGATTCGTCACTTGAATCGGATACTTCAGTCAGGGAAAAATCGGGGTTGAGTACTGGAAAAACGGTAACGGCAGATACAATGCCGATAAACAGTTGAAACACGGCAAAAACAATCCCCACGGACACCGCATGTTTCATGGTACCCTGTTCCAGAACGTGCATGAGGCTTCGGTAATTACGACACCGACTCCAACTGCAACCATCGCACTAATCAACAGCCATGCAGGAACCAGACTATACCGTGCGAAACCCATAATACCCAGACCTCATCGTTTCGAACAACTCCGGAGGGATACGAATTTATTTATGTCCAGTTGAGAAGTGCCCCGGTTCGAAAAATACCGTATACTCGGTTTATAAAAATGTGGAAAGAACGGTTAATAAATATTGTTAAATCTTATTCACAACTGGACTCTGGAGAACCGAAGATTATTCGAATAATCTGCCATAATGAATGGAAGATCATGTTTTTCATACTTTTTTTCACGGCAAAACCTTGTTTTCAACAAAAAAACAAGGCACACCGTGACCTGTCAGGAAAGACCAAACGCTCAAATATTTTTTTTTAGAAAATCTGATGCGCGAAAGCGGGAGGGAGCTCTTGCCACGCGATTTCCAGGAGAGATTTCGGAAGCCGGATGAAATGCGCGGGATACTCTTGGCAATGGGAAAGTATTAACCGGGGGAACAATTTTCATTTTTTATTAGTTGCATAAAAAACGGGTACCGATGTCAGGACGCCAGACATTTCCGATGTAGGGTGTGACCGGACCTCTGTAAGATCGTCTCATAAATTATATCCACTCGCATATGATATAATAATCATGAAACGATTTCATAAGAAATTCACCTTCTTTTTATCGCTTCTCCTTGTCATT
The DNA here is from genome assembly GCF_041663825.1 of Methanoregula sp. Lineage (GTDB taxonomy): Archaea > Halobacteriota > Methanomicrobia > Methanomicrobiales > Methanospirillaceae > Methanoregula. The sequence goes on from NZ_JBAYLY010000009.1 coordinate 94,591, forward strand.
CTCATCCTTGCACCTTGTGCAGCTACGGCAACAAGTGCTGGCTCAGTCGGCCATTCGACGACATGTGCTGCCAGCACAGCGTCGTGCATCCCACCCCTGTTCACATCGGTATCCGATGCGGCCATAACGGGACCGGTCTCAGATACGTATGTAGCTCCGCCAGGTGTGATGCCCGTCGTTATTCTTACCGGAAGCCCGTACGAGATGGGGTACCAGTACGGTCTTGAAGTGCCGGAATACATCGCCATTGTGAGGGATGCAGCCTGGGCAAGTGCGCTCTCGAAAAATTCGTATGCAGATGTCATGGACAACTGCAGCATCTCCCGCCAGTATATCAAAACCGAACTTACCGGGTTTGACTTCCCGGCATTTTTTAAAGGGATGTCAGATGCCATGAACGACCAGGGGATCCCATTCACCCCAAACGATCCCATCGTTATGTTGTATTATGGCGGGAGGCAGGGTCCCGGTCCCGATGAACACTGTACGGCCTTTGCCGCATTTGGCAATACAACGAATGGCAGCATGATCGTTGGTGAAAATTTCGATTACTATCCTGTGCCCTCCAATTCCTATGCAGTTCTGCTGGCGCTGTATCCCGATAAGGGACATGCCGCAATCCTCCCGTCAGGAGCGGGCCGAACCGGAACCGCTGCGGTGATCAACGACCAGGGACTTGTGTATATCATGAACTCGGGTCCCTCTCAAGGAAAAGGTGACAGCGGACCGGGAATCACTGGCTTTCTGGAACTTCCCTATGTGGGCATGACTGCCGGAACCGTGGAGGATGCAGAACAGTTCCTGCTCAACTCGACCCGTGCATTTGCCCTGAATCATCTGCTTGCCGATAAATCCGGCAACGCTGAGGTGATCGAAGCCAGCCGGTCGCGGTATGCAATCCGTTACCCGGGAGATACGGGGAATACGGACTATATCATTGCTACCAACCATTACCTGAATACTGCCATGAAACCTTCCCAGCTCATCTGGGATCCCCTCACGTATTATCCGTCAAGTTATTACCGCTATATCACGGCACAGAAGGAGATTGTTGACCATTATGGGACGGTAAATTACACGACCGCCCGCAACATCTTCTCGCTGACAGACTGGTGGGACGGTAAGGAGTGGCACCGGGATGATCCTTTCAGCGCCAACACGATCAACCGGTTCCGGCCCGATGCGGCAACGCTGTATTCCTTTATCGCAGTTCCCGGTGAAGGGAAAGTCTCGATCTGTTCCGGAAATCCCGGGATAACATACTGGGGTACCCGTGCATCCGGCCAGACCGGCACCTATGTGAATTATACCGTGGGCAAAACACCGACGGCCATGGTCTACCAGCTCAGGATGGATGCAGATGCCATGCAGTGGAAGACCATGACAGTAATGGGGAAGCATCCGGACAGCGAAGTGACCCGACTTTATGCGGCAAGCGAGGACCGGTACTGGGAAGCAGTCTGGTGGCATGACCGCGGCGTACTCGAGACGGACCGTACTTTACGGGCCGTTGCACTCGGCAAGGCTGCAACCGGTTTCTCGGAAGTGATCGCATGGTCCGGACAGATCCAATCGCTCTGCAGCAGTGGGCAGTGTACGTGAAGGTATAACCCCCTTTTTTAATTTTTTCGATTTGACGATAGTATCTATATAATGCTGTAAAATCGGTACAACCTGTATCCTCCCTGAAAAATTCCAAGTCCAAAAAGCGTTATAATGTGCCCGGGGTGTCCGGGGGAGCGTCGATATCAGGAGCGATCTTGTGGGGGGCCTGGCGGATCTTGGCGGGTTCTCGCATATCATCCTGCTCTACGCCCTTCACCGGTCCACGGGGTACAGCCTGACGGTCACCCCCTTCCTCGATCCCGTTCCCCGCGGCATCTTTGCGACCCGGTCGGCGAAACGCCCGAACGCGATCGGCCTCTCGGTCGTCCGGCTCGTGGGTGTCGAGGGTAACGTGATAACAATAGAGGATGTGGACATCCTTGACGGCACGCCGCTCCTGGATATCAAGCCCTATGTGCCGGCGTTCGATGCGCATGCCGATGCCCGGCACTGATGGTCTGAAGATACAGTCCCATCTAAAAGAAGACCGGCGGGGGAATCTCCCCCACCCGGTCTTGTTCTTACTTCTTTTCTTCGTTTGTTTCCATATGGTCGAGGACCCGGTCCCACATGACGAGCAGGCCGGGGATTACCACGTAGGCGAGGAGGCCGGTGCCCAGAAAGGCACCGATCAGGATGATCTCGTTGTCCATCGGGATCACCTCTAGGCAAGGGCGGTAACACCATCTGCCCAGGTCTCTACGACGGTCAGGATGGCATCGTCCTCGTAGGACGAGATCGATACCTGCTCCCTGCCGAAGGTGACAAGGAAGATCTCGTTGTTTGCCGCGTGGCACTTGAGGGTCGCAGAGAACGTGTCTCCATCGGAGTCATGGGCCGGGGTCCCCCCGTGCGCCGTGACGTTCGCCGAGTTTGCGAGGACTGCTGCGATGCCTGCCTTGTAGCCGGCGACCGTGTTGTAGCTCTCCGAGCCGCTGCCGATCTTTTTCGCGTCCTCATCCTGGTACACGAATTTTGCCGTGTAGTTCTCCTTTGACTTCTCTACGGGCGGGTGGTTGGCGCCCGAGTTCATATACGATACACATCCGAACGGGTTGTTCGTGATGACTGACTGGACAAGCGTGTTGAACGCGTCCACGTCCGCAAGCGGTGCCGCAATCTTGCGGACCGCACTCTTGATTGCACTCTTTGGTGCGAAGTCTGCCATTTTTCTCACATCTCCTTTCTTTTTTTCTTTGTCTCGGGGCGCCCTTTGACATAGAATCATAGGCGTTGGGGGGATATAGGCCTGAAAAAGGAAATGAATCCGGGAAAGAATTATGGCAGGTTGCCGTTTCCGGGGCGTTTGCGTTGCGCCGGCAGATATCGGGGCAGAAATCGGATGAAAAAATGGGAATTATCTTCCTAACTCTTTTGCAAGGTCCCAGTCGTAGGAGATACCGCCGATGTCCACCCGGTAAAATCTCCATCCGGAAACGGGGGAGTTTACCCAGATCATGACCCGGTGCGGCGTGGATTTTACCATGGCGCGGGCCTTGTCCACTTTTTGGGGAAATAGTTCGCGGAGGGTATGGGCGTCGGGCACCTGTTTCTGGGAGTAGATGACGGCGATCAACAACCCCGCGGACTTATCTTTTGTCGCGATGATGGCATCATGGAAGTCCGGGTTGTCAAGGAGACGGAACGGTGCATACCCGTGCTCGTTGAGGATCCCGATCGCTTCGTAGAGGAGCGGCGAGCGGTGCAGGCCTCTCTTTCTCCGGGGTGCGGTCCCGCTCCCCAAGTCTCTCCGAACATTTGTTGTCTCACCTGCGACGTTCTCACAGGGAATAATCCGGTTGCTGTACGAGGCACCGGATGCAATCGCACCCGGCGTAATCACGTCCTGTTCGTTAATTTCGGTTGTCATTGTGTAATCCACCTCTTTTTTGTTCCTGCCCGTGACCCGGGGCCGGGGTATTCTTTTTTAGATCGCGTGGAAGGGCGAACGCTTCCGCTCGTCCAAGAGGATAACAATGCCGGCCCGGTGCAGGATCGTCCCGCTTTTTTTTAGAAATAGTACGAGCCTGATAAACTAGTGTGGCATACGCTGCCAGGCAATCAGATACCAGTAATGACCGGACCGGCGGTCACCGACGTATAGAAGAGATGGCGGGCGAGAACATCCCGGTCCGGGCACCCGCATGCATTGCCCCGGCACCGGCGATCAGGTAGATCGGTGCTTTTTCCTTCTCAAAGAGCCCGAAAAGGCCCCAGGTCAGGGTCATGAGGATGGCAAAGACCTTCGCGAAGCGGCGGGCGACCTTCTTTGTGTACCCGATCTTCGCGATCTTCCTCGTTACCTTCGTGCAGAACGTCAGGGGCATAATTGATTATTCTCTAAAATGATATGTCTGGATATATACTCTGCGGTAGATTCGAAAGAATTGGTAGTTATTGGGGGAATCGGGGGTTTGTGCGGGCCCGGATTGGTATAACCTGCGGGTTAGCTGAATGAGAGGCGCGAAAAGGTGGGGTGGAAACAGGGGATTTGTGGTGATGGAGCGTGGAGGGGCCGGCGGGAAAATCGGGGGCAGAGCACGGTCTACCAGTGGTATATGTCCTGAATACAGTTCAGGCAAAATTGTCTGGCGGGTCGGAATATTTCCTCGATGTCATCGAATTCTCCGACAACCCAGTCATCTTCTTTTATCGCGAGCAACCCTTCACATACTCCACCCATTGTCCCAAGAAGGCCGGTCTCTGCATAAACTGCCACATATCTTTCAGATTTCTGCCCGCATTCACTCAGGGTATGCAGATGTTCAATTTCCATGGAAACCGACTGGATGAGATTATCCGGCTCACCCTCTTTTGCACGAACGAGAATGAAAAGATGGATGTCGCTTTTTGTTATCAGTTCATCACTTAGCATTCGATCCCGCACCGGGTCCGGATTACCACGAACCGTTCCTGTCCTTGTATCGAGATCTTCAGAGATCCGGGCGTTGTAACCGGAGCGTAAAAGGAATTTTTTGAGGGAGAGCAAATCCCGTTTTCTCGATCCATAAAATGATCCGAAAATACCGACAGGAGTCCCCTTTTTGAGACGATCGAACTGCGTTTTCCTCTCTGAATAGTACGAGACTGATTCTTCAGAGAGGGACATTTCAGTGATGGTATATACTTGTTATTAAGATAATTTTCTTTGTGCGGTGTGAAAGTGATAGCAAAAGGATTATCAGTTACTAATATGTAACTAGTTATGTGGTCGTAACTTATGGATGAACTTGCTGTGCAGCACTACCTCGATCAGGTTCCGGTTGAGATCCGCGAAGCGGTCATGGAACTTGACACCCCGCAGAAATGGGCGATTTACATCGCTCTTGCTGTTGACGGGGATAAATACTTCAACCAGTTAAAAAAGCAGTTCAGGGCGAATCCCAATACCATTGACAAAGCACTCAAATCCCTTGTTGAGGGCGGCCTTGTCGCAAAGAAG